>CAZFMY010000118.1:6430-18974 GCA_964520345.1 uncultured Gemmatimonadaceae bacterium | reverse complement strand
ACCGTTCAATGCGTACTGCACGAAAGGCCCCTTGCAAACGAGATTGGCGTCGTTCAGATCGGACAGCGAAAAAAACGCCGCTGTTCACATCCGGGCCGTGCCGGTGCTGGATTTCGAGCTCGAAGTCCTCGACTTGCCCATTCGTATGGAGATAGCCGCCCTGTTCTACCAGACAGACTATATTCCCACCCTCTACAATCCAACCCTCGGCACCTCGGCATTTCCGGTCGCCGCCCAGCCCGTCAGATCAACGTCATTGAAAAGTTCCCGCCACTCCTCCCTTGCCATATTCTACTCCTGCTCGAATTGTCGCTAAAACATCCTAAGCAAAAAAAACCGGACGCACCCATCTAGGATGCGCCCGGCTGTACTCTCAGAAGCTACAATCGTCACAGCGACTGGATGCTCCTGACCAGGTGGTCGATCACCTGGAGTTGATCAAGTAATCAACCTCCCTGCGGTACAATTACTACTCAATGGACCACCTCCTTTCATTAGGGCGCGCCTCATGGCAAACTCCAACTCTGCGCGACGTGATAGCCAATGGACAAAACCGGGTCGACTCATTCGCATAGCCTCAAGCCTCAGCATAGCGGTAACGGAGGTTTTGGGCCTCCGGACCCAGCTTAACCGCTAATATACAAGGGGCAGTGATCGCGGTCAATTGCAATTAATTGAAATAATCTATAATGGGCATTAAAGCGATTATTTGTAAATAGTTAGCGATCAAAAGCAATCATCTTTACTACCATAGCGCACCTATTTCCCTGTATCGTCGTCGCCGCCATGACCCGACCCGAACTTCTCACCCACATTACCAAAATCGCCGCCATCGTCACCAATCAGGGCGGCCAACTCTGCCACGCCGCAATCCTGGCCCGCGAACACGGCCTCCCCTGTGTCGTCGACACCCAGGAGGCAACGGAACGGATTCGCAACAAGACCTTGCTCCGAGTCGACGGCACAAACGGCACCATCCACAAAATCCGCTAACGCCGCCCCCTGCGCCTTTTGACCTTGACCGGCCGACCGCTCTCGGCCGAAGCCCAGGCGGCCTCGGTTAGTTCAATAACCCGCAGTCCGCACTCGGGAGGCACCTGCACTTCATCACGGCCAAGAATCGCATCGACGAAATTCTGATCGGGCGTCGTCGAGCCGGGCAGATTCTCCACCTTATAAACCTCGTTGCTGTGCTGCGTCTTGTAGAGTACCTCGCCCTGGCGGATATAGACCACAGCCTTGGTACCCCAGATGGTGATATCCTCCCACATTCCTCCCGTCGGCGAATTGCCGACCACCGAGACCGTCCCCATCGCTCCACCGCGAAAGCGTATCGAGAGCGCCGAGTTAATATCAACCTCCGATTCGAAATACTCCATATAGGCCTGAACCTCCGCCACTTCCAGCCCCGTCATCCACAGCATGATATCCAGCAAGTGACTCCCCGAGTCGTTGAGTTGACCTCCCCCTGACAACGCGAGTTGCTGCCGCCACAAACCCATCGTGCCCTGATACCACTTCTGGTCCTGCAGTGCCGATATGAACTGGATCTCGCCCAATTCCCCGGCCATTATCTGGTTGCGCACATAGCGATACTGCGCGCCCAGATGGCGCTGATAGGAGACCATCAGAATCTTCCCGACCTCCTTCGCCTTTTCGATAACCTGATGCGCGTGATCGACAGAACACACCATCGGTTTTTCGGTCAGCACGTGCAGCCCTTTGTCCAACGCGGCCATAATCTGCTCAAAGTGCAAGGTATGGGGAGTAGAAATCTCCACCGCATCCATCTCGACTTCGGCAAGCATCTGCTCGTAGTTGGCAAAAGTTGGCGCATCCACCAGTGAGGGGTGCTGCTCTTTGTGACGATCCTGTACTCGTTCGATGCTTTGCCTGCTCACATCGCATAATCCAACCACTCGGCACCCCCCCATATCCAGCACTCGCCCCACATGGCCACTCGCATTCCCTCCACATCCAATAAACCCTACGCGAATCTCGTCCATTATTCCATCTCGTTTCTATTTGAGAAACTGCTGCAATTGGAACTAAATATATTCACACCCCAAAGACCTCTCAATCCCAGTTGCACCGCTCTACCCCCCAAACTATACTTAAGAATGTTGAGCATTCAAAAAGGGGCTCACCGTAGCCCCTGCCAAGATTTAGACAGCTCTTCAAAGCCGCTGAGTTGTGGCGCAATCAGGGCCGCATAGGATTCAACTCGCGCTTGGAGCAAATCAAGAAAAGCCTGTGGCAAGAAGCCCGGGGAACGCCCCTAAGCCCTTGCTTAAACCAACAGGTCCCAGCCACCGGGAGCACTGCTCATGGCGAAGCCGAAAAAAAAAGCATTGAAGCAAATGGCCAACAAAGGCCTCCAAGCCCTGCAAACCCTTTCCGTACAGTTCGTCTCCCACCTGATCGAAGAAGGCGCCAAAGGCGAAGCCCTCGACAAAATTGTCAGCTCTTTTACTCGCAATCAGGCCAAAATTGTCAGTAGCATACTGGGAGGCGCCGGCCTAGCTACCGGAGCCTGGGCTGCGATCTCTATCTGGACCAGTTCCCTGGGGCTTTGGGGTGGTTTCGGCTATGCTCTCGGACTGGTCTCGATGCCAGTCTGGGTACCTTTCGTAGGCGGTGCGGCTGGTCTGACTGCAGCTGGCGGAGCCATCTACGGCGTTCTCAATTTATCCAAGAACCGCCGGCAGGCACGCAAACTGCGCATCATCATCGGCTTCAGTAAAGCACTATTGGATCGGGAGGAATTAGAGCCGCAAGACGAACGGGTACTCAGCCGCTTCCTCAAAGCGCGCAAAGTCAAAAAAGAAGAAATCGACCAGCTCCTGTCCACACTACCCGACACCGCCGAAGAGCTGGCTCTGCGCGATCTCTCACAAGAGGAGCGACTCGAAGTCGCCCGCTATATTTTCCCGCTGGTCTACAACCGAGGCGGTATCATCGCAGATGGAGACCGTCGGCGCTTTGCCCGCGTCTGCACCCGGCTGCAATTAGAGGACGCTGCTGCTAAGGAAATCTCTCAGGCCTATCGCCAACGGCTCGACGGCCAGTGGGCCTACATGAGACAATTGGTCGATTTTATTAATCATTTCGCCGACCACTTAGCCTTTGATGGACGCGAGATGGAACTGGTACGCGAACAACTCGACCAACTGATGCGTTTCGACCCGCGACGCACCGGCACCAGTCGCCGGGAACGCCTCTTGAACAAGCTCGGCCACAAGAGCCCCAAGCTGCCAGTCGACCTGAAAAATCCCGATGCCGAAGCTGCACTTATGGGAGCCTATGCGATGGCACACACCGCGGTGCCCGCAATCGAAGATCGCACCGTATTAGAAAAGACTTTCGATGAACTGCTCGCCGACCACAATATCACCGCTGCAAAAGGCAAAAGCCTGGTAGCTACTCGCAAGAAAATAGACAAGCTCTATACCGCTACCCGCGAACAGATCCTGAGCGCAGAGAAAGCAGACCGCCAGACCCGGCAGACACAAAAGAAGACGGGCAAAAAACCAACGACTTAACGCACCTCCGCCCCGAGTGCGATATCTCGCTCTGGGCTGACCAGAGTCAGATTGCCCCGGCCGTCGTCGGCCGCCAAGATCATTCCCTCCGAAACAATCCCCCTCAATTTAGCGGGCTTGAGATTGGCTACCAGCACGACCTTCCGACCCGGTAGATCCTCAGGCTTGTACCACTGGGCGATGCCGCTGACCACCGTCCGTGTTTCGTCTCCCAGATCGAGTGTCAGCTTGAGCAATTTATCGGTGTTTTCGACTTGCTCGGCCTCTTTGACTTGAGCGACCCGCAATTGCACATTGAAGAACTCGTCGATCGAAATAACACCCTCTAAGTCCTCATTTTTCTTTTTCTTCTGCCCTTGTTTTTTCTTCTGCGGAGGGGCTTTCTGCGCCGACTTTTCAGGTTCCGATTTAGGAAAGAGAATCTCGGCCTCAGAGGGCATCCGGGTTCCGGGTTCCACTCCACCCCAAGTAGCTATATCGGCAAACTCATAATCCCCCAACCCCAAATCGACTCGCACCTGGCGCGCCTTGGCCGGCATCGCCGGTTCGAGCAGTACTGAAACAATCCGCAGGCCCTCTGCAATATTGTAGAGGACCGTCCCCAACCGCTGGTGCTGCTGCGGGTCCTTGGCCAATTTCCAAGGTGCTTCGTCGTTGAAATAGCGATTGAGTTGGCGCACGAACTGCATCACCTCCTCCAGAGCCTCAAAGATCCGCAATTCGCTGACCAAAGACCGTACCTCACCCACCAGCGCGGTACCCGTCGCAATCAGATCCTGATCCCCTGCTTGCTCTTCGGGTTCGGGTAATACACCGTCCATATGGCGACTAATCAAGGCCCGGGCACGAGAGAGCAAATTGCCCAGATCGTTGGCCAAGTCGGCGTTGTAGCGCTCAACCAGAGACGCCTCTCCTACCGAGGAATCCTGGCCATAGACCGTATCTTTCAGCAAGTAATAACGCACCGCATCGGAACCGTATTTCTCCGCCAACTCGAAAGGATCGACCACATTGCCCAGACTCTTGCTCATCTTCTGACCATCATGCCCCATCAGAAAACCGCCTACATTGAGATGCTGGTAGATCGGCATCCCTGCAGCTTTGAGCATAGTCGGCCAGAACACCGCATGCGCCTTGAGGATATCCTTGCCAATCAGGTGCTGGGCCGCCGGCCAATATCTGGCGTAGTGCTCAGCATCGGGAAAACCGAGTGCCGAGGCATAGTTTATCAGCGCATCGAACCACACGTAGGTGACGTGGTCCGCGTCCCAGGGCAACTCAATACCCCAGGGTACCCGCTCTTTCGGTCGCGATATCGACAAATCCCCGATCGACTCGTTGAGCATACCCAGCACTTCATTCCTATACCCCTCGGGCCGAATGAAATCCGGATTGGCGTGAATATGAGCGCGCAGCCATTCGCGATACATTTCCATCCGGAAGAAGTAGTTGCCTTCGCGTCTATTTTCTGGTTCCAGTAAGTGATCTGGGCACTTGCCGTCGACCAATTCTTTATCGGTTAAGAAGCGCTCGCAGCCGACGCAGTATATCCCCTCGTACTCGTCGTAGTAGATATCCCCACTGGCGTGAACCGTCTCGAGCACCTGCGATACGACTTCTTTGTGGCGCTCCTCGGTCGTGCGGATAAAATCATCGTGGGATATATCGAGCACCTGCCAGGCATCGCGAAAACGCTGGCTGATGCGGTCGCAGAAGTGCTGCGGGTCAGTGCCAGCCTTGAGAGCCGCCTGAAAGATCTTCTCTCCGTGCTCGTCGGTACCGGTCAGAAAATGGGTGTCGAATCCGTCGAGACGATGGAACCGCGCAAGAAAATCGGCCATCACCGTAGTATAGGCATGACCGATATGGGGTTCGGCGTTGACGTAGTAAATCGGCGTGGTTACGTAGAATGCCTTATTCATTGTTCCTCCGAGATTAGATGCCCACTAATATAGGGCTGGCAAAGCGTAAAAAGAACTAGCAAAAGGCATCGGACCCCGCTGCGAGTCAGACCAAGCAAACGACCTCGTCCTGGATTGGTGTCGTCACCTCCGGACCGGTCTCGGGGTCCACGAACACATTTACCTCCAAACGCACCCCGAATTCCTTGAGATACACACCCGGTTCGACAGAAAACCCCGTACCCGGCAGAATCTGGCGTGTATCGCGAGTCTCCAGATCATCGAGATTAACCCCCAGTGCATGGACCGTCGGTCCCGGACCAAGACTATGACCAGTACGGTGGATATAGTGCTCGCCATAGCCGTATGCCGCGATCAGGTCCCGTGCAACTCGATCCAATTGCCAACCCTGCAAGATCTCGCCCACCTGCCAAGCTTCGATGAGACGATCCAGTACCCGATCGCGCGCCTCGCGCACGATGGAAAAGACTCGGGCCTGTGCCTCGGGCACGCGCTGGCCGGCAAAAGCCACCCAGGTAATATCTCCGAAGACGTGCTCTTCGCCTGGTTTGCGGGCCCACAGGTCGATGAGTATCCAATCACCATGCTGAATCTGGACTGAGTGATCTTCGCTCGGCTCGTAGTGAGGATTACCGCTATTGCGATTGACGGCAACGATCGGAGGATGGTCCATATCGAGCCCTCGGCGCGCAAACTCCGCAACGATAAATTCCTGCACTCCGTATTCAGTCAGAGCTGTGTGGTTGGCCAGCCCGTAGCGAATCTGCTCGAAAGCCGCATCCTTGACCTGGGCAACCTGGAGACAGGCATCCCGATGCGAAGAAAGCGCTTCTTCATTCCACACAGCCAGAGCAAGCTGACAAAGGTCGGCCGAAGATACAATTGCGGGCCCAATAGACCTCACCAACTCCAGAGTCCCGCCATCGACCCAAGACATGATCGGCAGAGCGCCGCCGGGCGAGTATTCCATCGCCACTCGAGCATGGCCTGCGATATCATCGCTCAACAACGCCTGGAACTGCTCCCAACCGACATAGTGAGTGATTTCAACCCCCAATCCCGCCAGAGCTTCCGGCTCTACCGCCGAACCTATTAAGCGCGGCGCTCCGCCAGCAGGAATCACCAGCACAACCCGCCGGGTCGTTTTGCGCCGCTGGCCCAATAGTTGCCAGAAAACCGGATTGGAACCGCGAAAATCGTAGACCAGCCAGGCCCCAATCCCCTCTTCCCGCATATAGGCCTGCACCTTCTGTAGATCGAACATAAAACGGTACTCCCCGGCAAGATTGGATTATCTATAGTTCAAACTTGCCCACCGTGTGTGGGCTGCAACCGACCAGCAACGAACACTAAGATTGATCAAAACGCGACGACTCAGTTTAGCGCGGCTAAATAATCTCGCAAAAAAAGCCCGGTATGAGATCCGGCAGCACCGGCCACCTCTGCAGGACGACCGCAGGCAACGATCTGCCCCCCAGCCTCTCCCCCTTCAGGCCCCAGATCGATCACCCAGTCGGCTGCAGCAATGAGCTCAATATGATGCTCAACCACCACCACGGTATTTCCTTCGTCGACCAGGCGTTGCAATAATTCGAGCAAGAATCGCACATCCTCCATATGCAGGCCCGTCGTCGGTTCGTCGAGGATGTAGAACGAATGGGCGGCTCGCGCGCGGCCCAACTCGGTAGCGAGTTTTACTCGCTGGGCCTCACCTCCAGAAAAACTGGTGGCCGACTGCCCCAGACGCAAATATTCCAAACCCACCTCTGCCATCGTTTTGAGCCGTCGGGCGACCTCGGGCACAGCCGCAAAAAATTCATGCGCCTCGGCAACACTCATCTCCAACACTTCGGCGATATGGCGCCCGCGGAAACGCACATCCAGCACTTCGGACCGATAGCGTCGCCCACCGCAGGAGCGACAGACGACTTCCAAATCATCAAAGACCCCTCGGCGCACACTATGAACACCACTGCCCCCGCAGGTATCACAGGCGCCCTCTGGAGCATTGAAACTGAAATGTCCAGGTCTATAGGCCCTGAGCCGAGCTTCGGGCAATTCGGCGAATAGGCGGCGAATTGGCCCCAGCAGCCCGGTATAGGTCGCCGCGTTTGAGCGCGAATTTCGACCGATCGGCCGCTGGTCAACTGCGACTACGCGCTCGAGTTGCTCGATCCCGCTGCAATCCGCATAGGGCAGTGGACGCCGCTCAGCTCCCTGTAATCTGGCGGCCAGGAGCGGGTGGAGGGTTCCACCGACCAACGAGCTCTTGCCCGATCCCGAAACCCCCGCTACGCAAACCAGAGACCCCAGAGGCCACTCCACCCTCAATTGCTTCAGGTTGTGACCGCAGGCTCCCTCAAGTACCAGCCATCCTTTTGGATCACGTTCCCGACTCGGATCCAAGCGTCGTGCGCCGGACAAATAACGACCTGTTAACGACTCGGCTTCCGCCACAGCTTGCGGCGTCCCCTGAGCGATGATCGTCCCCCCTTCAACTCCCGCTCCGGGCCCCATATCGACTAGCCAGTCCGCGCCGCGCAAGAGCGCAGCATCGTGTTCGACAAAGAGCACCGAATTCCCCGCATCACGCAGCGTCTTGAGCGCACGCAGCAATTGCTCTGCATCCCGGGCGTGTAAGCCAGCACTCGGCTCATCGAGCACATAGAGCATCTGAGTCATTCCCGACGAAAGAGCCGATCCCAAACGCAGCCGTTGAAACTCTCCGCTGGACAG
Source organism: uncultured Gemmatimonadaceae bacterium (assembly GCA_964520345.1). GTDB lineage: Bacteria > Latescibacterota > UBA2968 > UBA8231 > UBA8231. Next base: position 10,774 of record CAZFMY010000118.1, on the reverse strand, counting down.
CGAATCCGCACGACGTCCCAAGGGCAAATACCCCAGGCCCAACTCCTCCAAGAGCGAGAGCCTCCGTCCTAGCTGGGCGCATATTGCTGCGCCGATCGGGGCGATGGCCTCCGCGAAGCTCAACCCATCGAGCCACTGGGCCACCGCAGACACCGAACGATCCGTCACCGACGCGATATGCGCCCCACTCAAATCCACCGCAAGCGCCTCCCCCCGCAGACGGGTCCCATCACACCCCTGACACGGCGCATCATCCAAGCGCTCCTCCAACCAGACCAACTCCTCACCCTGAGCCTTGGCGCTGATCCGACCCAGCCAACGCCCCACCCCGATAAAACCGCCCCGGCGTCCTGTACCGTGCCAAAGCTTCTCCGCCACCTGTTTTGGCCAGTCCCCAATCGGCCGTTCGAGATCGACCTGTTCCCGACGACAAAAAGACTCTAAACGATCCCGCAGGTCGCCGTGGCCAAAGTCCTGCCATAAGACGCCCAACGCCCCTTCGATCGTAGAACGTCCTCCCTCAAAAACACGCTCTGGACTCAGGCCGCTCTGGACTCCCAAACCCCGACAATCCTCGCAAGCCCCAGCCGAACTATTAAACGAGAATAAAGCCGGCTCGATAGTTCTGAAGGGGACACCACAAGCCGAACACGCCGGGCGCACCGAAAAAACCAGTGCCCCTTCCTCATCCTGACGCGACAAAGCTACCTGGCCAGCACCTAGTTCAAGAGCTGCCTGCAGCGAACCTCGAACACGGCGCATAGCCTCCCTCTTGATGATCAGGCGATCCACCACCACCGCGATCCGCCCAGCGGCAACAACATCTTCGGATCTGACATCTTCTAGCAACTGATCGTCACCATCGATACGAAGACGGCGATATCCCGAGCGATCGACCCAATCGAGAAATCCTTCGGGCGACTCGTCCTCACCCAGACGGCGGGGAGCCAGGATCACCAGGCGGGTCCCCTCGGGCATGCCCATAGCTACCTCGCTAACTTCCTCGAAACGGTGTAGCTGCACACCCTCGCCGCAAATCAGACACGTAGGTCGTCCAGTGCGAGCAAAGAGTAAACGCAAAAGATCATAGAGCCCAGCCGCCGTCGCCACTGTCGCCCGCGGACTCTGTTGGCGCTGTCCCTGGGACAGTGCCAACGCCGGCGCCAGGCCCTCGATCCTACTCACCCTGGGCACCCGCAATTCGCGCCAGCCGCTGCCCTGGTCCAGCGCAGCGAGGAATCGGCGACGCGCCTCGGCATAGACCGTGTCCAGGACCAACGAAGTCTTGCCCGATCCCGAGACCCCGCTAACAGCAGTCAGACTGCCGTGGGGCAAGTCTACATCGACAGCACGCAAATTGTGCTCACAGGCCTCCCGGATGACAATATTCCGCTTCATGCTCCCATCCAATTGCAAAAACGCTTGACAGAACGGCCAGGAACTATTTACTAGGCTTGAGGTTTATTTCTATATGAGACACACTCTTCACCTACTATCGCTGCTCCTGACCCTTGCGAGCCTGCTCACCGCTTGGCCGACGAGCGGCCAGATGACGCTCAAGGGTACGTCGGAAGCCGGGCGTCGGCTATTTCACTCGTCGGCGATCAGCAAAAACGGCCTCTCGTGTGGTCACTGCCACGCTGATTTCGACGAATCCAAGCACTCCGATGGGCTCATCCGCGCCGCCCATAGCCTCGTCAACTCCTACGATCGCCCGACCTGGTGGGGCAAAGACTCCCAGGCTCCCGATGCCTATACCTACGTCGACCAGGCAGCACTAGCCTGCGTGGTCCACTATATGCACAACAAAACCAAACTCACCGCTCAGCAACAACTCGATCTCAGAGCCTATCTGAAGGCGATTTCCCCTAAATCAACCTTCACGGCCCAACCCATCGCCCCCGGTGCGGATAAAACCGGCACCTACCCAGGATTCGAAGGAGGCAATCGCTTCGCGGGTAAAGAACTCTTCTATTCCGCCTGCCATTCTTGCCATCCAAACGGCAATGCCGGTATCGCCCCCAAACCCCTCCCACGCGACCAAGAACCGGCATTCTACGCCAGATATATACGCGAGGGCGATGGCCTGGGCTCAGTCCTCTCCGGCGTCGATCCCAATGCCTACCAATTCAAGGAAGGCCGCTTTATGCCCTTCTTCGGGACCGACCGCCTCCGCGATTCGCAGATCCGCGATATAATCGCCTATATCAAAAGTCTGCCCCCAATCCCCTGAATCGCCAACGGCCTGGCCCATACGCAACAGAAAGGCGAATGGATCTTGGCCATCAAAGAATCAGAAGTCCTGAATACATAAATACATATCCTTAGCCAAACCGTGTCGCTGCGCCGATAAATCGCAATCGGACTAAACTCCCGTTTAGAAACTCCTGCGACACCCGAATTATCCTCCCTGCAGGGATCCGATCCTCCTCGTTGAATACCACATCTTCCCCACCAGTAACACTTCGGACCCGAAAATGTGTTAAATATATCGGAATGCACCGTTTATCACCAGAAGACAACAAGGTCGAAGCGTTGACGCGAAATCTCTTTACCTCTATATTAAATCAATTATTTTTAGCCATTTATAGAAATAAAAGACCTGCGGCTTCACCCCGAATTTTGGCATTTTATTCGCCGAAATATCCCGGAGGTGCCCCACACCCAATATCTATGAAAATCCCTATACTAACCCGGGGACAAGGTTTTATAATCAGGTCCCTTGTCGACTATTTATTCCCACTTAAATCAACTCTTGTTAAACCAGCTCTTTCAACCCCGTCAATGTTCATCCTGATTCTAGCAACCTGCTCGCCCAACCCTTCCTCAGCCGAAGCCCCGGCGCCCGAAAAGCACTGGACACTTAACGAACTCATCGCCAATGCCCAACGCCACAATACCGAGATCGAGCGCTGGCACTGGAAGGTCGAAGCCGCCGACGCACGTCGACGCCAGGCCCGTGCCGCCAGGATTCTGCCCCACTTGCGCATCGAGAGCGAAAGTGGACTGGTACCGGAAGCCATTGGCGACGTATACCAGGTAGCAGATACATCGAGTTTTCGTCCATTGGGCCCATTCAATCGCACCCAGTTGGAATTTGGCCAGCCACTCTATCCGCTAGGGCGGATCCGCTCACTCAACAAAGCGGCAACCAAAGGCGTAGACGTTGAGCGGGCAGACCTGGCCCAGGCGCGGCTAGAAGTCGCTTTCGAAATAAAAGAATTCTATTACGGCCTACTTCTGGCCCAGGATCTAAATGACCTGGTGCAGCGTCTGAGCAGTGAACTAAATGAAAAAAAACACCAATTAGCTGACGAAGATGGACTCTCACTATCCAAGCGTTACAAACTCGAACTGGCCTTGCTCGAACTCGCCAGACAAGAGCGGGAAATCAACACCAAGATCGATCTGGCCGGAGCAGCTCTGGCCTGGCACGCCGGTCTTCCTCCGGAGGCCCCACTCCTGATCGAAGACAAATGGCTCGCTCCGATCACAACCGCAATTCCACCACTGGACGAGTTGTCGGCCAGAGCCATCAGCCACCGGCCAGATTGGCGCAAACTCCAGGCGGGCCTCGCCGCCAAAGAAGCCTTGCTTCACGCCGCTCGCGCCGCCTATCAGCCGCAGATATATCTCGGCGGCGGGATCCGCTACGCGATTGCACCAGGACGCACCGATCAACGCAACCCCTTTGTCAAAGATAACTTCAACTACTTCAATGGCGGCGTATTCCTGGGAATCCGTCAATCACTGGAGTGGCATCTGCTCTCGGCCGACGTCGACAAAGCCAAAGCGGAATACCGCGAGCTCAAAGCTCGCGAAAACGGGGCGGTTCAGGGTATCCGCCTCGATATCCGGCGCGCCTATATGGACTATCGCCGCACCGATCAGGACCTGGCAGGTGCCCGCCAAAGTCGACAACTAGCTCGCCAGTGGCTACAGGAAGCTAGAGATGAATACGACTTCGATCCAGCGACAATCGGAGACCTGATCTCCGCTTTTGAAACCTGGGCCCAACTCGAACAGAACTATAGCCAGGCTATTTACGATTTCAACCTCAGCGTCGCCAGCCTGGAAAAAATCACCGGCGGTCTCGAATTAAGTCTAAATGATTAATTATTTCTACAGCACACTGATCTCGATCTTGGTCGCCCATGGACTCGTCGCCGCCGACGACGACAGCCCTGCCGCTATCAGCGACCTAAGTGCCGTAGTTTCGCATCTCGATGCACTACTGCAGTCTTCCGCTCCTCCTGACGCCGAAATGGCAGAACAACTCGTACGCGAGCATGTCGCTCTTGCCAGACTGGCACAGACCACTTTCGGCAACTACCTTGAAAATTC
>CAZFMY010000118.1:0-6330 GCA_964520345.1 uncultured Gemmatimonadaceae bacterium | reverse complement strand
ATCAGACCTGGAAAATTGCCGAATTGACCATCGCTGGTCGTCCGATATCTGAACACTACCTGAGCCTTTACCAGGACCTAATTGACAACAACTATTCCCTCCCAGTTCTCGAGACTGCCCTCGCCAAACGCGACTTTATCGCCCTCGACGACTTCTCCGCCACCTGGGATGGCCACCACCCTATGGATTGGGGACCTTGGAAGGAGAAAGACCGACAAAAGCCCATGCTCTACTGGATAGAGAGCAGTGGCGACCAACACTATATGACGGCCCGCGATTCCAGCCATTCGGTAATTGTGGGTAAATTTATCCATTGGAATCCGCGCCAGTACCCAATTATGAGTTGGTGTTGGCAGGCAACCGCTCTGCCACCTGGAGGCAACGAATTCCTCGATGATGCCAATGATAGTGCAGCGGGCCTCTACGTAATCTTCTCACAGAATTGGCTCGGGATCCCCAAGCAGCTTAAATACGTTTGGAGTTCTACCCTCCCCGAGGGCACTGTCGGCCGCCGTGACAAAATCTTCAGACCCTGGTTTTTCGTTGTCGAAAGCGGGCCGAACAATCTCGGCACATGGACTTTCGAAACCGTCGACCTAGAGCAGAACCACTGGGACAAACTCGGTAGCGGACCGGCCGAACGCACCATCGGCCTGGGGCTGCTCACCGACGCCAACTCAACTCGTTCGTACGCCGAAGCATACTACGCCGACTTGCGGGTCTGGACGCGCGAGGCACTGGAGAACAAGCGCATCACCAACCACTGTGGCGCACTGCCCAAGCAGTTGACGCACACAGCCTATAAAAGTAATGCCGGCAGTGCTTTGGGAGCGGAGGAATAATTGCGATGAATTTTTGCTGGTTCGTTGTCCTGGCTGCGTTGAGCTTCCCCTCGCCTGGTAGATCGGAGCAAAAAGCACCGGTAGCCCTACCCGACCCCATCGCCCATCTCAAAAATCACGATGCCCAGATCCAAGCCATACTCGACCAGACCTCAGGCGATACGCTGCTTCCCGCCCTGCGCGGAAAAATCAAGCAGCATATTAGCTCGACTTTCGACTTTGCGGAATTGAGTCGACTGGCCTTGGGCAGCCACTGGACAGAGCGCACTCCCGCAGAGCGCGCCCACTTCACCCAAACCTTCCGCGGCATCATCGAAGAACAAAACTTCGACACTTTTCTCCGCTATTACCGCGAGGGCAAAATCACCTACCAATCCGCCACAGTAGATGATAATCATGCCACTGTAGTGGGCGCGGTGCCGCTCAAACGCGAGCACGTTGAAATCATCTACAAGATGCACATTGTAGAGGGAACCTGGCGCGTATACGATCTGACCATAGACGGCGTCAGTACTGCGGAGGGCAACCGGCGGCGCTATGCCCGCTATATAGAGAAAAAATCGTACCAACAGTTAATCACACAGCTGGACAAACAGCTGACCCGCCTGCGCGACCTCAAAGAATGAACCGCCCATGCGCATAGACTACCAGCGGCTGGTCCACCATATCTACCATCACTATATCAGCATCATTGTAGTGGCGACGGCACTTTCTATTTTTTCTGGTTTCTTCGCACTCAAGCTGGCCAAGAATATCAAGACCGACTTCGCCGATCTCTTGCCCAACGACTACGACAGTGTCAGCGAACTGAACCGCATCAAGGCTCGCGTCGGCGGCATTGGCCCACTGATGGTTGTCATCACCAGTGAAGATATGGACAAGGCGGTGGACTTTATGCTGGTCCTGGCCGATTCTCTCGAAAAGAGTCCTTTCATCAGCTCATTGAGCCGTCTCGACAACAAAAGGGAACTCATCGAAGAAAATCGCCTCCTCTATATGGATTTGGTAGATCTGCAGGAGATTCACGACCGCCTCGAAAACCATATTGAGTTAGCCAAGCTCAAGCAATCGCCGCTCTATTTTTCCCTCGATGATGAGGAAGATGAACCACTGGATTTTTCGGACATCGAAACCAAGTATCGCAAGAAGAACGGTGCAGCCACCGAGGTCGAGAAGAAATACGGCAAGTATGTCCTGACCAAGGAGGGCAACGGCATAATCCTCAGACTTTATCCGACCGGCGTTATCACCGACGTCAAGTTCTCCCAGACTCTGCTCGAAAGCCTCGACCGAACGATTGCCGCCATTAATCCTAAACGCTTCCACCCCAGTATCGAGTATTCCTATAAGGGCAGCTTTCAAAACAGTGCTAGCCAGGTCAAGATCATCATGCAGGACCTCAAGTCGACGGCTGCCTATAGCATCATCGGCGTGCTCCTGCTCATCACCCTCTACTTCCGCCAGGTACTCTGTTCTCTTTTTATCACCCTGCCGCTATTGATGAGCCTGAGCTGGACCTTCGGGGTCACCTATCTAGCCGTCGGCAGCCTCAACATGATCACCGTAGGACTCTTCGCCATCCTCTTCGGGTTGGGCATCGATTTTGGCATCCACATCTTTGCCCGCTACCGCGAGGCCCGACGCCGCGGCGTCGGCATCGAAGAAGCCTTGAGCGAAACAGTGGTACACACCGGTGGTGCGCTGACCACCACTGCCATCACCACCTCAGTAGCTTTCTACTCGCTCTTGCTGACCGATTTCAAGGGCTTCTCCGAGTTCGGCTTTATCGTGGGCACCGGCATCGTCTTCTCGCTGGTGGCGATGATCGCGATCTGCCCGGCCTTCATCATCCTGGCCGAACGCTTGGGGGTAATCAACCTACTGCGCAAGAAGATCCCCGATCACCTCTTGCGCAAAGGCCCCTACCCAATCCCTCTAATCACCCTATTCCTGGGCATAGTGGTCACCCTTTATTCGCTCTATCACATCAGCGACCTGGAATTTGAATACGACTTCAGCAAACTCAAACCCAAACCTCCGCCCAGTAAGACCCGAGCCAGCCTGCCCCAAAACCTCAAGGAAGGTCGCTCGCCAGCCATCGTCCTCACCGAGAGCTACAACGAGGCTATGGAAGTGGTCCAGACCGTCAAGGAGATCAAGCAAGCTAAAGGGGATTCGTCCACCATCCTCAACATCAAGAGCGTCTACTCAATCCTACCGCAAGATCAGGATCTCAAGCTCTCGCTCATCGGTGCAATCCATTCCCTACTCGATCGCGAGCAAGACTTGCTTAACGACGAGGAACTGGCCAAGGTCGACTCACTGCGCCGGTATCTCGACGTCGAGAAATTGACACTATACGACCTGCCCGAAGATCTGACGAACGAGTTCAAAAGCAAGGATGGCGAAATTCTCAACTTTGTGGCTATAAATGCCTCAGTACAGCTCAAAGACGGGCTCAACGCTATCCGTTTTGCCGAAGAGATTCGCAGCATTGAAACGCCCTCGGGCAAGACCTACCTCGCGTCCAGTTCGCACGTCATCATCGCCGAAATGCTCAAGGTCATGCTCGATGACAGTGCCCTTGCCGTGATGCTGACCCTTGCCGTCGTCACTCTCGTGCTGCTCATCGACCTGCGTAGTTTCATCGATACCTTCCTAGTGCTCACCCCACTCCTATCCGCCCTGATCTGGGTGACGGGGTTTATGTATGTCTTCGATATCAAGCTAAATCTCTACAACATGATCGCCTTTCCCACAATCATCGGCATGGGTATCGACAACGGCGTACATATATTCCACCGCTATCGCGAGACGGGCCTGAACTCTATGCGCTTGGTCCTGCGCACGACTGGGCTGGCACTCTTAGCCACATCTTTGACAACCATGGTCGGCTTTTCGGGATTGGTATGGGCCAAGCACCCGGCGCTCTCTTCTATCGGGGTACTTTCGCTGATAGGGCTAGGTTCCTGTTTTGTCACTTCGATCACCCTACTACCGGCCCTCCTGCAAATTCGCGAACGCTACACATCCTGATCGACAATTGGGCTCAAAAAAAGGCCGGTGCAAACCCTTGCACCGGCCTTTCCCAGACGGATTTATTGGATATATTCATCTACAGATTCAGGCAAAAAATGGAGCGAGAGACGGGACTCGAACCCGCGACAACCACGTTGGCAACGTGGGGCTCTACCAACTGAGCTACTCTCGCCCTGTAATTACAATTTGTGAGGAGAAAATATAATCATGCCCCGCAATAGCGTCAAGATCTGCCAGGGTCTCATTGCTTTCGCCGTAACTCTCTTGAGCATCGCCTGTCAGGAAGAACCGCTGGATAAAAGTTCTGCGTTGAACCCTCGGGCACGCTTCCACAACAACCAGGGCGTGGTATACATGGACCAGCACAATTATACACGAGGTCGCGAGGAGTTCGAGCGCGCACTCGAATTGGTACCTGACTATTCCAGCGCCCGAGCCAACCTCGGTATCGCCTATTATGCTCTCGGCAAATACGACAGCGCCGCCACCGCCCTGCAAACGGCCCTCGCACTCGACACCGAACTCCTACATGCCAACTACGCCCTCGGCTTGATCTACAACGCCCAGGGCCGTGAACACGACAAGGCACTCACTGCGTTGCAAAAGGTCGCCAATGTCGATAAAGACGATCCCCATGTGCGTTATTATATGGGCCAGATAAGAGCTAAACTAGACCAGAGCGACAAAGCCATCAACGACTTCAAAGAAGCCATTCGCCTCGACCCCTTCAATGTATCGGCCTATTACGGCTTGGCCAATCTATACCGGCGACTAGGGCGCCAGGATGAATGGCGGAGTACGCTGGAACACTTCAATAAACTCAGCCAAATCGGCCATCAAGGTGTTTCTTCATCCTATCAGGGTCAGGGCAAGTACGCGGAAGCCACCGCCGACGCCAGTGGGGCAAAGCCCGAACTGGACGATTCAGACACCCCCTTGAGTTTCGTCGCGTTGCCGAAGCCCACCGGGATGCAGGCGCGCTTTGCCTCCCTGACCAACTTTGACGCGAATACCCGACCAGATGTTCTGGCCGGTTCAAAAGGCTTGCAGATCTATGTCGATGGCGCGGTTGAAACCCAAGACCCAGCATTGACCGAACCCAGCGGCTTCGGAGCGACAAACGCCGTATTCGGAGACATCGACAATGACGGCGGTACCGACCTGATTCTCAGCGGCACGAACGGCACCCTTCTCTTCCGGGCCAGCGATACTGGCCGGTGGAGCGCCGGAGACCCCCTACCCGTGAGTTCGACTGCTGCGGTATTCGGCGATGCCGACCACGATGGCGATCTCGACTTGCTCACGCTCGGACCGCATGTCCAGCTCCTCACCAACGATGGGGAAGGCCATTTCGCCAATATCGGTGAACAAGCCGGTTTTGCTGCTGCAACGGCACATAGCGCCAAATTCTCTGATATCGACAACGACCGCGACGTCGATATCGTCCTGCTCTCTTCGACAAGCCTGCAAGTCTACACCAATAATCGCGACGGAACCTTCTCTGAAATCTCAGCCGATCTCGGCTTGAGCTACGAAGGAGGCAGCGGACTAGCTATCGAAGATTTTGATCAGGACGGCTATACCGACTTAGCCCTCCTCGGGAGTGACGGCCAATTGGAATTATACGCAAACCGCGAAGGACGGGCCTTCGCAGTAGATGCCGTTCGCGCATCTTTGTCTGGTCCCGGCGAACTGATCTCGGCCGATTTCGATAACGACGGCGACCTCGATCTCGCCGTCTCCGCGATCAATCTCTTGCAACCCATCGCCTATACTGACGACCGACTAAATCCTCAAGCAGTACTACAGGGGTACGGCGGCGCATCAGTTGCCGCCGACTTTGACGGCGATGGACGCGTCGATATTTGGAATAGCGGTCACATTATTCAAAACCAGAGCCGAGAAGGCCATTGGATAAAAATCGCCGCTCAGGGACTCAATAGCAACCGAGCAGGCATCGGCGCCAAAGTCGAAATTAAAACCACCAACCGCTTGCAAAAACGCGAGATCCGCAGTGGGGAATACGCCGGAGAAGTCCACTTCGGCCTGGCGCAGAACGACTCGGTCGAATTCGTCCGCATTCTCTGGCCCGGCGGCGTACGACAGACGGAGCTGGCAACTGAATCCCGCCAGCGTTTAGAACTCACCGAACTCGATCGCAAGGGTACTTCGTGCCCAATCCTCTATGCCTGGGACGGCGAACGCTATCGCTTCGTCACCGATATCCTCGGCGGTGCTATCATTGGCTACCTCACAGCACCAGGCCAGTACTATCAACCCGATACCGACGAATACGTGCGGCTGGGAAAACTGGCCCCCAAAGACGGTCACTACGTCCTGCAATTAGCTAACCAGTTAGAAGAGATCATCTATATAGATGGCCTCGAACTAGTCGCCATCGACCATCCGCCCGGACTCGAAATCTACCCCAACGAACGCCTGCTATCAC
>CAZFMY010000117.1:0-19335 GCA_964520345.1 uncultured Gemmatimonadaceae bacterium | reverse complement strand
ATAGATATTTTCGCTATTAGATGACATAGTGCTCCAGTACTTCGGGTTTGATTACCGTGTATGCACCGGGCGAATTAGCCACTATCACATCGCCTGCTTCGAACCGGGCCAGCCCTTGAGAAATCTTGCGGATCCAGACAGGCGATTTCACTCTCCTGCAATAGCCAGGTACTGCGGCGGCTAATCAACCTCTAAGATTGTCTGGCCCATTGCCACGATGAATGGTCATATCCGAGCAGCCTTGAGTTACTTCAATGAAATTAATACACTGCAAACTATCGAAAACACTTTTACTCTGCCAATGAACCAAGGCAACTCTCGATCGCAAAGATCAGCATCAAAGAAAATCCATCAAGGCTATTTCCCCTTATCCTCTCCCTGCCCATTCTCCCCCCGGTACTGCAATTGATGCAGACGGTGATAAATCCCGCCCTGCGCCAATAACTCTTCGTGCCGTCCCTCCTCACGGACCCTTCCGCGGTGCAGGACCAGAATCTTGTCGGCCTTGCGGATGGTCGACAGGCGATGCGCTACCACGATAGATGTCCGACCCCGCATCAGCTCAACCAGCGCAACCTGGATCAACTCTTCGGTCTCGGTGTCGATATTGGCTGTCGCCTCGTCGAGTACCAAAATATCCGGCTCTGCCGCCAAGGCTCGCGCAAAAGCCAAAAGCTGCCGCTGGCCCGACGAAAAAGACGCACCGCGCTCGGCCACCGCATGGCCATAGCCGTCGGCCAACCCGCCTATAAAACCATCGGCGTTAACCGCCTGCGCCGCCCGCTCGACCGCCTGACGCGATATACCCTCCTGTCCCAAACTAATATTGTGCTCGACGTCGCCGGCAAAAAGGAAGACATCCTGCTGCACCACCCCAATCCGCCGCCTGAGCGCCTCGAGATTCCACTCGCGTATATCGACGCCATCAACCAAAATCTGTCCGCGTTGAATATCGTAGAAACGACCGATCAAATTGATGATCGTGCTCTTGCCCGCGCCGGTTGCCCCCACCAGCGCGATCGCCTGCCCCGGCGCGGCTAGAAACGACACATCCTCCAGCACCCACTCCTCTTCCTCATAGCCGAACCACACTCCGCGAAACTCAATCTCGCCACGCACCCGCTCGGCGCGAAAATCTCCGCCACTAGGCTCGACCTCGCTATCGAGCAATTCGAAAATTCGCTCCGACGAGGCCATCGCCACCTGAAAGGTGCCAAAGCGCTCGGCGATATTGCGGATCGGCCAGAAAAAGCGCGGCACATATTGCAGCATCGCCACCAACACCCCCCACTCGATCTCCTGCCGCAACACCTGACCACCGCCGTACCAGATCACCAGCGCCGTCAGTATCGCTCCGCCAAATTCCATAAAGGGAAAGTACCAGCAGTGATAATAGGTACTGTGCATCCGCAAATCGAGATAGCTATCGTTGGCCTCATCAAACAATCCCGCCCGGCGCTCCTCGCTGCCGAAAAGCTGTACCACCTCCATCCCGGCGATCGTCTCCTGCAACGAGGCGCTGAAACGTCCAAAACGGACCCGCGCTTCCCGAAAAGACTTGAAGGTCTTGCCCTGTAGCCACAGGGTCGCCGCGAAAGCCAAGGGCAGCGCGGCAGCGGTGATCGCACCCAACTCGACATTCATGTAGAAGATATAGGCCAGGATCGCAATGACGGTGAACAACTCGCTCAACATCGATACCACCCCATTGGTGAAGAGCTCGTTGAGCGCGTCGACGTCGTTAGTATTGCGGGCCATCAGCCGACCGATCGGCGTGCGGTCGAAAAAGCGCAGCGGCAACCACTGCAAACGCGAAAAGAGCGCCATTCGCACATCGCGCATAGCCCACTGCCCCACCATGCTCGTCATCCAGCTCTGCGCGTAGCCCAAACCAAATTGCAGCACCAGCACCCCAACGAAGAGTCCGATCACACCACCCAAACCGCCGGCATTGCCGGGCAGGATATAGTCGTCGACGGCGACCTTGGTCAGATAGGGCCCGGCCTGCTGCAGCACCGAAGCGCAAAAAATCAACACAAAGGTCAGCCCCACCCAAACCCCATAAGGCCGCAAATAGCCCAACAACCGCATCGTCAGCTGCAGGTCGAAATTCTTGGTGCCCAGCTCTTCTTCTTCTATCTCCATTAGAGTTCGCTCAATTCATCGCTCAAGTGCTGGCGCCGATACATATCAGCATAAATCCCGTCGCAAGCAACCAACTCGTCATGGGTGCCTTCTTCGGCGACGCGGCCCTCGTCGAGGACTACGATATGATCAGCGTGTTGGACAGTGGAAATCCGATGCGCGATAATGATCGTCGTACGCTCCTGCATCACCTGACGCAACCCCTTGAGAATCTCTTCTTCCGTATGGGTATCGACGCTGGCCAGCGCATCGTCGAGAATCAGAATGCGCGGGTCGCGAAAAATCGCCCGCGCCAGCGCCGTACGCTGGCGCTGACCGCCCGAGAGCGTCACTCCTCGTTCGCCGACAATGGTCTCCATTGCCGCGGAAAAACCCTGCACATCCGGCGTCAACTGCGCGATATCCGCCGCCTGTTCTACACCATCTCCCTCGGCGCCGAGGGCAATATTTTCGCGCAGCGTGTCCGAAAACAAAAACGAGTCCTGAGGCACGTAACCAATAGCCCCGCGCAAAAGTCCGACAGGGATCTCCTCAATCGGCACCCCGTCGATCAGGATCTGGCCCGCACCAGCGCGAATCAAACTGGGGATCAGCCGCGCGATAGTGGTTTTGCCGGAACCGACCCGACCAACCACCGCCAGGGTGCCACCGACGGGAACGCGGAGATTGACATCTTCTAATACCGGCTGGTCATCGTAGGCAAACTCAGCGTGGCGGAACTCGATCTCGCCCCGAATTGACGCACCTTTGCCAGCAATGGGCAACCTCGTCTGCGACGATGCCCCCATCTCCGATACCGTGGCGAAGATCTCTTCCAACCGTCCCAGCGAAGCCCGACAGCGTGAATACTCATCGACAATCCAGCCCAGCATCATCATCGGCATGCCCAGGCGGGTCAAATAGGCGTTGAAGGCGACAAAAGCGCCGAGCGTCATAGCATCATCTATGACTCTCAGCCCTCCCAGCCATAAAATCACCACCATCGACACGCCGTTGAGCATAAAAGTAAAGGGGAAAAAGAGGCTGCGCAGCTTGACCAGACGACGATTTTCGTCGACATAGGTCTGGTTGGTCCGGGCAAAGCGGCCTATCTCGCCATCGGCCAGAGCAAAGGCCTTGACCACCCGCATCCCGGTCAGATTCTCCTGCACCTGGGTGCTCATCGCCCCGAACTGATCCTGCACATGACGAAAACCCCGGTGTACTCTGCTCCCCACCCAGCGGGTCATCAACATCATTACCGGCATCGGAGCCAGCGCCAACAGCGCCAGTTCCCAATCTATCCGGCACATCAACGCCAGGCTCAGCACCAGGGTCAACCCCCCCATCACCCCCATCCGGAAACCAAAATAGAGAAAGCGCTGCACCGACTCGACATCGTTGGTTGCCCGCGCGACTAAATCACCAGCTCTTTCGCCGTGAAAAAAGCCCAGGGGCAAGGTCAATAAATGACGCACATAACGACGCCGCAAATCGCGCTCGACCAACCGCGACATCGCGCCGAACTGCCAGCGCATCGCCACCGCCATAAACCACTCGCAGAGCGCGAGCCCAGCGATCAGTAGAGCAAAGAAGGCAATATCACCCCCGACCGAGCCAGTGATAAAAGCTGCCTGCAGGCGATCGACGCCCGCTTCGATGGTGTCGATCGCCCACTTGAGCAACATCGGCATTGAAATTGAAATGGCCTGCGTGCAGATTAGCCAGACTATACCTAAGACCACCCGCTTTTTATGCGGTGCCATATAGGGCGCGAACGCTTTGAGAGGATTGGCGGATGTCATGCGGTTATTTGCGACGCCGATCGAGGACTTCCTCATTGATCACATTGGTCGGCGCGCCCTTGAGCCAGGCGCGCAGATTAGCCACCGACGCTTCGTAAAACTGCTTGAGCGTCGCTCCAGTATTATAGCCCAGATGCGGAGTCAACAAAACATTGTCCAGCACCAACAGAGGACTATCCGGCGACAAGGGCTCCCGATCGTAGACATCGAGCGCAGCACCGGCGATGGCGCCGTCTTTGAGCGCGCCGACCAGCGCATCTTCGTCGACAATCGGCCCCCGCGCGGTATTGACCAGGTACGCCGTTTTTTTCATTAACCCCAGCTCTCGCGCCCCCACTAATCCGCGACTCTGCTCCGACAAAATCACGTGGATCGACAGCACGTCCACACGAGCGAATAATTGCTCGAACTCCACGTATTCGACTCCGCTCTTTTGCGCCCGCGCTTCATCCAGCGTCGGCCCCCAGGCGACCACCTCCATCCCGAAGACCTTGCCATAGCCAGAGACGATGGTCCCGATCCGCCCCAACCCCATGATACCCAGCGTCTTGCCCGCCAGCCCCTCTGCGATCCGCGTCTGCCAGCGGCCCCGCCGCACTTGACCATCTTCCCAGGCGATATGCCGCGTCAGCGCCAGCACCAAAGCCCAGGTCAGTTCCGCGGTGGTATTGCCCCGAGCCCCCGCCCCCACCGTCACACAAACCGGGATGCCCAACTCGGTCGCAATCTGATGATCGACATTGGCCTGGCGCCGACCGGTCCCCGCTATCAGCTTGAGCCGGGGCAAACGCTCCAGGACCTCGCGCGGAAAGCGGGTCCGCTCGCGCATCGTCACCAGCGCATCATAGGGCTCCAACCGCGCGACCAACTCATCCGTTTGGTGAATCGTATCGTGGAAAAAATCCACCTCAACACCGAGTGTTGCCCAGTCAGCGGCTCCTTCGGCTAGGTGCAAATAATCGTCCAGTACGGCGATGCGGATCATTATTACCTGTCGAGAAAGCTCTCGGGCCTCAATTCATCGCAGTAAAACCACTGCGCCCGGGCCAGGTCCTCGGCTTCCAGATATGTGTGGGCTAGACCTTTAATCATCTTTTTTCCTTGCTAAAATCAACCTATCTCCCGACCCAATAGCTCGCCTTCACCAGCAGCACATTGTCCCCATCGTCGGTGAAAGTGCTGCCGATCCGGCGTACAGGGCGGAATTCCAGATCTTCCCCGGTGGGATCATCGAGGCGGGCGCTACGCGATTGCGACCAGACGACGAAGAGCGCACTGCCAGGCGAAAACTCCCAGCGCAACACCAGGTTGCTCTTGAGCGAGCGGCGATGGAAGTCGCGATTTTCATCCAATACATAGGGACTGAAATCGTAACTCTGTGGCGCGTTCAACTCCTTGAAGGCCCCGAAGTCGCCGATGGCGATAAAGGGCTGTACATACAGCTCCAGACTCAGCCCGGGAGCGAAACTCACCTCGGCGCGGGTGGTCAAATCGAGCGTGCGGCTATCCAATTCCCCGTACGCGAAGTGCACGCCGTCGGTCTCGCTGAACGCCTGCACCCATTGTGCGTCGATAACCCGATGCGCATAGCGCGGCTCCATCGAAAACTGCACGCTGGGCCAGGGCCGCCACTCAACGCCAGTGCGCAAACCTCGCGCATAGGAGTCGCCTCCGTCGTGGCGGCGCCATTCGGGGTGCACGTAGAAACTGAGCGCCTTGCGCGGGTCGGTCACGATCCGCGCGTGGACCCAGGTCTCGGCCAAGCGCTTGACGATCGGCCCACCGCGCCGCACGTCATCGTCGTCCATCGCAGAAAACTCGCGGCCGAAATGCAGATGCACCCTCCAGTAGTTGTGCAAATCGCCCCAGTTGGAGAGATCGTAGACATGCTCCAGGAGCAGGCGGTCGTAATTCCATTCAGCTCGGCCCTCAAAACTCACATCGAATTCCCTGAACGGACCGATCGGACGGTAGCGAAAAAACTGCACCTCGCCCCAAGCACGCAACAAATCGCCGCGGCGCAAAAAGCCCAGGTCGTTAATATCCGCCCCCGGCGAGAGCGCCGCCAACCCCGCCTCGGTCTCAAACCATCCCCCGCGCTTATCGAATTCGAGATGAGCGAGATAGCCGCTCTGGCGATCGGCCATCGGACCAGTCCGAGTGCCCGCCAGGGTACCTGAGATATTGTAGATATCCCTGCTGAAGCGCAAATCCCAATCCGCCGCCCCAACATAGGCGCTGTGACCGTCGCGGCGGTGGATGCTGCTGGCGAATAGTCCCACACCCGAGGTCCCGTCGAGCACATCCTGGCGCACCCGCCCGACCAGGTAATTGCTCAGCGGTTCAACCCGGAACCGATCGCGCGATCCGCCGACGTCGATATCCGCGTACTCGGGGGCGGTGACCGCCTGCAGCAAGCCGAAGGCGGTCTTGCCCTCGGTCTTGCCCGTCAGCTTGAGTGCGCCTAAGATCGTAGTCGCCTCAGGACGATCGCGCTCAATCGCACCCTCCGGCGGTGAGAAATACCCCGGCTTGCGCCCGATGCGCCGCGAGTAGAACAAATCGAAGTTACCGTTTTGGAAGATCGACGAACCCTCGACAAAGAAGGGCCGCTGCTCGTCAAAAAAGTCCTCGAAGGCCGTCAAATTGAGTTGAGCCGGGTCGGCTTCGACCTGTCCAAAATCGGGATTGACCGTGGCGTTGAGCGACAAACTCGAGGTGAGACCATAACGGATGTCGACCCCGGCGTTGCCGAAGTACTCGGCGGCGCCATCGACGATGGTACGCCCCATCGCGTAAGGCAGGTACTCCAGGTGCAGCGGCGGATTGATGTCGCGTATGCCTTCCAGATAGCCAAATTGCGAGACCAGACCAGGCTCGGCCTTGCGCATCAGGTTCCAGTGAGTGCGCTCCTGCTTGCGGCTGACGTGACGTTCGACGTTCAGCCCCCAGACGTATTCGTCCCGCGGGCTGAAGCGCAATGCGAAATAAGGGATATGGAATTCGGCGCTCCACCCCTCGGCGTCGATCTCGACTTCCCCCTCCCACACCGCGTCCCAGGTCTCGTCCTTGCGCCGATCCTCCGAATAAACCCCGTCGACAATAGAGCCCGAAGCATAGACAGTAAAAAAGCGACCCGTCTGGCGATCGAGATGAGGATCGAGACTGATCGAGACCCAATCGGCTTCGGTCTCGCCATCGCGGCGGGTCAAGCGCGCGACGATGCCCTCGGGATCGCTGTCATAGCAGCGGACCCCGACGTAGAGCCCCTCCTCGTCGTAAACCACCTGTACTACGGTCTGCTCAGTAGCGACCTCCCCCTCGAGCGGATCCAACTGCAAAAAACCGGAGACCGACGAAGCCTGGCCCCAAATCGCATCGTCGAGGCGTCCATCGACCCGCGGCGACTCGATATCGATCCGGTGGGCAGACAGGCGGTGGGGCTCGGAGTTTGAGTGGGCGGGGCTATTAATCAGGACTAAAGCGATAAAAAAAAGGAGGACAATGCGCTTCACAGACGATTTCTTTCCTCTCTGGCGATGGCGAAAGTGCCATTACCATAGTACCCATGAAGGTGATCCTCCACAATATTTCAGAGCAGACGTTTTATCACTGGAAGAAGAAATACGGCGAATGGAATTGGCCGATACCAGACGACTGAAAAGATTGGAAAGAGAAAAAACCGAATAAAAAAGAGGTTGGCCGAGTCAATACTGGGAAATTGCGTGCTCAAAGAGGTCACTGCAAAAGAAGACACCGCAACGCGGTATCTCCACAAGTTTGCACCAAGACGATCTATCTCGATCCAGGTAATCCATCGCAAAATGGATCTATCGAGAGTTTTCGCGATGAATATTTAAGCCGCAAGCTCCCACTCAATCTATGGAAAGCACGCGCGATCATCGCGGATAGGCAACAACACTAGAATGAGCAAAGACCCCTAGACGACTTAGCTAACTCGGCCCGCAATACTTTATACAAACCAAAACATTCATAATACAAACCAAACATTCATACTGAGTGAGCCAGCTATTAGGTCCCATTCCATTCAGTTAATTTACGCGTCCTATCTCCTGAAGATGGAAGATATAATGGGTTCCTTTTTTAGTATTGTCTTTTTCAAATTCTCCATTCAATTGTAAAATCAGCCCGCGGACCAACTCTAAACCAAGCGAATCAGACCTGTTAGCCTGCATGTTTTCGTGAGAGCCTAAGCCATCATCACCTATTTCTAAAAAGAATTGTGGGCTCTCCAGTTTTCTGATGGTGATATTTATCAGACCTTTATCATTGGGGCCAAAACCATGCTTGAGAGAATTGGTAATTATTTCATTGATAATCAAGCTGAGCGGAATTGATGTATCCATGTTAAAATAAACTCCAGGCACGTCAATATTATAGTCTATATGGTGCTTAATTCTCCTAGCTGACTGGATGAGATTGGGGACCAATCTGCTCAGGTAATCAGTATAATTAATTTCGCTAACCCTATCTTCCTGATAAAGCATTTCATGTAATAGAGCCATAGAAGCGATTTTGTTTTGACTCTCTAGCAGCAAGGCCTGTGCCTGCGGATTTTGGGCAGTGGAGCTCTGAAGATTCAGTAAACTTGAAACTATCTGTAAGTTGTTTTTTACTCTATGGTGTACCTCACGAAGAAGCAGCTCATTTTCCCTACTGGCTAATTTTGTCAGCTCTTTTTCGCTCAAATATTGTTTATTTAGTTCCAATATTCTAGTTATCAGAACGGCCAAAGTGGTGGCTATGATTGTCGGCAGAACAAACGACTTAAGTGCCAACGGTTGGGTTACGATTATGCCGTATTGAATAGCCACAATAGGATAAACCAAAGCCAGTGCTATGACGACGTTTGTGATGTAATTAATTAATCGAGAGAAGGACACAATCATTGGTCTATAATTTTCGGTGAATTTTTAAGCATTGCTGATTTAAATATACGAATTTAAAAGTCCGTCTTCTACTCGGCCCTTGGTGGTCGGTCATCGACTATAGAGCACGTGCGGGTGGGGAATTCCCTATACTCAAGCCGATCCGAACGTGTTCGACTCTAAACGATTGTATTTACAGCTCCCAGGGCCGTCCGTGTTCTGTTCACTTCATTGTTGAGGTATGCAGTTACCCTGATGATTTGAATCAGAAATCTTGTGAAGGCGCGAATACCCCGAAATAAACTATTTTTATTATAGCTCGTGCTCGTTCAATCTGCACTATGTTTAATGCTAAGCCTGGATGGTATGCCGTTTACCCCGGACACTTCGGCCACTCCAAAGATCATCCATTACGCTCAAACATCAACCTGTACGTACTCAAATCCCCATGTCTGATCGTCAAAATAACTTTGAGAACAGACTTTAAATTTCCTATAATTCTAACACTCGCACTTCATGCTTCGGAGAAAAATTGATTACTGATAAATGCGCTACAGCTTTTGTTGTCGTGCACGTAGAGAAGTTATTAATTAACCAAATGCAAAAAGAATTCCATGTTTCGATGGTGTAGTTATTGCCAGTCTTATATGGGCGAATCCGTTCCCTTCGATAAATTCCTCCTGACACACGGCATTTGCTCAAATTGTGAACGTCAAGAGCAATATCTGCACGAGAGTTCTGACAAGCTCAAGGAGGTACAAGCACTTTTTGAATCACTCCACGATTCGGCAAGTAGTGGCTCGCAGATTAATGTAGGTACCTTTATAGAGTCTGCGAGGAATCTGGGCATTTCCGATATAGATATTTTTATAGGGCTCATTCAGCCACAACTCTATGAGCTTGGCAGATTATACGAAACACGTGCGATATCTGTAGCTATAGAGCATCGCTTTTCCGCTTTTGCCGAAATCGTTCTCCACGAGCTCGGCTTTGCAAGTGGTCACATTGCAAATAATGAATCGGAAAGTGGTTTACTAGTTTTGACAGAATCTAACCAGCATACCTTGGGCATAAAGGCTATCAGCTTATTTATGACCAAAAACAATGTTCCCCACCGCGTTTTCTATCCGGGGTTGCCAAACCATGAAATCCACGCTCTTATCGATGAATTCACGCCGAGCTTCTTAGGTCTTTCAGTGACGCATGAGCAGAGTTGTTTGGAAGCAGTTATTTTGCTTGATGAGCTTGCTGCCCAGGGCAGGACATCGTTGCCGATTATTATCGGGGGAGTGGATAGCCAGAATACAATTATCGAAGAATGTATCCGCCGGAGCCCAATCTGCGTTATGCAATATGATGGCAATTTGAAAAATATGCTCGATTTTCTTGCCGGGAGTACCAAGCCGCTTGGATGAAATCCCCTGACAGGATTATGGAGCGCACGCTGGAAGCGGTATTGACCGGCGACAAGTCGATGATGTTGCTCGGGGTGCTGGAGGCCAAGTCGTACCAGCACGGGCTGGAGACGCTGGAGGCGCTGTTCAATATCGAGCTCAACAAGCCAATGGCACACGGCGAAAATATCGACGTGCACTTAGCCTGGCCCGAGGACTGGTAGGGAATTGGAAAAAATCAATAGCAACTTCATTCCATCCCGAGCGCGGCAAAGGCCACAGTCGGCCGCAAGACCTTCTTTGTGGCGATCGGGCAGCCCGAAGCGAAGCCTGATTCGACTGACGAGCGGTCGGGCGGATTCAACCGGCTCTTTTCGCGCTAGCGACCATTTTCACTAATGTGATAAGTCGTTATGAACCGAGCGGTTTTCTTGGATCGGGACGGTACGATCAACGAAGATGTCGGTTATATCGCCGATCCGCGCTGCTTCGAGTTGATCCCCGGAGCGGTGGCGGCGATGAACCGGCTGAGAGCGGCCGGTTTCTGCTTGCCTTTGATCACCAACCAGGCGGGTGTCGGTCGCGGTTTGATGACCGAAGAACAGCTGATCCGCGTGCTGGACGCCTTTCAGGAACTGCTGCGCCATGAGGGAACGGCCGTCGATGGAGTCTACTACTGTCCCCACGATCCAGAACAGGGCGTGGGCGCCTACCTAAGGACCTGCGAGTGCCGCAAGCCGGGCCACGCGCTCTTGACGAAAGCGGCGCGGGATTTCGCTCTCGACCTGGATCGGTCCTACATGATCGGCGACCACTGGTCGGATGCCGAGGCCGGTTTGCGAGCGGGATGCCGGGTCGTGCTACTGCGCACGGGCCACGGACCCCACGAAATCGAAAAGTTGACCGGAGCGCAGCGCAACCAGGTGGACTACATCGCGGATGATCTATCCGATGCAGCGAACTGGGTGCTTGAGCAGGACTAAGTCCCCCTAGATCTCGGCGCGTTCCTGTTGACCAGCACCCCTAAAAGAGCCCGTATAATTCCCGCGCCTGGCTCCGCGCTGCGGAGCGGGAGGCGAAACCCTTAAACGAGTATATCAACTACGCCCAAAGCCCATGCCCAAAATCAAAATAGCCGACCGCCTGCCCGCCCACCCCAGCGATGAAGACCTGGGCCATTTTCAGCAGCTCGGAATCGACGCGGCGACCATCTGGACCACCATCGAAAACGCCCATTACGACTACCTGGCCAGCACCCGCCAACGGCTGGCCGACCACGGCATCGAGCTGTTCAATATCGGAATCCTCGACCTGCACTGCGATCCGACCATGGTCCTGGGGCTGCCCGGCTGCGCGCAAAAGCTCGAGCAGTACGTACGCTATCTGGGCGATTTGGGACGGGCCGGCATCGGCTATACCACCTATGCCCATATGGCCAATATCAAGATGGCGCCCTACTACCAGACCGCAGTCGGCCAGACGCGCGGCATCCCCACCCGCGAATTCGACCTGGACCAGGCCCGAGATCTGCCACTGTCCCACGAGCGCGTGTATGGCGAGGAGGAGATCTGGGCGACCTTCACCCGTTTCCTAGGCGCCGCCATACCGGCGGC
Source organism: uncultured Gemmatimonadaceae bacterium (assembly GCA_964520345.1). Lineage (GTDB taxonomy): Bacteria > Latescibacterota > UBA2968 > UBA8231 > UBA8231. The sequence continues at coordinate 7,510 of CAZFMY010000117.1, read as the reverse complement.
CGAGGAAGCCGGGGTGCGCATCGGCCTACACCCGGACGACCCGCCGGTGCCCAGCCTGGGCGGGGTGGCGCGCATCGCGCGGTCCTTCGAGGGCTACCAGCGCGCCCTGGAACTGGCCGACAGCCCCAACTTCGGCCTGTGCTTCTGCGTCGGCACTTGGGCCGAGGGTGGGGCGGCGTTGGGCAAAGATGTCTACGAGATGATCGACTTCTTCGGAACGCGGGGCAAGCTGTTCAAGATCCACTTCCGCAACGTCGATCAGCCGCTGCCTCTATTCCGCGAGACGCTGATCGACGACGGTTATATCGACATGCACCGTGTCGTCGAGGCGCTGCACCGGACGGGTTTCGACGGCGTGCTACTGCCCGACCACGTGCCGGGCGACGAACGACAGGCGGCGTACACCATCGGCTACATGCGAGCGGTGCGCAAAGAGGTCTGCGGCGAGTGACCACTGAGGACCAAGCCGGCTAGATATCGTCGGGCGGAACCGATAGCTCAATAATCACGGCGACGAATGGCCTTGACATCTCCCCCTTACTCGCAATACTCTCTTTGCCGACCCCCACCTCAACCTGGCGCCAGTCTTGTGGAGTCTATCCATGTCCAAGCAAATCGACCATCCTTACCAGGACCTCGTGGACGGCGTATGGTTGCGCGGCAACCTGCACAACCATCCCCGCCCCAAGGACCAGCCCGATCAACTCGCCCAGCGCTACGCCCAATTCGGCTACGGCTTTCTGGCCCTGACCGAACACGACCAGACCTATCTGCCCAACGACACCCGCGACTGGAACCACAGTGGCCTGGTGCTGATAGCGGGCAACGAGGTCTCGGCTAACGGGCAGCATATTCTGCACGTCGGTGCCCAGCGCCACATCGAGCCCCACGCCGACCGCCAACAGGTGATTGACGAGATCGCCGAAGACGGTGGCTTTGCCATTATCAACCACCCCAACCAGGGGAAGGATTTCGGCGCCGACAAGCTGGAGTTGATGCGGAAATTACAGGGGTATCTGGGTTTGGAAATATATAACGCCGCCGGTATGCACAGTCCCGGCAATGCCCTGGCCACCGATAAATGGGACACCCTGCTCAGCGAGGGCCGCCGCCTGTGGGGCTTTGCCTCCGACGACTACCACAAGCCCAGCGACGCCGGTCGCGCCTGGCTGATGGCCTACGTCAAAGAGCGCAGTGTCGAGGGGGTCCTGGCGGCTTTGCGCGGCGGCCGCTTCTACGCCTCCACCGGCGTCGATATCGCCGCCATTGCCGTCGACGGCCGCCACATCCGAATCGAAACCCGCAATGCCCAACGCATTGCGGCCATCGGCGACTACGGCCGCGTCCTGGCCCTGGCTGACGGGGCCAACCTCGAAGTCTACCTGGGGCCGGAGCTGAGCTATCTCCGCTTCGAATGCTGGGGGCTGGGCGGGCGGCAGGCATGGACCCAGCCCTTCTTTGCCGTCCAGTCCTAGCGCCTCCTCATTCCGGACGCGCTGCGCCGATGGCTTTTGAATTTCCCATACTTTGGCCCGGTCACTCGGAAGTGCCAAATCCTCTGCGGAGCACTTCAGCGATCAGTGGTTGCAATTCAGGCTCTAGTGCGCGATCCAGTTCAATTGCGCGCTGTAAATGAGACAACGCATCCTCTGCTCTTGTCGAATCTAGTCTCAGGAGCGTCGCACCAAGAGATGCATGGACTCTCGCCTGATGGTTCTCTATTTGCAAAGACTGCCGCCACAGAGTGGCTGCGAGGTCTAAATCCATCCGTTTAATCGCTGCTGAAGCAAGGATATTCAAGCGCATCCTATCCGGTGAGATTTGCATGGCCAGATCCAGCACGTGTAAGAAGGCTTCTCTTTCGCCGTTCTGTCGGAGAAGATTGGCAACATTAACATAAGATCTGGCCATCTGCTTGGCGTGTTGCGGTGAGAGTAAGGGACGGTGAATCACGACTTGGTCTAGAATTGTGACCGCTAATTCTGAAAGTTCCAGCACCGAGGCTGCGTGAGCAAGTGAAGCAGGAACAAGATGGATAATCTCTTTGTGGTTTACGTGAGTCATAAGTCCGGTGACGTTTTTTGGCTCAGCTCGCTCTAACGCTGCTCGTAGATCCTCTTCTCTGTTCAAAAGCCGCGCCGCTTCTGCTTCGATCAGTTGTGCTAAGAGAGTATGGGGGTGACGGCGACTCAGTTGCTCCGCCTCTAGTCGTGCCTGCGGAATTCTCGCATCCTGCAGGGCCGAAGCAGCCCTTGCCAACTCTCGATCTGGGCAGTGTGGGCTCGCTTCTATTTCCTGTTTCCAACTATCAAAAGCCCTGTCCACGGTCACTTGATCGCCGCGTTGGAAAATCATGACTGCCGGGTGGTCATATCCCAGAAAGTCCGGCATGGCTCCATCATCGTTCCTTTTTATGCCAGCCAATTCCGGGTATACCTTGTAGCGCTGCACCAGCTCGAATCCCAGCCGGCCTTCGATAAGTCGCTGGTAGAAAGCGGCGATTGCGGGGAAGAGTTCGGGTACTGCGCGAAATTGTGCGGCACGGTTAGAATCGATAATGACCAGGTATTCGGCAGAAAGGGCGCGATCGCGCAAATAGTCGACCTGGGTACCGCATAGTTGATACGGTGCAAGATAGAAGAGCCGCGATATATCTAGCCAAACGTGCGGATGAAGCTGGTTGTCAATCAAGCGATGTAGCGAGAACGCGCCGGTCTCCAAACCAATGCGGCTACCCTCAGGTATGTTGTTGCTTATCCAACGTCCAGCCTGGATCCGGCTGTCCTCATTGGTGTATACTTGTGAAAAACCCAGGCCCGAGAATGCTAAATAGCCAGCTAATAAAAACGCTGAGGCTAGGGCTAACCACCGATGGTGACGTGAAATCGCACTGAATAAGATCCCGGCCAAAAGCCCCATAAAAGGCAGCAGGGGAACCAGATATCTCACGGCCTTGACCGGCATTGCCCCGATGGGAACGAAGTACAGCGCACACCAAGTGAGAATTAGCACACTCCACGGTTTTCGCTGCCAGATCGCGTAGAGAATTGATGTGGTGAAGACCAGGGTTAATGGCCAGGTTGCGATCAAAGGCCACAAGTCGAACCAGTGATCCCAAAAAGGCACTGTATTTATGTCTTTTAACGTCCAAGGTTGTAGAGTCTGATTGAAGACCACCTTAATAGCCGTTGCAAAATCCCCTTGGCCTGTGTCCTTTGCAACGACGTCTGAATTGAATAGCACGAAGGGGTGAAGGGTAAGAAACAAGATCGAAGCGACTGCACCTGCGATCCACAAATCTCCAGCCAAGAGTTTTCGCAAATGATTCCGCCAGCGAACTTCCCGCGTCATGTGTCCAATCATCAGGACCAGACCTAGTGCCAGTCCGTTGAAACGCACTGAACCCAGGGCTCCGATCAGCAGGCCAGAGAGCAGATACCACCGTCGCTCTCCGGTCTCGACTGTCCGCAGGATTGCCCACATTCCCATCAGGTTTAGCAGCGAGAAAAATCCATCGACGATATAGAAATGAGCCTGTTGCACTGCTCCCGGAGCAAAAGCGACAACGGCCATAGCGAAAAGTGTGGCTCCGCGGGTGCAATATCGGATACCCAAGAGCCAGGTCCATAGGAGCGTGCCGCAGGAGAGAGCCGCAGCCAGAAATCGCGCTATGAAGTAGACCTGGCTAGCTTCCTTTTCTACACTGAGATCTGCATAGGCCATTCCAAGGCCTAACAATGTGCCGCGGAGAATGTAATTAGGCAGTAGACCGTATACCGTGTAGGGAGGTTCGAATAGATCGACTGGAGCAAGGGCAGCCCGGATCAGCATTTCTTCGTCCGGATGGAAATGGTAGAAGGAGGTCTCTAAGCCAGATTTGTTATGCTGCTCTGGCAGTACGAAGTTACTCTCACCTCGTGTTAAACCTGTAAAGCGCAAGGCCGCTCCCAGCAAAAATAGTCCTGCGAAGCAGAAGGTATAGAGGTCTGGTTTCTTCATGACTAGTTATGTTTTTCGGTCAGTTGGGACGAACAACTGCTCAACGCCCAGATCGGATGGTACGACCCACCTGGTCTTATCTCCGTTGGAACTGATCGAGAAATTGGCCGCACTGGTTCCTTCACCCCGGCTCAATCTGGTGCGTTATCACGGTATTCTGGCGCCCAATACCGCTGGTCGTCGCCTGGTCGCGCCGGGTACTTCGGTGTCACCGGGCGCGTCATCGGGGGGGTCTCTACGGTTTCCCCCTCTCTCCGTCGGCTGGGTTGGGCGGCTTTATTGGCGCAGGTCTTTGCCGTGGATATAACGCTTTGTCCAACCTGTGGTGGCCAGTTTCGGTGGTCGCGGTGCTGAGCGATCCGGCCTCGGTACGGCCGCTATTTGAGCGGGGTCGGCTTAGCGACCGATCCTCCCGCGATCGCAGCGGCTCGACCTCCCCCGCAGGGTGAATTGGACCTGGTTTTTTGAAGTAGGCTATTCCGTTGTTCCCGCCCGCCGACCGTTCCGCGAAGCGATCGGAAGAACACTCCTGTGTCTACCCGGTAGGACCCCATCGAGTTTTGGTCCCAAGTCCCAGCACTACCAACGGCTCCAGCGCTTTTCCAGTATGCCCCAATTCCCACCGGCACGCGTCAAGGACCGATGCCTGAATGCCAGATTAACTTGGAAGAAGGCTTTTGAATTTCCGATACTTGATCAGTTTTATTGGGCTGCCCAAGCGGTCACTGCTTCTCAAATTTAGCTCTCAAGTCGTCGATTCAGTCGCCTGGATTAAATTCTGCCCCCAAGGCGTCGTACTCCATCCGCGACGATTTTCAAATTCCGCTCTGCACCTCAGCCCCTATCATAAGCCTTGGCGGCCATTCCAGCAGACCTGAGAATGCGAAAAGAGATCTACATCGCTTGACCTGCCCTACCAAAAGACCTTTTATGATTCCTATACTGACTTCGGCGCGAATGGGGCAACCGATAAGGCAACTACAGAGCAATGGATTAAGGAGATCTGGCAAGGTCATAATTCAAGATATATCAATAAGATGACCACTGAGAGTTTTGATTGCACTAGGGCGATGGCCTTTCCAGATGGAACCTTTGTCCACTACCCGGATTGGGAAGCTGTCGCGGTCGAACTATTGGCCGAAGATGATAAAGTAGTCGTGTCATTCCGAGAGGCCGGCACCAGTGCAATGCAAGGGGGCCAGGGAAAAACCGTTGGAACGGATGGTATTGTTTTGCTCACCATTTGTCAATGGCAAGATCGCCACGATCCAAGGTTTTTGCGACAACTGACATAAGAGTTCTGTCAACGGCGACAGGGAAGAAAACCCCGCTGCAGACACGTCCAGGGACAGTGTAAATAGCTTAAGATCTTTGGCAAAAGAAAAAAGATAGTTTTAGATTTAAAAAATAAAATGACCAAAATCTCCGGATACCTTTTCAAAGTTATTGAGGAAAAAATAAATAGGTTCTGGAAAGTAGGAGAGGAAATAATTGTAAGGGCTAAACATCCAGAGATGAAATCAGATTGAATATGAAACTTTCAGCGGTCATTTTAACTTATAATAATTTTTTGGGATTAAAAGATATTATTGAAAATTTGTACCACCAAACCAGAAATCCTGAAGAAATAGTAGTAATAGATAACGCGAGTGAAGATGAAACAATTAAAATAAAAGAAATTTTCCCTAAAATTAAGTATGTGAGGTTAGAGGAAAATACAGGAAGCGGCGGAGGGTACCATCAAGGTTTTAAAATTGGGTTACAGAATTCTGATTTTGTATTTGTTACAGATGATGACGTACTTTACCCATCTAATGTTTTAGAAGAGCTTTTAAAAGGTTTTGACGGAATAAAAAAGTCCGATGATAAAGTAGGTGCGGTAAGATGCGCATGGGAGGATTATCGGGGGAATGAACCAAAAAAGATAGAAGATTCGGGATGGGCGGGGGTAATGATAAAGACGCAGGTCATAAATGAAATTGGTTTACCTAAAGAAGATTTTTTTCTTTATTGCGATGACATAGAATATTTTTTGAGGATGAAAAAATTTGGCTACTCTTTTTATCTTCTACCTCAGGCTAGATATTTGAAAAGACCTCAAGATCATAAAGTCCAAAAAAAGGTTTTTGGAAAAGATACCAGGGTATATAAAGAAGATTTCAGGTTGTATTATGCATTCCGAAATGAAATTTTTACATACTTCATGTATAATAAAAAAAGAGTATTAAGGACGCTTTTCTATTTTGTCAAAGCGTCCCTTATTTTGAAAAATACAGGGAAAACATTGGCAATGTTTGAAGGAATAATGGATGGTTTTCTCGGTAAATTAGGTAAGAATGAAAAATTTACCGCCAAAAGATAGAGGAATCGCTTGATAAGCCTTCTTATTTTATAGCGGATATAGAGAATGTTTCTAATGATTTAATGAAGACTCAAATCATTTTTATCGGACACACGGTGAATTCAACTTGTTTTAACACCTTATATCAATAATTTGATTGTTAGCTCACGGTATTGCTTGCAGGATATCAATGCCCCTAAATGGATCACTGGGCAGTTTAGTGTGGAAAATAAAGTTCTTCGTCTTATTTTTCTTCCATTTAGTATTTTATTTCAAATATTTGGTCAAAGCAGCGAAGTCCTTGTTTATGCACTGAAGGAAGAGTAGTGAAGAAAATGCCGGAGTAGTCGTTGCATTTAATCGGCCGGAAATGTTGAGGGGTGTTTAAGCGAAGTGCGTCACAACCCATTGCTGGAGGATCTCTTCAGCTTACTCGACAGCACCCTCTGCACCAGTCAGTCCCAACACCCCAACTGCTCCAACGGTCTTCCATTAAGCCTCAATGCCCAGCTGTACTCACTCTATAGCAATGTTTGAGTTCCAAAATATCTTGGAAATGGCTTTTGTACTTCCTATACTTCCGATCCGTCATTGCCTTCACTCCTATTCGGCAGCGTCGATCAGTTCGCCGAGAGTGGCCGTCGCGCGAATTCCTGGGATCTCATCTCGCCATCAGGCGCCGAAAATATCTGGAGCAACCCTTGAAACCCTTGACCGCTACGGGCGAAAACTCCTTCTTACCAGCAGCCATCCATGCACAAGAAATGGCCTTTGTAGTTCCTATACTATAGAGAGATTAGAAAATGGACGACACAATGCGCGCCACGTTCGCACGACAGGGCTACATCGTCGTGCCCGACGTGCTCAATCAACAGCAGCTGGACGAGCTCAATCAAGTCTACGACCATCATATCTTTGAGCGGGACGAGACTCTGTCCACGGCCGGTACCGACAAACAGAACCGCTTCTACATCGGCGGGCGCGACAAGAACGTGACAACTGACCGGCACGGCAACACCTACATGGGGAGAAGGTTCTGGAGCAAGGCCTACATGGACCTGATCGACAACGAGACCATGCTGCCCATCATGGAAGAGCTTCTCAGCGATCCATCATGGGGCCATGCCCCAGCACACATGCCGGCAGAGCTTCGCCCCTTGTTCCGGCTAG
>CAZFMY010000116.1:17192-19782 GCA_964520345.1 uncultured Gemmatimonadaceae bacterium | reverse complement strand
TATGGCCGATGCCTGGAGCCAGATTAACTTGGAAGAGGACTTTTGAATTTCCTATACTTCGCGGCGGGACGGACTCCGAGCAGATAGAAATTCACATTCAATTGAGGATGCTCATGAGCGAAAAAGCACGCGTGGTCGTCATTGGCGCCGGGATCGTCGGCGCGTCGGCGGCCTATCATCTGACCAAGTTTGGCTGGAAGGATGTCATCCTGCTCGACAAGGGTGACCTGTATGAAAATGATGGATCGACCTCGCATGCGCCAGGTGGTGTGGGTGTGATCAACCATTCGATCCTGATGACCCGTTTCGCCAAATATTCATCAGAACTGTACGGTAGCCTGCCGGAGTATCCGCAGGCACGTCGGACCTACAACGCGGTCGGCGGTTTTGAATTGGCTCGTTCGGATGCGCGTTGGGAGGATATGAAGCGTCTCCACGGGGCGGCCAACTCGTATGGCGTCGAGACACACCTGTTGACTTCGAAAGAGGCGCAGAAGTATTGGCCGATCATCGATCCGAACGAATTCAAGGGTGTGCTCTACATTCCGTTATCGGCACTTGTCTCGGGGGCTGGGGTGACCGGATCGCTGGCGACAGAGGCCGAGCGGACGGGTGGTTGCAAGGTGTATAGTCACACCGAGGTAGTCGACATTGAGATCGTCAACAATCGGGTTCAGGCGGTACTGACCAACAACCCCGATAGGTCGCGCATCGAGTGTGAAAATATCCTGTTGTGCACCAATATTTGGGGCCCGATTCTCGGCGATAAGCTCAAGGTACCGCTGCCGTTGCTCGCCTTTCAGCACCAATATGCGATCAGCGAGCCGCTCGATTCGTTAAGTATGATCGACCCCAACGACCGGGACCAGGAGGCGGTATGGCCCCTGATCCGGGACCTCGATGCGGCGATGTATTATCGCCAGCATTGGAACAAACTGGGGGTTGGCAACTATTGGCACAAGCCGTTGCCGGTCAATCCTTACGCCGTCGGCAAGAATGCGATGCGCGATTTTACGCACGAGGATTATATTGACGCGCGCAAGCTGGCGGACAAGATGATGCCGTCGTACGCGGGCTCGACGCACGAACGCGAGTACAACGGAATGTTCGCCTTCTCAGCCGACGGGTACCCGATGATGGGGGAGACCCGCATCAAGGGCGTCTGGAGTTGCGTTGCCTCCTGGATCACCCACGCGGGCGGTGTCGGCAAGTCGATTGCCGAATGGATGGTTTATGGCGAACCGGAGTGGGATCTGCGTGCTTGTGACGTCAATCGGTTCCACGATTACCAGTTGACGCGCAGTTATATCGATCAAATCTGTAACTGCAACTACGTCGAGGTGTACTACATCGTCCATCCGCGTCAGCCAACGACGGTGCCGCGCGACGTGCGCCTGTCGCCGTTTGCTGTACGTAACGATGCATTGCAGGGGCACAATATACCGGCGTCGGGCATTGAATTACCTAATTGGTATGAGGAAAATGCGCGTTTACTCGAAAAGTACGAGGATCAGATTCCGGAGCGCGAGGGATGGGGCGCGCAATATTGGTCCCCGATCATGGGTGCCGAACATCTAGAGGTACGCAACAATGCGGGCATGTTTGACCTGAGCGGACTTTCGATAATCGAGGTGAAGGGCCCAGGGGCGTTGAAGTACGTCAACTGGTTGTGTACAAACGAGGTGGACCGGTCGGTCGACTCAGTCATCTACACTTGCTGGTTGACCTCGAGCGGCGGCATCAAGCGCGACCTCGCCGTCGCGCGTATGGCGGAGGATTGCTTCTGGATGCACGTCGGTGAAGACACCCTGCCGAACGATCTCGACTGGGTCCGACGCAATGCTCCCAACGACGGCACCGTGGCGATCAACAATATCTCCAATCAATATTCGGCGCTCGGCATTTGGGGCCCGAATGCGCGCAAGATCCTGGAAAAGGCGACGACCGACGATGTCAGCAACGCGGCGTTCCCCTACTTCTCGGGCAAATGGATCGAGATTGACGTGGTTCGTGTCTACGCGATGCGCATGTCGTATGTCGGTGAACTCGGCTGGGAACTCCACATGCCGATGGACCAGTCGCTCAAGGTATGGGATGTGTTGTGGGAGGCGGGGCGAGAATTCCGGATGATAGCGGCCGGTTCCGGTTGCATGGATGGTCTGCGCATGGAGAAGGGATACCGACTCTGGGGCGGCGACATCTACACTGAGTACGATCTTTACCAGGCGGGTCTGCGCTGGACGGCGCGGATCAACAAGGAAGGGGGTTTCCTCGGTCGGGATGCCGTCGTGACGGCGAAGGAGAAGGGACTCAAGAAGAAGCTCGTCTGCCTGGCGCTCGACGATCCGAAGGCGACGCTGTTTGGATATGAACCGGTCTACTCCAATGGCGACGTGGTCGGGCACGTGACAACGGCGAGCTACGGGTACACCGTAGGCAAGCATTTGGCATTTACATACCTACCGTTGGAATACACCGAACCGGGTACGGAGCTCGAGGTGATGTATTTCACCGAGCGATATGCGGCGACGGTGGTAAGTGACCCGGTGCTGGATCCAGGGATGGAGCGTTTGAAGGCGTAGGAAGTGAG
>CAZFMY010000116.1:0-17092 GCA_964520345.1 uncultured Gemmatimonadaceae bacterium | reverse complement strand
CGCGGTGCTGAGCGATCCGGCCTCGATTCGCCTCAATGCTCAAGGGCGCGCTCTATGGTCGATGTCTGGGTGCCGGAATAACTTGGAATAGGGCTTTTGAATTTCCTATACTTGTCCTGCCTCGCCGCAATAACAAACAACAGACAATTTTCGCTGCCTCGCTACACTCCTTAGCTATCTGCACAGCGACTGGAACGGTATATGAAATGGGCAGAGGAAACTCTAAACTCATGAGACATCTCTCAAAGAGATAGATCAAATATTTGCGGCGCAACTACTAACTCAGTAAGACGGGTAATGTAAAAGTGAACAGATATTACGATGTAATTGTCTTTGGCGGCGGTACTGCCGGCGTTGTTGCAGCCACCCAAGCAGGCCGCGCTGGAGCCAAGGTCCTGCTCGTCGAAAAGACCGCTATGTTAGGCGGGACGACAACCACAGGCGGTGTCAATTTCCCCGGCCTTTTCCATGCCTGGGGCCAGCAGGTAATCGCCGGGATTGGCTGGGAACTAGTGACTCGTTGCGTGGCCGAGGCAGGTGGCACCCTACCGAATTTTGCTGACTATCACCGCCCTCACTGGCAGCTCCAAATCCGCGTGAATCGTTTTCTCTATGCGGCACTCTGCGACGAGGCGGTAATCGATGCCGGTGTAGATATCCTCTTCCACAGCATGCTCGCCAGCCTCGACGTACCAGGCGCAGGACAGCACTGGACAGCCACGCTCTGCACCAAAGATGGACTGACCGAGGTGGATGCTACGGTGATGATCGATACCACGGGGGACGCCAATGCCGCCACACTGGCCGGTTTACCAGTGCATATCCCAAGCGAGAACCAGCCGGCCACGTTATCCTGTCAGGCCCTTGGCTACGATCCGAAAGATCTCGATATCGACGCCATCAACCGCGCCTTTGATGCCGAAGTAAAAGCTGGGCGATTAGCCTACACCGATGCCTCCTGGAATACCACCAGTCCCAACATCGGCCGCTGGCTCGAAAGCCGTGGCGTCAGTGCCAACCACATTCATCACATCAACGCCCGGAACAGCGAGGGCAAAACTCGATTGGAACTGGAGTCGCGCAAGAGCCTACTTCGACTCTACCGTTTTCTTAAGCAACAAGCCGGCCTGAAGAAACTGATCATCGAGCAGATTTCACCCGAGTGTGGAGTACGTGAAACAGCTACAATCCAAGGCAAGTGCACTGTGACCGTCGAGGACTACCAATCCGGTCGCGTTTGGGATGATGCGGTTTGCTATTCCTTCTACCCCATTGACCTTCACAAATCTACGGGTGGTGGGCTACAGATGGAGCCGCTAGCCGAGGGAGTCGTGCCAACATTGCCGCGCGGAGCGCTGTTGCCGGCTGGCAGCAATAACTTCCTGGTGGCAGGACGTTGTATCGCCAGCGATCGTTTGGCCAACTCCGCTTTGCGCGTACAGGCGACCTGTATGGCTACCGGTCAGGCTGCCGGCGCAATGGCCGCACTCAGCGCATCGACAGGGATCGACCCAGAAGATCTCCGCATATCAGAAGTGCATGCCCTCCTTCGTGATCACGGTGCAATTATACCGGGAGACGTTCCGATCCTTGCCGAACAAGAGCGTTAAGTGCGTACAGACAAACGTATCTCTCAGACCGATTGTTCGTTAGCTTTTTTTGCAGAGCTCAAATCCCAGATCAGCTATCACCGATGTACAAAGGAGATGCGAAGATGAGCAGGCGAGACTTGCCGGTGACTCTGGAGCTCTGAATCTGGCCCCTTGGGCGAAAATATGAATCTTGGAATTTTTTCCATATCCGTGCGACTCCCCCGACCGCCGATCGCTGCGCTAAGCGATCGGAAGAGTACTTCTGTGTATGCCTGGTAGGACCTCATCGGGTTTAACTCGTTACCCGGTCCAGATCCGGGTTTTGGAAGAGGGTTTTAAATTTCCTATGCTTGCGGCAATTGGCGCGTCGCAATACCGGGGCGCAGACTGGCCCCGGCCAGCGGCAAACCCGCGCCGTGGGCCTGCAGATAGCCCAGTTCGGTCGGTGTGGGGCCCACCCACTGGCTTTCGATGCCCTCGATGTGTATGGGGCCGTCTGGTTCGACGCGCACAATGGCGTAGAGTGGGTCCCTATAGGGAGCGGTGTATTTGATATAGGGGAAGGCGGCGTCTATGGCGGGGCTGTAGCGCACCTGCACAAAATTGTCGCCCATCCAGTAATTGGACATGCTGTTGATTTGCACGTGCCAGATGCCGTCGATGCAGACGGCGTAGTCCAGGTGGTGGTGGCCGCTGAACACGGCGACAATCTGGCGCCGGCCAATGGCCTGGTTGTGTGCCGCCAGCACATCCAGCACTTCCCGGTCGCCGTCTACTTCGCCTCGGTCGAGGGATTGGTGGATGAAGATGAGCACCGGCAGGTCGGTGCTCTGTAAATCGGCGGCGAGCCAGGTGCGCTGGTCGGCGGCAACGCCGCGCGCATAGCCCTCCAGAGGCGGCTCGGACGGGTCGTTGCCGTCGAGGACGACGCAGTGCCAACCCTTGCGATCGAAGGAGTAGTAGCGGTCGGGCATCGACATATAGGCGACGGTGTCCTGGCGCGTAAAGCCGCCGTCCATATCGTGGTTGCCCAGCACGTTGTAGCGCGGTATGTCGAGGGCTTCCCACTGGGCCAGGAAAGATCGGTTGACCGGGGTCGGTTGGCAGAAATCGCCCAGCTGGACGGCCATATCTACCCGGGATTGGATCGCGGCGTCTATAAAGGCCTGCAGGCGCTGGGGGCCGTCGTGCATGATATCCTGGTGAATATCGGTAGCTATGGCAAAGAGTAGTGCTTGGGTGGCCATAATACCTCAGAGGAAAGGGCGGACGCGGTTGGGCTCGTAGTCGGGCATGAGGGGTTCGTGCGACCGGCGTTCAGGTCAAAGAGTTGCTCGCGGTCGGTCTTGGTATACCAGATATATTTGTAGCAGCTTGGGCGTACCTCGATCACCGCCCAGGTTGAAGCGTTCGGCCTTTTCCTTTACGGCTCCAGCTTCACTCCACCGCTCTTTGCTCTTTCTCATGCGCTTCCCTCACAGCAAGAAACATCATGCTGGCAAATACGCCAGCGACAATTGGAATGCTTAAGAAACTATGCAAGTCCCCCGACCCTGTGGAGAGTTTGAGCAAGAATAAGAGAAATCCAACAATCATTAAGCCGGCAAAGGCGCTAAGAATATACTTAGCTGTAATTCGGATATCCGTTCGGTTCAACAGTCCCTTCAACTAGATAGTCCTCTTGGCGATATTATACGAAATCGCTCTTAACGCGGTCAATAGGCCGATGCCTGCAAGGTGGGTATCATCGTCGATCGTTGGTCGAGACCGCGATAGCACGGTTTCAACGCATAACCGGATCCCAACTCCAAATCTGAGATCGAATGACCCACCTGGGCATGCCCCGATCGTATAAAACCGAAACGTGAAACGAGATCAAGTCAAGACCGGACAGGCTTTAGCCGATTCATGCAATAAAGCCTCAGGGAGGTCACATCAGAGTTAAGGGCTCGGTACATCGTCTTCTTCGGCGAACGCGTCTTTCTATATACTTGACAAACGGCGAGTTTTTTTTTTGTTCATAACAAATTTCTGGTAAAGAGAGAAGAGGGAGTTCTTGGTCGGAATGCCTACCCAAATCTAACTTAGAAGCCTGTGTCTTTTCATTGATTAGGAGGTTTGATCGGAGACTGTGTATGACGGGGCAATCCGGCGTTAAAAGCGTATCGGGTGGCTCAGAAAAGTGACAGGCTATTTGCGGAGTAGCAGATGTTAATTAAGTATGCAGCAGCTATTTCTTTGCCGTTATCGATATTGGCAAGTGGAATTTTATTCTTTTTCTATTACGAAAAAGCCGAAGTGGATCGAACGGGCTTGGAAACCAATGAGTTGCTTGGCGTTCATTTGCGAACGAATTTGCTTTCTGCCGAATTCAGATTTATTGCTTCAGACTTGAAATATCTTGCAAATCAGAGCGGGTTAAAGCAATTATTCGAAGGCAATGAAAGTGCAAGACAAAAATATCTGGCCCAAAGCCACTTAATTTTCTCTAAAGAAAAAAGAGTGTACGACCAGGTGCGATACCTGGACCAAAATGGCATGGAAGTGGTGCGAACCTATTTCAATAATGGCAACCCCCAGACCGTTTCCGAGGAGGATCTCCAAGCCAAAGGAGAGCGTTATTATTTCAAAAATACCTATGCACTGGAGAAGGGACAAATATACGTATCGCCTTTCGACCTCAATATGGAACACGGCGCAATCGATGAGCCTTTGCAACCGACGATCCGCTTCGGGACCCCGGTATTTGACCACTATGACCAGAAGCGCGGCGTCTTGATTTTGAACTACCTGGCAGTAGACCTATTGCGAGTGCTCGAAGAAGTTATACCCGACAACCCCATATCGGGTCAATCCATGCTCCTTAACTCTGACGGGTTCTGGCTCGTAGGCTCTACGCCGGAGGATGAGTGGGGATTCATGTACAAAGGGGGACGGGATCGAACCTTTGAAAACAAATTCCCCGATGTCTGGCAACAGATCCTGGGAAACGAATCGGGACAATTTCAAAACACTGAAGGCATATTCTCCTTTGCAACGGTGTACCCGTACAGGCAAATTCAACGATCAAATATAGATTCGAGGAGAATGAATGCTCCCGGTTCGGCAACCACAGAGGATGGGGCGCTTTACTGGAAGGTGGTTTCTTATCTGCCGGCGGAAGTATTGAATGCCCAATCATATGAACGGTGGAGTTCATTTTCTCTATTGTGCATAGCATCAATCGTACTTATCGGCGTGGGCTCCTGGTTCACCAGTCATGGCATTCTAAGACGCAGGCAAATCGAGGAATCACTGCGCGCGAGCGAGGAGCGCTTTCGCTCGATTATGGATAACCTCGTCGACGGCGTGATCACCATTGACGAACGCGGCGAGATCCTCTCGGTTAACCCGGCGGTGGAAACGTTATTCCAGTATTCAGCGGGGGAATTGGTTGGTCGCACTGTCAACTACCTGATGCCCGAGCCCTATCACAGCGAGCACGACGACTACGTGGCGCGCTATTTGCGCACCGGCGAGAAGCAGATCATCGGCATCGGCCGGGAAGTCCTCGGGCAGCGCAAGGACGGCGGAGTCTTCCCGATTGACCTGGCGGTATGCGAGTTCACGCAGGGCGGCGAGCGCTTTTTTGCGGGCATCATCCGCGACATCACCGAGCGCAAGCAGACCGAGCAGAATTTAGTGGCATCGGAGAAACAACACCGGAGATTGTTTGAAGACGCACCCATGATGTACGTGCTCACAGAAAACCGGGAACTGAATCCCATTATTGCGGATGCGAATGCGCAATTCTTGAATACCCTAGGATACACTTATCATGAAGTAGTTGGTCATTCCTCAGTGAAGTTTTACACCCCCGCCTCGAATGCCCAAATGCTGGAAGGGGGCTATCAACGAGCAATGGAAGGGCGTTTTTTGCAACAGGAACGTCAGCTCGTTGCACGCGACGGCCGTGTAATCGAGACATTGTTATATGCATTACCTGAGTTTGACTCGAACAATAACGTCATCGGTACCAGAGCTATATACGTGGATATTACAGATCGCAAATCTCTGGAAGAAGAACACAGGAAAAACCAGAACCTCGAAGCGCTCGGCGTCTTGGCAGGTGGTATCGCCCATGACTTCAACAATGTCCTCACAGCCGTTATCGGTAGCTTCGAACTTTTGGAGATGTACACAGATACAGATAGCGACATCCATCAGATTATCCTGGATGGTAAACGAGCGTCAGATCGTACTCGAAGTTTGACGCAGCAGTTGCTAACCTTTGCCAAGGGTGGCGCGCCGATCAAAGAAGCTGCCTCTATAGAATCGTTAATTCGAGAGACCACAGAGCTCTCACTCCGTGGTTCAAACACCAAACCAGAATTCCACCTAGACGAAGATTTGTATTCGGTGAACATGGACCAGGGACAGATCAGCCAGGTACTGCAGAACCTCGTGCTCAATGCCGGTCAGGCCATGCCCGATGGTGGAGTTTTGAAAGTGTCGGCCGGAAATATCGAGTTAGTCAGTCAAGACTCACTACCATTAGAAGCCGGTTCTTATGTAAAAGTATCGGTAGTGGATCAAGGTAGTGGTATACCCACTGAAATCATAGCCAAAATCTTCGATCCATATTTCTCGACAAAAGCGGCAGGACATGGACTTGGATTATCGATCGTATATTCTATCATTCAAAGACACGAGGGACACATAACGGTTCATTCCGAAGAAAATATAGGTACGACATTTGAATTCTATCTTCCGGCTGTGCAAGAACACCTTGCTAGTACAACAGACTCGGATCAGAAATTGATGGGTGGAACAGGTCGTATTTTGCTGATGGATGATGAAGAGATGATCCACACGGTGGTGACGATGATGCTTGAGAAAATGGGATATCAGGTGGAAAGCGCGTACGAAGGGGACCAAGCTTTGCAAGCATATCAAGCGGCGATGGAATCAGAACACCCCTTTGATCTAGTCATTATGGATCTGACGGTCCCAGGAGGAATGGGTGGTCAACAAGCCGTGGAGAAACTGCACGAAATAGACCCGAATGCCCGCGTCATCGTTTCCAGTGGATACGCTAATAATCCGATAATGACCCGGTTTAGTGAGTATGGCTTTATCGGTGCAGTCAAGAAACCGGTGGATATTAGGGAATTGGCGGAAGTGGTGAAGAAGGGGTTGGTGAACGGGGAGTGATATATTGACAGTGCGGCCACTTGCATTGCGGCCAAGAATCATGCGAGTCTGGAGCAGCCCTGTTGCTGGGTAGTGCGATTTCCGCTAAGTATAGGAGATTCGCTCTGGTATCATCGAAGGTCCCATCCTGGCGCCCAATGCTGGTTTTCGTCGTTTGGTTTAGGGGGCGGTCCTCCCGCCATCGCAGCAGCTCGTCCTCCTTCACAGCGCGAGTTGGACCTGGCTTTTTGAGCTAGACTATTTCGTCGTTCCCGGCCGCCGACCGGTTCGCGAAGCGATAGGAAAGGCACTTCTGTATCTGCCCGGTAGGACCCCATCGGGTTTAGCTCGTTTCCCGGTCCAGATTCGGGGTTTTGGACCTCAGTCCCGGCCTCCCAATCGCGCCATCGGTTTTCCAATACGCCTCAATGCTTCCCTGTACGCGCTCTATGGCCGATGCTCGGATGCAAGAATAACTTGGAAGAGGGCTTTTGAATTTCCTATACTCGTTATGGCTCGAACGAGCGAATCATTTGATCTTTATTCCTTTAGCATCCAGCTAAACCATGGGTGGTCAATGAATTCCCGATCGCCCAACAACGCTAGTTTGGGATGACATAGACCTGTGCCCCGTGCAAAAGGTGATTTGGTTTCGACACCTTTATCATAGCTTCTGTTCATGGGAATGCAGGTCTTTCATTTTTTGTCGTGTACGATGATATCCGGGACAAGATTGACCGGTAGTCGGCCGGATGTTATTTATACTCCATCAAAATATAAGGAGATGGTTAAAATGAAACTTCAAGTCTATCAATCGTTCTGGGGCATGACATCTTTGCCTTACGGCAGTGACGAAGAGTGGAGCATAGAGGAGAAGCTGGAGAAGATCGCCGAGGTGGGGTTTGACGGGGTGGAATGGTTGATGGAGTACGAGGACCAGCGCAAGGAGATGGTGCCGATTTGCGATCGATTGGGATTGAAGCGCTCGAATATCGTCTTCCCGTGGACGCCGGAGGAGTTCGTCGACGATATCAAGGCAGCTAAAGATGGTGGGGCTTCGCATATCAATTTGCAGCCGATGCCGATGCCGCGGGTAGTTGCGCACGGGGTGCCCTATATCGTGCGGCTGATCGACATGGCGGCGGAGGCGGGTTACGAGCTGTTTATCGAGACGCACCGCGACCGCATGACGACGGATATGTACTTCACCCTGGATCTAATCGAGGCGGTGCCCGATATGGTGTTATGCGGGGATCTGTCGCACTTTTTGGTCGGGCGGGAGTTTGCGGGTCCGCCGCTCTCGGAAGAGAACCAGGCCTATATGGAGCAGATCCTGGAACGCTGCGGCGCCTTCCACGGGCGGGTGGCCTCGCGCGAGCAGGTACAGGTGCCGTTTTTGTTCGAGCACAACAAAGTGTGGTTGGATCTCTATGCGGGCTGGTGGGAGTACGGCTTCAAGAAGTTCAAAGAGCGGGCGGGCGAGGACCAGGTGCTGACCTTCGTAGTGGAGTTGGGGCCGCCGACCTATGCGATACAGGACGCCGAGGGCAAGGAACTGTCGGATCGGTGGGAGGAGGCGATCTATTTGAAGGATCTGGTGCGGGAGATCTGGGATCGGTGTTAGGTGGCGATGAGCGGCGGGAGGAAGATGGTTTCGCTATAACTCGGCAGGATTCACGCTCCGTCCCTTACCGGCAGTCCCCGCCGGTGGCCTCGCGCTCGCTCGCTCCGCTCCCTTGTTGTCAGGGACGAACGAAGGGTCCTGGCTCCCATGCTCTCTCTTCTCCGATGCCAGCTCAGGGCGCTCCGTGATTACCTCAGCTACTGGCGGCGCTGGCGGCGGCCTGCGTCGTGCGCGCCGCTTTCGCTTTGATCGTGGTCGAGGGGTCGGTGGCTGCTCGGGTCGTGGCCAGCGTGGAGTAGCCGTGCCCGAGGCCCTTCAGATCGTTCTTCCACATGATGTGTCCGGTCGATGCGTCGAGGGCGAATAGGTAGCCTTTCGATATGGCGTAGACAGCATCGTCCTCCACGAGCAGGGTGACGATGTCGTAGCCGGTGTTGGGCAGGCTGGTGCTCCACACCTTGCGTCCGCGCTGCTTGCCGATGGCTGTCACGTGGCCGTGCGTGCCCACGTAGAGCAGATCGTCGGGGTTCTTCATTGGAGGTCCTTCGGTGTTGACTAGTCCAAATCCGGGCTTTTGGAACCCAGCCCCGGTACCCCGATTTTAGTTATGTACAATAATGTCGGCAAGCGGTCTTTTTATCTCTGGTGGATACTGGGTACGTCGTTATGCGGTGCTGCCTTGGTTAATGCAGAGCTGCGTTGTGCCGCGAAGTTGATCGAATCCGCTGTCCAAACAACGGCTATTGGCTCGCGTGGGGCCGTGGTCATCTTTGCTCGTTTCGGTGATGAGAATCCGGGGCAAAATAACGCGCCATCGTGGGCTGAAGGGCTTTTTGACCCACAGCGGGAGGGCAGCATTAGTCATTTTTATGACGAGATGTCCTTTGCCCGTTTGCGTATCAGTGGCGAGGTGGCGCCGAGACGTTATGCCTCACTCGGTGCGACGGGCGATTATTTGGCAGCCAGTTCCGACGAGCCCGGTGATTTCGCTCGCTTTAGCCGGGAGATCCTCAATCAGGCCGACCGCGATATCAATTTCGCTCGCTTTGACAACGACGGACTCGATGGTGTGCCAAACTCGGGCGATGACGACGGGCTGGTCGACGGCGTTTTTATTGTCGTATCTTCGACACCGCAGAATTTTCTCCTGGGCAGGGCGACAGGGGTCGCCAGTTTGGGCGAGGAACCCTATAGGACCGACGATCTGGGGGCCGACGGTCGGCCGATTGAAATCAGGGCGGGTACCATCCAGCAGGGTCGGACCTTTGCCGAAACCTCCGGCACGATCTGCCACGAGTACGGCCACCTACTCGGTTTGCCGGATCTTTACGATGTCGGTTTCATCCGCAGTGGCTCAGAGGATCCAGCGGACGATTCGGCCGGGATTGGCAATTGGGGTTTGATGGGGTGGGGCGCTTTGGGTTGGCAAGGAGACGATGGCCCGACGAGTTTTAGTGCTTGGAGCCGGATGCGCTTGGGGTGGGTGGCTTTGCAGACCCCAGTCCAGCTCGAACAGGAACTGCGCATAGATCCGGTCGCCGAAAGCGGCAAAGTATATCAGGTGCCGATGCCCAATGGCGAGTTCTTCCTGCTTGAATACCGAACGCGCTCAAGCAATTTCTACGATCGCAATATTCCAGCGGAAGGGCTATTGATTTGGCATGTCAGTGGGGCGAATACGCCGTGGGAAATTGATCTCGAATGTGCCGATGGACAGTTTTTCGATGCGGGCTTTCCCCTCGGCAGGCAACGCGAAACGGTGTCTGGGGGCGACAACCTGGATTTTTGGTCTAGGGATGCGGAATACAATCGGACCTTTGCTGGCAATTTGGGCGATGAGACGGATCCTTTCGACGGCATATCTTTTCAGGATTTTACACCCGCAAGCAATCCCGCGGCTTTAAGCGAGGATCTCAAGTGGAGCGCGCGCATCGAGAATATCCACCGCGATGGTGGTCAGATGGTGACTGATATCGCAATCAGCCCAGTCGTGCGGATCAACAAAGTGCGGGTGCTGGACGAGAGTCGGGACGACATTCTGGTCGTTGGCGAAACGGCCGAGCTGATATTTGACTTGGCAACGCCCGCCAATAGCCGCGTTTTGCGCACGGTCATCTCAGGGCCTGATTCGCTGGTTGAATTGGTCCGTTCCGAAGCGATTTATACGATAGACCTGATTTCACAACTCGACTCTGAGGGGCCGGTGCGCTATCGCCTAAGAGACCATGCTAATCAGTTGCGCCTGCGCCAAAATTTCGTTGGTAGCAACTCGATCAGCGTGCGGATCGACGTACAGGAGCAATTCGGCGAAGGTTGGGTACTGTTGTGGAGCGAGGAGGTCGAGTTGGAAGCGATCGCGGCTCGGCAGCAAATCGCGGCGGTCACTGTCATCGACAGCATGGGCAATGGCGATGGGCAGGTCCAGGCCGGGGAGATTTTTCATTTGGAATTGCTGTTGGACCTGGCCGCGCCCGCACTATTGCAGGGGCTGGATTTTCGCCTGCGTCCCCTCGATGCGGACGTCGAGCGCTTGGGCGGCGATCAGCTTTCTTTTCGCCGTCCGAATCGCTATGACCAGCGCAGCGTGACCAACCCTGAGTTCTTGATCGGCAGCGGGCTAGGACCTGGGGCAGTACTCAATTTTGAACTCGAGGTCCGCAGCGATTTCACTCTCTGGCGGGATACGCTGCAGGTAGAAGTGGCACCTGGGGTTGACCGTACGCCACCGCGAGTTCTAGGAGTCAAAGCTCGTTCGCGCGAGGACGGGCTCTGGTTTTGGCTACCGAGCGAACTCGTGCTCGACGGTGGTGGAGTTGGTTCGGCGCACGTGCGTGTTTTTACGGCCGACGGCAGAGCAGAGGCCATAGCGGAGATACCGCTGATTGAAATAGAAGGCGAGCTTGCGGGCATTTGGCCCGCTGCCTGGCCGGGTACGGAATATCTGTTGCAGACGGTTGTTGCTGATAGTGCGGGTAACGAGGGTCGCAGCCCCATGCAGCGCGTGGCGCTGCCCGTGCCGGGCGAACACCCTGCCGAGCAAATACCGGTGGGTCGTATTGAGCAACGTTTGGGGGCGGTGGCGATGTCCTCGGACAGTCGCTGGTTGGCGGTAGCGGACGGGGCTGAGGTCCGGTTATACGAGAGCCGGGATCTGGTGTTATTGCACTCTTTCGCAGCGGACTATGCGGAGGCTTTAGCCTTCGACGCAGATGGGAATCTCTTGGCGGTCGGTGGGCGCGATGGTTCGGTGCGAGTGTGGGCGGTATCCGATGGTGGAGAACGAGCTTTTTTTGCTGGGCACCAAGGACGGGTTACGGGGTTGGCCTTCAGCTCAGTTGGTGATTTGGCGTCGGTCGGTGCGGACGGTCGGTTGGTGATTTGGGATATTTCGACCGGCGACCAGGCCGAGGAAGTGAAGACGCAAAGCGGGGTCGGCTTACGATCAGTGGCTTTTAGCAATGATGGCCGCCACCTCGCCGCGGCTACGGCCAATGCCGAGGTCGTATTGTGGACGGGCAGGCAGCGCGTTGAATCGGTGTTATTGGGGCATGAGGGACAGGTCGAATCCGTCTCGTTCAGTGCCAATAACGATTGGTTAGCATCGGGCGGGCGCGATGGCCAGACCTGGGTGTGGAATTTGAGGCGTGGTGGGCTGGGGCGGGCGTTGGGCGAAGGGGGGGGGTGGGTCGAATCGGTTTCGT
Source organism: uncultured Gemmatimonadaceae bacterium (assembly GCA_964520345.1). Classification (GTDB taxonomy): domain Bacteria; phylum Latescibacterota; class UBA2968; order UBA8231; family UBA8231. Next base: position 5,003 of record CAZFMY010000116.1, on the reverse strand, counting down.
TTAGCGTCGATGGTAAATTGTTGGCGGCCGGCGGGGTGGACGGAAAAATTCGGGTGTGGGACCGGGTTGGTTTTCAACTCGAGTACGAGTTAGACGCGGGCAGCGGGATTGAAGATTTGAGTTTTGGCGAGGGCGGCGCGGGGGTGCAGTTGTTCGTCGGGACCTGGCAGGATGCTTTGTTGTTGACATTGGCTGAAGGGTTGGGTGTAAAGGACGAGACAGTTGCGCCGATACTCTTTTCGGCGTATCCCAATCCGTTTAACGATGCGGTGCAAATACCCTATCGCCTGGTTGAGGATGGCAGGGTGACGTTGCGTGTCTACGACGTCTTGGGGCAAGAGGTGCGCCGGGTCGATTTGGGCTCGCAGGCGGCGGGGTATTATTACGGACCGGGTCGGGCGGCCGTATGGGACGGCCGCGACCAGCGCGGACGGCGCACAGGGTCTGGGCTTTATATTTATGAAATACAGGCGAGTGGCCTAAAGGCGCGTCGCAAAATAGTCTTAGTGCAATAAGCGGCGAATATTACGTAACCTCGATTTTATTCAGTACGAATATGTCCATCGTAAAGAAATTTTTAGTGCCTGCCCCCCTAGCAAGGTGAAAAATCCCCGCTATTGCTCACAGATGAAGACCTCGATCAGAGTCGGTAGGAAATCCCGATTTGAAACGTGGTACCTTGCACTTCAATTTTCGGCTGCATATTCATCGGGTTGTTTCCTGTTGTAGGATAATCCTCGTCTGTAGGACTAGCTGGATTCACAACTGCGGGTGAATCCAGTTTTATACTGGTCTTGTTCTCAGGGTTCCCCTCAGGGTTGGTTACTACTTCTGCGTCATCCGAAATTCCCCCCTTGTATCCCACCTCCAAATAAAGACCGAATTTATCACCCAAAGAATAATCCGCCTTACCTGTTAGTCCATAAGACAAGGCAGAGATGTCGGTGCGAATTTCATCCCCCACATTAAACGTTCCTTCGTCAAGGATCACAGGGGCTGTGGTTCCTTCGATTAGATTCACCTTGCCAAAACCCACGTTCCCAAGGATGTAGCCAATTTTTGGGCTTATGGAGAGCGTGGCCTTACTCGCTTTCTTGAAGAATCTAGGCCCCAAGGAAAGCTCGCCGACAATAAAGTCGTCAGAGGGAACAAAGACAGCGCCTTCTGCGAAAACCGAAATCCCTTCTTGAATTTCTGATTCAATTCCTAGTAATATTCCACCAGCTTGCCCACTATATGCACGTTCAGAAAGGGGCAAACTGACACGCCCTTCTGCACCACCCAAGCCGTATTTCTCCCAATCGGAAACATGGAAGTCCACAAAATCTACAGTTTCAAGGGGTGAGGTACCCATACCCAGGTAAACGGTTAGGGGCCGGACCGGGCTTTCATCGGCTTGTGCGGCAATCATACCGGCAAACAAAACTATTACAGCCACAGTTATACGAAGACCTTTCATCGATCCTCTCCTCTTCTAAATTGTGAACAGACTAATGTCTAAGGTATGAAAAGATGGGCCGACAGGAAAATGCTTTCTCCCTAAAGATCAACATAGTGGTAATACGGTATAGTGGTAATACGGTCGGTCATCTCGCCACGTGCTACCCGGGTCAATATAGATGGTTTTGACCTGGTTGCCACCTAACCATCGTTGAAGTTCGCGCCGTGGGGCAGGACGAGTCGCTGCGATGCCCAGAAGTTCGGCCATATAGTTAATTGTCGTTGCTGCCCATCAAAGTTTCTTGACCGGCGTTACAATGTCGAGAAATGTCTAAAGGTCCGTAATCGTCACGTACTATTTTTATTTTCCTGTGGATCGGATCTCCACTTGATCTAGGCCTTCACCAAGAGGTAGAGGAACCATCGCACCTGTTCTGTGAGAGATGTGCATCGCGGTGATTACTTCCAACGCTTTTAACCCGTCTCTACCTGTGCCAACACTCTCTCGGTCTTCTATGAAACACCTTACGCTTTCAAGAGAGGCACTGTAGAAATAGTCGTCTAGGTCGAGATCAACAGGCATATCTGGGATATCTTCCCACTCATATGTTGCGCCGTATGATACGCCAGAAGATTCTACTAGCGGTGCATATTGCCAGATACCTCTCAGCTCTGTGAATTGGATCCGACCTTCAGTTCCTGCAATCGTAGTAGTACTTTCAGATTCCCGTCGTGTCGCGATACAATTCACAAAGATTACAACATCGTTTTCACATATGATCATTCCACCGCCACCAGGGTCAGCGACAGGTTCGTCACTAAGGAATCCACTTACTAGCTTGGGTTCAGCGTCTGCCCAGTAAAATGCATAATCGACTGTGTGAGTTCCATTGTGTAAAAGCGGTCTAGCTCCAGAAGTTTCTACCGTGCGAATATCTCCAATCAAACCATCGGTGATCATTTTCTTAATTTTTTGATAATGAGGGAGAAATCTTCTGGTGTGTTCGGTAATTAACCTTGAACCTGAGTTGTCACAGGCATCTACCATTTTCCGTGCCCATTCCACGCTGATAGCAATCGGTTTCTCTACCATGATCACCTTAATTCCAGCTTCAGCAGCTTCTATTACAGGTTGGTGGTGGTATAAATTGTGTGTGGTAACACTAACTACGTCGAGATTTGCTTTTGAGTACATCTCAGATGCTGTGTTGTACCTGTGTTCTTCAGGTATTTCCCATTCGTTTCCAAACTGGTGTAGTCGTTCTTCGTTTATGTCAGCTATAGAAACTAATTCACACTCATCAATTCTACTGTAACCTCCGGCGTGAGAATTCTTTCTTTTACCAAGACCGCCAATTCCGCCAGCTCCAACTATGCCTACTCTCACTTTAGATGTCATTTCAGTCTCCTTATAGTGTATTAGGTATTCAGGTATGATCGAATTAATCTGAGTATTGGTGGAGTCCCATTAACCTTGCAGTGTTTTCTCCAAGAATATAATTTCGTTCGTTATCACCAAGAAAAAAACAGTACATTTCCGAATAGACCTTCCACCGTTGGAAAAATAAAACGCCGAGTTAAAGAAGATGCTCACCGAATCAATGAAAATTAGAATGGGAAGATGCACGATGAACGCGGACTTTGAAGCGATGATGGAGCAGTCGATTACCAAGTGCACGGCGTTGTCGCCGACGGAAGCACGGCACTTCCTTGAGCATGGCTGGGCCGTGGTGAAGGGCGCGGTCTCGAAGCAGATCGCGGCGGATATCGTGGCCTGTGCCTGGCGCGAGCTTGAGGAACGGGGTATCATGAAGGACGACCCGGAGACATGGAAGCAGGAGCCATACATACGGACCGGTTGCCCACCCAATATTAACATTATGGCTTCGCGCGGTAACAAGGAAGCGGCGGCGCAGATGCTGGAGATCAGGACGCGTTATGGCTTGCCGCCGGAAAGCTCGCGGCTGCAGGAGGTTGCACCACGCGCACTCGGCGCGCAACTTGACTGCGTGGGGGGCTGGGACCGGGTGAAAGACCCGGAGCAAATCGAGTTGCCAGATTCCCTCGCGGTGAACCTGTGTAGCGATGACAGCAACTTGGGCGAGGATGGGTGGCGCTCAACGCGTGCCCCAGGCTGGCACAAGGACGGGTGGCATTACCGTCACTTCCTCGACTCGCCGCAGCAGGGGCTCTTGCTGGGTTACTTTTACTCTGACCTATTCCCCGGTTCCGGAGGTACCCAAATATGCGTTGACTCCATCGGCGTCGTTGCTCGCTTGCTCGCCCAGCATCCGGAAGGTATCCACCCGGATTCGGTCCAGTCCTATATTCAGCCGCACATGATCAAGGAGTGCACTGAGTTTGAGGAGCTCACTGGGGAGGCGGGAGACTTGGCCATTATGCACCCGTACATGGTCCACCGCGTTGCGGGCAATCCCAGCGGCAGACCTCGCTTCGCGCAGTTTCCCAGTATTAAACTTTCGCAGCCGATGCAGTTTGGGCGCGATGATCCGAGTGAGTACAGCCTTAGTGAACTCGTTGTGCTGAAGGAGCTTGGGCACTTGAAGCGTTTCGACTTCGCGACAGAAGAAGATTACGTGACTTATCCACGAGAAGATATCACGCCGCCGCCATCCCGTACTGAGGAGGAACAGCTGGCGATAGGTGTGGAACTATATGAGGAGCAGCAGAGGATGGCGCTGACAGAGCCGGAATGGACGCAGGAGATGTGGACTAAGCGAGAGCTCCCCGACATGTCCAAATAGCTATCTGGTAACTCAAATAAGATATTTTTATGGTCTGCGCCGTCTCGACGCCATCGGCCTGCTGCAGAATGCGAATAATCTCTTCGGTGCTGTGCGTCTTGTCTTTCATTCGTTTTCAGATTCTTTTATCACCCATAACACTGATGTGCTAGCCTAATGACAACTATGCTTCGACTTGAAAAATTAGAAGGTGTCGGCAATGTCCAGATGACGCGGGCAGAACGCCCGGCTCCCGATGCCGAAGAAGTCCAGATCAAAGTCAATCGCAGCTTGATCAGCCGCGGCTCCGAACTGTTCCGGCGCTATGTAATGCCCCAGGCCGTACCGCCCAGTATGATGGGTTATTCCACCGCTGGTCGGATAACTGCTGTGGGCAGCCAGGTCGCTGAGGTGCAATGCGGCGAGCGCGCCAATATTTCCGGGCCCCATGCCCAATATGTGGCAGGTGCATACGGCCATATACCGGAATCGATGGACTGCGAAACCGCCACCTTCATTGGTTTGTCTACCAGTGCGGTTATGTGGGCCCGCACTACCCCTATCGAGCCTGGCGATGATGTCGTCGTGCTAGGTCAGGGCATTGTCGGCAATCTATATATGCAGGCCGTACGCGAGCGGCAGCCCGGCCGCGTCATTACCGTCGACGCTACGTCGTTGCGCTGCCGGATCTCCAGTGAGTGCGGCGCCGACCACGTCATTGATGTATCCAGCACCGACTCCGTCCAGGCGGTAAAAGAACTAACCGCGGGCAAAGGCGCCGATGTAGTGGTGGAATGCGTTGGCGGGACGGCTGGCATT
>CAZFMY010000115.1:0-19796 GCA_964520345.1 uncultured Gemmatimonadaceae bacterium | reverse complement strand
CCCCGCTGGAACTCGACCATCGCATTGCCACTTCCGCTCTGGGCATTGGAACGGATCGTCTTGACCGAGCTGACCTGAGCGATCGCCTCCTCCAGGTGATGTACCACCTTCTCTTCGACCTCGACTGCACCGGCGTTGGGATAGCCGGCCCAGACAAAGAGTCGGGGCCACTCGAAACCTTCGGGAAAAAGCGTCAGCGTAATCCGCGTGTAGGCGATATATCCCACTACCAACAATGCGCAGAGCGACATCACCACGGTCACCGGCCGATTGACCGAAAAACTCGGCAGAAAGTGTTGGTTTCCTTTTTCCACGGACAGCACTCCTAAGCGCGGCGATCGACCAGCGAGTAAACGGTCGGAATCACCACCAGAGTAAGAAAAGTGGAAGAAATTAACCCGGCGATCACCGTCAACGCCATCGGCGTGCGAATCTCGGCCCCCTCGCCCAGCCCCAACGCCATCGGCAAAAGTCCCAGCACCGTTGTCGCCGTGGTCATCGCGATCGGGCGCAGCCGCACCGCACCGGCCTGGATGATGGCCTGGGTCTTCTCCATACCGGTCCGACGCAAAGTGTTTATATAGTCGACCAGAACAATCGCATTGTTAACCACAATACCGGCCAGCATGATCAAGCCAATGAAGACTACCACGCTCAGGGCTACCTGTGCCAGATAGAGCGCTCCGATCACTCCGATCAAAGCCAGCGGCACCGTAAACATTATGATGAAAGGATGTACCAGCGATTCGAACTGACTAGCCATGACCACATAAACCAGAAAGATCGCCAACACCAAAGCGAAGTACAGGCTCTGCAGAGAGGTCTGCATCTCCTCATTCTGACCACTGATTAAAAAATCAAACCCCGTCGGGAAATCCATCCGACTCAGTTCGTCGTGGATAAGAGCCGAAGCCGTACCCAGGTCAATGTCTTCGATATTGGCGGTAACCACAGCCGATCGCTGCTGGTCGATACGGCGGATCTCACTCGGCCCTTCGTTGATCCGGATATCGGCCACCGCCGAAAGGGAAATCGGAATCTCCGCATTGGGGTTGACCACCAGACGTCGCAATTCGTCTACCCCCACGCGATCCTCCTCGCGCAAACGCACCATCACGTCGATCAGCCGCTCGTCCTGACGGAAATCGGTGGCCACCTTGCCCTGTACTTTGTGGCGCACCAATTCGGCTACATTGCGCAACGAAAGACCATAGGCAGCTAGTCGGTCACGCCGGTAGCTGATCTGCAGCTCGGGATTGCCCACCTGCAGCGAAGATTTGACATCGACCAGTCCGGGCAAACTGGCTATCCGCGACTCAGCCTCCAGGCCAAGTCGGCGCAGGAGGCGCAAATCGTGGCCGCGTATCTCGACCTCAATTGGCGTCTTGAAACTGAAGAGCGCCGGATGCGAGACTTCTAGCTCGATTTCCGGCAGATCGTCGATCTGGGCCCTCAGACGCTCGATCAACGCTTCTTCGCGACTGGCATCGGCCCCCTCAAACATGCGGATGGTCACCTTAGCAGTGTGCTCTCCTTCCTCTGCCGACGAAGTGGCCGAGCGGTCCGTGCCCACTGTCGTCGCCAACCGCTCGACATCCGGATCCTGCTTGGCGAGCTCCTCGATCTGGCGCACAATCTCAGCTGTCTTTTCCAGCGGCGTACCCACCGGCAGGCCGATCTCGAGGTTAAATTCGGCCTGGTGTACCTGGGGGATCAACTCCATACCCAGTTCGGGCAGGAGCTTGTGCCAGCAGAAGAAAAGAGCGGCCAGGGCGGCTCCAAGGATCAAGACCCGCTGCCCGAGCGCCCAACTCAAGAGCTTAGGATAGGCCCGCTGGACCAATCCGAAACCTCGTTCGAAGAGCAAGAGCAGCGGTAGAAAGAGCGGCATCAACACCAGGCCAAGGAGCAACAACACCGTCACCAACACCAGCCCGACCAGCATCATTCCCACATGTAAAACAATGCCTACCAAGCGCAATAGAGTTCTAATTACCAGGTGTACCGCAAGTAGATAGACAAGAACCAGGGGGAAAACCAGCCCTTTGCAAACCTTCGCTACCCAGCGTTCGGATCGACCGACCCAATTCGCATAGCGCTGCATCTTCTCGCCGAGAGCCCGGGCCGAACCAAAACCCAGAATACCCGGCCAAACCCGCTCGAAGAAGGGCCATCTGCCGATCCGGCTCTCATCCGCCCAGGTGCCGATCCAGGATTGAAAGGTCCGTTCGCGCCGCAGCCACCGCCGTTCAACCGGATGAATGATCCACCACAGCGCTTCGGCCAACAGGATAAACACCGCCTTGAGCACCGCCGCCACCAGCGTCACCAACGCCAGAAGCATCCGCAATACCACCTCGTAGATCAGGTACGGCAATGTCAGAGCGAGCACCGGCACTTTGCGCCAAAAACTCCGGTCCTCGCCGAGCACCGTCCGTGCCCTGCCCAGGGCCTCCAAACGGAGAAAATCGCCGTTCAATCCGGCCCTGTAATCAATCTGGCGCGAAGCCAGCATCGGGATAAAGAAGAGCGCTACCCCCAGCGAAGCCAGCAGCGAAAATACGACCGTCAGAGCCATATCGCCGAAAATCTGACCGGCCATGCCCTCGACGAAGACGATTGGAAAGAATACGGTGATCGTCGTCAGTGTCGAAGCAAAAACTGCACTGCCGACCTCGGAGGTACCGCGGATCGTAGCACTGACCAGATCGTCGCCTTCCTCGCGGCAACGAAAAATACTTTCCAAAACCACGATCGAATTATCGACCAGCATCCCGATGCCCAAAGCCAGTCCACCGAGCGACATCATATTGAGCGACACATCGTAGATGAACATCGGTGCAAAAGTGGCCACGATCGATACCGGAATCGTCAGGCCGATGATCAGCGTGTGGACCACGTTGCGCAAAAAGACGAAGAGCACCAGCACGGCCATCAACCCGCCGAGAATCGCACTGGTCTGGACCTCGGCAATCGAATCTTCGATAAAGCCCGACTGATCGGAGAGCAGTTCCAACCGGGCTCCCTCGGGCAGACGATAGCCGATGAAGTCGATCATCCGCAGGTGTTCGATAGCCTTGCGGGCCGCCGCCTGCTTCTCCGCCTCCAGATCCGAACCCTCACCCCGTCGTTCCCCGGATCCCCAGTCTTCCTCCTCTGGTTCCTCCTCTGGTTCCTCCTCTGGTTCCTCTTGCCGTTTTTGCAATTGCTCTACGTACTGGCGCTGCTGCGGCAATCCGTAGAGCGCATTGCGCACCCGTTCGGCCACGGCGACGATATTGGCGTCGGCCTCCTTGTAGATCTCGATCTCGACACTGACCTTGCCGTTGACCCGGGTGATGATCTCGCGATCCTTATGCGAGCGAGTTACGCTAGCGATATCGCGCAGGTGAATATCGGCATCGCCGTGGCGAGCCACGATCAGATCGGCAATCTCGTCGACGGTCGCGAACTCGTTGAGGGTGCGGATCAGGTACTCGACCTGCCCCTCGCGCAGATTGCCGCCGGGCATATTGACATTATTCTGGGCCAGACGCTGGTTGATCTGCTGGATATCCAGACCCATCACCGATACCTGGCGCTCGTTGAGCGCCACGTGGATCTCCTCTTCCAGACCGCCCTTAACCTTGACCGCAGCCACTCCGGACAGCGCCTCGAGTTCGCGTTTGATCTCGTGCTCGGCCACGTAGCGCAGTGCGTAGAGATCCTGAGGCCCGTGCAACCCGACGCGCATAATCGGGTCGAACGAGGGATCGTAGCGGAGCAGCAGCGGCTTCCTCGCCGCCTCGGGCAACCAGATCCGATCGGCCTTTTCCCGGACCTCCTGAGACATCGAATTCATGTCGGTGTCCCATCCGAACTCGAGAATGATATCGGACTGCCCGGCCCTGGAAATCGAAGAGATATTGACCAGGTTGGGTACAATGCCCAGTTCTTGCTCCAGGGGGCGGGAGAGCAAAGTCTCGACTTCTTCCGGCGCAGTACCCGGATATTCGGTGCGCACTGTCAGTGTCGGGTAGGAGATATCGGGCATCAGATTCAGCGCGAGACGCTGGTAGGAAACCCAACCAAAAACACAGATGGCCAGTACCACCATCAAGATGGCGACCGGCCGCCGGGTGATTATCGCAAAACGAGAACTATTGGCGGGAAATTCCATAGGGCTTTAGCCCTCGTCTGGAACGGACTCGATACCCGTCTTGGAGGCAGGTTGGCCATTGATGACACGAACTCGAGCCTGGTCCTTGAGGCCGTTCTGACCGACGATGATGATCGGAGTCCCTGGGTCGATATCGGCCAGCGCCTCGATAAAATCGGCGTTTTCGAATCCCTGTACGAGCTGAACTTTCTCGGCGATGGTATCGCGGACAGCGAATACGAACTTGTCCCCCCCATCGTAGACCACCGCTTGCTTGGGGATCAGTACCGCCTCTTGATGCGTATCGGTAATGATCTGGACGCTGACGGAAAGACCTGGACGCAGATACTCGAAGCGATCGCGGAGTCCGACCGTAACTTTGAAGGTCCCACTGCGAGGATCGACCACTGGGCTGATGCGCTTGACCCACCCTTTAAAGAGTTTATCGGGTAGGAATTCCGAAGTGATGGATGCCCGCTGTTCGTTGCGAATGGCCGTCAGATACTGTCCCGGCACGAAGACCCGGGCGATCATATCGTCGAGCTTGATCAGGTCGTAGAGTTTGCTGCCCGATCCGACCCGAGCACCGACCTGCACATTGCGCCCGGTAATCATCCCGGAGAACGGTGCCAGAATCGCCGCGTGCTCCAATTCGAGTTGCGCCCGCTCGCAACGCAGGCGCGCCTGCGCCAACTCGTATTTCTTGGTCTCGAACTCCTGGTCGCTGATCAGCTTGCGCTTGAACATCTCCTCGGTGCGCTGATAGCTGGTCTGCTGATAATCCAGATTGACCCGGGCTTCCCGATCCGCGATGCGCAACTGGTCGTCTTCTATATGCAATAACGTGTCCCCGACTTCAACTCGGTCGCCCTCTTCAACCCCTACTCGTTCGACCATGCCGCTGATCTGCGGATAAATTTCGACCGCTGCTTCAGTTTCGATCGTCGAGTTGAAAAGCAGGTACGAGGAAATCTCGCCGATATGGGTGTGCGCAATCTCGACCGGGACCGCTTCGATCTCCTCCGCCAGCGTATCGGCTTCGGTGCTGTCGATCAGCGCGCTTTCGGCAGTCTCCTCTTCAGCGCCGCCTTCGTCGCCTCTTTTGTCCTCCTGCTGACCACAGGACAGAAGAAGGACGAGCATAAAAAAAACCCATGCACCATGCCGGAAACATACGATCATGACACCCTCCTACCAGATCTCCGGACTTGTCTATCTACCTGAAAATAATAAATTAGTATATACACCTAATACGAAACAACCCCGCAAAGTGGACACTGTCAAGTGCCGATCCAACTCTTCGCAATTCTGGCCACTCTCGCCTTTGTAGCGTTTGCCACCCGCTTACTGCGGCATTCTCCATTGACAGCGGGACTGCGCCAGCGAATCGAGGAACTCTCACCTTGGGGCGCCAAACTCTTCAAATGCCCGCACTGCCTGGGTTTCTGGCTTTCACTGCTCTGCGCCGGGCTCCTTGCACACACCACACTCAATTTCGCCATCATCGTCTTATTGGGCTGGCGAGGCAGCTACTATCTAAACCGCCTCATCGACAACTTCTTCGTCCAGACCAAGATCCCGGATGCAGACCGCCAATGCCATATCTGTGCCAAACCCTATGATAAAACTTTTCTCCAGCGAATCAACCGCGACTTTTGTTCGCACCGGTGTTGGTTCGATCATCTCAGAGACCAATATCGCAGCGAAAAACCTCTTATCAATTCATCCGGAGAATTCATCCGTCAGGAGCTATACCCAATGAGCTATCAGAACATCAACCCGAGCGAAGCCAAAGCCCTTATTGAGAGCGATGCAAAAACCGTCTATATCGATGTTCGATCGATGCCCGAATACGAAAACGGCCACCCGGCCGGGGCCTTAAATATCCCCATCATGCACCGCGAAGCCGCAGGTATGGTACCCAACCCAGACTTCGTCCGGGTCGTTCAATCCCACTTCTCAACCGACACCAAGCTCTTGATCGGCTGCCAATCCGGTGCCCGCTCAATCCGCGCTTCCGAAGCCCTGATCAACAGCGGTTTCACCGACGTCTGCAACGTCACCGGCGGCTTCGGCGGAGCCCGCAGCGAAACCGGCGCAATCGTCGAACGCGGCTGGATGGAATTGGGGTTTTCGGTCGAATACGGCGCCGAAGGCGACAAGAGCTATCCGGCACTGACAACGGGAGCGGATTAAATGGGCAAATCCATTAGCTGCGCGGTACTGGTCGTCGGCGACGAGCGCCAGGCGCAGAGCGGCCAAATACTGGTCAAACTCTTGCAAGAGGCCGGCCATAAGGTCGCCCAGGACCGCACGATCAAAGCCGACGGCCTGCAGATCAAAGGCGAGTTGGCAATGCTGACCCAGGCATCCTCCTCTGAGGCAATCTTCTTTACCGGCCGCACCGGAAATGCCCTGCGCGATCCGATCGGCGACGCGGTGCGCCAGCAACTCGACCGGCGCCTGGACGGATTTGGCGATCTACTTCGCTCGCTCATCTACGCAGAAGAGGGCTCGCGGGCACTCCTCGTACAGGGAGTGGCCGGCTCGCTCAAACGACGGCTGGTCTTCTGCCTGCCCGGCGATCCCAAAACCATCGAAGTGGCGATGAGCAAACTGGTTCTGCCCGAGTTGGACCATCTCCTGGATCAGCTCATTCCACGCGCATGAATTCCCAGCTCAACCCCTATTTCCAGGCCGGACTCGACCTGATGGCCAAACCCTGTCTGGTCATCGGCGGGGGAAGCGAGGCCGAAGAAAAATCCGGGCGTCTCTTAGCGGCCGGAGCCCTTCTCACGGTAATCAGCCCCGACTTGACGCCGACGCTCAGTGGGTGGGCCGATGCCGGCCGTCTCACCCACCACCGGCGTCAATTCGAAGAACGAGATCTCGACGGAATCGTCGTCGCCCTCAATACCGTGCGCAACGACGACGCGCTAACCGCCAGAGTCTACGAACTGGCCCTGGCACGAAAAATTCTCATCAATTCCTACGACAATCCCGCCTATTCCAATTTCGGCATGGTCGCCCTGGTACAACCAGGGCATCTGCGGCTGAGCATCTCGACTTCCAACGCCAGCCCCGCGCTATCGAGTCGCCTGCGCAAAGACCTCCAGGCCATCTTTGATGAGGAGTTCGTCGAATATCTCGATCGGCTGGCCCAAATCCGCCAGCGAGTTCGCGCCAAAGTAGCCGATCGCCAAATCCGCTTCGCCCTACTCCGCGCCGTGGTCCGCGACTTCCGCTTAGCGGGCACTCTTCACTACCCAGCCGACTGGCAACGGCACGCAGATGCCCTGCTCACCTGCGATCTGGCATCCTGCGGCAGCGAAACGCAGTGCATCGATTGTCCGATCGGCTCGGCATAGTTGACAAGAGCCTGCGCATTTCTCCCGCAGTACTCAACCAACCACCCCGACTACTAGAAGCACCTCAGCGCAAAACCGCAATCTTGTCCTTCACCAGCAAAGCGCCCTCACGAGAGTGAATCGTATACATATAGACGCCGCTCCCCACCAAACTTGGACTGAAATCGCTCGACCCCATGCGATTCACCCCGCGCCAGAGCACTTCATTGGCCTTGGCCCCCAAACGGCGCTGCAACGCATTGTCCTCACTCGCCTCCCACACCAATTCGCCACCAGGAGCAAAAAGCTGCACCCGAGCCTTGAGCGGCAAACCGCTAAAACGCAGAAAACCGCCACTTGCGGGTCGGAAAGGGTTGGGGAAAACCACTATCTTCGCCTGCGGCACCAGCCGCACGGACTGGAAAGCGCGATTGTCTGCCTCACTCATTTCTTCAATCTGGTCTTCGAGATCGACCTCGACTAGAAAGACCATCTCGCCGAAACGCTGCCAGGGTATGCTAAGATCCATACCTGTTCCAGGATCCAGTTCAGCCTGGGTCTCTTCGTCGTAGATCACTTCGCAACCACTCGAATCAGGCCGGCAATGCGAAACCCGCACCCGGAAGCCACCGGTTACTTCACCCAGCCCGATATTGCTGATCCGCACTCGCAGATCGTCCTCCTGGTCACTGCGAAGATCCCCGGTGAAAACCGCCAGATTTGGCTCGCCTTGCCCTAATCCATACTGTGCTAAGGTGGCCACTGCCAACTGCGTGGTACGGCGCATCAGCTCCCAGTTAATACTATCGGGCAGGTCGGCGACCGAGTGGTACTGCGAGTTGACGCGATAGATGCCCTCGCGAACTCCGTAGGTCGTCGAATCGGTAGGCAGGTAGTTTTCGATCCCCAGGATCGCGTCGTAACCCCGTGCCCAAAACGGAGCGTGATCGCTCAATCGAGCTCCCCCGTCCACCAGAAGATCGATATCGAGGTCGATCGCGTAGCGCTTCCCGACAGCCCCCATCTCATCTGCCAACCATCTCGAACCCGGATTGGTCACCAGTTCGAGGCGCTGCTTGAACGGATTGAATCCGATCATGTCGAAATTGAATACTCCGAGTATTTTCTCATCGCGGTCAGCCGCAATATTGGCGTAATCCTGACTCCCCAGTAACCCTAATTCCTCGCCCGACCAGGCAATGAATCGGATCGACCAGGGGAAGCGCTGCCCCGCCAAGAGCCGTGCGCTTTCCAGTACCAGGGCTACGCCGCTGGCATTGTCGTCCGCTCCGGGTGCCGGATCGCGCATCCAATCCCAGCCCCCTGACGAACGAATCCCGGTCGCATCGTAGTGAGCACAGATGATATAGTAGCCCGCCTCGGGGTCGCTACCCTCAAGAGTACCGATGACATTGTGGGCCATCGTATCGACCGGGGCCATGCCCTCGACACCTCGGCGCGAAGTATAGGACACGACCCGACGCGACCCGATGGGGAAAGAATGCAACTCGACTGCTTCATCGCCGAGTGCCGCGGCCAATTCCGAACGGATATACTCGGTCGACTCGGCCATCTCGGGATGTACTGCAAAACGGCTGCGCAGATTGCCCTCAGTACTGCCCGCCGACGGATCTTTAAGCGTCAGTGCTTCGACATCGATCTGCAGGCGTACTGCCTGGGCTTCCTCGATAAGCGCCGCCACGGCCGGAGAAGCGGTCTGCAAGGCCTTTTGCGCACCCTTCGACTCACCCAACCATCCCCGTATGCTGAACTGGTCGGGCAGAGGCCAAAAAAAGTGCATCTTCCCGTAGACGCTCTCCAGTGCACTTTCTGAAATCCGCAAAAGAGCCCATTCCCCCCCACCATCGAAGACCAGTTCGATACCCGGGGGCAGAGGAAAATCCAAGTGGTCAGTGACAAAATAGCGATCACCCACCTCCGAGTTATCGACACAGAGCACCTCGAAATCGCCCATCGACAACTGGTCCCAGACCTGCTCTTCGAAATGGACAAAAACCACTCCCCGCGCCACGTAGCGCACCTGCCCGTTCAGCGCGGATATCTCTTGCAACTCCCGAGCAGTGGTCCAGGCTAAGCCAGCCAGTGTCTCGTCAGCCAGAGAGGAACCACAAAAAAAAAGAGAGGCGTATAACGCCACTCTGAATTGATTAATCACCATCTCAACTATCCATTTATAGCGCACTATGATCATCGCGATTAGGCGAAACAACACGCGATTCCACCTCAAGCGCAGCGGGTTCCTCAGCCTGGAGATCGCGAGTCTGGTGCAAAGCCTCTTTGAGCAGTCGCCCTGGTTTAAAGTGCGTCTTGCGCCGAGCGGGGACATAGATAATTTCACCGGTGCGCAAATTACGAGCCGCAGACTTGGAACGAATATCTTTGCCCTGAAACACCCCGAAGCCGCGAATCTCGATGCGGTGATCCTCGATCAACCGCTCGCGCATCGTATTAAAGAGGCTGTCCACTATCTTGGCAGCCAGGTTATTTTTGCAACTGACCTGGCAACTAACCATGAGAGTCAATTCTTTTTTGGTGATCGTCGGCAAGCACTGCACCTCCGTGGCCGAACTAGCCGTCATTCGTATTTCAGGTGAAAAAATCACATCTTAGTCATTGGTAAATATGACGTTATGAACAAATTAGCCCGTGTCCTTAATACTGTCAAGAAAAAAATTTGCTACCTATATTATTCAGTCTCAACGCAGAAAAACAGCCTTGGATTCGATTCGTTCCCTTTATTATATGGGAGTTTCCCACTACCCTGATTCCAAGAGAACTCTTTGTCGCAATTAACCGCATTATTCCTGCTGCCGCGGCCACTCAACGGCTTGATTACCGCCCTTTCCGTCGGTATCGGCGTATTGACGGCAGACCAGCCTCCTACCTGGCTCCCGGCCCTACTCGCGGCTTTTTCTGCCGCCTTTATCAACGGAGCCGGCAATACCTTTAACGACTTAATCGACTTAGATATCGACCGCATCAACCGTCCGGACCGCCCTCTTCCCTCCGGACGTCTTAGTCCGAGGGTCGCCAGGATCCAAACACTGATCCTAGCACTGGCTGGCTGCGCATTCGGGTTCTGGCTGAGCCCTTGGCACGGGCTGGTCGCAACAACGATCGCTCTGCTGCTCGTATGCTACAGCGTCTTTTTAAAAAACAGCACCCTGTGGGGCAATGTCCTCGTCGCCTTAATCGGCGCCATAGCCTTTCCCTACGGCGCCCTGGCTGTCGGCGATATCGGACGCTCGTGGATTCCGGCCCTCTTCGCCTTTTGCTTTCACGTCGGCCGAGAAATCGTCAAAGACATCGAAGATATCACCGGAGATCGGATCCGCGGCGAGTACACCCTTCCTCTGCGTTGGGGATGCGCCCAAGCCGCCGCGCTGGCAAGTCTCGTCTATCTCTTATTACTCTTCTTCACTTGGATTCCATTTTTCTCCGGCCTCTATGGCAAAAGCTATGCGCTGGCCCTGCTGCCAATCAACGCATTGGTGCTCTACGTTATCTGGCAATTGTATCACCTGCGCGCAACCCTGACCGACAATCGTCTCGGAGACTTGCTCAAAATCGGCATGTTCCTCGGCCTCTTGGCCATCGTCCTCGGCGAACTCTTTTGATCGGATTCGAACTTGACCTGATATTATAGACCTAGCGATTTCCAACCAGGGAGTTGAAAATGAAAATTACCGATATCAAAACCTTTCCGATTTTTTACGGTTCGCGCAACTACCTTTTCGTCAAGGTCGAGACCGACAGCGGGCTCTATGGGGTCGGCGAATTCGGCATCACCTGGAAAGAGCAGGCCGGAATCGGCGCGATCGAACACATGAAACGCCATATCATCGGCCTCGATCCGCTCAACACCGAATACATCTGGCAGCTACTCTTCCGCGTCGATTTTTTTCCCGGGGGCCGAATCAACACCGCCGCGCTCTCGGCAATCGATATCGCGCTCTGGGACATCAAGGGCAAAGCCCTCGACCAACCCGTCTACATGCTCCTCGGCGGCAAGATGCGAGACCGCGTCTTCTGCTATACCGGCATCGGCGGCAAAACACCTGCAGACACCGCCCGTGCAGCCCGGGAACGGGTCGATGAAGGCTGGAAATACCTGCGGATGTCGGTCTTTGACCGCGACGGGATCCTCGAGCCCCGCACCGCTGTCCGCGACTCCATCGCCCATTTCGCCGCCGCGCGCGAAGCCGTCGGACCAGAAGTAGAGCTCTGCATCGACGTCCACACCCGCCTCGATCCACCGGACACCATCCGTCTCGGTCGCGAACTCGAACAGTACGACCCCTTCTTTATCGAGGATCCGCTGCGCTGCGAAAACCCCCAGAGCTATCGCCAGGTGCGTCAACACGTCAGCGTTCCGCTCGCCGTGGGCGAGCACTATGCCACCAAGTGGGAATTCCGCCAGATGATCGAAGAAGAGCTGCTCGACTACGCGCGGATCGATCTCTGTATCGTCGGCGGTCTTACCGAGGCGCGCAAAGTCGCCAACTGGTGCGAAACACACTATATAAAAATCGTGCCGCACAATCCCCTTGGCCCGGTCTCAGCCGCCGCCTGCGCCCACCTCGATATCGCCTGCGACAATTTCGCCGTCCAGGAGGGCGGACTGGTCGGCCAACCGGTTCTGCAAGATCTCTTCCCGGTGCAGCTGCCCTACGAGGCCGGCTGCCTCTTGCCACCCACAAGCCCTGGTCTGGGCATGGAATTTGACGAGGATGCAGCACAACACTACGAGTTCAAATGGCTCGGCGGCCCGACTCTGCGCCGCGAGGATGGCTCGTTCACCAACTGGTAAACCATGTCTGACAAAAAAAAATTGATCCAGCCACGCACCCTCAAAGGGTTTCGCGACTTCCCCCCCGCCCTGGCGATGCCGCGCGAAGAAATGATTGACAAAGTCCGCGCCGTCTTCCGCTCCTACGGTTTCGCCCCCATAGACACTCCCGCGCTCGAATACAGCGAGATCCTGGCCGGCAAGGGCGGAGACGAAAGCGACAAGCAAATGTATCGCTTTGCAGACCACGGCGGTCGCGATGTCGCCCTGCGCTTCGACCTGACCGTCCCCTTCGCCCGATTCGCCGCTCAGCATATAGGCCAGCTCGGCACCCCTTTCAAACGCTACCACGTCGGTCCGGTCTGGCGCGGCGAAAATACTCAGCACGGCCGCTACCGCGAATTCTACCAGTGCGATTTCGACACCATCGGCACCAATGCCAACGCCGCCGATATCGAAACCGCGCTGGTCATCCACGATATTCTCCAAAGCCTGGGCTTTGAGCGCTTCGCCATCCACGTCAACAACCGACTGGTGCTCAACGGCCTGCTCGAATCGCTCGGTCTGGCCGATGCCGCAGACGCCATCCTCCGCGCACTCGACAAATTGCAGAAAATCGGGGCGGAAAAAGTCGTCGCTGAAATCGCAGCGACGGCTTCGGTCCCAGCCGACCAGGCTCGACAAATTCTCGACATCGTCCAAGTCCAAGGCACCAATACCGCCATCCTCGACCAGCTCGAAGCGCAACTCGGGCAACACCAACTCGCCGCCCAGGGGATTTCCAACCTGCGCCAGCTCCTCTCAGCCTTCTCGGCCGCAGAAATCGCCGAAGGCCGCCTGGTAATAGACCCCTCCATCGCCCGCGGTCTCGACTACTACACGGGCACGGTCTACGAGACCATACTCGACGACCTGCCCGGCATCGGATCGATCTGCAGCGGTGGCCGCTACGACGATCTGGCCGGACTCTACACCAAGCAGGACCTGCCCGGTGTCGGCGCCTCACTCGGTCTAGACCGACTGATGGCCGCGAGCGAAGAATTGGGGCTTTTAGCCGACTCTAGCGCCCCCGCCGATGTCTTTATCGTCCAGTTCTCGGAGCAGGACCTCGATAGCTATATCGCCCTCGCCCGCCGTCTGCGCAAATCTGGTCTCCGCACCGAATTGTATCCGGAGGCCAAAGGCTTAGGCAAACAGCTCAAATACGCCGATCGCAAGGGTATCCCCCTGGCCATAATCGGCGGTCCCGACGAGTTGACCAAGGGCATCTGGCAGGTGAAAGACTTGCGCGTGGGATCGAGCACCGAGCTAGCGGACGGGGAGTTGACAGCCTACCTGGCGACCGCGCTTTAGCCCCTGCTCGGCAAATTATCCGAGTGCCGGGGGGCGCTGGTGTGGTCAGGGAGCAAATGGTATAGAAAACAACAGTGATTTGCGAAAGGGCCGGGAAGGCCTTGGCCCGTTTTGCAAACCCACGGATGAAGGACTTCCATGAAAATCGGACTCTGCGCCTGGAGCTTTACCGGCGCCCATCAAGAAGCAGAGCGGGAAATCGATCCACACACACCCGCAGGTCTTATCCACCTGGCCCAAGCCAACGATCTAGCGAGCGTAGAATTCGCCGCCGCCAGCCTCGCGGCTCACTCCGATGAAGAACTCGCCGTCTTCGCAACATCGCACAAAGGCCTCGACCTCTTCCTCGATACCGGCGGCCATAACTACGCCGAAGACATCTCGCCCCTGCGCGAGGCGATCGAAACCGCCCATCGCGCTTCGGCGCGCGCCGTCCGCACCACCGTCAGCAACATGGTCGAAGGCAATCGCAGCGAGCGCGGCGCCAACGGAATGCGCGACTATATCGACGCTCTGGTCCAGCCCCTCAAGGAGGTCATGCCCCTGGCCGAGGAATACGGTATCCCCGTAGGCATCGAGAATCACCAGGATCTCTGCTCATGGGAACTGCTGGCGCTGAGCGAAAAAGTCGGCAGCCCGAATCTGGGCGTTACCATGGATGTCGGCAACGCCCTGGCCGTTGGCGAGCACCCCCAGGCCTTCGCCGAACGCGTTTTGCCCATACTCAAACACGTCCATATCAAAGATTACACCGTCCACCCGACCCCGTCCGGCTTCCGCCTCAAGCGCTGCCCCATCGGTCATGGCGTCGTCGATTGGCCCGCGGTCATTGCGCTCTTCGATCGCGAAGTCCCGCAGGTCCAGGGCTGCATAGAACTCGGCGCCAGCGTCGCTCGCCATATCCGAGTGCTCGAAGAAGAGTGGTGGGCCACCTTTCCCGAACGACCTCTGGCCGGAACGATCGAGGCCATCCGCACGCTGCACCAGGCGGCACAGGCGCCCGAGGACTGGCAGACCCCGCACGAACGCGGGGAAAACGCCGAAGTCCGCGTCACGTACGAAGTGGATCAGTTTGAAAAGTCGGTGGCCTATCTGAAGGGAATCCTTTGAGCCGAACCTTTCTGATCTTCGGCGGTCTGCTCGGATCCCTGGCCGTGGCCGCAGGTGCCTTCGGCACTCATATCCTCAAGGAAAACCTCTCAGCCGAACTCTTCGCCATTTTCGAAGTTGCCGCCCGCTACCACATGTATCACGCACTGGCGCTCTTGGGCACCGCCTGGGCCTGCGCCCAATGGCCCGGCCCCTGGACCACTGCCGCCGGCTACTGCTTTTTGATCGGCAGTACCCTTTTCTCCGGCAGTCTCTATCTGCTCAGCCTGAGTGATACGAGATGGCTCGGCGCAATCACGCCTTTTGGTGGAGTGATCTTGATCGCAGGTTGGCTCTGCCTGGCCATCGCCGCCTGGAAGCGTTAAACGCAGGAGACAATGAGAAAAACGACGTTGTCCAGACCCCTGGAGACTATCGTTAGTTCTTAGTTACCAGACTAGATTCACCCCTGCTGCAACCCCGCTAATTGTCCCGTCTCCTCCAGCGCCACCACCGGATTCTCCAAAGTCCCGATCCCCCCCGAGAACCTCAGGCGCATCACATCTCCGACCTGAATCCCATCAGAAAAATCGGTTTCGGCAAATACGATCGGAGTCCCCCAGTAAAATGCCAATAGCATCCGCGGCTCGAGCGGAATCCGAGTGAATAAATGCCGCTCAAGATGTAAGAGTCTCTCGGGCATATTGAGATTGTCCTGCCCTGTCGGCCCTTCTTTATACGCCACCCGTTTACCCTGCCGTAGAATTTCGCACGAGACCTCAACCTGCGAATCATCGTACTCGTCTGCACTAATCAGTATCGGTCCCAGCGAAGCACAGCCCCCGGCCCAGTTCTTGGCCTGGGGCAGATTGAGCGGATTAGCCGCCTCAATACCGTTGTCGGTCGCATCATTGCCGCCGGTGTACCCCAACCGCTCCAATTGACCTTGCTTATTTAAGCCATATACCGAGACTAGCTCGGTTTCGGGCACCATCCGCACCGTATCTGCGGGACGAGTTATAGGCTGCCCGTGCCCCACCACCGCATCGGGTTCGCCTTTGGAAAAGAGTTCGGGCCGCCCACCGGCAGAGACCTCGCGATATTTCTGATCGTATACATTGACCGCATCGCCGGTCGCTTGCCGGGCCTCGATCTCGCGCAATTTCGCGCTTACTTCATGCGTTACCCCGGCCAGCCATACCCGCAGAGCGAAAGGATCTCCAGGTGGACCGCTGACCGGCTTGATCAGATAGGGGCTGTCGCTACTGCGATTAGCCATCAGATCAACCAGACTCAGCCGCCGCGATACCGCGCCCTTCAGGCCTGCCACCACCGCAGCCAAACCATTTTCATCACCACCGCGGTCGTAATAGATCTCGTGCACAGTCCGCGGAGCATCTCCTCCACTCGTCAGGTCCAGCACCTCATCGCCTTCGACCACCCCAACGTGCATCCCATCACCCGGATCGATCCATTGCATCAATTGCATTTCACTGCTCCATTCTATGTAGATTCAGGAAATAAAGAGCGACGCTGAAACCACTGGCGCAATACCCGCCCGCTCGGCCCGGCCGATCAGGTCGAATATCGCCGCCTCCCCGTCCGGACCGTAGTCCAACGTGTATTTATTCACATAGAGGTCAATATGCGCCTGCATGACTTCCAGTTCCATCTCCTGCGCGTGATCGCGAATATAGCCTCGAACCGCGTCAGGGTTGGCATGAGCATATTCGACGCTCTCCACGAGCGCCCGATCGATGCGCCCGATCAACTCCGCACCCAGACTCCGCCGCGCCAAAATCCCACCCAACGGAATCGGATGCCCGCTCTCCCCTTCCCACCACTCACCCAGATCGATGACCTTTGCCAATCCGTATTCGGGATAGGTAAAGCGGCTCTCGTGAATGATCACCCCCGCATCCACCTCTCCTCGCGCGGTCGCGCCCATGATCCGATCGAAAGGCATGACCTCTAGCTGCTCAATCTCCGGATCGAAAAGCCGCAGCAGCAATGCAGCTGTCGTCAACTCCCCGGGGATGGCAATCTTTTTGTTTTTGAGTTGCTGCGGTGCCATCTCCTCGCGTGCCACGACCAGCGGACCGCAGCCCCGGCCCAACGCCCCTCCCGAATGCAGCAGGCAGTACTCCTCTCTGAGATGAGCCAGCGCGTGAAAAGATATCTTGGTCAGATCCAACTCCCCTCGCAACGCCAACCGGTTGAGGGTCTCAATATCTTCAAGCACCTCTTCACACGCTGGCGCGCCGGCGATCTTTGCATGAACCAATCCGAAAAAAATATACGTATCGTTGGGACAAGGCGAATAGCCCAAGGTCACACTCATAATCTATGCTCCAACAACTTCAACGCCGCACTTTGCGCCCGCTCTACCGCCAGCGGCAAGTTCCATTTTTTCCGATCGCGTTTTTCGACGATATTGCTCATCGCCCGCACTTCGACCAGCGGAATGCCGTAGCACGCGCACAAATGTGCCGCCGCCGCCCCCTCCATATTCTCGCATACGGCCTCGAAACGCCGTCCTCTTTCCACCCCCAACTCATCGCTACCCGAACACTCCTGCACCGTGACAAAGGGCCCGACTCTGGCTTCCGGCAGAACGGTTGCCGCCTCCTGCACCCACTCTGCATCGAGAGGGAAGCGGTTGTAATACACACGATCTTTCTCCAACACCGGAATCCCGATTGTTTCCACCCCTTGCCACCCCGCTCCCGTCCTCACTCCCAGATCGCCGTAGTTCTCCTCGCTCGCCAAGGCCCAATCTCCAATCCCCAATCCGCTTTCCGGATAAGCACCCCCGATTCCAACCTGCAAGACCCATTCGACGCATCGCTCTCGCAGGGCGCAGGTCAGCGCATGTGCGGTATTCACCGCCCCGATACCCGTGGATACCAGGAGCACCCGCTTCCCGCTCAGTTCTCCACCCACCCACTCGAATCCCGCAACTTCGGACCGCATCGACTCCGCGATGCACTCCCTCAAAGCCCCCTGCTCGAAAGCGGTAGCACTCAGTACGAGGATCTCTCCCATAACACCCGTTGCGAATTGCCCCGTTCTATCGTCTTATGGCCGCGAAAAGCCGCAGACCATCCTGGCGATTCGGACTCCGTACATAAGAGTGCCGGAGAGAAGATCTCCGGCTGGCCGCTCCTGCTCCTTTGTCCATTCTTCAAGCAACAACCTCAATATCTCCGCGGCACGCTGAATACATGCGAATTTGCGATGAGCAAAAGAAAACCCGGGCGGAGCGACAATCTGCAAGCAGCAGCGATCCGACAGAAAGTTCTTAAGACCGCTACGATTTGCGCACCTTCCGATCCGTCCGCTCCCCACGCTGATCGACATCGGCCATAAGCTTTTCCACATCGGCGCCAATCTTATCCGGATCCAACACTTTGACGATCTCTCGCCCATCGGCTTGCGACCGCACGGCCAAACTGATGACATACGGTGCGACCCGCGGCTTCTTATTGGGCTGAGTCAAGAGGGCTACCACCGGTTTGCGCGAATCGTTGGGGTTCGGCTCGCAGACGATCGCCTGCTCGCCAGTATTGATCTCCACCAGGCTTCCCACCGGATAAAGCCCCAGGGTCTTGATGAAAAGATCTACTCCGCGCTCGTCAAATTCAGTCCCCTTGCCCTTGTGGATTTTCATCAACGCCTGATACATCGGCATCGCCGATTTGTAGACCCGCTTAGCCGTCAGCGCGTCGTAGACATCGGCCACCGCCGTCAACCGAGCATAGTAGTGAATCTCATCGCCTCTAAGCGCTGCGGGATAGCCGCTGCCATCGAGCATCTCGTGGTGCTGCTCGGCGATGGAGATCTGTTCCACGCTGAACGAACCGTCTTCGCGCATGATATCACCGCTGTGGGAAGCGTGCTTGCGCATCTCCTGCAATTCGTGCGGTTCGAAACGACCGGGCTTATTGAGAATCTCCAACGGCACTCGCGTCTTACCCACATCGTGCAAAAGCGCCGCGGTAGTGATCATCGGCAACTGACCAGGATCGGTTCCATCGTGCATCGCCATAGCCGTAACCAAAGTACAGACATTCATGCTGTGCATCGCAGTATAGGGATCGAATTGCTTGATCCGTGTAAGGCTCACCATCGCATCGACATTGCGCAGAATACTCTCCGAGATTACCGTGCCGGCCTCCTGGACCTTCTGCACATCCATTTCCTTGCCCTCGGCCACATCCTCCAACGCCGTCTTGAGAGTATCGGTGGTCGAGTCGCGAACTTCCCTGGCCTGCTCGATCTCCTCATCAAAATGGACCAGACGCCCCTCGGGAGGCGGTTTGCGATTGGGATCGGTAAGCGGCTTGACGTCTTCGGGCAAATCGAGGCCTTTTTCGGTATCGATCGTCACCAAAGACAACCCCGTCGAGCACAAACTCTCGATCAAATTTTCGCTGGTGATATACACGCCGCCATTATTTGCGACTTTCTCGTGCATCCGCCCGGTCAGACGAGCACGCTTACCCGTACCTCCGATTCCAGTAGCATTGAGTGCCGACAGGTAATTGAACTCCTCGCCGTCTTTCTGCTCGGTCACCGCTTCGGCTTCGAGGAACATGCCGACCTTAAGGTCATTTATCGAAATTAACTTTTTCATCGCAGTATTTGAGTATTGATCAGCCTTATAACCCATTTATAGCCCATAATTAGAGATTAAGCGCAAGGATCTGTCAAGTTCTTTAGTCGAAGAGTCTGGAATCAACTACTTGACATGCATAGATTCTTGACACAACCTAGATCAGGTGTGTACTCACGCCAAAGGAAATACACCTATGTGCCTTTGCATACTGGTACATCAACAGCTTGAGAACTATCCCCTGATCATCGCTGCAAATCGCGAGGAAGAGTACGCCCGCCCTTCCCATCCACCTGCCTGGTTGTCCGGAGGCACCTTCGCCGGCAGCGACCAATGCCAGGGTGGGACCTGGCAGGGGGTCAATCAGCACGGCCTCGTCGTCGCCCTGACCAATCGCAGCACTTCCCTTCAGGACCCGCAGCGCCGCTCCCGCGGCCTACTCTG
>CAZFMY010000114.1:0-19893 GCA_964520345.1 uncultured Gemmatimonadaceae bacterium | reverse complement strand
CTCAGCGAAACCGGAGCTGGGACGGCCGTTTACACCAATAATGCCGTAGCGGCCAGTGCCGGCGTGGCCACCTTCACCGGGATGACCCTCACCTACACTGCCACTGCCGATGAGACCTTCGGACTCCAGGCCGACGATACCGCCGGAGGGGCCGAGGGCGACCTGAGTACCCTCCCCATCTCTAGCAACATCACCGCCTACACATTCAATTCCGATGGCAACCTCACCGCATCAGGCACCGTCAGCGAACCCGTGGCACTGCCTTCAACAGCTACCAGCACCAGCACCGCTGTCGACCTCTTCGATTTCGCCCTCTCGGATGCCAGTACCTCCGACGACCTGGCGCTCGAGATCTCTCAGCTAGTGCTCAATACATCGGGAACAGGCCCTTTTAATCAGCTCACCTTTCGCCTCAACGGCCCCGATCTCAGCAACGTCGTCGGAACCTACAACGCCAGCACGAACACCCTCACTTTCACCGGCCTCTCGATTTCCATTGCCGACGGCCAGAGCGAAACTTATACCGTCAATGCCTATTACATCGACAACACCAACCTCAGCGAGAACCAAACCCTGATATTTTCTGTCGATGGCGATACCGATTTGACGGTATCCAGCACCGGCACCCAGATGGGCAGTACCAACCCGGTCAACAACAGTACCGGCAGCACCATCGACATTACCGCCACCCAGATGGTCCTGGCAACGGCCCCCGCCGATATCAACCAGGTCGATCCAACCGACGAGGTGCTCAGCGGCTCGGCCTTTAGAACTCAACCCGTTATTCGCGCACACGATGCCGCCGGAAACTTGGACCTGGATTTTGCCGATTCGATAGTCGCCAGCCTGCAATCGGGATCTGGCCAACTGGGCGGCACAAGCTCGGCTAGCGCTAGCGGCGGCATCGCCACCTTCACCGACCTGAGTTATAACGCAGCTTCCGATGGGGGCATATTCGTCCTGTCCTTCGATGACCAGACCAGCGGAGACGAAGGCGATCTGAGTGCCATAACCAGCACAGCTCTCAGCGCTGACGTGGTGGCGAGCCGGTGGGTCTTTACCCGGCAACCGGATGAATTATTCAGTGGATTAATCGCCGGCATCCAACCCGAAGTACAAGCGCGCAACGCCCAGGACGTGACCGACCTCGACTTCGCCCAGAGTACCACGCTCTCAATCAACGCCCCGGGCAGTATTGAAAACAATGTGGCCAGTACCAATGCCGGCATAGCTAGTTTCACGGAGTGCAAAATTACCGGCATCTGCCAAAACTGCACCCTGACGGCATCCGGGGGCGGCCTTACCAGTGGTACCAGTGCTTCCTTCAACGTAGATCAAGCCCTGGCGACTATCACCTTTAGCAGCGTCGGCAGCGTCGTTTTCAACGGCCAGACACACAGCTTGACCAGCATCTCAGACCCGCCCGATTTAACGATTATAACTACCTATGACGGCTCAACAGATCCACCAGGCGATCCTGGCATCTACCAGGTCGTAGCCACCATTGACGACACCATCTACGCCGGCACAGCCACCAGCACACTGGTCATAGCACCACCCGGTGCACCCATAGCCGGACTTCAGCTATCGACTCAGGAAGGTCCCGCCCCACTGACCGTCACCTTCACCAACACTTCGCAGGGTTTCGGCCATACCTTCCTCGAGGCCTTTGACAGCGATAATCAGACTTTCGACGACCCCGAATCCGTGCAAGTCACGTACGACTCACCGGGCATATACGAAGCAGTTCTGACCATAAGAGGCCAGGGCGGCTCGAACCAGATTCGAAAGTCTATAACCGTCCACGGTCCACCTGACCTGGATCAGGCGATTGCCGCGCCGACCGCGGTGCCAGCCGGGGAAACCCACATACTCGATCTATCAGGTATCGACCAGCAAGCCGGTACCTGGTCGGTGGAACTGCTGGGGATGGGTCCGATCATCCGCACCGAAATAACCGGCGATGACATCACCTTTTTTTCCAATTCCAATATCCACGGCACTCAGGTGGTTAACATCATTCGCACCAATACCTGGGGCCTCTCGACCTCGCAGCAACTGACGCTGAGTTGGACCGCACCCCCCATCGTCCCCCCGAGAGACGAAGACCCCACCTCGGAGCAAACGACTCAGGACACTAGCACCTCAGAACCGGGCAACGATACGGACCCTGTTACGGAAGGAGCAACATCAGCCGCTGATTCTTCTGCAAACTCGTTGGCCGATTCCCTTGCCGATCCGACAACCCCTACGAACTCGTTACTCGATGCCCTTACCGATTCGGCACAGACGCAACTAAGCGGCATGCTTCCTGGCACTGACCCCAATACCTCCGCGACAGATACTCTAGCACCCACTTCGAACGATAGTTCTACAACCGCCAATCTCCTAGATCCCACCCTGCCGAACACCGACCCTGGCAACTTAGCTGGAGATCAGACGACCACCGCGCCTGAACCTCCAGTTCAGACCTTCTTCGACGCGACAGGAGAACCTGTCTACGGCCTTTTTGACGATGACCTGAAAGTCGACTTTGATGATTACTTCCTCTTCATGGACCACTATGGCGCTTTCAACAGTCAAACCGATTTCGACCATCGCTTCGACCTGGACAACGATGGCAAAATCAACCTGTCTGATTTCTTTATTTTTGCCGACAATTTCGGCAGGGAAGCAGTTCCGAATCCATGAGATGCGATTGATCTGAACAAACGGAATATCCAGGCGAAAATCGCGGCCACGCTACAATAGCTTACCCATCTGGCAACTGGATATTCGATAGGTACTCAAATCAGTTCCACTCCGGGGAGCAACTGGCTTTCAACCGCCACCTGGTGGAAATAAACCGGTCCCTCCCCGAACCCTCCTCCCCACAGCGTCTTAAGCTATCCACATACGACTCGCTACACGCAGTACCCTTTTGGCCCAACCTGCTATCCATTATCTTATTCGCTGTATAAAAACCTATTTTACTTTTGACCAACCAACCTGACCAATGCCTGCAAAAACCAAACTCACCCCGGCGATGGAGCAGTACATGAACTTCAAACGCCAACATCAGGATGCAATCCTGTTCTTTCGCATGGGTGATTTCTACGAGATGTTCTACGACGACGCCAAAGAGGCTTCCCAACTCCTGGGACTGACCCTGACCGCGCGCAACCACGGCAAAACTTCTGGCAATGTACCCTTGGCCGGCGTGCCTCACCACGCGATGGAAGGCTATCTGGCCAAGCTCATCCAACTCGGCCGCAAGGTCGCCATCTGTGAACAGGTCGAAGACCCCAAAGAGGCCAAGGGGGTAGTCAAACGCGACGTCGTCCAGGTCGTCTCACCAGGCACTGCGCTCTCCGACTCGATGCTCGACCAGCAGCGCAATAACTTCCTCGTCGGCCTCTGCCCCCATCCCGACCGCGTCGGACTCGCCAGCGTCGATCTCTCAACCGGTGACTTTACGCTCGACGAAGTACGCCCGGACGAACTCGGCGACGAATTAGCCAGCCTGGCCCCGGCCGAATTGCTCCTGGCCGAGGGCGACGACGAGGGCTGGATAGAATCATTGCAGGCAGTTTTGCCGCGGGTGGCCGTCAGCCGGATCGAAGACTGGCACTTCGAAGCCGAAACCGCTTATGATATTCTCACCAATCAGCTCCAGGTCCAGTCGCTCAAAGGCTTCGGCTGTGAGGATATGGAGGCGGCAATCCGCGCCGGCGGAGCCACTATAGCCTATTTGCGCGATAATCAGCGCGGTGCCATCGAACATATCAACCGCCTCCAGCGCAAACACCGCGAGCAATTCGCGCTGATCGATGCCACGGCTCAACGCAACCTCGACCTCTTGGTCAATCAGCAGGATGGCAGCCGCGCCAACACCCTGCTCGAAGTCCTCGACCGGACCCGTACTCCCATGGGTGCACGCCTCCTGCGCCAATGGATCATCCAACCGCTCAAAGACCCGGAATTGATCGAGGCCCGCCTGGATGCCGTCGCTACACTCCTAGAGCAAAACCAGGACCGCAATGCCCTGCGGCAACTCCTCGAACGGATCGGCGATCTCGAGCGGCTGATGGCGCGGATCTGCTGCCAACGGGCTAACGGCCGCGATCTGGTGGCCCTGGCCCGATCACTCGCAGTCACGCCAGATATCAGCTCGACACTGGCGGCGACGCAGAGCCCGCTCCTAGAGGAGTTGCGCACCAGGGAATTGCCCGCCGTCGACGAATTGGTTGATGCGATTCTCTCCGCATTGGTCGACGAGCCTCCGGCAACGCTGACCGAGGGTGGCTTGATTCGCGACGGTTATCATCAGGGTGTTGACGAACTGCGGCGAATCGCCAGCGGCGGCAAAGACTATATAGCCCGTCTACAAAGCACCGAGCGCGAACGCACCGGCATCGCCTCGCTCAAAATCGGCTATAACCAGGTTTTCGGCTACTACATAGAAATCAGCAAGGCCAACCTCGATAAAGCCCCCGCCGAGTACCACCGCAAACAGACCCTGACCAACGCCGAACGCTTTATCACACCCGAACTCAAAGAATACGAGGAGAAGGTTCTCGGTGCCGAAGATCGACTCAAAGACTTGGAAAACGAACTATTCTTAACACTCAGGGAGCGCACTGCTATATGGACACCCCAGGTCCAGCAAATTGCCCGCGCTCTGGCGCGCATAGACGTACTCTCTTCACTGGCCGAAGTCGCCGCAAGCGAGTCCTATACCCGACCTATAGTGGATAACGATCCCCAAATCACAATCCGCGATGGCCGTCACCCCGTTGTCGAGCGCCAGCTCCGCGACGGCCGTTTCATCCCCAACGACGTGCAAATAGACTCCACCGGGGCTCAAATTCTGCTGATTACTGGTCCCAATATGGCCGGTAAGAGTACCATTATACGCCAGGTCGGTCTCGCTGTACTGATGGCACAAATCGGCAGCTTCGTCCCCGCACGAGAAGCTAAGATCGGTGTCGTCGATCGGATCTTCACTCGCGTCGGTGCTTCCGACAATCTGGCCCGCGGGGAGAGCACCTTCATGGTCGAGATGAACGAAGCGGCGAATATACTCAACAACGCCACCACCCGCAGTCTGATCCTGATGGACGAGTTGGGTCGCGGCACCAGTACTTTCGACGGCCTGAGCATAGCCTGGGCGATAGTCGAATATCTGCACCAGCGACGCGATACACACCCGCGTACTCTTTTCGCCACGCACTATCACGAGATGACTGAACTCGAGACTCACCTCGAACGAGTCGTCAATTTCAACGTCCAGGTACGCGAGGAAGGGGACCGCGTTATTTTCCTGCACCGCCTCATTCCGGGGCCCGCCGATCAGAGCTATGGGATCAACGTCGCGCAGATGGCCGGCATGCCGCCCGAGATCGTCGCTCGTGCCAAGGAAATTCTCACGCGTCTGGAGAAGGAGCAGATCGACACCGAGTTAATCCACGACGAGCGCAACGGCCATCCGGCCCCGCCCTCCCCACAGACCGAATCCGCCGATCAACTCAATCTCTTCGTCTCATCCCCCGAGGCTTCGTTCGCAACGGAACTGCTGGCGATTGATCTGAGCCAGATCACTCCGCTCCAGGCTCTGCTCAAACTCAACGAATGGAAGGAAAAACTACAAGAAGGGAACGAGGACCTATGAAAGCCGACCCGATCGTTAAGATCGAATTGTCCCTATACATCTCAATGAGATAGATAGATTATGCCTTCACCCACAGACCGCTTCACCCGCCTGCAGAAGATCGCGATCTTCCTCATTGTCATGGGACCGGACAAAGCGCGCGAGATCCTCGGCGACCTCGACCTAGACACCATCGAATCTATCAACACCGCCATCCAGGCCCTGAAAAATCTCACTCCGCAAGAAAAAGCGGCGACGATGATCGAATTTGGAGATTTCTTCTACAAGGACAAACCACTCTCCGCCAAACTCAAAGAGCCGCAACCCTCTAAAAAGGCAGCAGCTAAAAAACCGGAGGCAAAGCCAGGAGCAGCCAAGAAAGTACCACCCGCACTCGCCGCAGCGGAGCTAGACGAAAAAACCATTGCCAGAACGCTCTCCAAGCTCAAAGACAAGGTCGATCCTAGCAAAATCGACTGGGGTAAGGCCGGCTACGACTTCGGCGAGGGCTACAAGGGCCCGGACAATCGGACGCGTTAGCCCTCTTCGTTTCCTACCAGACCGAGTTCCCGTGCCCGCTCGACCACCGCAGAAGTGATATAGCCGAGCAACCCCAACGCCAGCACCAACTGTCCCAAAAGTATAGCTGTACTCACGATTCAGATCCTCCTCTCAAAGGTCTGCTTTGAGCAAAGCAAAGCACGGGCCAGATTGCAAAATATCCCACAAGTCATTTACTTACAGTTAGTAATCTATACTGTCGTCCACAATCAACCATTGCGGTAAGGAAGAGAAATCCGCCTGCCCTGCGAGTATTTTTCCCATGTCCAACAATGAGATAGCAGAAGATCTGATCTGGGGCCGGCACTCCGTGCTCGAAGCATTGCGTGCTAAACGCCCCCTCAGACGCCTGCTGGTCGCCAAAGGTGCGCACGGTCCGATCATTGACGAGATCTTCGACCTCGCCCGACGGGCGCGAATTCCCTACGACCTGCGCGACAAAACCCAGCTCGATCACCTTGCCGGACCCCGCCACCAGAGCGTCGTCGCTTATGCAGCAGCTTCCACGTACGCCGATTTCGACCAGGTACTCTCCAGCCTATCCGCAACCAACGCCTTCCTGATTTTTCTCGACCAGGTGCAGGATCCGCAGAATCTCGGTGCCATCATCCGCAGCGCCCACGCCCTCGGCACCCATGCCCTTATAATTCCCGAGCGAGAAGCTGCCGGCCTCTCGCCTGCTGCGGTCAAGGCCTCGGCCGGCGCCGCGCAACACCTGCCCATCTGCCGAGTCGCCAATTTGCAAAAGGCGCTGCAAAAAGCCGCCTCCCACGGACTCTTTATCGCCGGCCTCGACGTCGAAGGCAAGCAGACCTTTACCGAGTTCGACTTCACCCAGCCCTGCGCCCTAGTTATCGGCAACGAGCACAAAGGGCTCAGGCGCATGGTACAAAAGCGATGCGATGCGCTGGTGCACATCCCCATGGCCCAGGATTCGATTGGCTCAATCAACGCATCGGTAGCCGCCGGCATCGTCCTCTACGAAGTCTTCCGCCAACGCCAACTATGATCCTCCTGCTGGCGCTCGGCCTGATCTTCGCCAACCCGCTCCGCGCCCAAGAATCGCCCAGTGAGCAAACCGCGGAGATAGAACAGCAGCTGGCACAGACCCATGCCCTGCTCGCCGAAGCCCGCGGGGGGAACAAAAAAAAGGGGTTTAGCTACCAGGCAGATTATATGTATTACTACGAAGCCGGAGACTCGATCCTGCTTCAGGGCCAGGCCGTGGTGCTGAACAAAGACGCCCGGCTGGAAGCGGCCGAGATGGTCTTCCGCCGCCGGCTCAATCAAGTCGAAGCGCGAGCGGCACTCGATTCCAGCGGGCGAGTCGTCGGGCGTCCCGTCTTGCGCAAAGGCGACGAAACACTCCGCGGCGAACGAATCCTCTACAACCTCGAAACCGAAAAAGGGACCATCCTCTCGGGGCAGATCCATCGCGATAAAGGGTTTTACGCCGGGCACCTGATCCAGACCCGCAGCGCCGGAGAGTTCCACGTCCACCAGGGCTCTTATACCACCTGTGACAAGAACCACCCCCACTTCGATTTCTACAGCCCGCGCATCAAGGTCCTGGTCGGCGACATGGCGGTAGCGCGACCAGTCTATTTCCGCGTCAAGGAGCGACGGCTCTTGTGGATCCCCTTCTACGTGTTCTCATTGCGCGAAGATCGCCAATCCGGGATATTGACCCCCAGCTTCGGCAACCGTCCACAGAGCTTTGGCTCGGGTCAGCGCGAGTGGGAATTGCGCAATTTAGGCTACTACCTTGCCGCCAACGATTACTGGGATCTCTCCCTGGCAGCAGATCTGCGCCAGCGTTCGGGTTGGCTGGGGCGCGCCAAATTCAATTACTCTCTGCGCTACCGCTTCAAAGGTCGCATCAACGCCCAACTCGAAAATCGCCAGCAGGGCCGTACTAGCTCACGTAATTGGCGCCTTGAATTCGACCACAGCCAGGAGTTGGGTCGCGACGCCAGTTTACGCGCAGCGGGCATTCTCCAGAGCAACAAGAACTTCTCGCGCGATAATAGTTTGAGCCTCCAGGACCGCCTCAACCGCACCCTGCGCTCCAATCTCAGCTACTCCCGGCGTTGGCGAAACTCGGGCAATAGCCTGAGCCTCAAAGCAAGCCAGACCAAAAACCTCGATAGCGAAACATTCTCCAACATCCTGCCCGAACTCAGCCTGCGCAAAAGCCGCAAACCGATCTGGACAAGGGAGAAAAAAAGCCAACAACAGCCGTGGTACAGCCGAATCTTCTACGACGGCAATGCCCGCCTGCGCCATGCCCAACGCGGAACTCGTACCGATACCACCGACCATACCAGTGCCGACCTAGGTCTGCGCCTCAGCGCACAGTATCGCCCTTTAGCCTGGCTCAACTTCAATCCCTCGCTGAGCGAAGAATGGCATGATCAGGATCTTAGCGATGATCAAAGCCGCAGCCTGCACAGCGACCGCTTCGCCACCCGTATGGCTTTAAGCCAAACGTTCTACGGCCTCTTCAAGCCGAGCATCGGCCCGCTCCAGGCCCTGCGCCACGTACTCAAACCAAGTCTCTCACTGAACTACCAGGCCACCCGCAGCGACACCGGCGGCGTTCTCGGCTTCGGCAGCAAAAGCAGTCCACTCGAACAGAGGAGAAAATTAGACTTCCGCATGGACAACACCTTCTGGGCCAAAATCCTGCGCGGAGAAGAGGAACTCAAAGTGCGCTTGGTCCAACTCAATTTCTCAACCTCCTACGATTTCGAAAATAAACAGCGACCGCTGGCCGATTTGCGCACTGGCATGAGCATCGAAGCCGGACGCTATCTGGATTCGCGACTGACCCTGCGCAATGAATTTTATGACGACCAGAACCAATTGCAGCTTTTTTCGCCGCACCTGCGGCATTTCGAGGTACGAACCTCGATCAATTGGTCGCGACGAGTAACGGAGCCGCCTAAAGGCAAAAATCGACCCCGCCAACAGGACCAGCTCTCGTCCGATAATCTCGACTCCAGATCGCGCTACCAATCCAGGGGACGAGAGTCGTTCGGCTTCGAGAACGGGCTCATGCGCGATATAGACAATCGCCGCCGCGGTAACCGTTTTCAATTCAGCCACTACTACTCGCAGAACCGAAGTGCCACATCCAGGACCATCCGCTCCTGGGTACGCGCGCTGGCCGGTTTCAGCCTCGGACCGAATTGGCACTGCAACTACTCACTCAACTACAATCTGCACGCACCGGACACTCCGCTTCTAACCATCACTCGGATCACCTCCGAACTCTTCTCGCTGCAAAAAGAATTTCACGACTGGACCGCAACACTCAACTTCGAACCGAGCAGCTTCCACAAGAATCGGGCGTTCTTCTTCAAAGCGCAGTTCAAGGATATTCCGCAAATCAAATTCGAGCGCGGAGACCGGCGATATTGAAATCTTTTCTGCCCCCTGCATTCCCACTGAGTCAGCACTCAACGGGCAGACGGGGGATTGCCAAGGATATGAGATAATCATAAATTCTATTTAAACATACATTTATACAGAAAAAAGGAGATTCGGTCCTGTCCCTATGATTAGAGCTCAAAAAAATAACACTTTGATACTGGTTTGAGAGTCCTCGTCCAACGCGTCAGTCAGGCCAGCGTCAAAATCGATGGCCGAATCCACGGTCAAATCGGCCCCGGCCTACTCCTCCTCGTCGGCTTCCGCTCCGGCGATACAGAGCGCGAATTGCGCTTCTGCGCTCAGAAATGCGCTCATCTGCGAATTTTCGCCGACGACCAGGGCAAAATGAACCACTCGGTCCTCGATACAGGCGGCGCGGTCCTCGCGGTATCGCAATTCACGCTCTACGGCGAGTGCCGAAAAGGACGCCGCCCCAGCTTCGACCAGGCTGCCCAACCCCATGACGCCGAAATTCTCTATGAACGCTTCCTTTGCATCCTCACCGAAGAGGGTTTGCCGCCTGCATCCGGCGTCTTCGGTGCCGAAATGCTAGTCGAAAGCCATAACGATGGTCCGATCACGCTGATCGTGGAATCTCCGACATGAAACGCCTGGTCCTCGGCTCGGCCTCTCCCCGGCGTGCTCTCCTTTTGCGCCAGCTCGAATTGCCCTTCACCACCCTGCCCAGCCCCGAAGCAGAACTCATACCCGCTACTCGGATCCCCGCCGAGTACGCGATCGAATCGGCCAGCGCCAAAACCCGTGCCGTCATGGGTTTGCTCGCCAGACAAAACCAAGCGGAAAACACAATCGTCATCGGTGCCGACACTATTGTCTGTCTCGGCGACGCCATCCTGGGCAAACCCACCGACGCGACCGAAGCCGCCTCTATGCTGCGCCGCCTCTCGGGACATGTGCATCAAGTCTATACCGGCCTGGTCCTCCAAAGCGGTACGACTATCCATCGCGAAGCCGTCTGCACCGAGGTCGAAATGAACAACTTCACTAGTGGCGATATCGATGCCTACGTCGCCAGCGGCGAACCATTAGATAAAGCCGGCGCCTACGGCATCCAGGGGCTGGGAGCCCGTTTTATTGAACGTATCAACGGTTGTTATTATAATGTGGTAGGCCTTCCTCTGGCCCGTCTCTGCGCCCTGCTGGGTGCAATGGGGTATAATCTGAACGACAAGACACCGCAATGAACGAAGATCCGCAGGGCATTTCAGAGCAATTGCGCACCGCGCGCCAGCAACGAGGCCTCGACCTCGATGAGGTCCTGCGCCATACGGGTATCAGCCTCTCGGTCCTCACAGGGTTAGAGAGCGAACGTTTTGATATCGTCGAGCCGATTTTTACCCGGATGGCACTACAATCCTACGCCGAGTACCTGGGACTCGATCCAGCGCCGCTCACTGATCGTTTCGACCAGGAGCAAGGCCCCGTCGCGCCTCCCGCACCCAAAGCCACCAACCCTTCGCAAACACCGGAATCCTGGCTGCCAGGCACCCTCACCAGTATCGACCGACGCAGGATCAGTCTGGCCATGGGTGGCCTTCTAGCCCTGATCCTGGCACTCGTATTCTTCAGCGATGAAGACCAACTCCCGGTGTCACAGGCTCCACCACCCGAGCCACCCCCAACGACGATTCCCGCAATTACACCAAACGCCACTATTGCCGAACCCGAAAAGGTCGAGCCCATCCCCAACGACGACGAACAAGGATCTGCTGCGGAACCGGAATCGATAAACGAGAACTCTTCGGCAGCAACACCAGCAGTAAACGAACAAGGATCTGCTGCGGAACAGCGCTCCACCATACTCGATGCCGAGATCGCAGCAACTGCGGATACCCTGCTCGAATCCACCGACGACGAAACCCAAACCATCACGCCTCCTCAACCAGAAACACCCTCAGTAGATGCAGAACCCGACCCATTACCCACAGGGACCACGGCCACCTCAGTCTCATCACCAGCCGGCCTCGTTCTCGAGGTCGAGGCCAGCGACACTACTTGGGTGCAGATTAGCTGGGACGACTCGAATAAATTCGAAGGCCATATTCCATCCGGGGAACGCCGCCGCTTCGAAGCCAGCGATCACTTTCTGGTCTGGGCTGGCCGCGCCCACTCCGTGCGCTACTGGCTAGACGGCGAATTACTTGGAGATGGCCAACTCGGCGAAGCGACCAAAGTACTGCGCTTCCGTGCCTCAGCAGATGGCCTGGAGTTCCTGGGACCGAATTTTCAACCCCTCACCGGCAATACGCCCCCTCTGCAACCATGAGCCGAAGCTACGTAAAGGTCGCTCTGCCACCGCCTTTAGCACGCGAACTGACCTACGGCGTACCGGCTGCTTTCGCCACCGAAGCACAGCCAGGGGCCCTAGTGCTGGTACCAGTGGTCCAACGCCTACTCACCGGCATCGTAATCGGACCAGCAACAGAGAGTAACCTCGATCCGGGCAAAATTCGCAATATTGAACAAATTCTCGATACGGCACTCCTCTGCCCAAAAATCGTCGACCTCTGCCGCTGGATAGCCGGATACTACATTGCTCCTTTAGGTTCTGCGCTGATGGCAGCCCTGCCCCCGGGTATCAAGCTCAGTTCCAATCGCATGGTCAACTTGTGCCATGAAGTCCCCGACCAGACCAGCATCCCGGGCAGAAAAATCATCGACGAACTCAGCCGCAGCGGCCCTCTCAAAGTCAGCACCCTCAAACGCCGGCTGGGAAGTAAGGATCTGGAAAAAAATTTACGCGCTCTGCGCCGAAGTGGCCATGTCGATATCACGCCGGTGCTCCAAGATAAGCGCCCTCGCGTCCTTAGCGAACGCCACTTCAGCCTGCGCGATCAGGCCAGCGCCAGCACATCAATCGCCGAAATCGAGAAGCGCGCACCCCGCCAGGCAGCCTGTATGCGTCATTTGCTCGATCACCCTAGCGCCGCGCGCCGCGACCTGATCGCAGCCGGCTTCTCTACCCAGGTGCTCAAAGGGCTCGAAAAACGCGATCTGATCGAATCTTTCGACGAAGAAGTGATTCGCGACCCACTCGCCCATATCGAAATTGCGCCGGCCACCACCCTCGTCCCAACCACCGATCAGCAAGCGGTCCTCGACGCGCTCTCCGCTGCACTCGATGCACATGCCTTTTACCCCGCCCTGCTCCACGGCGTCACCGGCTCGGGTAAGACGCTGATATATATCCGGTTAGTGACCCTGGCGCTTGCAGCGAATCGCGGTGCGATAATCCTGGTCCCCGAAATTGCCCTGGCCTGGCAGATGGTACGGCGGTTCAAAGAGCACTTCGGCGAGGAAGTCGCCGTACTCCACAGCCAGCTTTCGGCCGGAGAGCGCTACGATACCTGGCGCCGCCTGCGCCGCAGCGAACAGCGCGTACTCATCGGCGCTCGCTCGGCGATCCTGGCACCAATGGATAATTTGGGGCTTATCGTCGTCGATGAGGAACACGATACCTCCTACAAACAAGAAGATCTGGAAAGCAGTCATCCGCTCACCTATAGCGCCCGCGACTTGGCACTGGTTCGCGGCCAACGTTGCGAGGCACTGGTCGTTCTCGGCTCAGCTACCCCCAGCCTCGAATCGTACTGGAATGCCTCGACGGGCAAATACCATCTCCACTCCCTGCCTCGACGAGTCGATGACCGCCCCCTGCCCAAAGTCACGGTGGTCGACATGAAACGAGAGCCTTTCCAGAAGAAAGAGCGCGCCATCTTTTCGCGCGACCTGCGACTCAAAATACAGGATCGCCTTACGCGCAATGAAAAGATCGTAATCTTGCAGAACCGCCGCGGTTTCGCACCCTTTATCACCTGTGCATCCTGTGGCGAAGCGGTACAGTGCCAGAGTTGCCGCGTCTCACTCACCTATCACCGAGGCACCACCACAGCGCAGACCCGTTGCCACTACTGCGACTTTGCAGCCCCGGCACCGCAGGCGTGTCCGGAGTGCGGCAGTGCCGAATTGCGCT
The DNA here is from genome assembly GCA_964520345.1 of uncultured Gemmatimonadaceae bacterium. Classification (GTDB taxonomy): domain Bacteria; phylum Latescibacterota; class UBA2968; order UBA8231; family UBA8231. The sequence goes on along the minus strand of CAZFMY010000114.1, from coordinate 6,274 downwards.
TCGACGGAATCGGCACGCAAAAGGTCGAAAATGCCCTGGTCGAGCAGTTCCCCGGAATCCGCGTCATCCGCATGGATGTCGACACCACCGGATGGAAGGGCGCACACGACGAGTTGGTCGAGCGTTTCCGCCGTGGCGACGCTGACGTACTTCTTGGAACCCAGATGGTAGCTAAGGGGCTGGACTTCCCCGAGGTCACGCTGGTCGGCGTCATCTCTGCCGATACCGGCATGCACCTGCCCGACTTCCGTTCGGCCGAGCGCAGTTTCCAGCTGCTGACCCAGGTCGCCGGACGCTCCGGTCGTGGTACGACGGCCGGAGAGGTCGTCATCCAGACGCTGCTCCCCGAAGACGAGGCATTACTCGCCGCTTCACAACAGGATTACGACGCTTTCTCGCATCGCGAACTGGCCGAGCGTCGCCAAGCGGGTTTTCCCCCATTTGGCCGGCTGGTCATCTTCCGCTGGCGCAGCACCGACGAACAAGGAATCGAAAAGGCCGCGCAGGAAGGCATTGCTGCTCTGCGGACTAGCCTGGACGAAAACGCACTCCTACTCGGACCTGGCCCAGCCCCACTCTCGCGCTTGCGCGGCCACTACCGCTGGCAAGCTCTATTGCGCGGTCCATCGACTCGCTACCTGCATGAGATGACTGCAGGCGCACTTCCAACCATGCGCGCAGCAGCCAAAAACCACGCCACTGCTTTTACGATCAACGTCGATCCCTTGACCATGATGTAGAGAGACTCACTCACTTATGATTTTGTTCATACTAGTCCCACTCTTGCTTTTGACCCCACCCGTAAGCGCCCAACTATCCAGCGCCGAATGGCAAGCCTATACCAGCATGCGCAGCATCAACCGGCTCTTGGTGGAACAGGACAATGTCTGGGCAATTACTGCCGGCGGAGTCCTGCGCTATGACCAGACGACCCAGTCCTATACCCGCTTCACCCGTCTCGACGGCCTGCCGGGCAACCGCATCTCAAGCCTGGCAATCGATGCCAACAACCACCTGTGGTTTGGCACCCTCTTCCAGGGCTTGAGCCGCTACCGCCCTGAGCAGGACCTCTTCGACCCGCCCTTCTTCGATTTTATCAGTCTCGGCATCAATGCGCTTGAACCCTACCAGAACCGCCTCTTCGTCGGTACCGAGCGCGGCATCAGTGCTTTTCTGATCGATAAGGAAGAGGTCAAAGAAACCTATCGCAGACTGGGACGCCTGCCTAGAGATACCGAAGTGACCAGTCTCACAGTCTTCGCCGGTCATCTATGGGCTGGAACTACCGGCGGGCTCGCCTATGCCGATTTAGAGCAGCCCAATCTCCAGGATCCCGACAGCTGGGAAATATCAATGCTGGTAGGCAAAGTACACGATATGCTGGTCCACAAAGACACCCTCTTTATAGCCTCGGCGCGCAGTGTCTGGCATATGCTGCCCGAATATTCACAACCTGCACAGGACTTATCCTCCGTAGATATCGTCGCGCTGGGCATCTCCGCAGGACAGCTCACATGTGCGTCTGCCGACGGCCGCTTCTTCCGACGCGAGCAAATCTCGGAGTGGCGAAGGATCAGTTCGGAGGGGATCGGCAGTGTCGCCGACCTTTCGGATACGAATGGACCGATGTGGGTAGCGAGCGAAACCGGGCTGCGGGTTATGGGTGCCGACCCACCGCCACCACCGCGCGAACCAGTCGGCAACTATTTTTTCGATATCACACAAACTCAAGACGGACATATTTGGGTCGCCTCTGTACCCAAGGACAACCTGCCAGCCTATGGGCTCTACCAGTACGACGGAGAAGGCTGGAACACCTATAACTTAAAAACCAATCTAGCTTCCGAGACCGTAACCGCAGTCGAGGTAGATGCCAAAGGCTTGCTCTGGGTCGGGAACTGGGGCCGCGGTATCGACGTGCTCGATACCACCGCTACCTGGCGCCGTCTCAACGCCAAAAACTCGGCACTTGAAGGTATCGCTGGCGGCAACTTTGTCGCCGTCAGCGATATCGTCCGCGACGAAGAAGGATTGATGTGGATCGCTACCGCCCTCGTAGGACTGGTCGTCATGGACGGCTGGAGACCCAGTCAGGCCCTGCTCTACGACCAAGAAACCCTCAAGGCGACAAGCGATATCACCAAAGTGGATATCGGCCCCGACCGCCTGAAGTGGATCGGCACTGCCCGAGCAGGATTCATTCTCTTTGATGATGGCGGCACCCCTTTCGAAAAGGGCGACGAATCGGGGGTTGTATTCAATAGCCTTAGCTACGACGATCTGACCAGCGATCGGATCAGCGATATCCTTGCCGACCGATCCGGCCGTGTATGGGTAGCCACCGACAACGGCCTCAATGTACTAAGCGGTTCTTATATCCGTGAGGATGAGCATTTCGCTATTGAGAGTTGGAAGATCTACAACAGCGCCAATGGCTTGCCCACTAGCGTGACCACTACTCTGGCCGAAGACAACCAGGGCAATATCTGGGTCGGCACTGAAAACGGACTGGCTCAGATCAACACCGCCGGTCAAGTCGAATTCGTACTCAATACCGACAACAGCGGACTGATCGACAACCGTATCAACTCGCTCTTCTTCGATGGGGAAAACGGCGAATTGTGGATTGGCACCCTCGATGGGATGAGCCGGCTAACCATCGGCGTCAATGGCGATAAGTCCGGGTCGGCGGTCCAGTTTCTTCCCAACCCATTCCTAATAGGCTCACGCAGTGCAACACTGCACGTGACCGGCTTGCCCCTAGGCGCAGCCGCGCAGATCTTCAACGCCGCCGGCCAGCCCGTGCGCCACATTGAGGGCACACCCGGGCAAGGTACAAGTACCTGGGACGGTCAGAACGACAACGGCTTTCTGGTTGGATCGGGTATCTACTACTTTGTCGCTCGCGACGAGGACGGCAACACAGCCCGGGGCAAATTCGCCGTTATCAACAGCCGCTGAACAATGCGCGCGCTGGCCGTATTTCTCCTGCTCTATACCTCGGCAAGCGGCGAAAGTATTGAAGTCCGGCTCCACCCCTGGCCACAGACCGACCATCAGGGCGCCGTCAGCCTGAGTTTCGACGACGCCTACCCCTCGCACTGCCGGGTGGCGATGCCGCTTCTGGAGCAACACGGTTTTCGCGGTACCTTTTACGTGGTAGTAGACAAATTGCGACAACAGAACAAGTACCGATCTGTCGACTCCCTACCCTTAGAAACTTGGCAGAACGCAGAGCAGCGCGGCCACGAAATCGGCAGCCATACGATGAGTCACACCGACCTGCAAGAAGCAGGCGTGCGGCAAAGACAAAGCGAACTCTACGTTTCAAAATTCGTTCTCGACGTGCTCTTCCAACAAGCATCCACGACCAGCCTATCCTATCCGCACTCGGGTGTCGACGATTCAGTTATCGATGCGGCGCGAAATTTCTATACCAGTGGACGGGCCGGGTCGATTAAAGCCCAGAGACCCTTCTATAACGACCCCGCGCAACTGGACTTCTTCCGTCTGCAATCGCGGTTTCTCTGCTCGGGGGAAAAATATGCGGAGTGGAACGAATTGGTCGATCAGACCCTGGCCGCAGGCGGCTGGCTCATCGAGACGCTACACCCACTCGACGAGAACGGCTACTGCGAAATCCGCGCCCTGGCCTTCGAACGCCATCTGAATTACCTGCACTCGCTCAAAAGCACGGTGTGGGTCGCCCCCGTCGGCCAGGTCGCCGAGCGGATCTACCACTGGCGACAAAGCCAGGTCAAAGCTGTGCCTCTGAACGAGCAGGCTTATCACCTGATCCGCGAAAGCCCGGGTAAAAGCCGCCACTGGCAGGTCTCGATCGCCATCAATAATCCCCGAGACTGGCGGCTCGTCGACGGCAAAGGCAGAGCTTATCCTTTCCGCGCAATAAACCGACAATTCAATTTCACCTGGCCGGCCAGCGCCGGCAATTCACTACTGCTGATCAAACGAGTAGACGGAGGGAGAACCCCATGACCATCCTCCCCGTGCTAGTGGTACTACTGCTCTGCAACCTAATCTTTGTCGGCCAGGGCCAGACTCAACCCCCCCTCTTCACCATCGCCCGGTTGCAGTACAACGGCGGCGGCGATTGGTACAGCGACCCCTCCTCATTACCCAACCTGCTGCGCTTTATCAACGAGCACACTCAGATCGATGCAGCCGGGGAAGAGGCGCGAGTCGAGATCATGGACGAAGAGCTCTATTCCTATCCGTACCTCTACATGACGGGACACGGCAATATCGCCTTCTCGACCGAAGAGACAACGCGGCTCAGACACTATCTGGAAAGTGGCGGTTTCCTCCACGCCGACGACAATTACGGTTTGGACCAGAGCTTCCGCCGCGAAATGCGCAAGGTATTTCCCAATGCCGAATGGATAGAACTACCACCTGATCACCCCCTCTTCCACTGTCACTTCAAACTGCCCGAGGGCCTGCCCAAGGTACACGAGCACGACGGCAAAAGACCGCAGGCCCTCGGACTCTTCATCGCCAAGCGCCTGGCCGTGCTCTATACCTATGAGGCCGACCTAGGCGACGGCTGGGAGGACCCCCACGTACACAACGATCCTGACTCGAAAAGACTGGCAGCCTTGAAAATGGGTGCCAATATCGCAGTATGGGCACTGAGCCACTGAATCGATAAATTTATCCACGGGCAAAGCCCCCGGTAAATTCTATGGCAAAGGAAACTTGCGAATGTGGAACTTAATGATCGTGCTAGGGATCCTAGTAAGTATCTTCTGGTTGTGGATGCTCATCGAGTGCGCCGTGAAGGAGAACAACAATTCCGATAAAGTCACCTGGGTCATCATCATTGCCCTAACCGGCTGGATAGGCTCTATCGTGTACTATTTTCACCGGCGGCCTAAGCGCATAGAGCAAAATCCATGAGGTTCTATACTCTCGTGGATCAACCTCTTTTCACTCTTCGACCGAGGTCTATCTGCGGCTAGGATCCCTCTTCAACGAGCAAATACGCATTGAGCGGCGGATTCGTTACCCGCTGCAATCCGCCGCCAGGCCAATGGATATGCAGCGAGTCGACCCTGGCCGCCGCCCCCAGACCAAAATGTATGCGCCGATCCCCACTACCTAGGAAACTCTCGCCACAGAGCAGGTCACGCCGCTGCCGCCGCTGCCCACTCCACAGATAAACCCGTGCCCCGATAGCCTCGCGGTTGCCCGATCGCCCGATCAGACGCAATCCGAACCAATGGTGCTCGCCAGCGCTCTGATTGTGCAACAGAGAGGGGCGGTCGTTGAGATTGGTAACAAAGAGATCCAGCCGACCATCGTCGTCGAAATCACCTGCCACCGCACCGCGACTGACGGCCCTCAGCGCATCTCCATCCGCGATCGGTTCAACGAGGCTGAACCGACCCCCTTCATTGGCAAAGAGGTGATTGACCTGAGCATAACGCGTGCCACCACCAGATCGTTCGATCTGGGGATAAACATGGCCATTGGCAATGAAAAGGTCCTGATCTGCATCGTTGTCGTAGTCCAAAAAAACGGCTCCAAAACCCACATAGGGCAGGCTGACGCGTCCCAAACCGGCAGCAAAACTAATATCTGCAAAGGAACCATTACCCCTGTTTTGGTACAGAGTGTTGTAGTCATCTTCAAAATTGGTGACCAACACATCCCCATCGCCGTCGTTGTCGTAATCGCCCCAGGCCACACCCATCCCAGCCTGGGCCAGACCCGTCTCGTTGAACGCCGCATTGGCCTGCAACCCGATCTCGTCAAAGGTCCCGTCCCCCGCGTTGCGGTAGACAAAATTGGGCGTCGAATCATTGGCAATATACAGATCCAGGTCACCATCTTCATCGATATCGACGAAGAGCACCCCGAATCCATAGCCGGGATCCCTCCGGATAAGACCGCTCTCCTCGGTCATATCGCTGAATACTCCATCGCCCTGATTGCGGAACAGAACATCCTGCAAGGCCGGCAAACCCAAGGGACCGACAAAGACATCCCTCCCCTTCCATTGCGTCCCCAGAGGTCGGATCGAATCCACTGCGAAATCGATATAATTGGCCACGTAAAGATCCAGATCGCCGTCGAGATCAGCATCGCCCATTGCCGCACCGGTACTCCAAACCGGAGTCTGCAACCCCGCCTCGGCAGTAATATCGACAAATCGTGTCCGTCCGTCGTTGCGATAGAGGATATTCTCCTCCAGACAGGTGATATACAGATCCTGATCCCCGTCGTCGTCGAAATCGGCACTCAACGCTCCCAT
>CAZFMY010000113.1:19000-20462 GCA_964520345.1 uncultured Gemmatimonadaceae bacterium | reverse complement strand
TCATCAAATTCCAAGCATCATGCAAACTGCAGTAAAAGATGGAATGATAACTATGTCAAAATCATTAGAAAACCTTGTACAGGCGGGAAAGATTGATGCAAATGCAGGAAAAGAAAGTTAAAGGTTTTACTATTTTAGAATTAATAGTTGTGCTTACCATTATAGCAACAATAACAGCTATAGGTTTTCAACCATTTCAAAAATGGAGAAGTGATAGAAAAGTAAGAAATGAAGCTTTAAAAATATCCAGTTTAATTAAAGACATATACTCACAAGTTCAACGAGGACATTATGCTTTTGTACAGTTTAGTGTTGATGAAGATTCAATTGTTACAAATGGTATGGGAATGGAAAAATTTACAATAAAAGTAAGAAATAAATATGATGTAGATGGAAACCCAACTGAATTTCATAATTTTGGCACAAGGTGTAGTTCTGACCTTGAGTGGGATGATGAAGGAATTTCAAGTAACAAGTTAACTGTAAACAACATGGAAATAAGTGAGGATATAGTTTTAAGTGTTCCAGGCAGCAGCGATGGTGATGTAGAAGGTGCAGTTTGTTTTTCAAAAGATGGTTCTTATTATAGTGCTAGTGGAGCATTTTTAACAGGAAGTGGAGAATCTGAAACAGCAATAGAGGAAATCTATATATCTGACGGGTCAGAGGAAAATTTATTTTCTGTAAAATGGACTAGATTTGGTAATATAACTTTATATAAATACTTTGACGAAGAATTTGTGCCACAATAAAACATATGAATAAAAGAAATACAGAAAAAGGAGTAACTTTATTAGAGGCTTTAATTTCAACTGCTATTGTTGGTATAGGTTTTTTAGCAGTATTTCAGTTGGTAAATTTTTCTGTTGGATCAATTAATGTTTCGGGAGAAAGAACAAAAATCAATTATATTACAAGTATGATAGCTGAGGATGTAATAGGTTCTCGGGATGCTTTATATGGAGTAAATCCAAGAGAAAATACCATAGCTGTTAATGAGTATGGAAAACCTGTAAACGCCAATGGAACTCCATTAGCTTCAGGCAGTAGTATAATGAAATTTTCACAATATTTAATGGAAGGATGGGAGTCAAATACAGAAAACGCAAGATGTAGTGCAAACAAAGGTAAATTTTTTACAAAAGATGAAATAAAAAATATTTATGAAAACAATGAAAATGTCAAAGGCGCACCTGAGAATAAAATAGATAGGTGGGAGGCAATACTTAACGAAGATCGATATCTTAAGTGCAAAAACAATAAAGATCTTAAAAGTGTAAAAATTTATAAGATATGTAAAAGTGGTAGTAATTGTATTCAAGGTGGTCAGGAAGGTATTCCAGCAACGAAGATTGAAGACGAGATTTACATAGGAAGAATTCAAATTAACACAAATGGCGGAAAAAAAAGGAAATTTTTATATTTTCAAGCTGACTATATATTTAAACAATAACAATAATGA
>CAZFMY010000113.1:17203-18900 GCA_964520345.1 uncultured Gemmatimonadaceae bacterium | reverse complement strand
ATATTTAAACAATAACAATAATGATGAAAAATAAAAAACTAAAAAATATTGCGGGAGTTACGTTAATGGAGCTATTGGTTGGGATAGCAGTTAGCGCATTAATGATGGGGGCAATGTTTTCAACATATTCTGTAGTAAACAATAGTTATAATCAAGTAACAGATAGAGCTAAAGTAAGTCGATCAGCCAGAGATATAGTTGGTATGATGGTAAAGGATATTAGATTAGCAGGTTTTAAATATTATTATGGAGATAATGATGAAGGAATTGCACCCTCTGATGATCTGACACATATATCAGGTTTGGAAGAAGGTCGATCTCTTATCGATAGCCATGATCCACTAATTGTAGAAAGAAATATTTTAGGCTATCTACCAGCAGATACTACGGAGGTAGTATTGGCTGATGGTGAAGGTGCTTCTGCTGAAGGTGCTACTCTTGATCCAAATATTGCGAACACAGAAATATGTTGCGATAGAATTCATATTGTTTATGGAGATTTTGATAAAAATGATCCTAAGCAAAAATATAAAAAATATAGAATTACTTATTATGGCATGCCAATGGAAGATAACTCTGATGATAAACTTTATGCAGTTTACAAAACAAAAGAAAGCTGGATAGAGCATCCCGATTCTCCCAAAGGAGATTGGGTAAGTGGTGGTGGACAATGTTCAGAATGTTATGAAGGTCAGCTTGTTAGATCACATTTAGTAGATATGGAATTTTTATTATTTGATGAAAATGGAAAACATCTTTTTAATACTACAGAACGTAGTTATCCTAATCCACTCAATCCCACTACCAGTGTTGACCTTTATAGAATAAGACAAGTTGATTTAAGATTAACTTTTAGATCAAAAAAAGAATTTTATAGAAGCAAAGGTACTAAAGAAAAACCAAGATTAGTTAAAGGACTTGGTGATGGAAGAACTCAGGAATTCATAGATAAATATATGAGAGATTCTGTTGTAGTTAGCATATATACAAGAAACATAGGAATTAATTGATGATAAGAAAAAGAGAAAAAGGTTTTACACTAGTTTTGTCATTAGTTCTTCTATTAGTCATGTCACTTATGGGAGGTTCACTAGTAGTAATTTCTTCTAGCGATCATAGAGCAAATAATAGTAGTGACGAATATCAGCAAGCATTTTATGTAGCAGAAACAGCATTACTAGAAGCAGAAAAAGATTTAATAAATTCTTTTTTAGGTTCATGGACAAAAACAACTAAAGATGGCACAACAACGATTGAAAGGGATAAAGATACAAAGGGGCTGCCTCCGATAAATACAACTGCAGCCAGTAACACTGCATGCTATAAAAGTTTTAAAAATATAACTCAACATGGCGCAGATACAACGAACAGACTTCAAGTTGTTAAACATAACGAGGATATAAGTTTTTATGAATTAATTGCACCAATATTTAGTCAACTTACTATTAATGATGGGTCTGAAGCTGAGTTAGAAAGAGAAGAAACAATTTTAGAAAAATACACCTATGAATATTTTATGGTAAATGCAGGGAAGGCTGTTTATCATGAGGATGGGTCTAGCATTGCATCTACAGCTGTGGACGTTATTAATCAAGGAACAGCTTACAAAATTTATGCGTGTGGTTTATATGATGAAGATGAGGTAATAATTGCTTTAGAAAGTGTGATGGTTTTACCAGGTTAAAGTAAAAAGTAAA
>CAZFMY010000113.1:8494-17103 GCA_964520345.1 uncultured Gemmatimonadaceae bacterium | reverse complement strand
TAATAAAAAAATGAAAAAATTAAAAATTATCTTCTTTTTTTTGTTTTTTAATGTTTTTATGGTTAAAACAACACAAGCATGTGATTTATTATCTATAAATATCGGTGGAAATAAATCTTCTGTTCAAAATATTTTTGGTACTATTGATGACGAAGATATAAATGAAGACTATAATGTAACTCAATTTAGTTCTCCGCCAGAAGCTTTTTGTACAAGTATTGACTTAGGCAATGTAACAATTAAAGGATACATAATTGATAATAAGGTAGGGGCAGTAGAAATAGAAGTGATGAATGGCCCCGAAAACGAGGAAAGTAAAAAAGGTTTGGTTAGAAGTTATGTTGAGTCAAATTTTGGAAATATAGGTTTAGATAGCAAAGAATGGCCTGGTTATAAAATTTGGAATATAGGAAATAAACAAATCTTTTATTACAACATGAAGGATAACTTCGGCAAAACGCAAGAAGGAGTAGCTGTCACAAGCGCACAATATTATAGGGCATTAGTGGATGATGAATAAAATTAAATCAAATATTATTTTTGCTTTTGCATTGCTTATTTTAATTTCAAAAGCTTATGCAAAACCTATCCCACCTGGATCAGGAGAAGGAGATGTTCCTGCAAATATATTATTTTTATTAGACAGTTCTAAAAGTATGAACGCAACTATGACTGGAGGAACATATCTTGGACTTTCAGGGGTTGACTGGGTTGTAGAATTGAGTGATGGAAATGTAGTAGTTGCAGAAAAAGGATCAGGACTAGTTAAAATTTTAGTTGGCGACAATAAGATAGATACTACATGGGCAAATAATAATAAAAGGTTTAGAGGTACTGATAACGATAGTAACTGCCAAAGTGGAACGGGAACGAAAAAATCACGAATAAATACAAGTTCGTCAGGAGATATTGCCTCAGACGGATCAATATGGGTCGCATCAGCTGGTTTTTCAACAATAGTTGGCGTTGATAGCACCGGAAAATGTGTAGGCGTTATACCTAAAAGTTGGCACGCTCAGGCACAACCAAGATTTATAGAAATAAGACAAAACAGTTCTGGTGAAAATATATTGTTTGCTGTAGGTCACACACATCAGAATAAACAAAAAAAGGGTTATCTATACGTTCACAATTTAGGTAAAAATCCAGGTACGTCATTTAACACAGGTTCAACTTACAGAAAGCTATGCGAAAAAAACAGACCAAAAGACAATGTTGGACCAACAATAGATAAAGAAAGATCTCAAAGTTTTTCTATATCCAAAGATTTGAACTTCATGCATTTTGTAAGAAAAGGAAATCTTTGGAGCTTTAAACTTGAAGACGTAGCAGGCTATAATGGAATAAAGTGTCCTAAAACACAACCACACGTAACAATTGGCTATAACAATACCATCAAAGCATATAATTATGGTAGTGGTAAACACGAAGACGTTGGTACTGTTACACAAACAGCCGGTTCATTAAACAAAATGTCTTCAGTAAGAGCTTCAAGTGATGACGATAGTGTTGTGTATCTTACTAGTGAGACAAGCTCCACTTTACAAAAATTAACAATTTCTTACAGCGATGATAGTAATGATGGCACCTATCCAACAGCAGAGGTATTGGTAACCGCTGGAACATTGGGTACCAAAACATCAGGAAATCCGGGTACAGTTAATGCAAACGCCATAAAATTTGATAAACCTGGTATATCACCATCAAATGGAAAAATTGCACAAAATTTATTTGCAAATTCATCCAATATATATGTAACCAGTAAAAGCGGAGCTATACAAAAACTAGATGAAAATAAATTTAATGCAACTGACAAAGATACTAGTTGGCAGAAACAAATTGGAGGTTCTAAAACATCAAGGTTTACAGGAGCTATAGAAGCAATTATTGACATCGTATCCGATAGTTCTTTGCAAGCAGGAGCAAATTTTGGTTTTGGTGATTGGAATGGAGGGGAAAAAGATGTTTCAAATAGAAAAGCATATCCTGGTGAAGTATGGTGCCATAAAAATGAAGGTTGCCATTATTATGGAGGCTGGGACCCAAATACTGCACATCCTCTAGGAACTTCTAAAATTTGTAATCATCACTCATGTTTAAGAGTTGCAATTAGTACTGATGGTAAGACACGAATTCCAGCTGTAATACCGAGGCTTTATACAAAGTTTGCAACAGATGCTAATGCTTTTGCAGACCTTGCATACGGTTACTTTACAGATGAAGAGACAGGAATAATTGATAAAAAAAAACCATGCCAAATTCATTACGTGATACTAATTGGTGATGGGATGATGTTTAATGAATCAAGATCAATACCACAAATAAAAGACTTAAGACAAAAGCATGGTGTAAGAACTATAGTTATAGCGTATGGTGGTGCATATAAGAAACCACAGGCTAAAGCAATTTTTGATAGATTTGCTAAAGCAGGATCTTGCGACACTGATGGTCATATTGATTGCATGAAAACAGAGGAAGCTGACAATGCAGCTGATTTAAAAACTGTGTTAGAACAAAAAATTAGACAGGTAATAGCTGACAGATTGTCATTTTCCGCACCAACTATAACAGCTAACCTTCAAGAAGGAGGAGCGATTTACCAAGCTCAATTTAACTATACTCAAAATGGTGATTGGACAGGAAAACTTTTAAGAAAAGCAATCGGAAAAGATGATAAAAAACTCCATCAAGAAATGTCATATTGCGATGACAACGGATGTAACTGGGACGCTGGACAAAAATTGTTGGAGAAAACTGCAGAAAATAGAAAAATTTGGACTGCACTTGATACTGGTAGCGGTGGTGCTACTTATCATGGAAACTGGAATAATTGGGATGTAATTAATAAAAACAAAATAAATGGATTATTTGAGGCTACGGGGAATAGAGTTATAGACTATCATAATACATCTTCAACTTGTAGCCAAGAACCTGGTGTTGCAGACGGTTATGATGATGATATTTCTGGTTTAATAAATTTTGTAAGAGGAGAAGACTATTTTGATTATAATGGTGGTTGCAACATTACCGAAGATAGAGATTCAATCTTAGCAGATATTTATCATTCGCAATTAATAGAAGTTGGACCTCCAAATGCTAACACAGCATTTACTTCAAATAATCAAGAAGCTTATTGGAGAGCATCACAAGGGTATGCGCAATTCAAACGTGATAAATCAGATAGAATTAGAATCGTTTATGCTGGCTCGAACGGCGGTATGTTGCATGCTTTTAGAGCTGATACTGGTGAAGAGGAATGGGCATTTATTCCACCAATGATAGCATCACAATTACCTTTATTGATGAATAAAGGTTATGAAGGCAATTTAAGAGTTAATGGTCAAGTAGCAGGAGGTTCTAACGCTATCTTTGGTGTAGATGGATCACCAGTTGTTCATGATGCAAAGATATTTGGTTTATCAGCTGTAGGTGATGGTTATGAATATGATACTGTAAAAACCTGGAGAACATTGTTGTTCGTTACTTATGGTAGAGGTGGAGCTGGATTTTCAGTACTAGATGTAACAAACCCTGAAATAATAACAACGGCTGTTGATGATACTGGTATGCAATTAACCGATGAAGATGGTTCAGTTAAGATTGGTGGTCAGGGGCCCATACATATGTTCTCGATTTATAACGACACATATAATGATCAAGTAATAAGAGTTGACCATAATGGTGCTATTCAAAGATTTGACTATATAAGAGCAGCGAAAACTCTTAAACAATCTGAAGAAGGTCAAACAGCTATAAATAATCAAATGAAAGCTAGAAGTGATGATTCAGATAGTGATACTGATTTTACAAATAGGGACGATATAAAATCATGTGAATCAGATAGTGACTATCCTTCTACTAATTTTAGAACTTCTGGTACCAACGCATGTTATAAAGGAAAAACCTTTACATTTGATGATATTGAATTACCTGATGCGGCGATCGAAAATAATGGTGACGTTATACAAGGAAAACTAATTATTTCAGAATTAATAAGCGATGATTGGTATCCACTTCCATATGGTGACGGCAAAGATGTAAAGGCAACATATAAAAATAATAAATTAACCGTAACATTTAGTGCCGACAAGGTAATAAATGAAGGTATTGATACCACTTACACATCAGATGCAATTAAAATAGTAACATCATGCGATGGTGCAGGTACTAAAAATCCAAAATTTGATTATAGTGAATTAGGAGAAACGTGGTCTAACGCAAGAATATTAAGAATTCCAGATGTAGCTGCAGGAAATATTATGACGGACACGTATGTGGCGGTTCTGGGAGGAGGCTATGGTTCATCAGCATCACCTTGCTCAGGCTCTGGTGTTTATATTGTCGATCTAGAAGGTGGTAGTGTATCAACCACAGGAACAGACGGATCAGGCACTCAAGAGGATGATTCCTTAATTCATGAAGCTGGAAGATTATATGGTTCATCAGTTTTAAAAGGACCATTGAAAATTTTAGATAGTGACCCAGATGGAGATAAACTTGGCATTGGAGGAGATGATGATGAATATGATAAGGGAAGCCCAATTAAAAATTCTATACCAGCTACGCCAGTTTTAATTACAGCAGATGCAGTTAAAAACGTCCCATGGAGAGGCGGCCTAGTATATATAAATGACATGGAAGGGAAGATAACAAAAATTAATTTAACTAATGATGGAAAGATGTTTGAACAACAAACATTAATGAATTTAGAAGCAGATCTTACAAATAAAAGAAAAAGCTTTTTTGAAATGGATGCAGCAATAGGCACTAGTACAGGAAACTTTTGGTTGTTTGGTGGAACAGGAGATTTTAATAGAGTTTCAGAAATTGATGACGAGTTTAGCTGGATGGATAATATAGTTTATGGAATTCGTGATAGAGATTTTCCATATTTTATTTCGAACAATACATTTCCGGTGCCATTGAGTGGTGAGGATAATTTTATTAGTGCTGCAGCAACAGCTTTACAAAATGCACCAACTATTACGCAATCAGGTCTTTGCGTAGACGCTACTGGTACGAGTGATCCTATTTGTGATGTTACAGCAAGTGATATTGCTTGGAGGTATCATTTAGGCAATGCAGACGGTGAAAAAACTGGAAAAACTCAAAATATGTTCAGGAAGGTTACAGGCCCAGCAACTATTTATAGAGGAAAAGTTTATTTTCCAATTTATCAACCTGACAAAGAAAATAATTGTAATTTAGGACAAGCTTTTGTTTGTGCTCATGACGATGAATGTGGATCACTAAGCACAAAGCATATAGATGGAGTAGAAGGAACTTGTTATGAAGTTGGAACTGGTATTTTATCTAAGCTAGTAGTATTTGGAGGAAGATTATTTGCTAACTTAGCAGGGCCAAGCGTAGATTCTGAAACATTAGTAGAAATACTTGCTTCAGATAAACAATTAAGATCATATAGAAAATCTTGGAGAGAAAATTATTAAATATTTAATAAGATTAATTTAATCTGATTACCAAACATTATAAAAATTAAACAACCTATAATTAAATAAGGACCGAAAGGTATTTGAGCTGATAAATTTCTTGATTTGTTAATTAATGATGGGGCAACTGTCAAAAGTGCTATTATCGAAGAAAAAAATATTACAATAGGAATGCTTATCCATCCAAACCAAAATCCAACAGCAGACAAAAGTTTTGCATCTCCAAGGCCCATTCCTTCTTTGTTTCTAATTTTTTTATACAAAAATATAATTAGCCATATAATAAAGTAACCGGCAAATCCTCCAATCAAAGAGTTAATAAAATTAGGAAAAAGTGTTTGATTTAAATTTGGATAAAATGATTTGATGAATCCTATAAACATCAATGGAAAAGTAAGTTCATTAGGTATGATGTAATGCTTTAGGTCAATAAAAAATATAATGATGAAGAAAAAAATTAAAATTAATAATAGTAAAGAAGTGACAGTAAGTCCGTGAAAGTAATATATAAGAACAAAGCTAAGAGCAGTTAATAGCTCTACAACAAAATATTGAAAATTTATTTTGTAATCACAATTTCTACATTTTGCTTTTAATAATAAGTAAGAAATTAATGGTATATTATCATACCATTTTATTGTGTTCTTACAATTTGGGCAAAAAGATCGACTAAACACGAAGCCCCGATCGTTTGGAATGCGATATATACAAACATTAGAAAAACTTCCCCAGGCACATCCTAAAATAAAAAAAAAAATGAAGATCACTAATTAAATTTTAAATTGCGAAGCAATATTTACAACTCCATCGATACAATATTGTATAAATAACACTGCATCTTGGATATGAAGATAGAAACTTGGAGAATTGATTATAATTTCCATACTTGTTTAAAAATATCAAAAAAGAGATAAAATGCAAAATATAAAAAATGTTTTTTACAACAAAAAAACCTGAGCCAATAAAGCAAGACTCATCAACAAGTCAAGATCTGGCCATCATCACGCAAATGAATCAAGAATTTGCAACATCTCTTGATCTAAATGAAACATTACAGACTGCACTAGAGGCAATTATAAAAAGAATAAATGCTCAAGCTGCAAATATCTTTTTGATAGATGAAAAGAAGCAGGTATTTCAATGTATAGCATCAAAACATCAGTCTTATCTTGAAGAATATGAAATCCCTTTGACACAAGGTGTGATGGGTAAAGCAGTACTTCAAAAAAAATGTATTAGAGTTGGTGATGTTCGAAAAGATGTAAGAGAAATATCAGAATTTTATTTTGATTTAGATAACAAAACCAATTTTACCACGTATTCTGTACTTTGCTCGCCATTAATTGCAGCAAACGAATGTATCGGTGTTATTCATTGCTTAAACAAAAAAACTACAAATAAATTATTTGAAGAAGGCGATCGAAAATTACTTGAAACTTTATCTACACCAGCTGCTCTTGCTATAAGAAATGCACGGATGGCTAAAGAACTTGTAGATAAAAATAGGATGCAAAAAGAAATAGAAATTGTTGGAGAGATTCAAAAAACTTTGTTATCAAAGAACAAAGAAGATCCTTTCCCAATAGCAGGAATAAATATTCCTGCCAAGGTAGTATCAGGTGATTTTTATAATTTTTCAGAATTAGGCGATGGAAAATATGGATTTGGCGTAGCAGATGTATCAGGCAAAGGAATTAAATCTTCTTTATTAATGTCAAAGGCATCAAGCCTTTATCGTTGTTTAAGCAAAACAATGTTTTCTGCAGCTGATCTTTTAAATTTATTGAATAAAGAAATTTGTGAAACAGCGGCAAGAGGAATGTTCGTTACTATGCTTGTCGGCATTTATGATAGTAAAAAAAAAGAAATACTGCTTTCTAATGCTGGCCATGAACCTCCATTAATATATTCAAAGGATGGAAAATTTTCTAATCATACAGAAGCTGGACCACCTTTAGGTATTATGCCAAAAATAAAATATGATGAAACAAGTATAAAATTTTCTGATAGCTCAATGTATATTTTTACAGATGGTATTACGGAAATTAAAGATCCAAATGGTGAAATGTTAGGGGCCGAAGGTTTTCAAAATTACATTAAAAAATATCAATCAACTTCAAATAACAAAAGATTAAAAGTTATCATTGAGGAAATAGTTAAGTCTGGCAAAATTCAAAAAGATGATTTAACTATAGTTGTAATTGATGGAAAATAAATGTTCGGGATTTCAAAAATAATGGTGATCCTTGCAATTCTTATTACTTCAATTTTTTATTGGGCGACTACAAATGTTTGTAGATATAATTTTGCGCTAGATAAAGAAACTGAAATGTTAAAAGTTATTACTGAGGAAATAGATCCATCATTAGGAAATGCAGAAGTTTATTATTTTTCTGAATTGAATTGTAGTACAATAGATTTAAGTTGGAGTTTGAATAGAGTTATAAAGAATATGAACATCATTTCTGTTATGGTGTATCAATATTTTTCAACAGATATTAATAGAAATCCAAATTAATAATAAAAAAATTGTAATTTATTTACGAGCTATTACAGAAACTATTATTGTGCAAAGTAAAAATAAAATTGCAATAAATATTAACATTTTAAGATTTATATTATTATTTTCTTTAAATTCTTTTTCTGCTGCATCAATTGATTTTTGATTTTCATTTTCTAAAGCATTACTTTTTAATATTTGGTTTTTTGATTTTATATCTTTATTTTGCTTAAGGAGTTCATTATTTTGTTTAAGAAGCTTATTGATTAATTTTTTATTAGATTCATTTTCTTCTAATAGTTTATTTCCTAAATTTTTTAGGTTTTCAATTTCAATTTTTTGTTTTTCATTAGTGATTTTCAGATTATCTTTAATTTTTTTAATCTCACTAAGCTCCTGCAAATCTTTCATGGTAAATTTGTATTGACCAATCTGTATTATGTTTTCATTTTTTGTTGTTGAAGTTTCTGAATTAGCAAATGATGTGATCAAAAAAATAAAAAAAATTATAAATGTAAGTAGTTTTTTCATCATATTTGACAACCATAGCTCAAAAAGTTGATTAGGGGAAAAAGATTGATTATGCCTATTTTAGGTTGTAAAATAACCATTGTAGGGAGTTAAAAAACTATAATGAGTGAAAAGAAAACTATAATGAG
>CAZFMY010000113.1:5595-8394 GCA_964520345.1 uncultured Gemmatimonadaceae bacterium | reverse complement strand
AAAACTATAATGAGTGAAAAGAAAACTATAATGAGCAGTGATAATATTGTTAATTTTAATAAACTTAACAAACAGAAAGATATTAAAGACGTTAAAGAACCAATCTTTTCTCAAGGACTTTATCATTGGGTGATGTTTATACTTTCTTATTATACAAGGGTAAGAGAAAATTTAAAAATAGACTTTGAAACTTTTGTTATTCTACAAGTTGTTGTAAGTCATTCACTGTATCAGTTAAATAAATCCGGATATAAAACATTTGCAGAGCTTCAAGATCAAATAACAAACACTACTCAAAAAAAATTAAGAAACAATTCAAAATTAACTTTTGCAAGCATTTCGGAAGTTCTTCAGTTGCCAAGAGAAACAGTTAGAAGAAAGGTATTAATTTTAACTAAAAGAAATATTTTATTATCAGATAAAGATGATGGAGTAAAACTTGGTCCTAATTATAAAACAATTTATAAAGAGTTTGTTTTACAAACTACTTTAGATATGAGCACACTAGTAAAGAAGTGGAGAAAATCAGGAGCTTTAGAAACTTTATTGGAGTTAGATAAAAAAATATGATAACATCAACATGTTTAGATAGATTAACGAACAAAAAACAAATTATGAATAAAATTTTAGATATTGAGGTAGAAAAAATTATAAAACCAATCACAACAACTGATGGTGCTGGTGTAAAATTAAAAAGAAGTATTGGAGTTGAACCTAATTACTTTGATCCGTTTTTAATGTTAGATGAATTTGGTTCAGAAAATAAAGATGATTACGTTGCAGGCTTTCCTGCTCACCCTCACAGAGGAATAGAAACTGTTACTTACATGTTAGCAGGAGATTTTAAACACAAAGATAGTAGTGGTGGGGAAGGTAGAATGAAAGCTGGAGATGTTCAATGGATGAAAACTGGAAGTGGAATCATTCATTCCGAAATGCCAGCAATGAAAAATGGTAAACTACATGGTTTTCAATTATGGATTAACATGCCAGCAAAATTAAAAAAAAATAAACCCGAATATTATTATATTGATAAAGAAAAAATAAATATTCATAACGATAAAGAAAAATCTGTTAAGGTTATAGCTGGTAACTTTGAAAAGGTTGATGGTTTTTTTGAACAACACAATGTTGAACCTATTTATTTTGATATTAACCTAAACAAAAATAAAAAATTTAATTTTAATTTACCGTCTACTCACAGTTCATTTGTTTATCTTATAGAAGGAGAAATAAAAATTGGAAATAAATCACATAAGAAAATAAAAGACTCAACTTTAATTTTATTAACTAAAGGAGAAGAATTAAAAGTAGAAGCAATAACTAAATCTAAATTTCTTTTAGTATCAGGAAAACCAATTGGTGAGCAAATTGCAAGAGGCGGCCCGTTTGTTATGAATACTAAAGCAGAAATATTAGAGGCTATTAACGATTATCAGAGAGGAACTTTTGTAAAATGAAAAAATATTTACTAAAATTTTCTTTTTTATATAGTTTCTGTCTTAAATTGATCAAGAAATGAGTTATAAAATTATTTGTTTAGTTAATTTTAAGTTTTTTTACTTCTAATATCTGTTAGAAGTATTATTTTTTTTTAAATAATTAATATTTAAAGTATTTATTTAGAATATTTTTATTTTTTCGCTGCTGATGTCTGCTAAAATTATGAAATTTTTTAAAAAAGATAACATTTAACTAAAAAAAGTATTTTTTTTGAAATTTCTACTAAAAATTGTAATTTTGACATACAACTTTTAGGAATTGTCAAATTTTGACCCAAAAAATAGAAATATTTTATGATTTTAGGTTTAAAATTATAGATTTATAAATAATTTTTTTTACTCTAACACAAAAAAATATTTCTCTAACACAAAAAATCTATTTTAAGTAGAAAAATTAAAAAATGTTGATTTTATTACATTTTTTAAACTTTAATAAATTTCTATAACTCTAACACAAGAGAAAAAAATTAAAAAAAATGTTTTGTGTTAGAGTTTTATATTTTTGTGTTAGAATTTTGAATAATATTTAAAAAATTCTTAAAAATAAATTTTTTTTAAATAAATTCAAAAATCGTTGATTTTATTGACTTATTTTAATTTTTTTTACTATTTGACCCATAATAGGCATACAATTTTTAATTTAGTGTTAGACAATTTGTATTTTTGTGTTAGAGATTTGTATGTATTGTGTTAGAGAATATTTATTTTTTTAAAATTTATGGATGATAAAGAAAAAGAAAAGTTTGGAGTAATTGTAGATAAAGGAGATTCTGCAGAAAATAAGACTGATGTTGTTAAAGAGCAGTCTGATATTTCTGATAAACCTCCTGATAGTTCAAACTTACCTCCAGATGCTGAAAAAAAAGAAAATATTGATATAAAACAACCTGAAAGCGAAAATAAAACTTCTGAGCCTGAAGAAACTAATGAAAATTTTGAAAAAAAAGAAGAAGGAAAGAAGGAACACGAAGTTATTCATAAAAAAGACGGAAGACTGCACATTTATGTAAGACAGGATAAGTATAAGGGTGAGCTTAAATCTAAGAATTGGGTTGGAAGACTTTATTTTGATGGAAAACAAAAAATTTCTTCATCTGGAACTCCAAATTTAGAAGAAGCTATACCAATTCTTGAAAAATGGTTTGATGATGTTCACTCTCCAAAACAAGAAGAGAAAAAAAATTTAGAACAATCGACTTCAACACAAGAAATTAAACCAACTGAACCACAAATACAAACTCAAACACAAGAAATTAAACCAACTGAACCACAAATACAAACTCAAACACAAGAAATT
>CAZFMY010000113.1:0-5495 GCA_964520345.1 uncultured Gemmatimonadaceae bacterium | reverse complement strand
AACACAAGAAATTAAACCAACTGAACCACAAATACAAACTCAAACACAAGAAATTAAACCAACTGAACCACAAATACAAACTCAAGAAACAAAAATAGAAAAAGTTCAAGCGCCAAATATTTCTAATAATGATAAAACTGTTCAAAATAATACTGAACCAAAAGAAAGTACAGTTAGCTCAACAGAAGATGAATCAAAACCAAAAAATATTTTTGAAAAATTAAAAAATATTAATTTTAAAGTACCATCCTTTGGAAAAAAAGATTCAGATCCAACTAAATTTAAAGCTGAAAAAAGTCAGTTAAAAGATAAATTTAATAATTTTGTAAAAGCAAAACTTGGTAAAAAAACTGCGCAAGGCGAAGAAATTGTAGGTGTTGAAATAACTAACAACGAGATAAGACTTTCACAAATTTCTTCCAATAAAGCCAATCAATGGGTATTGGATAGATTTTACGTTCATAAAATCGATTTACCTGATGATGCATCAATAATTGATCATGCATCAAAAGTAAGTGAAGAGTTAAATATTGCTTTAAAAAAATCAAAAATTACAACACCGAATGCTGCAATTGCAATTCCAGTAACTAATGCAATTATTCGTGTAGTTACTGCACCGTTAATGACTGATGAAGAATTAAAAAAAGCAATTGATACAAGTTCATTATGGGAAAACTTAGTTCAATTAACCGATAATTTAGATGATTATTCAATATTTCATCAAGTTATTAATAGAAATCCAAAAGAAAATACTATGGATATTTTATTTGTAGCTTCAAAATTATCAGACATAAATAATTATACATCAATAATTAAAAACAGTGGATTAAATCCTGTTATTATTGATGTGAAATGTTTTGCATTAAAATCTGCCGTAGACCAAATAAATCAAATATCAAACAAACCTGAAGATGCTAATTTTACAGCCCTACTAGAATTTGGTCTAGATGAAAATTATGTAATGATTTTATATAATAATAATCCAATAATTACTGATATTTTTTTACGAGGACAAGATAGACAAATTTTAAAAGAGTCAAAAGATCAGGAGGAAAAAGACGCGCTAGTAAGAAGGTTTATGACTCAAGTTAAACAAGCCGTACAAGATTTTGAGACAAAGTATGAGAAAAGAGTCAGAAACATTAAAGTTGTTTCTAATCTTCCTAATGTAGATGATTATTTATCCAGTTTTAGAAAAATTTTGATTAACACAGGATTTAACTTATTTGATCCATTCGATGGCCTGAAAATTCCTCAACAATTAACGGAAAAAGTTAATTATCAAAATAGATCTTACTTTTCTGCAGTGGTTGGTCTTGCTTTTAGAAAATTAGACGTTTTTGGATACTACAAATTTGTAACAGCAGTTAAAAATATTAATTTACTTCCTGATAGAGAAGGCATGATTAAGCAAAAGAAAATGAAAGCATTTTCTAATTTTGCGTATAAAGGATTAGTTGGTGCTGTAGTTGGAATTTATTTAATTTTATTTAGTTTAGCGTTTTGGAATATCTACAATTACAATAGTCAATTAAAAACTTACAGCTTGGTAGTAAAAGAACATAAGTCAACCCAAGCTGAATTAGGTAAATTTAATAAAGAACTTAAAAAAATGACAGCTACTTTGAAGTTAAGTAATACCTTGAAATCAAATAAAGATTTAAGTTATAGAATATTAGCTCAAGTAGCTTCCAGTGTTCCGAATAGAGTTAAATTTAATACAGTCGAATATGACGGAAGAAAACAAGTTGTCATTACAGGAGTAGCTGCTGGAGATAATGACATACTTCAACTGATAAGAAATTTACAATCAAAAAGTTTAGTTAAACAAGCATCATTATCTTCAATGAAGATGCCAAAATCAAAAGCAGGTGGTCAAGTTATGAAAGGATTTAGAGTTTTTGTAAGAATTAAAGGATAATTATGGATTTAAAAGAATTGAAAAATTTAAACATGGACGATTTAAAAGCAAAAGTAATGACTTTTGCTGATAAAAAAACGCTTATTAAACTCGGTATTAGTTTAGGTTCGATAATAGTTTTTCTGATTATTTATTATGCAATTTTAAATCCAATTGTGAATGAAAAGAAAGCAAAGATAAGCGATATGAACGCTAAAAAAGAAGAAATAACTAAATTTAAAAATGATATCGTTAAAGCTAAAAAGAAAATAAAAGAAATTAAGCCTAAGTACGAAAATTATTCAACATTATTTCACTCAAAAGCAGAAGTAGAAGGTCTATACCAAAACCTTAGTGAGTTTGCCACAATTAATGGATTAGTAATTTCTGTGATTGAAAAAGGCACACCTATAGAGGTATCAAAATCAGAAGTACTAAAGTCAAATAATAAAAAGAAAAAGAAAAAGAAAAAGAAGAAAAAGAAGAAAAAGGAGCAGTCTAAAAAAGATGCAATCAAAAATATTGCCTACTACAAGATACCAGTGAAATTTGAAATCTCAGGTAATTTCATTGGATATATCAAGTTTAAAAGGGCGCTATCTTTATCTAACAAGATGTTAAATTTTGACAATGAATCAATAAAAGTGGTAAAAGGAGATACAACTGGAGCGATAAAAATAAATGGGACATTAACAATAGTGGGGCTAGCAAATGAGTTTTTTTAGAACTTTGATATTTAATATTATTGTTTTTACTCTTTTAATACCGGTAAATAATATTTTTGCTGATACTAAAGATTCTAATGAAAGTAAAGAGGAACCATTACCTTTAAATGATCCTTTTGTTGGTGACTCATCATTTTCTGGAGGAGTAAAAGTTATATCCGATTCACCAGAACAATCTGAACAAAAAAGAATTGATTTATTTAACTACAAGTTAACTGGAATAATTCGAGCAAACGAAAAGAGTTTTATTTCTTTAACTAACCAAGATGGAGAAAATATAACAGTTGAAATGTTTGAAGAACTTAATGATGGAGTTAAGCTAGTAGATTTGAATCAAAAAGAAGCAATATTTCAAACTGAAGACTCATATTTGATTATGAATTTTAAAAACGAAATAAAGGAAACAAGTGAATATTAAATATATAAAAATATTTGTTTTATTTATAACTTCTATTATAGTTTTAAATAGTTGTGCTTCAGGACCGCTTTCTAAATCTAAGTCAAAAGAATTTAAACATAATACGCCATTAATTAAAGATGATATTAGAAAATCGGGAAAAATTGAAATTGAAAAAACTGTTGGTATGGGACCTCAACCTGTTTTAGGAGACACTCAATTATTAGAAAAAAGAAAGAAAATATCCTCACAACAAAAAAGAAACTATTTGTTAATACCAGACGAATTTTCATCTCTTAAACAAGAGGTAAGTTTTAGATTTAAAAATCTAGATTATAAAGATGCGATGAAGCTGATGGGTAAAGTAGGCGGTATAAATATTTTAGTAGGAGATGAAGTAGCAGGCTCAATTACCGCTGAGTTAACTAAAGTGCCATGGGACAAAGCCTTCAATGCATTGTTAGATATGAAGAATTTTGCAGCTGATATAGATGTTAATAGTAATTTAATAAGAGTGCATACACCGTCTACATTAACTGCACAGGAAAACTATAAATCAACGAGGGCTGCTGCAGTTAAGAAAAAAGTTGAATTAGAGGACTCGGTAGAACCAATAGACTCTGAAATTTTTAGACTTTATTATATTTCACCTGCGCAAGCAAAAACGACAATTAACGAATTATTCAAAGCGAGTGAAGGAGGGGATTCGGTAATTCAAATTACTGAAGAGGTAACAACAAGATCAATAATTGTAAGAGGAAAAAGTGAAGATTTAGATGTTGTAGACAAGATAATTACAGAAATTGATGTAAGAACAAAACAAGTTTTAATTGAAGCGTTTATAGTTGAAGCCGACTCTGATTTTGAAAGAGCTTTAGGAACTAGACTCGGCGGAGCATATCAGAAAAATCAAGAGTCAGTAGGAGGTATTGCTGGTGGAACAACTGCAAACAGCGCGATTGGAACTACTAGTGGAGCATTAGGAGGTAACGCAGATTCATTAACTGATTTTACAGCTACTGCAGCTGGAGCCACAAGTGGAATTGGAATTTTAAAAAGAACAGGTTCAGCTGTTTTAAAAGCTGAAATACAAGCATTAGAGTCTTTAGGTTTAGGAAAAACTATTTCAAATCCAAAAGTATTTACATTAGACAATCAAGTCGCATCAATTATTCAAGGTGAAGAAATTCAATTTCAAGCCACTGGATCTGAAGGCGCAAACACTTCTTTTAAAGAAGCGGTATTAAAATTAACAGTTACTCCAAGCATTATTGGCGATGGCAATGTACTTTTGGATGTTACAGTTAACAATGACTCCGTAAATAGAGCAACTGCTGGAGAACCTGGAATAAATAAAATGGAAATAGCTACTAAACTATTAATTGCTGATGGAGATATTGTTGTTATTGGTGGAATTAAGAAAAATAAGGTTTTTAATACAAAAGAAAATGTACCAGGACTTGGAAATGTACCTGTTCTTGGAAACTTATTTAAAGGCACAAAAAAAAGTGATAGCATGGATGAGCTATTGATATTCATAGCACCAAGGGTTTTATAAAATGTTAAAAATTAGCAGAGAAAGCGAAATAAATTTAATTAATGTTTTAATAGATAATGACATTATATCTGGAAAAGACCTTTCCAATATAAAAAAGGTAAGTAAAGAAGGTAAAAAATCTCAAATTGATGCTGTTTTTGAATTAAAGCTCTGCGATGAAAATAAAATTCTAGATGTATTAGTAAAAGAGCAAAGTTTAGATATAATTGATTTATCTAAGGTTGAGATTACAGAAGAAGTTAAATCAGTACTTCCATCAAATTATATAAATATGAATTTTGTTGCACCATTTAAAGTTGATGGCAAAACACTTCATATAGCGATTTCGGATAGCTCTAAGCTTGGATTAATGAGAAATTTAAAAGCAATTACAAAAAAAAACATAGAATTACATGCTGCAAAAGTATCACAAATCTCAGAATTTATTCAAAAGCTTCAAAGTGAAAGTGGCGATGTAACAACAGAAACAATTCGAAAAGAAAATAAAGAAAAAACAAAAACTTTTGATTCTGAATTGGGAGATGCTGGTGAAGTTCTTGATAAAAAACCTGAAGAAGACATTGAAGCTATCGAAAATGAGTCGGAAGTAATAAAGTTTAGTACTGCAGTAGTAGCTGATGCAATTAAGCTAGGAGTAAGTGATATACATATAGAGCCATACAGGTTTTCATCGAGAGTAAGATATAGATTGGATGGTATGTTGCAAGAGCAAGAAGAATACAAAAAGTTTCTTCATGATAATTACGGAGCTGTTGTGACTCGTTTTAAAATTATGGGAAAACTTGATATTGCTGAAAGAAGACTACCTCAAGACGGAGCAATTAATTTTAAAATTGATGGAAAAGTTGTAGACCTTAGATTGTCCATTTTACCAACAGCAAACAATGAAAGAATTGTTATGCGTATTTTAAATAA
>CAZFMY010000112.1:0-20741 GCA_964520345.1 uncultured Gemmatimonadaceae bacterium | reverse complement strand
TTCGCTACGAAACTGGTCTGATCGGCGGCGCCGACCTGACCGCCCATGACCCAGATCGAGCCATCGAAGACGGTGACCAGCTGGTTGCCGCGCTCTGGCCAGGGAACGGTCGCCGCAACCCATTCCCATTCCACGCCGTCCCGCGACTTCCACACGTCGTCGGGCGTGCCGTTCTCCGCGCCGACGACCCAGATATGGCCGTCGTGGACGACGGCCCCGTGCATGTGCCTGCCGCTCCACGGCGCCATAGCCGTCAGGGACCAGTTGCGGCCATTATCCTCCGAGCACCACACCTCCGAGCACACCTCCGACTCGAACGAGCCGGCGCCGGCACCGGCGAGGTCGGACCGTCCACCGGCGTACTGGTTCCACCCCCCCAGCAGGAAGAGCTTATCTTCGAAGGAGACGAGCTGCGCCCCATCGCGCGGCGACCACGTCACCTCCGAACTCACACAACTCCAGCGGTATGCGTTATTCATCCGGCCTTCTCCTCTACCTAGTGTACCACTGCCATCTCCCAGGAGTCGATACGGGGTGTCTAGTACATTGCGCCCTTCTGCAATATCAAAGGGGGTCACCTGGGAAAAATCGGCGACGCGGACCCCAAAGCGCTCGCCTAAACCCTCCGGGGGGCATAGCTGGACTGGCCGTCGGCCGAATAGAGCCCGAAGCTGCCCTCGGCGACCAGGCGGATCCGCGGGTTTTGGTCCAGAGTTCGTTCAATTCGCTCGGCTCGAGATCCTAGTGCAGAACGCCTGCGGGGTCGTAAGTATAGGAGATTCAAACGCCCTCTTACAAGTTATTCCGGCACCCAAGCATCGGGCATAGAGCACATGTAGGGACGCATTGAGGCGTCATGGAGAACCGATGCAACCATGAATTGCCCCTATTTTGCCCCTATTTGCTGAATCTACAGGAGATTCGTCCTCGGGTTCGATTTCCGCTGCCTCCACCATGAATTAGAAGAGGATCACTCAATTTACCCTTGTCCAATAGGAACGCGCCATATAGACTGATGGCTCGACGTTCATATCTTTTAATGTTGATTAGTTTCTTGTAATATAGAAGCAGCGCGATCAGCAGTGCGCCCATACCAGGGTCCAGGCTGTATACCTTACTACGAACTATCGAGACTGAAATGAAAATTACCGATATTGATATTATTCCAATTCGAGCTCGTTTGGCAAGCCGTTACAAGGGCCGTGAAGCATTTTTTCATGGTATTGACTATCGCACCATTTACAAAGTCTATACCGACAACGGCCTGGTGGGCTATGGCGACCATCGCCTGGCTGGGCCGTCCCGGGACACGGTCGCGGCGCTGATTGGCCGGGACCCGTTCGATTTTATTAATAATACCTTCGATCCTGGGCTTGGTGGGGCGCTCTACGATGTTATGGGGAAATACCTGGATGTGCCGGCTTATAAGCTGATGGGGCAGAAGGTGCGCGACGCGGTCTCGGTGGCAGCCTGGACGGTGCAGTCAGCACCGACTACGTTCGCCGCCGAAGTTGTTCGTGCCGCGGCGCAAGAGTATCGGGTATGCAAGATGCATACCGCAGCGTTCTTCGATGTCCTAGAACAGACCCAAGCAGTTGAAGAGATCGCGCCGCCGGGGTTCAAACTCCACTTCGATTTTAACGGCAACCGGACGCTGGCCACTGCCCTGCCACTGATCAAACAACTTGAAGCGCATGCGGTTGTTGGTTTTATAGAAGATCCTTTTCCGAAGCAGGACCGGGCAGCTTGGCGTCAGCTGCGCCAGCAGTGTGCGCTGCCGCTGATTTTTCATGTGTCAGCGGCACATGTTGGCTTATCCGAGATAACCGCAGGCCTAGCCGATATCTACCTGTTCAGTGGGGTATCCATTGGCGACACGCTGATGTCGGGCTTTGCCTGTGCGCGTGCTAATACACAGCTCTTGCTACAGTTGACAGGGGGTACGCTGGCCAAGGCTTTGGGATTGCACCTGGCGGCGGTCTTGCCCACTGCCACCGGCCACTCCATTCATCTGGATGACCAGTATGAAGATGATATCACCACAGAGCGCATCGCCGTTGTTGCCGGGCACTCATCGGTGCCCGAGGGGCCTGGGTTAGGCGTTGAAGTAGACGAAGAGGCCTTGGCCCGGCTGGCGGCCAAGGCCAGCAGCGATGCCCCACCGGCACGCAGTGTCGGTGTACTCCATCTGCCCGGCGATCGATGCTGGTACACTACCGTGCAGCCGGACATCAGCCGGTTGACAGGTTGTGAAGAAGGAACCATTCGAGGTATTCGATTGGACATATGGCATGCAGATGATTCGGAAGAGTTCGAGCGGGTGTACGAGCGGGTTGCAAGCGAAGGGGCTATCGAAGCGGATTCCATGACATAACGTTAGCGGCAAGCAAATACATTTCTTATTCCAAGTGATTTCGGCATTCAGGCATCGGCCATAGAGCGCACGCCGGCTGGGTTATTCGACAGGTTCCAGGCTGTGCCGGACCTTGCGCAAAGCAGCACGATGACCAGGGCCCACCCGATATGCAGGGGATGAGTTCCTGATCTCAGCGCGCAGCCAACTCCGTCAATGCTACCAACACCTGTACCCGCGCTGAATCCGCATCAGACAGAGCGCTCTCCAGATGGAGGAAACCCTGGAGGTCGAAAAGGTATCTCTGTTCTGGTGTCATCTAAGAATCTCCTGGTTACGTATCACACGGCAGAGACGGTACTCTCTCTGAACGGGACCAAAAAGTTGGGCCATTTAGCATGTGAGTAGGTCTTAACGGTGGTCCGCTTCCATATTTCGGCCCAGTATTTACACGGATCGCTTCGGGTGCGCCTCGACGCGTTTTCAGCTAGGCTAAGACATCGACGACCTGCTGGCTTGTGAATTGTTGCTCTTCAACAAAAATTCCTTTCTTCGGGTCTTCCTTTTTTGGAATCAATAAGACGGTACTTAGTTCATTTTTGTTAAACTGTTTGTTGGAGGCGACTAGATTAACTTAGCGTCTTTCAGTTGTCTATTCAGAAAATGATCCGATACCTAGATCATCTATTTAGGCGTTTTATTTAATCGGTAAGCACGTATCGCAGTAGCACTGAAAATACTCTTCTTCTCAGATTCACTCAACCCAGCTTTAGAAGCTATTCGCTTGAAGGTATTCCATAAAGTTCGGTAGGATACACATTCTTTATCGACAGGGAAATTACTCTCGAACATACATCTCTCAGGCCCAAATCTATCGATGACGTATCGATAATAAGGATATAGTAATTCGCTGAGTTCTTCAGAGCCGATAGGCGCTGATCTTTGATTCATATGAAATGGAGGCTCCCAGGGACCAACGCGCTGTTGAGCACCACCAGCTTTTATCACTACGTTCGGACAGTCAGCCACGGTATTAATGGCATGTTGCCAACGAAGAATAGTTTCTTGATCGGCATTTGGATCGATTTTACCTCCCAAATGGTTGACAATGATGGTCACATTTGGAAATTTTCTGGCTAATACGGCCAAAGTCGGCAATCGATCAAAATCAGGTGAATAATTATCAAAACTTAAATTGTATTTGTCTAAGATAGAAAAACCATCAAGGAATTCTTGGTTCAATTGACTGGGAAAGGGGCTTCTTATACCCCGAAAGTAATCTGAAGCAGACAGATGACTTTCTAAGACTCTTTCCACTCCAGCACCAAGTTGGAGATCCGCTGTTCCAAAGATACCTGTACAGATGCGCATTGGACCATATAAGCCGGATCGACTCATGGCTGCCATACCATGAACAAATTCAGTTTCGCCAACACAGCGCATCTCTTCAGGACCATCCGCTCGATAGAAGGCACCACACTGAGCAAATACGGTCTGCACAATCTTGTGCCCTGATTCACTAATGTCATGGCTGAAGTCTTGGCATAAATACACTTTCTGCTGGAAACTGTTGGGTCGTTCAAGCTGACGCAAATCCCATAGATGATGATGCGGATCAATGATTTCCAATTCTGGTTCTAGAACTGTCTCCGGTATTTCCTGTTCTTGCCAATCCTCTATGGCTCGATTTTCAGTACTTATAGTTGGCATTTTCTCTCCTGGTAGTTGTCCCTCGTTATGCTAATCAATCCCATTAGAAAATCTACATTTTCAACTATTGAAAGAGTTGCGCAGAATCTCATATTTTGCAGAATCTGTATAGTAGAGAAAAATACTAGTAACCATTTCATTGGGCTGTGCCCCTTGGCTCAATTGAGCCGAACTAGATTGCCAGTTCCCACCCGAAGTATAGGAAATTTAAACGCCCTCTTCCAAGGAAGGGGATCGGCCGCTAAGCCAACCTCGCTCAAATAGCGGCCTATCGAGGCTGGATCGCTCAGTACCGCCACCAGACGCGGCCGACCACCACGGCTCGGACAAAGCATCTATCTGTTTATAAATGGTTTGCTCTTTATTGTTTCGCGCCCAGGTCGATGCATCGATTAAGGCATTTCTGCAGTGCCCATCTATTGCTTAGCTTATATGCTAAGGAAACGCACCAAATTAAACAGAGGAGTTAGATCATGACGACCGCAGTGCATCTGAGTCAAGAACAGCTCGAAGCCGGACTGGATAGCATTCGCCAGTCGCCCAAGGAGCAAGGCACGCTGGAGATGATTGTGCGGAGACCGCAGACCGAAGTGCGCGATATCGTGCGAGAGGGTGCGTTGGACCTGGACGTCGGCCTGGTCGGCGACAACTGGAAGACGCGCGGTGGGGCCGAGCGGCCCGCCAACCCGGAAACGCAAATCACGCTGACCAACGCGCGAGCCATACAGCATATCGCCCAATCCAAAGACCGCTGGGCATTGGCTGGCGACCAGCTCTACGTGGATTTTGATCTCAGCGAGGAAAACTTGCCGGCCGGCACGCGCTTGTCAATTGGCAGTGCCGTTTTAGAAATCACTGCCGAACCGCACAACGGCTGCAAGAAATTCGTCGAGCGCTTCGGCATGGACGCCATGCTCTTTGTCAATTCGGATATAGGTAAGGCGATGCACCTGCGCGGCGTTAATGCGCGCGTTGTGCAAGCGGGAACGATTTCCGTTGATGATGCCGTCCGTAAGGTATAGACTGCTTCTCAACTCCACGAATCCACGCCGAGCAGCTTGCGACCGAGCTCGGTCAACACCGCCGGCTCCTGATGTTTATGCTCCCAATCGCGCTCGTCTCCCGGCCAGCCGGGCGTCGCCCGCCGCTCCTGCCAACCCTTGATCGCCGACTGCCGCTTCTCTGTGCTGTCTCCCGCCGGCGACATGTTGATATACTGCGCAAACCGCGACTTGTCCGATCGATTGCGTCCATTGCCGTGCAATAGCAGCCGATGCCAGATCAACAAATCTCCCGCCTGGCCCGCGATCGGTTTGACCTCCAGTCCCTGCAGATCGGGCCGCCGCGGATGGCGATCCTCCGGCTGCGTCTTGACCCATTCGTAGAACGTTCGGTGAAAGCCTGGCACGCACTGGAACCCCCCTTGGTCCTCTGCCGTATCAGTCAGGTACAACACGCCCTGCACTCCAAAGGGTACCGGATTGGCCGTGTCCACATCCCAGTGGACAAAACCTACGATAGGCTATCTTGATCAGCCCGGAGCCAGTGCCACCAGTGCTCCGCGTGTCATCAGAATGGAAAGAGTATGCTTCTTGAAATACGAGGTTGAGATAATGCTTACGTTTTGGCACAATCCAGTGCCATAAATCCGACCGGTAATTCCGTTTTCCCCTCCGTGGCAAGATCGGCCAGTGCTTCTCCGTAGGCACTGGAGAATTTGAACTCTCCTCCGTTGCACGCCGCGATAATGGTTACCCGTTGTTGGCCGGGGACAAAACCGAGCCATGGACCGCCATGCGTGTACATGCACACTTTAAAGGCCAGCACGGTGCCGTTTGCCGACGGCAGGTGTTGCTCGAGGTAGCGACGCAAGAGGTATTCATCAGCAAGATTCGGCGTTCGGGTGATATGGTCGGGATCGGTTGGGTCACCGTACCAGTGCTTTGCTATTTTGCAACCGGGGAAGTCTGGCAGTATCGGAAACCCGTAGTAATCTTTGTGAAACCAAGCGGGAAAATTCCCCATTGTGAATGATTCGGCGGAATCTGGTGCAAACCAGCCGAGTGATAGCCGCGTCACCTGTAACTCGTCGCGAAGTTGTGGAAGGATTTTTGCATTCCACGCACCCGCGGCGATGACCAGGTGTTTGGCCCGGTATTTTCCTCGCTTGGTAGTAATGGTGACGCCACTGCTGTCTGCGGACCAATCCGTGACGGGTTCTTCAGCGCGAATGTGTGCACCGCGTTGCAACGCCACATGGCAATTACTCGCGATGGCCAACTCGCTGCGCAGCAGCCCACCGTGATAATCGAGCAAGCCATTCGTGCTTTTTGGCAAATCCTGAAATTGCGGAAAGCGGTGGGCAAGTGTTGATTCGTCAAGCAGTTCGATCTCGGTCTCTTTATTTGGCGGCAAGTGTTGATTTACTGCCAGTTGTAAATAGCCACATTGGTGTAAAACCTGCTCTTTACTGTCTTTTTCTAGCGCTTGCCAGTTCTGATTCGCCCGGAGGATCAACGGTTCATACGGCCCTCCCAAATAGGGCATTACTTTCGTTTGTCGCGAGATGCCCCCGCTACTACCCAGTGCATGAGCGATATCGAACTGTTCCAATCCCAGCACACTCGCTCCGCGTCTAGCAAGTTGATAGATGCAGGCTGAGCCCATAGCACCCAAACCCAATACGATGCAATCGTACTTTGGCTTGGCAGGTGATGGGGTTGCGACTGCTTCGACCAGGGTATCCGACAATCCGTCCGTCATGGGTGTCTGTTTAAAGCTTGGTCTAGATCTTCGATAATATCGTTCGGATCTTCCAAGCCTACGGATACTCGGAAGTAGTCAGGTGGGATGCCCTGTGCTGCAATACCTGGACCACCATGTCCAAGTACTAATGTTTCTACATCGCCAAGGCTGAACCAGGGTTTGCACATGTTCAATCCTTCACTCAGCACGGCTTGGTCTATTTCGGGACTGGTGCAGAAGCCAAGCATACCACCAAAGCCGCGAAGGTATTTTAGAGAGATTTCATGGTCGGGATGGGACGGCAATCCCAAGTAACGAACCTGGGTTATACGGGGATGTGTTTCAAGGAATTCGGCAACTTTCTGTGCATTGGCGCAATGGCGTTCCATCCTGAATGCTAGGGTCTTCAAGCCGCGATGGACGAGAAAGGCGTTCATCGGTGCGAGTACCCCGCCCATCAGAATCCGCATGCGATGGATGGGTTCCCGGATCTCTTCATCCCGCCCAACGATGACCCCTGCCAGGGCATCACCGTGGCCTGACATGTATTTCGTCATGGAATGTAGGACGATATCGGCGTTGTAGTGGAACGGTTGCAGCAGGTAAGGAGTCAGGAACGTGTTGTCGACAACGACGAGGGCGCCGGCTTCGTGGGCCATATCTATAACTTCTTTTATATCGATGAAGTCCATGGATGCATTGGCGTAGGGCTCGAAGTAGACCACCTTTGTTTGCTTCTCCAATGTTTTCTTTAGCGCATCCAGATCGCGCATGTCGACCCGTTCGACATCGATAGACCATTGATCGGGGAGGTCTTCATCGAGCCACATATTCGTTCCGGCGTATAAACTCCTATGTGCCACGATGCGGTCGCCGGGTTTGAGGAGTCCGAAGAAGACTTGAGTTATTGCCGCCATACCGCACGAACTAGCCATCGCCCATGACCCACCCTCGAGCTGGCAGACCAAATCCTCTAATGCACCGCTCGTAGGCCCACCGGCTTTTTCCATCCCGCGTCCGTACGAATTGGTTCCTTCATAACCGTCCCGAATATTGGTGTTGCCCTGATAAATAGGTACGGTGGATGAGGTGTGGTGGTGACTGGCATGGATCGCATCAGAGGTAAAATCACGGCCATCGGTTGACTGGTAATTATCGGTGCGGAACAACGGCGTATCGACGTTTGGCATATAGGCTTCCTAATAAAATGGGTATTCAACCAAGGATGTAGATTGGGAAATGTAAAAAAGCATATGGGGTAAATAGGTCAAGTGGTATGGGTCGTTTTTGGTCTTCACTTTGGCTGGAATAGCTGTCCGGAGGATTTGCGGACTCGTTCAATTCAACGAGTTAAACTCGATAAGGCGAAAGATCCATATTGGGGAAACGTAGTGAGATCCCTTTAATTGGATTTCGGTTAAAGGCATAACGTTAATTTATCTGAGTATTGCGGTGTATAATATACCATAGGCACACAAGGTACATTCAAATAAATCGTAGCTTGCAACCAATAATTATTTATGTTCTACTGCTCAGCACAAATGGCTCAGTTCGAAACTTTTGGTTTCCTCCTTTTGCGGCGGATTTTCACGCCTGTGGAAATGGCGCATATCGCTTGTGAGGCCAACCAGATATGGCGGGACGACCTGGAGAGGCAACCGGATGAGAATCCCTATCAGATCGATTCGACCTTCCGAAGCTATTAGGTGCTCTTAATTTTCATCAGCAGACGACTTTTTTATGAAAGGGGACGCGATGTCTATTGAGCAAAACGCGCAGGTCGCCCGCGAGGCCATTGAGGCGCCGCTGCGCGAAGACTGGGACTGCTTGCGAGAGCTGTATGCAGAAGATGCTGTCCTCGAGGGCACGCCGGAGCCCGTGCGCGGCAGCGACGCTATCGTGAAACTCTGGCAGGGATGCCTCTACAGGGAAGTGCCCGGACTGCGGGGAGAGATCCTGAATGTCATTGCCCAGGGAGATATGGTGGTGGTCGAATGGCGGGTTGGCAAAGATTTGGAGAGCGCCGAGGTGCACGTCTGCCAGTTGCGTGATGGGAAGATCGTGGCTAACCGGATTTATGGGCGGACAATATGATCGAGATTATTAAGACCCACCAGCGAGATTTGCAATTGCTGGACGTTGCTGGAGCAACCGTTCAGGTATCCGACCCCATCATCGGTAAGGGGAACAATCTGGCGGCCGGTTTTACTGAGTACACCGAACCCAGCAGGCTGGAGTGGACCTTCACCTACGATGAGGTCTTTTTTATGGTGGAAGGCGCTCTCGAAGTTCACGCTCTAGGACAGGATCCGGTCACTTTTGAGGTCGGCGATCTGGGCTACATTGAGAAGGGTACTCAGACTACGATCGTCGTGCCGGAGCATGCCTACCTTCTGCACGTCACCCAACCGGCCTGGCGGGACAAGGCCGACTGACTTCGCGACCGGCTCGACTCTGTTCATCGACAGCAGGTGCGTCGGCAGGATCCCGCCGATGTAGTTGAGCTGCTCGATGGGGACGCCGAGGTCCGGCAGGCCTACCTTATTAAAGGCTGGTAGGGCCTACCCTCTGGATCTATTTCCGGCAATCCCAAACTGTCCCAGAAATGCGTGTGCTCATAGGGCCTGAGGCGGAAGTCGGGAATGGGCACGGGCGCGCCATCTAGCTCGGCAGATTTATTGGCCAGTATGCCCGGCAGCGTGTATTCAATGGCGCGATATACGTCGATGGGGGCATCCTTGCCCATCAATACGGTCTGGGTGAAATGGCGCGCCATCTTGAGGTCGGCCCCACCGTGCCCCGCAGAGGTATCGTCGCCGTGAGCACCCAGGCCAACGGGCACGACTTCCCAACCACTGCGCTCTTCAGCGCTGCGCGTGAAGCGCCGCGCGGCTTTCTCGTAGCTAAACCACTCGGCCCCGCCCTCGACGCCAAAGATGCGGTAGCGGTGCTCGGACGGACGGCGCGTATTGAGCGTGACCATGATTTTGATCAAGGTGCCCTTGGCCGTCTGAAAAATGGCGATCTGGCCATCTGAGCGCCGGGGCGCGTCTATGCTGCGAAAGGGAGCGCTGCGACAAGAGACGGAAACGCAGCGATCGTCGAGCACCTCTAATAAAGGACCCAGGTCGTGGGTGAGATATTGTATCGGTGGTTGATCGGCGCGCCAAATCGGCTCGGTGTCTTCGTGCCCAGCCACTTTGGCAGAAGTGGGCGTGTGGCGCGAGCTATCGGGGCGAAATAGCGTGGCGGGCAGGTGGTGGATATACTCACCCTCGGCAATGGAAATCGGACCGAACTCATCTGCAGCGACCCATTTGCGGAAGTAGCGAAAGAAATCCCAATAACACGTATTTTCGCCGAGCATATAGGTCTTGCCGGTGTACTCTACCACTTCGCGCAGGCGCATGCACTCTTCCTGGGTATATGCACCGGGCACTTCGCTGAGGACGTGGCAACCTGTACGGAGCGCCTGGCAGGCGTGCTCGACCTGCATTTTGCCATTAGTCGCCAC
This sequence comes from uncultured Gemmatimonadaceae bacterium, assembly GCA_964520345.1. Classification (GTDB taxonomy): domain Bacteria; phylum Latescibacterota; class UBA2968; order UBA8231; family UBA8231. The sequence continues at coordinate 10,419 of CAZFMY010000112.1, read as the reverse complement.
CATAATCGCATCGGGCTTGAGGTCTAATAACTCGTCGTATCCCCGCAGTACGACCGTGGATGCATCGACGGAGGCGATGTGCTCTGCAGCGCGTTCGCGCAGCAGGGGAAAGCGGTCGCAGGCGCCGATGACTTCGGCTTCTTCAAGAGCCAGGAAATTCTTCAGGTGGGTAAAACCGCGGCCGAGGCCGAGGATGCCGATGCGGAGCTTGTCCATAAAATCCTCTGTGTAAATGACTTCACAATTTCAATCGTATCGATCAGGCTAAGGCCGGTATGATAACTCGGATTTGCTTATGGTGAATGTGGATTTGATTGATGGCAATTGAGAACCGCGCTAGAGCGTCTGCACCACTAGGTTGCGAAAGCGGATCTTCAAATCTGACAGCCCCCCCATGCCTGCGTGCGTTTGTAAACCAATATGTCCCATACGGGGCATCGTCTTCCAGGCGTATTTGAACTTGTTGCTGGTACCATCCGGGTTCATTCCCGGCGTGTCGAAGAGGTCGAGATCTGCCTCCACGACTAGCACGCCGTTCAGTTCCACCTCGACTCGGGGCCCTTCACAACGCAGCCGCATCCGGTTCCACTCTCCCGCCGGACTCAGTGGGTTTGTCGAGGGCGCGATCATATCGTAGAGGGCGCCGCTGTCGCCTTTTTCCAGAGGCGGTTCCTTGCCATAGGTGTCCAGGATCTGGATCTCCAGCCCGGTGTGCACCTCGTCGTCCAAGTCGGACACGCGCAGGAACACGCCGCTATTCACCTTGGCGTCGGCGTTGTACTCGAAGCTGAGCTCGAAGTCGCCGTACTGGGTTTGCGTACTCAGGTTGCTCATTTTGCCGGCTTCGGAGGTGCCGACGATCATACCGTCCATGACGGTCCACAGGTGGGGGTTTTTGTGGTCTTCCCACCCGGTCAGGTCCCGGCCGTTGAAGAGCTCGATGGTTGTTGTCATCAGGTATCCTTTCCAGTAACGGTGGCGTACTAACCTCGCGTGAGACGCTATGGGAAATCAGTACACTCGACACACCTCCCTCTAGCGTGAATAGGAAATATAAAGGCCCTTTTGGATCATCGGGTCAAGCGGTCTTGGCGTCTGCTCGCTCCCTCCAGTCTGGTGTCTTTTTACATGGCGCTTAACGAGTCCGTGATTGACGACCTCGCTATGCGGGGTGGGCGAAGGCCAAGGGGCGAAAGCGACTCTGCGCGAATTGCTGTGATAGTTGACGCGGGATTTACTCAGGAGGCAGGGACAAGCTCGTTGCGGGTAGTCGGTTTCATCTCCTCATCCATGATAGTCCCGCCTGCTATCGCTACAGATTGCCGTACGGCGCCGCCATTATTTTTTAATAGCGCAACTTTCCTGTTATAAATAAATTGCGTTTTTTCAGTTCTGAACCGATCGCCATCTTAAATTACCGGGTCCCACTTGTGCTATGGGGGAGGACGAGCCGCTGTCATGGCTGGAGGGTCGGCCGCTAAACCGCGGCGCAAAGACGGTTGCACTGCTTGACCTGTCTTTTTAAAAGGCCTTTTATAGTTCCTGTCATTTGGACTGAAGGACCGAATCGAAAGGAGAGAGCATGATGGCCGCGACACTATCGATCACCACCCCCACGGCCCCGCCGACATGGGCGCTCTTGCAGCGCCAGCTCATCGCCGCCGAGTCCCAGGCCTGCGAGGAGTTCTACGCCCGTTTCTTTGACGAGCGGGGGTACCTCAAGTGCCTGCCCCGCTGGGGTGGCAACGACGGTCCGGACGACGCCATCGAGAACTGCACTGGTTGGCCGATCCTGCACGCCATCGGCGGCTCCGATTCGGTGCTGGCGATGGCCAAGCAGGCTTGGGAGGGACACATCCTGCAGTACACCGAGGCCAGGACCGTCGATGTGCCCTTCGCCAGGGAGGGCATGTACTACAAGGAATTCCCGGTGATGTTCGACTTTTTCCATCACCAGGAGGGGCTCGTCGTCCTCAATCTGCAGGGTCTCTCGGATCCGTACGACGACCGTATGGAGAAGAGACTGCGGCGCTTCAGTGGCTTCTATATGGACGAAGATCCGCAGGCAAAGAACTACGACCCGGAGCACCGTATCATCCGCAGCCTGTTCAACGGCAGCCGCGGCCCTCTGCTGCGCAAGGCCACCGCCCTGGATTGGGCTGGCGACCCCATCGACGTGGACAACTTCCCCGACCCCAAGCACGGCGAGCGCAACTGGGACGAGATGCTCGCTCACTTCGAAGAATACACCGACGTGATCGGCGACCATCCGCTCAACCTGCAGGCCACCAGTCTCGCTGCCAACGCCTACGCCTGTACCGGCGACGAAAAATATCGCGAGTGGCTGATCGAGTACGTCGACGCCTGGTGCGAGCGCATTGCTGCCAACGACGGCGTCATCCCCTCTAACATCGGCCTCGACGGCACGATCGGCGGCGAGGCCGACGGCAAGTGGTACGGCGGCTGTTACGGTTGGGGTTTCACCGTCACCGTGCCGCAGACCGGTGCCAAAGCCAATCGCAATGGCGTGACCCGCGCCGTCATCGGCTTCGGCAACGCCCTGCTGGTGACCGGAGAGCAGCAGTACATTGACGTCTGGCGCCGCATGCTGGCCACCGTCAATGCCAACGCCAAGGAGGTCGACGGCCAGACCGTCTATCCGAGCATGCACGGCGACGAGGGCTGGTACGCGTACGGCCCCCATCCCTATAGTGCCGGCTCCCTGCAGACCTATCTCTGGTCGATGGATCCCAAGGACCGTGCCCTGGCCGACAACGACTGGATTCGCTACCTGGAGGGCGAGAACCCCGAGTACCCGGTCGCGGCGCTGGAGAGTGCGCTGGAGCAGTTGCGCAAGAGAGTGGAGGGGATGCGGGCCGAGAACGCCACCGACGATACCCGGCTGTCCGACGACACGCTGCAGTTCAACCCGGCCGTGATCAACAGCCTGGTGGAACTCATGCTCGGCGGTCACACCCCCGCCTTTGGCGAGACCCTGCATGTGCGCCTGCGCTACTTCGATCCCGAACGCGGCCGCGCCGGCATCCCCGAGGACGTAGGAGCTCTGATAGAGAGTCTGAAGGACGACGAGGTCGTCGTTAGCCTCGTCAACACCAGCCCGGTGCACCCGAGGACGCTGATCGTACAGGCCGGCGCCTACGCCGAACACCAGTTCACAAGCGCGACCAGCGACGCTGGCGACGAGATCGCCGTAGGTGACTCCAGCTTCCGGGTCAAACTCGCGCCCGGCACCGGTACCAGACTCACGATCAAGATGCAACGCTACCAGAACCCACCCACCTTCACCTTCCCCTGGGATCGGTAGAGATGCAATAGATCACTTTCATGCACGCCATCGCCGGAGGATCGGCCGCCAAACCAACCCTGCTCAAATAGCTGCGTATCGAAGCAGGATCGCTCAGCATCGCGACCAGCCGAAGCCGGCCGCCACAGGTCGGACAAAGTGTCGGATCCACGGCGAGGACCTGCGCCAATAAAGCCGACCAGACCAGGCGACGGCGAGAGGGAGAAACCGAATTGAGGTGGAAAAGCCTAGTTAATTTTGACTTTTCGAGTTACGCCATTCTTCTATCGTCATCGCACCGGCGACCACGTGAGTGTTGTCGCTGATACTGTCTGGATCGTCGTCTATATCCATTGCTTGAAACGCTCTTGCTTGGTTCTCGGGCTGAATGACGTCCTCTACGCCTTCGACCAAATGCCTGAATAGCAACTGGACATTCGGCGAAAAACGGTCATAAACCTCCTTGGGCACATATGTTCTTATAGCGCGTCCCCCAGAATGTATTTGTCCGAATTCGTTGCCGGAAAGCCACCATGGCGCATAGCGTAATACAACTGCGGTCCGTTCATGCTCGCTTTGATTTCTAGCGTTTGAATGCCAGACTCGTGTGTCTTGCATAAAGACGGAGCCCGCTGGACCTGAAACCTGAAATTCTCCGGGGATCGGGCCCCGTCTATCAATGCCATCACCGGGGCCGCGGGGGTTGCGGGGGTCTTTGTGTGATCCAGGAACAACCCACGTACCTCCGTTGAAGGGTGTTACGTCTTCAGGACCCAAATACCACACCGTAGACAAACACATGCAAAGATCTGGGAATGGTTGGGCGACAGCGCCACAGTGAATCCACGGATCGTCTGGATTCGGAATATAAGCTGTCAAGTCGTGAGGCCAGTCGGAATGCCAACCACGGGCGCGCAATTGTTTTTCGTCCAGCGGCCTATCCGGCCAGGGATGGGACGATTTGTTAACCTCGGTCTGAACGACACGGACGTGGGTATCGAGCATCGCCTTAGCGACGCCCAAAATACGCGGCTCTGCCAGATACTCCGCAAAGATCTCATTGCGAGCAATATCACATAATTCGGCGTACGGTGCTGCGGGCGGTCGAACGGATTCAGGGATATCAATATCCGCCGAATTCTTTCCTTCATTAGCAGCGGCCAGTCTCGAACGTTCCAGCTCGATGCGATTTTCTCGCTCGCGTTTACGATCTTTTTCAAGGAGTTGACGCCCTAAGACAACGCTCTCACGCACATCTTTCACTCTATCTTCCGGGATCACTCTTTCAATAAGACAGAATCCCTGCACGCGTAAGGATTCCAAATACCCTTCTATTTCTGCGTCGCCCCCTTTGGGAATACCTGTGCCTATCGAATAGGGTCTTTCTAATCGTTCGTCTAAATTTAGTTGGCTCGTCAAAGCGCATCTCCCTATTGGGGATTTAATTCAAAGAATGAAGTTCCTGAAGCTAAAAAGAACGCTACCATTATGCACTATTTCACGATTGCGTAAAGGAGACGCATGAGAAATAGAGCTAAGTGTTGTGTCGCTGACCCTCATGATGTACTCGGTGGTTTCGCTGAGGTTGGCTCGGCGCGCACCAGAAGCGTCAGTCGATCAGGTCGAGCCAGCCCTCGATCGTGTACTGCGGGTCGCCGATTTCGTCCTCGGACAGGCATGCGAGATCGGTGGGGAGTAATGGCGAGAGTCCCAGATCCGGTAGCGTCGCGCCTCGCTGGTGCACTTCCACCCCGTAGAGTTTTTCGAGCGCGATCCCGTTGCGGTCGCACCACTCGCCGGTGTTCACGGTCGGCAGCGCCTGGATCTCCTCCAGAGACGCGAGCGGCGTCCCGAGGTGTCGATGGATCCACTCCAGCGCGACCTTGTATCCGTGATAGGGCCGGTGGCCGCCCCCGGATTCGAACCAGTACGCGATTTTCCCGTCGGCGAAGTGATTGGCAACGCGGTCGACGTTTTGTCGGGTCTCTGCCCAGACGCGACCGCTTTCGTCGTCATCGATGATCGGGTCCGTGTCGCCGTTCAGGACGAGGAGCGCGCAGTCCGGGGACGCGAGCCTGAGTACGTCCGTCCAATCGCAGATTTCGCGCAGCCGGAGATTGGGGATCCGGGTGCAGAACTTTCCGTGGATGGTCAGGTGGTCGCTGTAGCCCCAGCCGCAGACCAGACCGAGTTTCAGGCGCTCGTCCAGAGCGAGCATCCACGTCGCTTTCGCACCGCCGAGGGAGTTCCCGGCCACGCCGATTCGGCTTCGATCGATATCATTTCGCGTTTCGAGGAAGTCGATACCTCGGATGGTGTCGAAAACGAGCTTGCCCATGATCAAACGTCCGGCGCCGTCCGCGTGGAGATGGACGGGCTCGGGATCGTGAGCCCGCGTGCCGAGCCCTCTCTCGATGTGGCGCTCCTCTTCCCCGATCGGGTCCAATACCAGGCACGCCACCCCCAGCTTTGCATAAGCCTGGCCGATGTAGGTCAGCGACCATTGGCTTTTGCTCTCGCCATGGCCGCAGGTGACGACGATCGCCGGGATCGGCTCGGCGACCTCGGCGGGCCGGTACAGAACGGAGGGCACGCGAGACCCGGGCTCGCTCGTCCAGATCCACTTTTCGACGATCACGCCGTCGCGCTCCAGCTGGCCGCGGCTTTCCGGCTGGAGGTCAGAGCGCGCCGACGGGATCCCAAGAAGCGCAGTCAGTTGTTGACGAAGGTCCAATTTATCTCCTCACGCGATCTGAACGCCGAGCTAGTCCCCCACTCGTAACAGTGCCAGCCTAGCCGGTTCTTGGAGCCATGCGGGCAAGATTACTAAACCGGAAGGCGGTCCGCAAGCGTACGCCGGTGGGGATGGCTTGCGGAGGGTTGTCCGTTCTAGCAGCTTTTGTCGCCTGGTTCAGCCGTGAAAATCCTCCACTGCGGCACGGTCCTGCGTCCACGCACGGGAGAAGGAGATAAAAGATGGGCATCTGGCACTGGGAGCGGGTAGACAAACCCTGGAAAGACCCCGAAAATACCACCTCGGTCTTTGCCCTTAACCCCTGGCGCGGCCACCTCTACCTGGGCACGCGCAACTTGATAAACGGCGGCGAGGCCTTGCGCAGCGCCGATGGGGTCCACTGGCAAAGCATCGCCCCCCAGGGCTTCGGCCGTGCCAGCAATAGGGATCTCTACGGCTTTGTCGGTTTTAAGGACATGCTCTACGCCGGTACTTACAACGCCGTCCTCGGCGATCGGCATACCGAGTCGGATACCGGTGCCGAGATTTGGCGCAGCCCCAACGGCAGCGACTGGGAGCCCGTAGTCCAGGATGGTTTTGGCGATCGCCACAACCAGGACATGTTCAATTTTGCCGCCTTTGCGGGCCACCTCTACGTCGGGACGTGGAATCCGGTGAGCGGCGCCGAGATCTGGCGCAGTCCCGACGGCAGCGACTGGCAACAGGTCTTCAAAGCCGCGGCAAAAGAAAACGACTATATTCGCGCTTTTGTCACCATGGGGGGACGGCTCTACGCCAGTACGGGCAAGCTGGCACCTTACGCCCTTTATGAGACCAGCGACGGAGTACATTGGACGGATGTGGTGCGGGGCCGCCTGCCGGACTATCTGACCGACGGCTTCCGCATCGCCGCGGTGGGCGATGCCTTGGTGGCGACCCTGACCCAGTGGTATGCGGACCGCCCCGTGGAAGTGTGGCGCTATTGCCGAGACCACTGGGATAGTATCAGCGAACCGGGTTTTGGTTTTGCCGACAACCACCTGGCCGGGGGCCTGACCGTAGATCGCGGGCGCGTCGCCCTGGCCACCTGGAACGAGAAACGCGGCACCCAGGTGTGGATTTGCGACGATGTGATGCACCCTGCCTGGCTCCAGATCAACCAGGACGGCTTCGGTGACCGGTGCAACCTGGGCTGTGTCTTTGGTATGACCAGCTTCGCCGACCGCCTCTATGTCGGCACCGCCATGCATCGTCAGCATCGGGCATCGCAGTTGTGGGCAGGTATTGAGGGTAATGCTATAGAAAAATGACAGAAGGGTTAATTGTTGCGCATATTCCGAATACCTTGGCCGACGCGGGACCTGGTCACCACTCAGCTAGCCCAAAGCGTCTAGAGTCCCGGCACTTGCCAGCGCAGAGTGTGGCAGACGCTGGTACCGGTCTCGGCCGGCTCAATGTGATAGGGCGTCAACGCATAGATGCTTACCAGCGTACCGTCGGGCAATTGCCGGGTCGTCGCCCACCCCGCCGCATGGGCGTTGGAGATCGCCAGTTGCAGGGGGTGCTCAAAGTCCCATGTCTGGCCGCAGTCCTCGCTGATGACTCCTCCCACCCCGAACGGCAGGTGGTAGTTGGTGTAGGTGCAAAGCAGCCGACCATCCTGCAGCATCGTCAGCTGGCCCTGCACTTCGCTGTACTGGAGGAACTCCCGCGGCGCAGACCAGCTCTGCCCTTCGTCACTGCTTTCGGTCAGTACCATATGACCGGCAGCGTGGTCGTTGGGCATTGTACCCGGTGGGTAGGGCAGCGGCTTTCCCGCGAGTGGATGCAACCATTCGAAGCGGCTGCTGGCCAGGATGCGTCCGTCGGGCAAACGCTCGAAGTCCGCCTCGGCGAACAACGGGAAGGGGTCGTCCCAGGTTTTGATCGGGATGCACTCGTTCCAACTGCGACCGCCATCGGTCGAATGCACCAGCCAAGCCTGAGATTTCGGTGAGTCGTACCCGGCCGGAGCCCTGCCTTCCATAGTACCCACGCTGCGAACGAAGGAGATGGTCCCATCCGGATGCACAATCGGCGCCCGCACCGGGAAGACCGCCTGGTACGGATCCGCTCTGGGCGTCTTGAAATCGATATGCTCCCAGCTCGTGCCGCCATCGTCGGAATAGGCGACGCCGTCCAGCGACTCGGAGGTGAAGAGCAGCACCCCATTTTCGAGGCAGGTCAGCGATCCCTCCTTGCCGACTAAGGGCGTGTGTTCGATCGGCTGCCAGGAGCGGCCGCTATCGGTGGATTTGTGCAAGCGGACCGGCCAGCTCGTCTCCACCAACCCGCTGGAGAACGGAGGGCGCTGCCGCGGTGCGAGCATGTCTACCGGTGAGGCAATGAGGGAGCCATCCGGCATCAGGGCCATCCCGGCCTTGTAGAATCCCCGTTGACCAACCTGGGCCCGCCACGCCGGCATTACCGATAACTGGGCTATGGTATGGTAGTCCAGGCCGGTGTACCCGGTCAGGCCACAATCCTCATAGTTGTTATTGTAGGCGTCGTGTTCCCAGGCGAATGGCTCTTCTGGCTTGTCGATCATGGTTGTCGCTCCTGCGTAATGCGGTGGGCAATCGGCTTCAGCACCCGGCGGCTCTCTGTGTATACGGCTCCGTCGTGCTCGAGACATGCGATCAGGGCATTGAACTCGGCGGGGCCGCTCTGGCAATGCGGTCGGGATGAGTACTCACCGTCGATGCCGCCAGCGGTTCTATTGGACTTAGGTGCTGGCTGGAGCGGGGGCAGCTTCTTTGGGGAGGCGCTTCTTCTGACGCATGCGCTGGTAGGACTCGGGGGTGCCGTCGTGGAGGGAGCCGAACCAGCGGTCGAAGGGCACGGTGACGGTACCGTAGTTGCACTCGAAAAAGCGGTGGTGCAGATAGTGGAAGTAGGAGTCGATGTTGAGCCCTTCGCCCTCCTCTTTGAGGACGATACGGTCGAAGCCTGTATGACCGAGTGCCGGATTGAGGGCCGGGCGCTGCATCAGGTAGAACATGTGGATCGGGTGCGATGGGACGATGAAGAGGATGATCCAGCGGGTGAAGTAGAGCAGGTGCTCGATCGGGTGCATGGAGAGGCCGGACCAGGGGCCGACGTTGGTATTGCGGTGGTGCAGGTAGTGGGAGCAGTCGTAGAGCCACTTCCAGTGGGATATGCGGTGTACCCAGTAGAAGTGCAAGTCCTGCCAGAAGGGCAGGATGAAGGCGAGAGCGATGAACCAGACCGGGTTGGCGCTGAAGGTGGTGAAGGAGATCCAGCCGTTGCCGTAGGACCATAAGATCAGGATTTCGTAGAGCGTCCAGATGGTGCCGCCGCTGACCATGGTCCAGAAGACATTGTCCTTGACCTGGTCCCTGAACAGGAAGGCCTTGCTCTCGGTGCTCGGCCAGCGGGAGTTGTACTTGAAGCGGCTGCCCTGGACGCGACGCCAGTAGAGGATGCCGTGCAGCGTGCCGGCGACGATGGCCAGCATGATGTAGTTGCGCGCGAACATTGGCCATATCCACTCGAGCTGCAGCTGGCTGAAGGTGGCCAGATCGTCGGCGCCGGGCTGGAGGTATTCCCAGGTCACCCAGCCGAGCAGGTAGTGGAGAGCGGCGCCGAAGGGCCAGAGGAAGCCGGGGAAGCCGAAGAAAAAGCGGACCAGCTTGCGCCACTCGACGGGCCAGGCAAAGGGCAGGGCCTTGCCCAGGATCCGGGGCGTCCATTCGCCGCGGGTATCGCGAGTCTGACTACCGTCGTCGAGCGCGACGGCTGCGGGTGCAGTGGCTTTGCCGTTATTTGCCATAATTATACGCTAAATGGTGCAGCTGGAGCCGTCAAGGATTTAATTCGCCTATCCGCTAAGTGTCGGGTCTACCATCACATCTGGTCGATCATGCACCCCTGGTGCCAATAAAATGCGCTTCTGACGCTCTGTTAGTCCCTCGTACTCAGAAATATCATATCCCTTCGGCGCGGAAATTAAATGTCCCGGTCCAAACTTATAAAGCAAGGTCCGGCGCTCGTGATCCGCACACCAGGGCAGGGTCCCATGCGCTAGTGCTTCAGTGAAAAAAATCGCATCGCCAGCTTTCGCTTCCGGCTGAATCACATAGTGTGGGACGCGCTCAAATTTTCGCACATCGTCTGGCAAATCCATCCTAAAATTGCTCTTGTGACTGCCCCGCACACATGCAAACCCACCCGAGCCTGCAGGGGCGTCTGACAACACATACGTCAACACCGACAGTCCGCACTGCATCACGCCATCTTGATACTTATAATAATGATGAAAAAGGTTGGGGTTACCGCCGTGCACACTGCCTCGTTTACCACCTTTGATCATAAAAATCGC
>CAZFMY010000111.1:0-20850 GCA_964520345.1 uncultured Gemmatimonadaceae bacterium | reverse complement strand
CTCGGTGCTGACGATCTACTATCAGGTCGACCCGGCGCATAAGGGACAGACCTGCCTGATGGCCACTCGGTGGCGCCTCTGATACATCCCTGCAATTAGTGAGAGTGAATACACTACACCCGACACTGCGATAAGGATCTAATACGAAATGAAACCTGTGCGCTTGGGGTTCATTGGCCTCGGCCTCATCCCTACCTCCGCCCACTTGCCCGGTTTGGCTCCGCTGGTCGAGAGCGGCGATGCCGTCTTGCAGGCGTTTTGCGACGTCGATGAAAAAACGCTGCAAAAACAGGCTGCCGCGTTCAAGCCAAGGACGACCTACGGCAACCATCGCGAGATGATGGAAAAGGAAGAGCTCGACGCCATCTATTTCTGCGTCCCGCCGACCTTTCACACCGACGAGCTGGAGATGGCCGCCGACAAGGGCCTGGCCGTCTTCATCGAAAAACCCGTGACTCTCGACATGTCGAAGGCCGTCGCGAACAACGCCATCGTCGAGAAGGCTGGTATTCTCACCCAGGTCGGCTTTCTCGCCCGCTACGAGCCGGCGGCGCCGGTGGCGCGTGAGCTCCTGCACGAGCACACCCTGCGCCACGCCAATCTGCTGGCGATCCGCAACGGCCAGCCCCTGCGCTACTGGACCAGTCGGTACGACCTGTCGGGCGGCTCGTTCGTTGAGAATACGATCCACCGCATCGACCTGTTGCGCTACCTCGTCGATGACGAGATCGAGCACATCTCCGCCTTCTATATGCCGCGGCAGCCCGGCGAAGGTCCCGAGCCGATGAACCTGCCGCATGTCTACAACGTCAACTACCGTTTCGCCAGTGGCATCACAGCCAACGCCACCACCTCGCGGGTGCAGTACGAGTCGGGCATCGGGAAAAATGATATGTACCTCATCAGCGATGAGCACCTACTCGAGTACCACCCCGACCGGCTCGTTGAGAACGGCAAGGTGGTTTGGGAGACCGACGAGAAAGTCAACGGCTTCGCCCGCCAGGCCGAGGCCTTCATTCGCGCTGTGCAGAACGACGATCACGACGTGATGCGCAGCTCCTATGCCGACGCCTTGAACAGCCTGGCTGCCGTGCTCGGTGCCAATCTGTCTGCGGAAAGCGGCGGCCAGGTCGTGCACACCGCCGATCTGGTCAGCGGCCGCGTCAACTACGTGCCCGAGGAATTCCCGCTAGAGGCCTAGCCGTCGACTGAATTCGGGCGGCCGAATCCCTGCGGCCCAGTTTCATGTAGGTCGTGGCCAGGTGACAGTGGACCGGCGCGGAAAGAGAGTCCAAGGCTACGGCCTCTTGGTACGCGACCAGTGCGTCGCGGTATCGGGTCTGGCGAAAATAGTCGTGCCCAAGTGCGCTGAGCCGGGCTCCCTCCGGGTTTGGTTCCGGTGCTTCGGGCGCCTGGCATGCGCCCATCCAGATCGTCAGCAGAAAGCGGCAGGGCCAGCGCAATAGATCCACGCATTTTACCACGGCGGGTGCAGACTCGGCTCGTGGACGAATCGCTTCATGCCCAACTCCAGGTGAGCCTGAGTCTGCGGCGGCAACGCCAGCGTCAGCGTCTTGTCGCCGACCGGAACAATCTCGGATGCCCCGTCAATCTTGATCTCGGTAAAGACGTGTTCTCCCATTCCCCCCGCCTGGATCAGCACTTCCTGAGCTTCGGTTCCACTCAGGTTTACCATCGTCAATTCGACCCGGTCATCGCTCAGTTCCGATACCAGCGCGGCCACGTCGGGTGGCAGTCCCGGACGACGGCGCTGGGCATCGAAGTGTCGCAGTCTGGTGACCAGCAGGCCCCCGTTGTAATGCGGCAGCGGCGCACCCATGGTCAGCTGTACCAACCCCTCACAGCTAACCGGGTTGCGTTGCTGGAAATAGGCATCGTTATAGGTGGCCGGGTCCTGCTCGTCCTGTGCCATGAACTCGAGGCGCGCTTGAACTTGGGCCAGATTGTGTTCGAGAATCCGCTCGGGGTACTCGGGGAATTCTCCGTGCAGATAGGCCAGCCAACCCCAGTCGTGCCCGCCCTGGTCCTTGGTATGATGCCAGGCATTAAGGTCGAAGGGATCTCCCGATCGCCTGCGGGTCTGCTCGAAGCGCTGCGCATCATCCCCGGTCATCGACATACACCACAGATGGGCGATATCCGACGGATACATGGGCATGAATTCGAACCAGCCGTCTTGCTCCAGAGCGGTGCCATCCTCTTTGCGGATAATGTGCCACATCCACTCGCCCGGCTCATAGTCGACCCGTCCCGGGTCGTCGTACTTATGGGGCACGTAGAGCTGGTCATTGCGCTCGATCCCACGGGCGATGAGGGCATCGATCTGTGATCTGGGAAAATCCATGTACTCCAGCCGGTTTGTCAGCAGGACGCAGTTCTGGGCGGCGACTCCTACTGCTTGTCCGACGCTGTGCCAGCCGTGGGGCCAGGCCCACCCGTACATCGATCCATACCATTTGCCGTTGAGGTGTTCTCCGACGACACCGGAGAGGCCTACATTGTCGGGCACGATGCCGCCGTTGGCGTCTGTGCGTTCCATCCAGGCTTCGGTATATTCCAACACCCAGTCGCGGTATTTTGCGTCCCCGGTCAGCAGATAGGCGTTTGTCCCCAGGGTGGTTGCCAATAGATTGACCACGGCGTCGCCCCGACCCATGCGTTCGCGCATCGCCTTACCCATTTGCTCGCCCAACTCGGGATCGCCGAGCACTGCCTCGTGGTTGGTGCATCCCGGCACGTCGTAAAAAGGCAGGTTGTACCCGGGATAGGGCCAGTGCGGACCTTCGTCGAAGGCCCAGTAGGCCGGACCTTTGCTGCCGTTTCGGGCGCATCGGATGATCCGATGTTCCGGGTCGTAGTTGGGCACTTGTGGATCCTCGCCGAGAAAGAGTTCGGCGAAACGCCGGGCCCGCTCTATATGAATCCCGTTGGTTGGATCGGCCATGCAGAGCATGTAGAACAAGTAGTTGCCTTCACCCTGATGGAACCAATCGTAGCCCGGTTGGTATTCCTGCACCACCATGGGATAGCCATGTCCCGTGCCGTGCTGGCTCATTTGCTCATTGATGACATCGAATTCTCGCTGGGCATCGGCCAAAAACCGGTCGCTGCCGCCGAGCAGGTAGAACAGCGGCCAGTTGTGGAAGCTCTCGTAGCAGTCGTCCAGCGCATCGATACTTTGGAATTCCGGGCTCGGGGGCCAAAGTAGCCGCCCGTCCGGATGAGTATAGCGTTCAAGCGCCTGTGGCGCGGCGTCTTCGATTGCGTCGAAGAGTTGGCGTTGCAGCAGGGCCCACTTGGGTGGTGTCTGTGCTGCTTGGCATGCCTTCAGGGAGGTGGTCATAGTCCTTTCCTTCCGTTGGGAATTTCAAACATGTCTCCGATCTGATTTTTCAGTGCGCGTGCGGTGGGTCGGGTTGTCCCACCTCGCCCTCGACCAGCGTGACGAACTGATCGGATCTCAGGCCTGCCAGGCCCTTGGTTCCGCAGCAGTTGGTTGGGTTGGGCGTAGCTGCTGGACTTGTTGAATTCCGAAGTGTTGTCGAGGACATGGCCGTTGGCTACGAACAGATCCTGATAGCCGTCGTTGTCATAGTCGATGAAGCCGATACCGAACGAAAGGTAGCGTAGGCTGATCAGAGCGATTCCCGCGGGGAAAGAGGCGTACGGGAAGAATCCGGTGCCCCGGTTCTGATACAGGCCGTTGGGTTCGTTCTCGAAATTAGTGACCACCAGATCCATGTCACCGTCGTTGTCGTAGTCGGCTGCATCGACGCCCATACCCGCCTCCTGTTGCCCATCCTGGCCATAGGCCACACCGGCCAACCGGCCAATTTCAGTGAAGCGTGCGCCTCCTTCATTTGAGACAAGAGGTCCGGGTTGAGCAGCTTCACCATCGGGTGGTCCCAGACATATCGCGGCTACGCTCCCCGCTAGGCTCAGGGCGCGCACTGGTCGGTACATGAAACGGAATCCTTCTCCTTAGTGGACGTTGCTTGATCGGGGGGAGCTTATAGCCTGTCGAAAGTGGAATTGTAGGAAATATCGCACTGCTCGTCCCACCTGGACTCAGCGGGAGTGCAGCCTCCGTATCCGATTGGGTGCCGAATATAAATATCGAGGCTACCCGCATCAACCGAAAGCTCCTTCGCATTTATCGCCAGGGTTGGTCCACTTGACAGTAAACCGCCGATGGTAATATATGGTGTGCGAGATCACCCAGTATCAGATCGCACAACAGGCGATATTGGTTTAAAGGCGAGTTTTCCCGTCGCCAGCGGTGAGCATGAGTGCACGGGCTGCGGACACGGGAATTTGATTGAAATAGGATCGTCCGTCAGATCCGGCGCTATCTGCCGCAATGTGATATCTGCTTTGTCTATACGCTGTTCCATGGGCAAAGAGCGGTCCTGCAGCAGGGCTGCTGTACCGTTGCGCAGGGGGTCATGGAGCAGCTGGCCGACCACTACGGCATCGCCAGCGTCAACATGGGTCTGGAGGTGGCGCGGCTGGAGCAGGCTGGCAAGCTGATCATGAAATCCCCTGACGAGTATGTGGAGCAGGTTGCCGGAGAAGGATTCGATGTCGATTCCACCGCGGCCACCAACAAGCAGGAGATCATTCCGTTCTCCAATGATGGCGTACACCCTTTCACCGACACAGGTCATCGGCTCTACCTGGCGGCATTCATCCGGGCGTTTGAAGAGTTGAAGTCCGTCGGGACGGCCGGTGAGCAACGCCTGCCTGCCCCCTTGCATGCACAGAATTGGGAAGCGGCACAACTGTTGGAGCTTTCACGCGCCACGCTGAGAGGAGCCGAACAGCTGTATCCTGCCACCAGTCCCATGTACGCCCAGTTCGAGCATTGTATTCCGGAACTTTGGCTGCTGCAAGCGGGGGGGCGAATGAGCTTCCGCTTTGTCGGCACTGCCGTCGCGCTCTATGACTTGCTCGGCCCGGAGGGCGGCATGGTGCAGGTCGCACTGGATGACCAGGCCACCCGTCATCAACGCTTCGACCCGTATTGCACCTGGACGCGGCTGGCGCCGCTCTGGATCGGAGAGCAGCTCCCCGACGGTCCGCATACCGTCACCGTTGAAGTGCTGCCGGACCTGTTCGACAAACGGTGCATTCTGGGCGAAGAAAGTCGCCAGCACTTCGATAGGCACCCGGAGAAGTATGCAGACTTTGTCTGGTATGCAGCGGCGATCCTGGTTGTGGGTGAGCTTCTTTGATCTTTGTGCGATCCTCAAGTCGCACACCCAGCTTCTGTCCCCGGGGCCTCTGGCCGCGGAAGTGCATGTGGTACCCCATGGTGACGACGACGGCGATGGCAACGCTTCCCAGCCCCTGGCCAGCCTGAACCGCGCCCGCGACGTCGTGCGCCAGCAGCGCGCCCAGGGGGTCAGCGGTCCAATCGCCGTTACCCTGGCAGTGGGGCAGTACCCGGTTACCGCACCGCTGGAACTCACTGCAATCGATTCGGGCACTGAGACCGGCCCGGTGGTGGGCATATGTGTTTAGGACTTGCACACTTTTATTCGGTCCTCACTGCTCCGCTGCAAGGGGAATTCATCCGGAATATTTCATAAAAAGTGGTTGATGATTGGGTAGGCTTGATCTGCGATATTACAAGTTCTATTATTGGTGTGAAATGGCGATTCAGTTTCCGTTTTGGCATTGACTCTTGGCTGACGTGCTTGGATATGGTATGGCAGCCCTCGGACATCCGTCGAAAAAACAATCGAGACGGTCGATTCCTGGATTGGGACGTTACGGAGCTCGATGGAATCCGGGTGAAAAGGCTCTTCACTAAAGGTCGTCTTCGATTGCTCGCCCTTTTTCCAAATTGACCCAAGCGATAACTGATCGTAACGAGTTCGAGACGCTCGACTATTTCGGCGTCTCGTGACCGAGGACAAGCCGAAACTAGTATCGCAATCCACAGGAGATTCGATCATGCGCGAGATGCGCGCCTTGTGTTCACACCAATTCGAAGCCATTCTGCTCGGAGACTTCGAACCTGATCAGGTCGATATCATGGTCGACGAGGCTGCGGCGGCCAACTTCAACGCCATCCAGCTCTGCGTCAGGGCGCCGGGGATACTCTACTATCCGAGTGAGCATGGGCCGGTGCATGAGTACTGCCGCGAATACGACCTGCTCGGCGAGCTCGTCGACAAAGCCCATCGGGCCGGGCTCGAGGTCCACAGCTACTTCCCGATATTCCTCGAAGGCGGCTGGCGCGGCCGCGAATATGCTTTCGATGCTGAGGGCGGGATGTTCGCCGAGCATAAGGACTGGCGCGTGCTGGCCTATGAGGAGGGCGAACTGGTGCCCACCTGCTTCGCCTGTCCCTCGAACGAGGACTATGTCGACTATGTGGACCAGCTCGTCGCCGAGCAGTGCGCCCGCTACGAGCTGGACCTATTCATCCTGGATTTCATCCGCTTCAACAAGCGCTGTTTTTGCGACCGCTGCAAAGCGGGTTACCGGGAGCTTTTCGGCGAGGAATTGCAATATGAAAACGTGCAGTACTGCGATTTCTATGTCCCCGCCGACGTGCCGGGGGAGCTGGAAATCGAGTATCGCAGCCAGGCAGTCGAGCGAGCGGCGGTGCGGCTGACTGAGACGGTCCGTCGCACCGGCCGGGATATCAAAGTCGGCGCTTACACCTATGCCAATCCGCGCACCGCTAATTACCGGATATTCCAGGACCGCGTGCGGCTTTCCGCCGGGCTTGATGCGCTCTTACCCATGTACTACGATTCCTTTAGCATCGCCAATCTGGCGGGCTTGCTGCCGCTGCACCGCAAGGCGGTGGAATGCCCGCTGATTCCCGGTTTTATCGCCGTGGGCGGATCGTCGATCTGCCCGGGGCGGGGCGATGTCGAGTACTTCTGCGGCTTTCTCGACCAGGTCCGTCGCGCCGAGTGCGAGGGCTTTTTCGCCTTCAATTACGAGGTGCTTTTCGGCCGCCCCCCTGGCGAGAAACTGGGCAAGATCATTCGGCAGCCGCAGCCGCCCGAGGTACTGGCGGCAATCAAAGAGCGGTTTTTGCAGGAGAGGGCCGAGCCCTGGTTCCGCCGGGTGGAGGGAGTATGAGATGGCCCCTGTAATTCCCTTAGTTCGCGATTCAAACCGCAGTAAAAGAGGCCGTCGGTATCAGCTAAAGACAGTTCATAGCCAAAATAACCTCGAGGAAAAAAATGAACGACTCACCGGTAGATCGCCTGCCTCCCATCGTCGACATTGGTCCCGAGCGCCAGCTCTTTCTCGATGACCTGTTGATTGACTCACTCGAAAACGCCGTCCGCTTCGTCCACCAGCCGGTCAAAAACGCAGAGAATCCCGTCTTCGCGATGGAAAAGCCCTGGGAGGGACAGCGCTTCCTCTACTGCGATCTTGCCGTGGACCCCGATACGGCCGACTACAAGCTCTGGTACAGCATCTACCCCGAAGTTGGCCACTCCGGTCTGTGTTACGCCGTCTCGGAGGACGGTGTCCACTTCGAGCGTCCCGAACTGGGCCTGGTCGAATTCGACGGATCGACGGCCAACAACCTACTTGCCAAGCCCGAGGGCTTCGCCCACGACATGACGGTGATGCAGGACGAGCGCGAAGAGGACCCGGCGCGGCGCTACAAAATGGCCTACTACTACGCCGGGGGTGTGGGCATGGCCTGGTCGGCCGACGGCCTGAGCTGGACCGCGCACCACCCCAATCCGGTGATCGCGCCCTCCGGCGATGCTTCGCAGTCGTTGTTTTGGGACCAGCGCTATGGCCTCTACATCATGTATGTGCGACCCAATGGCCTCCACAAGAAGCGCAGCTGGCGCAATCAGGGGGTGCCCTACGATGCCTCGGTTTTTCCCACCCGGCGCATGGGGCGAGCCGAGAGTATCGACGCCGCTTCGTGGACCCATATCGAGGAAATTATCACCCCGGACCAGCGCGACGGCGCCGGCACCGAATTCTACTATATGCCGGTGCTGCAATACCAGGGTACCTATATCGGCTTCCTCAATATCTACCACGAATTCACCGGCGACGAACACCCGTTGGCGGGCACCAACTACACCATCGACGCCCAACTCGCCTTCAGCCGCGATGGCCGCCGGTGGACGCGGGTCTGCGACCGCCAGGTTTTTTTGGGCGGCGACGCGCAGGCCTGGGACGAAAAGCGCGTCTATATCGACCATGTCCAGATCGAAGAAGACCGGATCCGCATCTACTACCGCGGCTCGAATATCCCCCACGTCGGCATTAACGATCTGCTGGGCACCGAACACGACGGTCGCACTTTGCGCGGTGACGCTCTGGGGGTCGCCGAATTGCGGCCGGACGGTTTCGTCTCCATCGCCGCTGGGGAAGGGCCGGGCAGCTTGACGACCCGGCCGCTGCGCTTTGCCGGCGGCGATGCGCTGCGGATCAATGCTGATGCCGCTGGCGGCGAAGTGCGCGTCGAAGTGCGCACCCTCTACGGAGCGCCCATCGCCGGCTTGGCGCTGGACGAATGTCTACCGCTGGGCGAGGATCGCACCGACCACCAGGTCCAGTGGCGCAGCGGTAGAAAGCTGGCGGAGCTAAACGAGCCGGTGCGGCTGCATTTCAATCTGCGCCAGAGCCGGCTCTATTCCTTCCAGATCGCGGACTGAGAGCATTGGGGATAACCCCCGCAGAGCGTTTATCTATTGCTTGCTCGCGCGACAATTCTAGCTGGCAGAGCACGTGCTATGGTGCCCGCGAGAGCCGCATCTGAGCGGGACTTAAAATGGCCGTCTTTTTCAGAAATGGTCGTTGCCCCAGAAGATCATCTCTTGGGCGGGAAAGAGGACGGCAAGAAAAGCAGCTAGCTTTGGCTCTAGCGCAATTCTGCGTGCTCGTAAAGCCGGCTGCACTTGCTCCAAAGAGGACTCGCCCACTAGCAGGCGCCAGAGAAATTCACCGGGGAGATTCAGCATCTCTTCCGGTACCGCTGCCCCGTCTGCCTGGAGTTTCCCCGATGCCTCTAAGCGCAATGCACAGGTCTGCCCATTGAGCGCAAAACCAAGTGCCAGCGGTGGGAACTTCTGGGCTGAGGCATTGAGACGCGCCTGTAGATCAGGTAGCAGCTTTTGCATGAGGGAAAGAAAATTTACCGCGTAGAGCATCATAGAAGTGTTACCACTTAGGGTCAGGTCGCCGCCACACCCTTGTACCAGCGCGTCCACCAGTGGGTGGCGATGGGGGATTTCACCGCAGATCTCTTCAATGCCCTCATCCTGGCAACATTGTAAGAGCCGGTCTACTAGGGCTCCCAAGATATCCGGATCGCCGCGGTCGTAGGCGATTTCCAAAACCTCGACTTCTTTTCCGTCGGTGAGAAAGTTCATATAGCCGCCCAGTACATCGCCGCGGCGGGCCACAATAGTGGGCAAAAGATCCCGTATCCGCGCCGGCTCGGTATCCCAGTAAAACCGAGGCCGCAGAATGGCTCCGCTCTGCTGGACATTGTAGGCCTGGTGCAGTTCGACTACCTGCTCCAGGTCTCGGTCTTCCTGAAAAGAATCTACCTGCCAAGTGCTCTGCCGCACTGGCCCGTCCTGTCTCCGGCGGATTCGGAATCCTGCTTGCGGCACGCACTCCCATCCCAGGCGGCGGTAGAAAACAAAGGGGATTTCGGAAAACAGCACCCCGAGATCATAACCACTTGCCGCCATGTACCCGACCGCGTCGCGCATCATGGCCGAAGCGTACCCCTTTCTGCGGGCCTCCGGGTGAGTACTCACCCCCCCGATACCTCCCATGCGCACGACCGATGGGCCGATTCGCATTAAGCGGTCCCATATCCTCAGAGTCGACCTGATCCGCCCCTCTGCCACCACGACCCGCGTCTGCTCCCAGGTATAACTCGAATCACCCTGAATATAGCGTCTGTAGCGGTCGTGCCCATCCGGCCGGTTTATCAGGCACAGTAGCTCGATCATTTCTTCGATTTCATCTTCGTGCATACCACGAGTTTCCATCTTTTACTCCCCGCAACAGGATATGGGGGGCGGCGCCCCGTCCACGTTTGTACTTCTGGCGTGACCTGCGATAATTGATCTAAACTCGTTATTAGTATTTCTTCAGGGAAGCAGGAGGTTTCTACATACCATAATGCTCTTTATATAATTTTTAATTTCGCTCCAAAATCGACAGGGATCTGCGCTGGAACTATGAGATATTGTAGTACTCTGAACAGGATTATTTGCTGACAACAACACCTTTAAATGCTCATCTTTAAATGCTCTGCGATCGAAAGGGGTTTCTATTGAAACTTATGCAGGGGGTCCCGGTATGCAAATGGCGATCTATAGCAGGATTGTTGGTTTGGTTTGGCTTGGGTTTCGCACCGCTATCGCTTGAGGCTGAAAGCTATGATGAAGCCGATATTTGGCTGACGTTGTTTGAAAAACCGAGAGCCCTGGCTGGCACTGATAAAGAAGCAGATGAGATCAGTTCTCTTAGTTTATACGGCCGGATCGGCATAAAAAACTACAACGATATTTTTTTCAAAGATCAAGATGGGAAGGTACCCTTCTACGGTTATAAACAAATCTGGCCAGAAGGTTATACCAGTACAGCGACGAACCAAGCAATCCAAACTACATCGCTATACGATGCGCTGAAGCCAAGATCGATTACTTCTCAATCGGTCTCCAGAGAACTGCTCTATCGCGTCGTCCAGGAAGATAGTGTGATTTTGATTGAGAAAGCCTATTTCGAGGAGAGCGGTAAGTGGTTAAGCCAATTAAATACAAAAAAGCGAGCCGACCGCGAACAGCTAAAAATATTTGCGGATAACTCGCAATATATTTTAGAGCGAAAGGGCAACAAAGTCGATGTCTGGGAGATCGTCTCAACCTTTTCTGGCCATAGGATTTTTGAGTCTATTGTGATTGCCGGAGCGGGCAATACTTTAAAATTTTACAACGGACGCCCTCCCTTAATTGGCGATGAAGACGATTGGACCATCAAAGTGGAGCACAGTGGATTCATAAACGATCGGCTAAATTATATCGAAACTCAAGACGCTGAGATGGGCTGGCTATTGCGCCAAAAAGGCGAGACTATGGGCGTGCGAGTCTCAAAGGGTATAGTCACCATGAGAGCTCAGGTCGATTCGGGACGACTTTACACAGCTTATATGACCGATGAAAGTTTCATCGCCAACGCGCTTGTCTTATTCGGCCAATACAATGGAGTTCGATCACTTCAGGACGGCACCTTCGACGGAGTGGGAAATGACTTTCTCGAAAACCAACCCATTCAGTTCAGCCTCGGAAACTTTTCGCTTAGCTTCACGGGTGCGTCGAATCACTGAGGATATAGAATCAACTTCAACGGCGATAATACTAGATGGGTCTTCGATCGGATCAGGCGTCGATAAATCGAGCAAATAGCCGCTCGGCCTCGGTTGCCTGTTCTTTCGCTAGTGCTCCGTGCCCGAGCAACGCACTGACAATGACTGTTTAGAAGCACGATATCATCCGGGTAAGGCTCCGTTTATAATGGCGCCCTCTGACTCCGAAGGTATCTGGCAATTTCCTCTTGTCCGTCGTGTTCTGCCCAGCCCAGGGCTGTCGCTTTCCACAAGTCATCCCTGATGGCGAGGTCCGCGCCGTGTTGCAAGAGAAACACAACGATTTCTCGATCTCCTCTGCTGCACGCCAGATGAAGACAGGTCGCGCACTGCCCCTTCGGCTGCCAGTCTCCCGGTTCTCGGGCATTCACACCGGCCCCGTTTTCCAGCATGAACTCGGCGGCCTCGAAGCGATGGTTTCGGCAAGCATAGACGAACGCCTCGTCTCGAACGTGACGCTCATGTATTTTTGATTCCATTAATTCGCTCAGGCGATCCATCATTCCCGTGCCAGCGGCCGTCCGGAGTTCCGAAATCGCGGCCCCATGGTTGAGGAGCAGTCGAATGATAGCGGCATTATTCCAGTAAATGGCTTCAGCAAGAGGCGACCGCAGGTCGCCATGCCAGCCGTCTGGGGATGCACCGGATTCGAGCAGCGCCTCCAACACGCGAAAATTGCCCAAGCTAGCAGCAGATCTCACTGGAGGCAGTTTCCGACGAGGCTCCAAATCAACGCCGATTTTTGCGAGTAGTCGGACCATCTCCGGGTGAGTTTCGTGCTCTATATCTGTGGAGGCGAGTGCGTTGAGTAGCTCGTTGCCGCGCTCTACCACTTGGTCTCTATTTTTCTCGAGCAGAGCGCGGAAAGCCTCCAAGTTTCCGGAAGCAATACATTGAGCGGCCTCGTTCACTTCAGTTTGCTGCGACACGGTATATTCTATTGCCTCCTTCTAATAGATTGCTTTATAACGCTTTACCGAATTGCGGGGCCAGCCCTAATTCCAGTGCCTTGTCACTGACCGGAACACCCCCGGATGCCCGGATGCCTCGTCAACTTTGACCTTGGTGAATACTTGGCGCCCGTCCGGATGGGTGTAGCGCTCCAGCGCCTGCGGCGCGGCGTCTCCGATTGCGTCGAAGAGTCGGCGCTGCAGCAGGGTCCACTTGGACGGTGTCTGGGTCGCCTGGTGCGCCTCTAGGGAGAGGGTCATAGTCATTTCCCTTAAAACGTCTGCTCGGTAATTTTTGCGATTTGGTTGGCAATAATCGACAATTTTAAGAAATATATAAGAGACGCATCAGGGATTGCTGTTTGACGTGGGTCCGTTTGCGCCTTTTTGCTTTAGAATATATACTTTTTTGGCGTAACAAAACTGCAATAATCAGCAATCTCCCATCGCCAAACCAGATCTCCCGGCAAGGAGCCCTTGATGAATCTCCAACGCGTAATCGCCCTATCCCTCTTCTTGTTCAACATCGTGCTGACGCTGGACGCGCAAGCCCGCACCGCCATCCAAAACAAGGGCTCGGATACCCTGGTCAACGTTGCCCAGGCCTGGGCTGAAGCCTATAGCCAGAAAGACCCGGAGGTGGCGATTGCCGTATCCGGCGGCGGCTCGGGGACCGGTATTGCCGCGATGATCAACGGCACGGTCGATATCGCCAACTCTAGCCGCAAAATGAAGAAGAAGGAGATCAATCACGCCACAAAGCGCGGGCAGACGCCGGTTGAACACGTGGTCGGCTATGATGCGTTGGTGGTATTTCTCCACCAGGACAACCCTATAAATTCGCTGAGCATAGAACAGCTCGCTAAGATCTACGCCCGCGGTAAAGAATACGAGAACTGGAGCGACTTGGGGGTGGAGGTGCCGGGATGCAAAAATAACGAGATCGTGGTCGTTAGCCGCCAGAACAACTCCGGCACCTACGTATATTTCAAGAAAGCCGTGCTCGGGCCCAAGGGCAAGTACCGCCAGGGCACTCTGGATATGCACGGCTCGAAAGACGTGGTCGACCTGGTCGAGAATACGCCCTGCGCCATCGGCTACAGCGGTTTGGCTTATACCACCGACCACATCAAGATGGCCTGCATCGACAAGGCCGATGGCGGCGATTGTGTCAGTCCCTCGGTGGGGACCGCTTCCGACCGCAGCTATCCCATCGCCCGCCCGCTCTTCATGTACACCAATGGCGAACCAAAAGGCGAAATCAAAAAATATCTCGATTGGATCCACAGCGAAGAGGGCCAGTGCATTATTCTCGGCAAGGGCTATGCCCCGGTACGCGACGTGGCGTGCGGCAACTAGTCCGGCGCTGGTAGAACCTGCGGAGGTAGCGGTATGAGCCAATACGAGGCGCGCCTGGAAAAGGATCTGGCGCATATCAGTGAAGAACTCGCGGCCCTGGCCACGGCGGTGCAAACCGGGCTCGCCGACGCCGGCCGCGCCCTGTTGGCTGGCGATGCGGCCCTGGCCTACGCGGTTATCTTGGGCGACCATCCGATCAATCGCGCCAGCCGCGAGCTCGATCGGATATGCCACGGTTTTTTCGCCGTGCACCTGCCCGGCGCTGGGCACTTGCGTTTTGTCTCGGCAGTTATGCGGGTCAATCTGGAACTGGAACGCATCGGCGACTACGCGGTGAATATCTGCCGCGAAACCGTGCAGATCGGGCATCCCCCGGCCGATGCCTTCCAAGCGCGGATGCAGCGCATGGCCGACGAGGCCTGCGAGGTACTGGGCCAGGCCGTGGCGGCCTTCGCCCAAGGCGATGCCGACGGTGCGCAACGCGGCATTGTCAAGGCCAACCAGGTGACGCGAGGTTTTGGCACGGTGTTCGACGACCTTGCCGAAGCGGAGGGCAATCTTCGCGTGCAGGAGTTGTTCAACTATCTGGTGGTTTTCAACTCGCTCGACCGCGTTGTCGACCAGGCCAAGAACATCTGCGAGGAAGCCGTATTCGCCGTTACCGGCCAGACTAAGCCGCCGAAGTCCTACCGCATCCTTTTCCTCGACGGGGACAATTCCGTTTTGGGGCCGATGGCGCAGGCGATTGGCCACAAGAACTTTCCGCAGTGCGGCGAGTACGAGACCGCCGGCCGGCAGGCGGCTGCGGCCGTGGATGACGGCCTCGACCGCTTTATGGCCGAACGCGGCATCGAGTTGAAGACCCTGACGCCCAAAGCACTGGATTCGGCCACCGAAGTCGCGAGTTATCACGTGATTGTCAGTTTGCAGGGGACGGTTCAATCCCACGTGGAGGTAGTGCCCTTCCACGCCATCGCCTTGGAATGGGAGATGGGCGATACCTCCGATGGGCGGTTCGAGGACCTGTACCGGACGTTGGCCACACTTATCGACGAGCTGATGACGACCCTGCACGGTGGAGAAGGGGACGCCTGAATTGAGCGACGCGATCCGCGGCGAAGATCTCGACCGACGCAACCTGGATTGGTATGTAGATAAAGCGGTCCAGGCGCTGGTATTCATCTGCGGCATCTCCGCCATTATCTTCATCATCGGTATTTTCATCTTTATCACCAAAGAGGGTTACGGCTTCGTCGCGCGGATGGACTGGGGCGAGTTTTTCCTCACGCCCTACTGGTTTCCCAGCGATGAGGACGCCCCCGAGTTCGGCATTCTGGCCCTGATGGCCGGTACCGCCAGCGTGACCGGCCTGGCCATGGTGGTGGCCATCCCGTTCTCTTTGGGCGGCGCCATTTTCATCGCCGAATTCGCCACCGGCAAAACCCGCGAATTCCTCAAGGTGCTGGTCGAGCTCTTGGCTGCGATTCCGTCTGTGGTCTGGGGCTTTATCGGACTGAGCATTATGAATCCCCTGATCATCGAGTGGTTCGACGTGCCGGTGGGGCTCAACGTGCTCAATGCCGGGGTCATCCTCGGCCTGATGGCCGCCCCGATCATGACCTCGATCGCCGAGGATGCCCTCAAGGCCGTGCCCGATCGCTTCCGCGAGGCCGCCGAAGCCATGGGTGCCACCCGCTGGCAGGTGATCGTGCGGGTAGTGTTGCCGGCGGCCAAGAATGGGTTGTTGGGCGCGGTGCTCTTAGGCGTCGGACGGGGTTTCGGTGAAACCATGGCGGTGCTGATGGCGACCGGCCACTCGGTTAATATCCCCGAGGGGCTCTTCGATGCAGTTCGCGCGCTGACGGCGACCATTGCCGCCGAACTGGGCGAGACCGCGGTGGGCTCGGAACACTATCAGGCGCTATTCGCCATCGGTATTTTCCTGTTTGTCATCACCTTCTTCATCAATTTCTGCGCCGATCTGATCGTGCGCGGGATCCGCGAGAGCTAAAGGCCATGTTCGAGACGACCGACCTCAACGTCAGAAATGCCCGGATCCAGACGCTCTTCCGCCTGCTCTTCGGGGTCATGACCGGCCTGCTCATCCTTCCGGTGCTGCTCATCCTGGCCACCCTGACCTACAAGGGCGGGTCGGTGCTGTCGATCGACTTTTTACTGCAGAACCCCGTCGACGGTATGACGGCCGGGGGCATTTTCCCCGCGCTGATCGGCACCGTCTGGCTGGTGACGGTCGCGCTGCTGATCTCGGTGCCTCTGGGCGTGGCGGCGGCAGTTTATCTCAGCGAATACGCGCCCGACAATTGGCTGACGCGGATGATCAACCTCGCCATCATCAACCTGGCCGGGGTGCCATCCATCGTCCACGCCCTCTTCGGCGTCGGCGCCTTCGTATTGTTTTTTGATTTTGGTACCTCGATCCTCGCTGCCAGCCTGACCCTGGCAATTATGACGCTGCCGGTGGTGATCGTAGCGACCCGCGAGTCGCTGATGGCGGTGCCCCTGGCCTTTCGCGAGGCCTGCTGGAATATGGGCGCTACCCGCTGGCAGACCATTCGCCGCGTGGTCCTGCCCAACGCGGTCAGCGGCATTCTCACCGGCGTAATCCTCGAAGTCTCGCGAACGACGGGCGAGACCGCGCCGATCATGTTCACTGGCGCGGTGTTTTTCACGCCCTTCCTGCCGCAAGGCGTTTTCGACCAGACTATGGCGATGTCGCTACACCTATTCGTCGTTTCGACTCAGGTCCCCGGGGTTCCAGAAGAGCTACCCTATGGCGTCGCCCTGGTGTTGATCGGCATGGTGCTGGTGATGAACAGCCTCTCCATCGCCCTGCGCATGTATCTGCGAGGCCGCAAAAAGTGGTAGACGCGCCGCTCAAATTGGCGGTAGAGGGGCTGACGATCCGCTACGGGGATTCGGTGGTTCTGCGCAATGTCGAGCTGGATGTGCGCGAGCACGAGATCTTCGGAATTATCGGTCCGGCCAACGCGGGCAAAACCTCGTTCCTCAAGGCTCTCAACCGCATGGACGAGTTCAACGCCGATATGCACGTCGACGGTACGGTCCGCTTCGACGGTCGCGACACCCGTCATTGGCGCAATCTGTACGCGCTGCGCAGCCGCATCGGCGTGGTCTTCCCGCTGCCGGTGGGTCTGCCGCTGAGCGTGTACGACAACGTCGCCCTGGCGCCGCGCCTGTCGGGGGTCCGCGACAAAGCCGATTTGGACGTGGCCGTCGAACGCTGCCTGACGCGGGCCGCGCTATGGGACGAGGTCAAGGATCGGTTGGATTCATTGGGCAGCATGCTCTCGGGCGGCCAGCAACAGCGCCTGACCATCGCCCGGGCCCTGTCGCAAGACCCGGACCTCTTGATGCTCGACGAATTCTCCATCGCGGTGGACCCGGTGACCACCATGCGCATCGAGGCCGTGCTCAGGGAATTGAAGAGCCAGATCACCATTATTCTGGTGACCAACCTGGTCCAGCAGGCCCGGCGCCTGGCCGACCGTACGGCCTTCTTCCTCGAGGGCGAATGCGTCGAGATCGGTGAGACCGAGAACCTCTTCACCGGGGAGTTCAAAGACCCGCGCACCCGGGATTATATCGAGGGGAAATTCGGTTAGCCACGCAACCTATATGCACCGAGAATCCATGGAAATGACCAATAGTCCATCCCCATACGCTATCCGCACCAAGCGGCTCAATCTTTGGTACGGGGATTTCCAGGCCCTCTTCGATGTCGACCTCGATATTAAACACGGGATCATCACTTCGCTCATCGGTCCATCGGGCTGCGGCAAATCGACCCTGCTGCGCAGCGTCAATCGCATCAACGAGCGGCTCGGCTATGTGCGCATCGACGGCACCATCGAAGTGATGGACCAGAACGTCTACGATCCCGCGGTCGAACTCGTACAGGTGCGCAAGCAAATCGGCATGGTCTTCCAACGCCCCAACCCCCTGCCCATATCGATCCGCGACAACGTGCTCTTCGGCCACAAACTGCACAACAAAAGGCACGGCTCGAAGGAGGAACAGGATGGGATCGCGGAAGACGCGTTGCGCCAGGTGTTGCTGTGGGACACGGTCAAGGACAAGCTGGGGGCCAAGGCTACCGATCTCTCGCTCGAGGAACAGCAAAAGCTGTGTATCGCCCGACTCTTACCGGTCAAGCCCGCTGTACTGTTGATGGATGAGCCCTGTTCGGCGCTGGATCCCAAGGGCACCGAGGCAGTCGAAGAACTGATCTGGGAATTGCGTGGCCAGTACTCCATCCTCATCGTCACCCACAACATGGCCCAGGCGCGCAGGGCCAGCGAGGAGTGCGTCTTCATGCTGCTGGGCAAGGTCGTCGAGCACGGCAAGACCGAGGATATGTTCGTCACCCCCGAGCAGAAGGAGACCGCCGATTATATCGAGGGTCGCTACGGATAGGGGGCCAGCGCCGGTATCCCGCCGAGAGCAGCGCGGATGGCTTTGGATTTCCTATACTTTCTACCAGCTAGAGCATATCCCCAAGTTCCCAGGTCGAATCGAACGTGCACGAGCCAGCGTTCAGGTAGGTAGTAGGGGGCCGACTCGAGGAGTTCGAGCGAGTCGAGTAGACCCACATGGAATCAGCTGTGCGCAATGAGGGAGTAAGCAATGGCCAAGAGGAGAGCGACATCCGGCGATCTCGCTCGCACGAGCGATGTCCCGCGCAGCTTCAAAATCGAAACGGACGCGCACAACTTCACCCGCATCGAGGCGAAGATCCCCGCACGCGACGGCGTTGAGCTTTTCACCATCATCTTCGTGCCCCGAGGCGTACAGGGTCGAATGCCCATCATTTTGACGCGGACCCCGTACAACGCTGGGGGTCGCGCCTCTCGCACGTCCAGTCCGGACATCGCTATGAATCTGCCTATAGCCGACGAAGACCTGGTGCGCGATGGTTATATCCGCGCCTATCAGGACGTTCGGGGTCGCTACGGCTCGAAGGGCAAATACATTATGACCATGCCGCCTCGCGGACCGTACAACAGCGGTGCCGTCGATCAGACGACCGACGCCTGGGACACCGTCGACTGGCTCGTCAAGAACGTGCCGGACAACAACGGCCGCGTCGGCATCACGGGCGTTTCCTACGACGGACTGCTCACCCTGATGGCCCTCCTCGAGCCACATCCCGCGCTCAAGGCGGCCGTCCCGGTCAACGCGATGGTCGACTCCTGGATCGGCGACGACTTCTACCGTCACGGTGCGTTTCGGACCGCGATGATGGACTATGTCTACCGCCAGACCTCCACGAAGAACGCCAAGCACGCGATCCCCTGGGGCTACTACGATCATTACACCGCGGTCCTCGAGGCAGGCTCCGTCGGCGAACTCGGCCGACGATACGGACTCGACAGGCTCTCTGCCTGGAAGCGCCTTCTTGCCCATCCCGTCTACGACGATTACTGGCAGGACCAGGCCCTCGACCGCCAGCTGGCCAAAGTTCCGCGTAAAGTGCCCGTTCTCACCGTCCACAGCCTATTCGACCAGGAGGATATCTACGGACCGCTGGCCAGCCACGCCGCGATGATTCGTCGCGACCGGAGTGCGCGCAGGACCCATCTTGCGATTGGTCCGTGGTGTCATGGCCAGAGCACCGGGGACGGCTCCTCGCTTGGCAGCCTGCGATGGGATGCGGATACGTCGAAACAGTTTCGCGACGGGATGCTTAAGCCCTTCTGGGATCACCACCTCAAAGGGCAGCGGCCCGCCGAGCCGCTGCCCCCCGTTCTCGCCTTCGACACCGGTCGGACCGCGTGGCGCGAGTTCGCGGCCTGGCCGCCCGAGGATCGTCTAGAATCGATGGCGATCTATCTGCATCCCGACGGTCGCCTGGACTTCGAGCCTGCCACCGTTGATGAATCCTTCACCGAGTATGTTTCCGATCCCGCCAAGCCCGTTCCCTATCGCCAGCGCCCCATCCGGAATATGGGGGCCAGTGGCTCGACCTGGGGGCGCTGGCTCGTCGATGACCAGCGTCCTTTCTCCGACCGACCGGATGTTATCACCTTCATCAGCGATCCGCTCGTGGCACCGATCACCGTTCGTGGAGAGCTGGCGGCCACACTCTTCGCCTCGACCACGGGCACGGATGCGGACTGGGTCGTCAAGCTCATCGACCTCTACCCGAACGAGGTTCCTGCTCAGCCGGAGATGGGCGGCTTTCAGTTCATGATCTCCGGCGATATCCTGCGCGGGCGCTACCGCGAGAGCTTCGAAACGGCCCGCCCAATTCCGTCCGGAGAAGTCCTGCCCTATCGCGTGCCCATGCCGCAGGTGAACCACACCTTCCGCCTTGGTCACCGCATCATGTTGCAGATCCAGAGCTCCTGGTTTCCGCTTTACGACCGGAACCCGCAGACCTTCGTCGACGAGATTGCCTGGGCGCGACCTGAGGACTACCAAAAGGCGACACACCGGATCCATCACACCAAAGACGCCGCCAGCTGTCTCCACCTACCTGTGGATGTATCGAAGGATGGATGAAAGGACGGGAAATCCAAAGCCGTCGTCTATTGGCTAGCACTCAGGCCTCGGTTTTTGATACCGGTGGGGTTTGGGTCGTGTGATACAGGTGCTTCTCAGCGAGCAGTATTGGTCGGAGTCGAGGTGTAAAACGCAGCGCGCTAGATCCTCCATCTAGTAAATCGGAATCTTCCCAAGCGCATAAGCCACTCTCCGGACCGAGTGCATACTCAGATCAGTCGCGGCGCCACATAGCGCTCCACTGTCTGCAGTGGTGCCCCGGTCGCTCTGTAAACGTCCCGCAGGTACAGGGGGTACCCCTTGTTGACTGCGTACTGACTCCCATCGTCTGACGCCATATCGTCACAGGCCGGCGCGTCAGGGCGCGGCGAGATATCGACCAGTGTATTACCCTGCAGCCTACAGGTGTACTCCAGACCATAGGTCTTTTCCGTGTGCTTCTCCACCGTCTCGACCAGCGGGAACTCGATACGCACCACCTGTCCCGGGGTCAGTCCGCCGACCAGCAGATAGTTACCCAGCCAGTCGAGTGCCGAACTCATCCATGATGATCTGTGTTTTTCGTGTGATCCTCGCGGAGGGAAAGGGCAA
>CAZFMY010000110.1:0-21169 GCA_964520345.1 uncultured Gemmatimonadaceae bacterium | reverse complement strand
TGAGCTGGCGACCGATAAAGCCGCAGGCACCGGTGATCAGTACGTTCATGCGATCGAAGGGCGGCGAAAGTGCTGCGGACAAGCCTCGGCATAGGCCGCCGCCAGCGCCAGCACCAGATCCTCCCGCAGCCGAGGTCCGACCAATTGCAGACCAACCGGCAACCCAGCGCGGGTAAAACCACAGGGTACCGACATCGCCGGCAGACCGGTTACGGAGAAAGCATAGGCGCTGAGAAAGATATCGTAGAATACCGTGCGCCCATCGCCGATCGCAGGCAGGGGACGATCGAGATGAAAAGCCGGTGCGCCCACCGTCGGTGTAGCGATATAATCGTAGCGGGTCAGAAATTCGCGCACTCCGTGCCAGTACTCGGTGCGCAGACCTTCGGACCGGGTCACGCTGCGCACGTCGAGCGCGAGCGCGGTCTCGATCTGCTGCACCAAGACCTGCGTCATTTGCTCCCGGTGTTGGTCATAGCGCTCGGCGTAGCGTCCGACCATGCCGAAACCGCGGGTGCCGCGAATGATCTCGCCGAGTTGCGAGGTATCGAAGAAATCCTCCTCGACCTCGCATCCCAACCCCGCCAGATCCCGAACCGCTGCCCGGGTGAGTTCCTCGACTTCTGGATCGATCGGCACCAGTTTATTCAGATCGATACTGAAGGCGATGCGTTTGCCGTTCAACGAGGGTAGCTGCTGCGCCGCGGCGGCAAAATCGAGAGTCTGAGCCGGCAGGGACATCGGGTCGCGATCATCGGGGCCGGCCAGAATGCTGAGCATCAAGCCCAGATCGGCGATATTCGCCGCCATCGGACCCTGCACGTGGGCAACCAGCGTATCCCAACCGAACTCGGTCGGATAAAAGGCCACACGGCCGGGAGCGGGCCGAATCCCGGCGATGCCGTTGAAAGCCGAGGGGATGCGGATCGAACCGCCCAGATCAGTACCCAATCCCACCGGGGCCAGACCGGCTGCAACCGCAGCACCGGTGCCGCCGCTCGACCCGCCGGCCGTACAGCTGGGATTCCATGGGTTCCGCGTGGTGCCGAACAAGGCATTGGTGGTATTGATATCGTGCGCGAACTCCGGGGTATTGGTTTTGCCGAGCAACACCCCCCCGGCGGCGCGCAGCCGCTCGACGCAGATCGAGTCCTGCTCCGGCACATCGTGTTCGTGCAGCTTGGAACCAAAAGTGGTCCTCAGACCACGTGTATAAATATTATCTTTGACCAGAAACGGCACCCCCTCGAGCGGACGCGCCGGCTCGTTGGCCGCAAGGCGTTGATCAACTGCATCGGCCTCTTCGAGCATCCGGTCGTTAAGGGTGCAAACGGCGTTGATTAGAGGATTGACCGTCTCGGTCCGCCTCAATGCTGCTGCGGCAACTTCGCGAGCGCTGATCTGGCGCGAACCGACAACCGACGCCAGCGCACCAGCCGACATAACTGCTAATTCATCGTGCATCTCGAAGTCCTCGTCCGTTCGCAGAAGTTCGGATCGACCCAAACGGGTCGCTGTCGAGCTTTCGCTCCAGGTCGCCAGAGCGTAATTTGAACCCTGATCGAATCCGAAAAGGTAAAGGCTCTATTTCAGAGCATTTTTACAAGCGCCTTGTGAAAATCGATTTTTTCCATCTATTGTCAACTAGAGTCATTGAGAGAAACTAAATGAACGACAAACCCAACCTGCTCTTCATCATGGCCGACCAACATCGCCACGACTATCTCGGCGCAGCCGGAGCCTATTTCCTGCAAACGCCCCACCTCGATCGCCTCGCCGCGCGCGGCGTGCGCTTCTCGCAATGCACCACCAATGCTCCGATCTGCGCCCCGGCGCGGATCGGTCTGGCTTCCGGCCTGCAACCCGGCCGCCTCGGCTGCTTCGACAATTCGGGCCGATTGCCGCTGGATACCACCACCTACTACCAGCGGCTGCGCAACCACGGCTATCGCGTCGGCTGTGTCGGCAAACTCGATCTGCGCAAATCCGACGGCTATAATGGCCGCCACGGCGACAGGCCCTATGCCTATGCCTGGGGCTTTACCCATCCAGAAGAAGTCGAGGGCAAAATGCACGCCGGATCTTCTGCCACGCCGATCGGCCCCTATACCCATTACCTGGCCGAGCGAGGAGCACTGGAGAAATTCCACCAGGACTATCAGCTGCGCAACGCCGACGGCTGGATCGCCGACTGCCGCGATTCGGTGCTGGATACGGCGGACTTCGCAGACGCCTATATCGGCCGCCGCGCGGCCGAATTCATCGATACTGCACCCGACGACTTCCCCTGGCACTATTTCGTCAGCTTCGTCGGGCCGCACGATCCTTTCGACCCACCCGCAGCGTACGGCACACGCTACCGCGATGCCCCCGTACCCCCGGCGATCAGTGACTCCCTGCAGGACAAACCCGAATGGATCCACAAGCGCGCCGTCGATCTCACTCCCGAAGAAGTCTCCCGCACTCGCCGCCAGTACTGCGCCGCCGCCGCATTAATCGACGACCAGGTCGGGCTGATCATCGACGCGCTCGAAAAACGCGGCCAGCTCGACAACACCTATATCGTCTTTGCCTCCGACCACGGTGAAATGCTCGGCGACCATCGCCTCTATACCAAAGGAGTCGCCTACGAAGCCAGCCTGCGCGTCCCGCTGATCATCGCCGGTCCCGGCATCGCGGGCGGCCGTAGTTCGGACGCCCTCTGCGAGCTCATCGACCTCAACGCCACCCTCTGCGATTTCGCCGGCCTAGCCCCGCAGCAGGATATCGACGCCCTTTCGCTGCTACCGGTGCTCAGCGGCCAGGAAGAGCAGCACCGCACAGAAACCGTCTCCGCACTGCAGAACTTCCGCTGCCTGCGCACCGCAACTCACAAGTACATTCAGAACTACAACCAGATTGACGAGCTCTACGATCTCGTGCAAGACCCCGACGAGTTGCGCAATATCGCCGCAGAGAATCCCGAATTGACCGCCGACCTGGCGCGCCGATTGCGTACTCGCATGAGCTGAGCACGTGCTCTACGGACTCCTGGCCGATCTGCTGGTCCTCTTTCACGCCGGCTTTATTCTTTTCGCCGCGCTCGGAGGTCTGCTCTGCCTGCGCTGGCCCCGCGCCGCGCTCGGGCATATCCCCGCCGTCCTGTGGTCGGCCACCGTCGAAATCGCCGGATGGATCTGCCCGCTGACACCGTGGGAAAACGAGTTGCGCAGGCGCGCCGGAGCACTCGGCTATACCGGCGATTTCATCGATCATTACCTCTTGCCTTTCATCTATCCACAGGATTTGACTCGCACAGTGCAAATTGCCCTGGGGCTTGCAGTTTTGATCATCAACCTGCTGGTCTACAGCTATGTTTGGCGCCGTTCATCGTGAAAGCACTCGCGCTGGCAGGTCTGCTCTGCTTGAGTAGCTGCGGTCAGAACGGGGTCGAAGAGCTGCTCGCCGACTACCTCTCGCGAGTCAACAATTCGACCGGTACGCCCGTCGTCGAATCCGGCTCCTATTCCACTCGCCTCCTGACCTATCCCCGTCACCGAGACCTCCATCTCGAAGAGCAGGATCTGCGGATTGGCCTGCTCGATCTGGTAGCCCTGGGAGAATGTGGTCTGGCCGAACTAATAGGGGCGCGTAACAGCAGCCTGGGCAAGGTAATGGCTCCGAGCCAGCAGCTCCTCTACGAACACCGCTTCCTGGTCTCGGCCCGCGCCTGCGCCGACACCCTGAGAGCCGGCGCGGATGCGGATTCTGCATTGACGAATCTGCTCGCAGAGGTAATCCAGGCTAAAGAGCGCAATATCTCCCAAGTGTTCTGGAATGCGACTTTTGCCGACCCGGCATTCGCCACGCTCTTCTCATTGGCGAGTGAAGCTCTGCCTTTAAAAGGTGACGGCAGTGCTATCGCAGAAGCCCTGAGCTATTTTGTCCATCTCCAACCCCGTCTGGGCAACTCCGCACTGAACCTGACCAGCGAGGAACTCGAGGCACACTATTACGCATTGGAACACCAGCGCTACGGCGGGCAGCTCCTGCACGCGATGGAAGCGCTGACCCATCATCTCGATGGCGCGTCTGCTGCAGTTGAAACACGCCTGGCGCAAGAGACCCTTTGCTTCAACGGACGCCCAACGCCCGATGCGCGGGTCATGCATACGGTATTCACCAAGTTCTACGTCGGCCAAATCCAGCCCTATATCACCCGGGTCCACCGCCAGGGCAAGACCTTGCTGACCTTGACCGAAGAGCTGGCACAAGGCCGCGAATTGCCCGCCGCTTTCAGCGCCTACCGCGACGCCCAACTCCGCCAGGACAACCCGGAGGGCACCTGGCTGCGCTTCGAAGGCTCAATCCGACGCCACGCCCGGACCTGGCAGCAACTCTTCGATCGCTGCGGCCTCAGCGCGACCGCAACGACATCGACGCGATAACCCGTACGGGCATCCCTATCGCCACCGATTCCCGTGCGATGCCATTGGTTATATAAGCGCACTGGGGCAATAGGTCTTATCCTTACAGATCGATAAGCCTTCGACTGGATCTCATATCGATCGGCCCCGCACCAACACCGCCTCATTGTCGCCTCCAACAACTTGCGATATATTTTCCGCGGCTTTTCCACCCGCCAAGATCCGAATACTGCGCCATTCAGCGAAAGGAAATTCATGTCCTTCAAATTCGTCTTTCTGCCCCCCACCAGTGAGCGCACCCGCGACTTGGCCGCTCCCCTGGCGGCGGCCGTGCCCGAGATCGAGATCGTCTACTGCGAAACCCGCGCAGACGCACTCGCTGCCCTGCCCGGCGCCGGAGCGTGTTTCGGCACGCTAGACCCTGAGCTTCTGGCCGCCGGTTCCGATCTCAAGTGGCTGGCCGCTCCGGCTGCAGGTCCGCCCAAGGGCTACTATTTCACCGAACTGATCGCCAGCGATCTCGTCGTGACCAATTTTCGCGGCATTTTCAACGACCATATCTCGGCCCACATCATGGCCTTCGTGCTGGCGCTATCTCGCGGCATGCACCGCTATTTCCGCGATCACTTCGCCGGCACCTGGCGCCAGGGGGGTGAATCGAGTCCCTCGACCTACCTGCCCGAATCCACCGCACTCATCATCGGCATTGGCGGCATCGGCGCCGAAACCGCCCGCCAGTGTAAAAACTGGGGCATCGCAACCATCGGCCTCGACCCCCGAGTCGAATCAACCCCCGCCGGCGTAGACGAGTTACACCATCCCGACGCCCTCGACCGAGTGCTGCCCCGAGCCGATTTTGTCATTCTCACCGCACCGCAGACCCCCAATACCGAGGGCCTCTTCACCAGCGCCAAATTCGAACAGATGAAGGAAAGCGCGTATTTCATCAATATCGGCCGCGGATCCAATGTCAAATTAGACGATCTCGATCAGGCCCTGCGCGAGGGTCAGATCGCCGGTGCGGCACTGGACGTCTTCGAGCAAGAACCGCTACCCGAAGACCACCCGCTGTGGACAGCACCGAACTTCCTGATGACCCCGCACGTGGCCGCCTCAGGTCCCTATCTGGAACAGAGACGGCAGGATCTGCTGGTTGAAAACTGCAGGCGCTTCGCCAACGGCGAAGAGTTGACCAATATCGTCGATAAGGAGAACTGGTTTTAGAACGGGAGTCGCTGGTACTCGTACTCGAAGCGACCAGCAGCACAGAAACGGGATAGCCGGAGCCAGGACGCACTCTCGGGAACGGACGCTTTGCAGACTTTCAGGCCCGGGGAGAATCTTCCTGCGGCAACGAACCCGCGATCAGTAGATAGGCTTCGGCCTCGACTTCGCCGTCTATCGCCCACTCCTTGACCTCGCCGCCGAGTTTCTTCACGACCTTTTCACTGAGCGCGTGAAAAGGAGGACGGCCCGGATCGGCGACGATGATCTGTCCGACCCCGACCTCGATCGCCTTCTTCATCAATTTGTAGACCGGAGCGACCATCTCGTCCCAGAAGCAGATATCAGCACCGATGATCAGCTGGGTGCCCCGCAGATCCTTTTTTTTCACCTTCTCGAACTTGCAACGCCAGGTCTTGACCTCGACTTCGTTGACCTCGGCATGCAATTTCAAGTAGGGAAAAACCGCCGAATCCGCATCCATCCCCGTCACTTTAGCGCCGTATTTCTTGGCACAATACATCCCGGCCAGACCCCAGCCACAACCAATTTCCAGGACCCGTGGCTCCGACGGCAGCCCCTGGAGAGAAAGGAAATCCATCACACACCAGCTCGAATTCCAAAACTTATTGCCGTGGATAAAGGGCGCGTAGTCTTTCTTGAGCTGGCGAACCCTGGGGTCGGCGGCTTTGAGCACGGTGATTCCGTAGGCCTGACGGGTGGTATCTTTGTTCTTTTTCTTCTTTTTGCCCATTGCTCTCTGCTCTATGGTCCGGACGCTGTACCTCGAAGTCCTGCTAAACTAAGGAATACGCTCATCGGCGCAAATAATCACCGCAATGCGCTATTTTTTTATAAAAAGGGGGCTATCTGACTCTGTATATCAACGAGTGAGCTGGAATCAGCAGAAAAACGGTCTACCCGCTGGAAAGATCTACAGCCTTGGTCCGAAGACGATGTGCAGGAGTGGGACTCGGATCGATTCAGAAGTCTTTGTCAACTCTGCGACGCTTCCTCGCCTAGTGCGGTCTTAATCCCGACTTATTGCTCGAGCAGGTCGTTTATCTTCCCCAGCAAACTGTCGATTTCAACGGGTTTAGTCTCGTATTCATCGCATCCGGCTGCAAGGGCTTTTTCCCGGTCGCCGACCATGGCATGAGCGGTCAGTGCAATGATCGGAATCGACTGCGATTGGGTACCGGTCTTGAGCCGACGAGTAGCCTCCCAGCCATCGAGTACCGGCAAACTCATATCCATCAAAATCAGGTCCGGCTTTTCGACATCTACTTTGTCCAGCGCATCCTGTCCGTTTATAGCAATCTCAATTTCATAGCCACGGCGCTCCAAGCGCCGCTGCAGCATATTGCTGTTCAACGCGTTGTCCTCAACCACTAGTATCCTGGCCACCACGCCCCTCTTAGCTTCATTCGCCCGCACTAGATCGGGCTTGAAATAATAAAGTGGATCTCAATCAGACAGAGAAACCCCGAACCCGTCACGATCACCACAAGCCAAGGAGGCGAACGCACTCTGCCTTCTTCCAAGCCCTGCACCAGTCGCGACTGGTGACGAATCACTCATCAGATATTAAGATATATTATGACTCGTGGATATTCAAACACGTCTAACTAACCTAGAGCATAGATATGAGCCGTAGCCGTAATGGCTGGCAGACCCGGATCGCCCGAAGATGGCAGGAGCAAGGGGGCTACCGCGAATTCCTGGGAATTGCGCTACCACTCATCCTCAGTACCGCCAGCTGGAGCATCCAGCACTTCACCGACCGGGTCTTCCTGACCTGGCACTCCACAGAAGCACTTTCGGCGGCATTGCCAGCAGGTATGGCCAATTTCACTTTCATCAGCCTCTTCATGGGCACCGCTCAATACGTCAATACCTTCGTCGCTCAGTACATCGGCGCCCGGCGGCCCGAACGAGTAGGGCCGGCGATCTGGCAAGGGGCGTACCTGGCCCTGCTGAGCGGGCTCTTAGCCTTGATCCCCGCCGCCTTGGCTGCGCCGCTCTTTGAACAGATCGGCCACGATGCGGCGATCCGCGCAGCCGAGACCGAATATTTCCGCATCCTCTGCTACGGCACCGGACCACAGGTCGCCTCTACGGCTTTCTCGTGCTTCTTCAGCGGCCGGGGTCAGACCTGGATCGTCCTGGCCGTCAACCTAGTAGCCATCACCTGCAATATCGTCCTGGACTACGGACTGATCTTCGGGCACTGGGGCCTGCCGGAGATGGGCATTGCCGGAGCAGCATGGGCTACCAATATCGGCCTGGTGATCTCGGCCCTGGCCTTCGCGCTGATCTTCTCACGCCGGCATTATCGCGAAAAATACGCTACCTTGCGCGGCTGGAAACCCGATCTCAAGCTCTTTTCCCGCCTCTTGCGCTTCGGCGGTCCCAACGGCATAAACTTCATGCTCGAAATCATGGCCTTTACCTTCTTTCTCCTCATCGTCGGGCGCCTGGGATCCATTCCCCTAGCCGCGACCAACCTGGCCTTCAATATCAACAGCCTCGCCTTCATGCCGCTCATCGGCTGCGGCATCGCCGTCTCGACTATGGTCGGTCAACGGCTGGGACGCGACCTGCCCGCGGCAGCCGAGTACTGTACCTGGACCGGCTTGCATCTAGCTTGCATCTATATGGGTGCGATGGCTCTGGGCTACCTCGTGGTGCCCGAATTGTTCCTCTCGCCGTTCGGATTACGCGCCGACGACGCCGAGTTTGCCGAGGCCTACCAAATCGCGGTGAGCTTGCTCCGCGTCGTCGCCATCTACTGTATATTCGACGCGGCCTATATAATCTTCACCGCCGCGCTGAAGGGAGCCGGCGACACCCGTTTCGTAATGTGGATATCCGTCGCACTGGCCTGGGCGATCATGGTGATACCCTCCCTGGTGACGCTGAAGTATTTCGCTGGTAACCTCTACCTCTTATGGGGTTTTATCTGCGCTTATATCTGCATTGCGGGTATCACCTTCTACTTCCGCTTCCGCTCGGGCCGCTGGAAGTCGATGCGCGTCATCGAAGACGCTGGAACGGACACTGCTTGAGGCGCTGCATTGCCAACGAGTGCCCGCGGAAACACATTATAGCGACTCTTTTCCACCACAGAGCAAAGGAACCCGCATGTCCGAAGAATACTGGGGTCTCGACCTGGGCGGCACCAAAATCGAAGGCGTGGTCCTCGGTTCGACCGAAAAGCCCGATCCCCTCTGCCGGATCCGCATTCCCACTGAGGCCGATAAGGGCTACCAGCACATAGTCGAGCGAATCGCCGAGCTCGTGCAGACCATGAGTGCGGAAACGGCCACAACGCCGACCCGAATCGGAATTGGCACCCCCGGCGTACTCGATCCGCAGCAAAGCACCATGAAAAACAGCAATACCACCTGCCTGATCGACCAACCCCTGCAGCGCGATCTCGAAGCGGCACTGGCCATACCCGTGGCCCTGGCCAACGATGCCAACTGCTTCGCTCTGGCCGAGGCGCGTTTGGGGGCCGGACGCGGTGCCGAGACCGCTTTCGGCGTGATCCTGGGGACCGGAGTCGGCGGCGGCGTGGTTATCGGCAAGAAGGCGTTATACGGCTGTCAGGGCATCGCCGGCGAGTGGGGCCACAACTTGCTCGATTCGGAGGGGCCGGAGTGCTATTGCGGACGCCGGGGCTGCGTCGAGACCATTCTCTCCGGCCCCTTTCTCGAACGCTTCTACGCCGAACGAGCCAACGAGCATCGGACGCTAAGTGAAATCGCGGCGCGGCGCGGCAACGACCCCCACGCCGACGCCAGCATGGAACGCCTGGTGAGTTATTTCGGCCGCGCCATCGCCAGTGTCATCAATATCCTCGACCCCGAGGTCGTGATCCTCGGCGGCGGAGTCAGCAATATCGACCTGCTCTACGAGGAAGGGGTACGGGAGACGGCGCGGCATGTCTTCAACAACCGCTTGGAGACGCGGATCGTCAAAAACGAGCTCGGCGATTCGGCCGGGGTTTTTGGGGCAGCTATGCTGGTAGCATAAAAAAGGCCGGCTCCAGGAGCCGGCCTTACAACTACCTCAATAGCTCGGGACTATTTTTCTCGCCCCGCCTTCCAGGCTCTATATTCGGCCAGGGTCGCATCATCGGGCGGATAGGTCCCGACTATACTGGCTCCGGCGCGGATCTTCTCCATGATAAAACGCTCTTTTTCCTCCATCTCCTCTGCTTCGACAGCCACCTCCTGCGCCAGATGGGCGGGAATCACCACCACCCCCTCCTGATCGCCGACAATCAGATCACCGGGAAAGACAGCCACGCCGCCGCAGGCGACCGGCACCTGTATTTCGCTGGGGTGATGGACGGTTTTGTTGGTGTGGGCATTCATCGCCGCCGCATAGGCCGGCAGGCCCAAGGCAGCAATCGTCGGTGAATCGCGATACGCTCCGTCGGTCACCACCCCACTGGCACCCCGCATTTCGATTCGCGCCGCCAGGATCGAGCCCATAGTCCCAGCGCGGGTATCGCCGCGCGCATCGATGACCAGTACTTCGCCCTCGGCAATCTGCTCTATACCGATCCGCTGTATATCTTTCAAGTTGTCCAGTGGCACTTCGTCGAGATCTTCGCGCGCGGGGATATAACGCAGCGTAAAAGCCCGACCGACCATATTCATCTCGGGCTTCAGCGGAGCGACCTGGTGCATAAACGTGTTGAGCAATCCTTTATTGCGCAGCACCGAAGTCAAGGTGGCTGTGCTCGCGTTCTTCAATTTCTCACTTAGTTCGTTAAAATCCATATCCGTACCTCGGTTAGCGTATTCGACCGCGTGCATCCACCGGCCATACGGCCTCCACTGCACCGCCGCGCAGAGCGACGATTTCATCGTGTTCGTTGAAACAGGGACAGGGATGCACCGGCAGCACCTGAACTCGTTCGCCGATTTCGGGCTTTTGCACCGAAGCCGATAGATCTACGTGCCCGTGCTCTTCGGAAGCTCCGGCGAGACGAGCATCCGGGTATTCGACAATATAGCCCATGCTCGACGAACCATCCTCTTCGCGATAGGTCGCTCCGCTCAGCGACTTGCTGCCGCCATCGAGAATCGCCCGATCCTCTGTCGGACGGCTGACCACCGTCGTCAGCACGCGCCCGGCGCACTGCTCGATACTGTGTGTACCTCGCTTGAAATGCCCAACGCCACCAACGGGATATTCACCAGCCCGATACTCGGTCAACTCGGGAATCTCATGCGCCTTGAATGCTCCTGGCGTACTGCCGCCGCTAACGATTGGGTGCGGTAGACCCCGCTGGTCGAATAGCGCCAATACTTCCTGGATCATCGGCCGCATTTCCGGTGTCGACGGCATCGACATAATGCCCCTCAATTCGATAGCCGGCGCCTGGTCGATTTTTTCGGCCAGGTCCGCTGCCGCCTGCGGCGGCCCCACCCCGGTGCGCCCGCACTCGAGTTCGACCACCACACCGAGCTCGACTCCCGCCGCTGACGCCGCCGACGCAAGCCCCTCTACGGTATACTCCGAGTCGGCCGCCACTGTCAATCTAGTGCTTCGCGCCAGCGCCACCAGCCGCGCCAGTTTCTCTTTGCCGATGATATTAAAGGGAATCAGCACATCCTGGCCCGCCCCGCCAGCAACCATGACCTCGGCCTCGCCCAACTTCTGGCAGGTAATACCGATAGCCCCCCGACGAACCTGCATATGGGCGATAGCGACGCACTTATGGGTTTTTATATGGGGCCGCAATCCGATGCCGTGCTCATCAAAGTACTGCTGATAACGATCGAGGTTATCCTCCAACCCATCCAGATCGACAACCAGAGCAGGGGTATCCAGATCTTCTATACGCATGGCTTGTCCTTTTTTAGCGAAGTGATAGGGTAAGCGTCCCAAAGCCTTGCTGTCAAGGTTGCCCCAGCACAGTGCACTCTTTATTCTATGGTTTTAGCCAAGGCCCACCCCATGCCCATTGCACTCCAACCTGCCACCCCCGTCGCCCTGATCTGGGCGCTGCTGGCCGATTCCGAAGAAACGATCGCAGCAGCCAGGGAACGCCTCGTTCAACATTTCGGTCCACTGCGTTCAGCAAGCGACCTCTACCCTTTCGACTTCACCACCTACTATGCAAAAGAGATGGGTGAGAGCCTGCAAAAAGTGCTGGTGTGTTCAGCCGAACGGATACTTCCCTCGGAACTGGCAGCAGTCAAAATGCAAACCATCGAATTGGAAAGAGCGCTGGGAAGAGATGAGGGAGGGACGGTACATCGCCGCGCCAATATTGATCCCGGGTTGCTCTCCATAGAGAGCCTGGCCCTGGCCACCACCAAATACTCCGGCCATCGCATCTGTATCGCCCCGCAACTCTACGCCGAAATCACTCTGCTCTACCAGCAGGGACGCTACCGACCGCTGGAATGGACCTATCCCGACTACCGAAGCGAGGAGGTCCAGCGCTTCTTACTGGAAGCACGGCACTGGCTGCGGGAAGCGCCTTAGGCTTGCAACCCCGGCCGTTGGCCGAGGAGTCTGCCAGAAGCAGCCCCGTACCCGCGCCGATCGAAGAATCCAGCCGAACAACGGCCTTAGAAGACTCTCGTGCTGCTCGGCACAAGCGCTAACCGCGCTCGTCCAGGCTTAGAAACGCCCGGTGCTCAGGCCCGGTATAAATGTGGTTCGGACGGATCAGACGATTGCCGTCGTGCTGTTCGATCACGTGCGCTGCCCAGCCCACTACCCGGCTGGCGACGAAAATCGGCGTGTAGAGCGGGATCGGAATATCCATCATATAGTAGGTGTAGGCACAGGGGAAATCGACATTGGGAAAGATCCCCTTTTCGCGCAGCATCGTCTCTTCGACCACATCGGCCAAGTCCGGCCACTGGGCCTCTCCCACCGCTTCGGCGATCTGGCGACCGACCTTCTTCATCGCAGGCACCCGCGAATCGCCATTCTTGTACTCGCGATGACCAAAACCCATGATCTTCTTCTTCTGCGCCAGCG
Source organism: uncultured Gemmatimonadaceae bacterium (assembly GCA_964520345.1). Classification (GTDB taxonomy): domain Bacteria; phylum Latescibacterota; class UBA2968; order UBA8231; family UBA8231. The sequence goes on along the minus strand of CAZFMY010000110.1, from coordinate 8,525 downwards.
CGTCGAGGACCCATTGCTCGGCCGTCGCACGGTCACCGACTTCGAGAAGCATCTCCATCGCCGCCTCGTTGGCACCCCCGTGCAAGGGGCCGGCTAATGCCCCGATCGCCGCGGTTACCGCCGCGTACATATCCGAGAGCGTAGAAGCGACGACCCGCCCGGTAAAGGCCGAGGCGTTGTAACCGTGCTCGGCATAGAGGATCAGCGATACATTGACCGCTTCTACTTCGTACGCCGGCGGCGCTTCGCCGCGCAGCATATAGAGCAGATTGGCCGAATGGTCCAGATCCGCGGAGGGAGCTACGGCCTCCAGTCCCTGCGAAAAGCGGTAACCCGTAGCAATTGCAGTGGGGATACGGGCCATCAAGCGCAGAGTCTTGCGCACGTTGGCCTGGTGGCTGTTATCGCGCACTTCCGGGTCGAAGAATGAAAGAGCCGAAACGGAGGTGCGCAACAGATCCATCGGATGGGCATCCGCCGGCGCCGAGCGCAAGAGATCCACCACTGGACCGGGCAACTCTCGCTGCGCTCGCAATTCGTCATTGAAAGCGGCCAATTCCACACTGGTCGGCAATTCGCCGTAGAGCAAAAGATAGGCGACCTCTTCGTAGCAGGCCTGCTCAGTGAGCTCGACCAGATCATAACCGCGCAGGATCAGGCGATTGATCTCCACGTCGATACGCGAAATTGCCGATTCGCCAGCAATTACGCCCTCGAGCCCGGGGCTATAACCTTTCTCACTCATGATGAACCTCTCTCGGGAAAGCGCGCAGCGAGCTCCGCGTCTAGTTGAGTGTACGCTTCGTAGTCGAGAAGCTTGTAGAGTTCCTCCCGCGTCTGCATCCGTCCAAGAGCACCTTCTAGAGTTCCCTTCTCCTTGAGTTCGCAAAAGAGCTCTGCAACAGCCTTCATCATCGTGCGGAAGGCGCTCATCGGAAAGATCACCATTTTATACCCCAACGCAGCGAACTCGTCGACCGATAAATGAGGCGACTTGCCGAACTCGGTCATATTGGCCAGGAGCGGCCCTTGAACTTCCTCGGCATAGCGGGCAAATTCCTCGGGGCTCTGCATCGCCTCGGCAAAAATCGCATCGGCACCCGCCGCAAGGTAGCGCTGGCCTCGTTCGACGCTCTGCTCGAAGCCCTCGACAGCACGGGCATCGCAGCGAGCGATGATCATAAAGTCGGGATCCTGCCGCGCCGCACAGGCGGCGGCTAGTTTGCGCTCCATCTCCTCGGTCGCGATCAGCGACTTGCCTTCCAGATGGCCGCAGCGCTTGGGCATTACCTGATCTTCCAGGTGCAAACCGGCCAGCCCTTCGCGCTCGTAGGTACGCACCGTGCGCATCACCTGCCAGACCTCCCCAAATCCCGTGTCGGCATCGCAGATACAGGGCACCTGAACCGCATTGGCAATATAGCCGGCTTCGCGCGCCATCTCATCCATGCCCAGCAGACCGACATCCGGATACCCGGCCGTGCCGTTGACCAGACCGGCACCCGAAATATAGATCGCCTCAAACCCGGTGCGCTCGGCCAGCATCGCGATCGGCGCATTAAAAGCCCCGGGCATCGCCACGGTCTTTTCGGCCACCAGTCGGCGCAGCGCACGCGGCTTCGATTCAGCCTGCAACCCTCCCTTGAGCAACATATTTCAGTCGACGTCGATCGTGGATTCTCGCTCGGGACCAACCGAAATCAGCGAAACGGGAGCCCGGCTCAACTCGGAAATCCGTTCGACATAAACCCGCGCCTGAGTCGGCAAATCATCGATATGACGAACATCGGTAGTCGGAGTCTGCCACCCCGCAACATCTTCGTAAATCGGCTCGCACTTTTCGAGAACCTGCGGATCAGCAGGAAATTCCTCCAGTATCTCGTCGCCATAGCGATAGCCGACACCGAGCCGGAGGCTCTCGAGTTCATCGAGCACGTCTAGTCGGGTCAGGGCGATGCTGGTCAGGCCGTTGATCCTCGACGCAGCCCGCAGGATCGCCGCATCGAACCAGCCGCATCGGCGAGCCCTTCCAGTGGTGGCGCCAAATTCGTGTCCCAGACTGCGCAGACGCTCCCCCGCTTCACCCAGGAGTTCGGTGGGAAAAGGGCCGTTGCCCACCCGCGTAGTGTAGGCCTTGGTCACGCCTATAACTTCGTCGACTCGCGTCGGACCTATGCCGCTACCCGTGCAGGCACCCCCCGCAGTAGTGTTGGACGAAGTGACGTATGGATAGGTGCCGTGATCGATGTCGAGCAAGGTTCCCTGGGCCCCTTCGCAAAGCACCGTCTTACCCTGGTCGATCGCCTGATTGAGCAATACCGAAACATCGGCTACATAGGGAGCCAGCTGCTCACCATAACCGATATAGGCATCGACGATCGGGCCGGGCTCGAGCGGCTCCTGATCATAGACCTTGGTCAGGAGTTCATTCTTGGCACTGATACTAGCCTCGAGCTTGTCGCGCAATCGCTGCGGATCCAAAAGGTCCATCATCCGCACCCCATAGCTGCGCTCGATCTTATCGCGGTAAGCGGGGCCGATACCGCGTCCAGTGGTGCCGATCTTGACGCTGCCCCGACCTTCCTCTGCGGCCTTTTCCAATGCTTTGTGATAGGGCATCACCAGATGAGCGATCTGGCTGACGAAGAAACGGCCGGCTACATCAAAGCCCTTTTGCTCCAGGTCTTCGATCTCGGCGAGCATCTCCTCCGGATCGACAACGACCCCGTTGCCCACCACACAGACCTTATCCTCGTGCATTATTCCCGAGGGAATCATGTGGAAAACGAATTCGGTATCGCCTACGATGACCGTATGACCGGCATTGGCTCCACCCTGATAGCGCACTACGACATCGGCATCAAGAGTGAGGTAGTCGACAATTTTGGCCTTGCCCTCGTCACCCCACTGTGCACCTAGTACTATTTTCGTCGGCATTATCGCATATCCCTAAAGACTGACCTGTTTGGCCCAGGAGATGTACTCCCGAGAAAGAATATCGTCGACGACTTCGGCGGTGATCGGATCATCGACGTTGAGAATCGTCAGCGCCTGTCCGCCCATTTCGCGGCGACCACACGACATCTGAGCAATATTGACCTTGTGGTCCCCCATCGAGGAACCGATTTGACCGATGATACCCGGCACATCATCGTTGATATAAAAGAGCATATGGCCCTCGGGAACTGCATCGAAGCTGTACTCGTCTAGACGCACCAACCGCGGATCGCTCTTGCCGAAAATCGTACCCGAGAGTAGACGCCGACCCTGATCGGTATGGTAGATCACCGTAATCAGGCTGACGTAGTCTTCGTGTTCGCTGCTGCGCAACTCATCGACCCGCACTCCGCGCTCCTGGGCAAAGAGCGGCGCATTGACAACATTAACTGCCGTATCGGAAACCGCTTCCATAATGCCCTTGAGGACTGCCGAGGTCAACGGCGACGTTGGATAGTTGGTAATATCGCCCCAGTACTCGATGGTGATGCGCTCAAGCTGACCTTCGCTGAGCTGGGCCTGGAGACTGCCCAGGCGCTCGGCCAGCACCAGATAGGGCTGCATCTTCTCGTACATTTCCGGCTCTACCGAAGGGGCATTGATCGCGTTGCGAATCACTCGGCCCATCAGTACATCCCCCACTTGCTTGGCCACCTGCAGGGCGACGCTGGCCTGAGCCTCCTTGGTCGAAGCTGCTAAGTGCGGCGTGCAGATCACGCGGTCGTGATTCAACAGATCCGCCCGCGTCGGCGGTTCCTCTTCGAAGACGTCAAGCGCAACCCCGGCAACCTTGCCCGACTCCAGGCCACGCAAGAGCGCCATCTCGTCTATAATACCGCCGCGGGCGCAATTCACCAGAAAGACCCCGTCCTTGCAGCAAGCGATCTCCGCATCGGAGATCAAATGTCGGGTCTGCTCATTGAGATGGATATGGACCGTGATGAAATCGGCACTGGCATAGATCTGCTCCAGAGGCGTGAGCTGCGCACCGCACGCCAGCGCCACCTCCTCACCGACGAAGGGGTCATAGCCCAGGACTTTCATGCGAAAGGCTCCAGCGCGCTTGGCCACCTCGCGGCCCACCTGGCCCAAACCGAGTACCGCGATAGTCTTGTCGGCCAGTTCAGTACCGACGAAGTGGCTCCGTTCCCAGCGTCCACCCTTGAGCGAGGCCGTAGCCTGTGGGATGTGCCTGGCCAGGGCAGCTATCATCGCGAAGGTGTGCTCGGCGGTCGATAGAGAATTGCCGCCTGGAGTATTCATAACGATGATGCCGCCGCGCGTCGCCGCCGCAACGTCGATATTGTCGAAACCAGTCCCAGCGCGACCGATAACCTTGAGACTCGAGGCCGCTGCGATCACCTCTGCACTTACCTCGGTACCACTGCGCACCACCAGACCCTGGTACTCGCCGATACAATCTATGAGTTCAGCGGTAGACAGCCCAGTGCGCACATCTACTGAGATTCCTTCATCAACCTCGAGTATATCAACGCAACGGGGATCCATCTTATCGCTGATCAGTACTTTCAAAACAACCTCAACGCTTTCCTCTAAACTGCTTCGGCGACAAGCGCCTCGGCTACCCATCCCAAAATATCGTTCTTCCCGCGTCCATCGACTGCCGAGAAAGGAACAAAAGAAATGCCAGCGAGAGCCCCTTGGGCATCGAGCTGGTCCAGCCGATGGCTCAACTTGTTCCGCGACAGTTTGTCGGCCTTGGTGAAAACCACCAGGAACGGCTTGCCCGATTCCCGCAACCAGTCGATCATCTGCAGATCCAATTCGGTCGGGCCATGTCGGGCATCGACCAGTTGCAGCACCGCGCGCAAAGGATCGCGACCGGCAATATAACGCTCGACGATTTTGCCCAGCTTCGAGCGCAAATTTAACCCACCACGCACGTAGCCATAGCCTGGCAGATCGACTAGATAGAAGCGTTCGTCACGCCGCGATCCTCTAGCATCGACGACCTGCGACTCGGCCAGATAATAATTGAGCTGCTGAGTCTTACCCGGTGTAGAACTGGTGCGAGCCAACATCTTGCGCTGCACCAACCGGTTGATCAGCGAGGATTTGCCGACATTAGAACGCCCAGCGAATGCGATCTCAGACAGCCCACCCACAGGCAGATCCGCTGGACCTACAGCACCGATCTCGAATTCGATCGAAGTAAAACGCATCGATGTGACTTAACGCTCAGGCGCGTTTGCGCCGTGTGTCCTCGTCTTCGCGATTATACGTATCGATGCCGCTTTCGATCATCTCTCCCGTGACCTCTAGGTGCGTCGTCCCTTCCTGTGAGGGAATATCGTACATGATATCCATCATCGACTGCTCGAGCACCGAACGCAAACCGCGAGCCCCAGTGCCCTTGCGCACCGTCAGGGCTACGAGCTTGCGCAGTGCCTCCTCAGTGAACTCCACCTCGACACCGTCCATCGCGAAGAGCCGCTGCGACTGTTTGATAATAGCATCGCGTGGTTCGGTCAGAATCCTCAGCAAATCCTCCTCTACCAACGGATCCATAGTGGTGAGCACTGGCATCCGACCTACAAATTCGGGAATCATACCATAAGAGAGCAGATCCTCAGGCTGAACCAGAGGCAGAACCCCCAGAGGATTCTGATCGACCTCGCTGCTCTCACTGCCAAACCCCATGGTACGCCGACCAACCCGTTGACTGATCACTTTTTCCAAGCCCTCAAAAGCTCCACCGCAGATGAAGAGAATATTACGCGTGTTCATCTGGATCATTGGCTGCTCGGGATGCTTGCGCCCACCCTTGGGCGGAATATTGGCGGTGGTACCCTCTAGAATCTTGAGTAACGCCTGCTGAACTCCTTCGCCCGACACATCGCGGCTTACGGCCGGCGTGGCGCTCTTACGAGCGATCTTATCGACTTCATCGAGGTAGAGAATCCCCTTTTCGGCTCGGGGCACATCGTAGTCGGCCGCCTGCAAAAGGCCCACCAGAATATTTTCCACATCCTCGCCCACATAACCCGCCTCAGTGAGAATAGTAGCATCGGCAATGGAAAACGGTACTTGCAAGCTCTTGGCTAGAGTTTTGGCCAACTCGGTCTTGCCAGTGCCAGTCGGTCCGATGAGCATCACATTGCTCTTTTCCAACTCCACATCGTCCAGAGCCACATCGGTTCGAATCCGCTTGTAGTGGTTGTGAACCGCAACCGAGAGGATTTTCTTGGCCCGCTCCTGAGCAATCACATACTCATCGAGAAATACCTTGATCTCGGTCGGCTTGGAGATTTCTCCCATCTCCCACGGCAGGGTCTGCTGCTGCTCCTCGACCAGCACATCGTTGCAGAGCTTGACGCACTCGTTGCAGATATGGACCTGCGGACCGGTAATGATCTTCTCGACCTGAACGTGGCTGCGACCGCAGAACGAACAACGCGGGTCGCTTTTGGAAGGCCGTTTGCGCAAAACCAACTCCTGGGAAGGGAGATTACCCCGCGACTTCTGCCGCCACCTCAACTTGAGATGGGGCGATGATCTCGTCGATAAGACCGTACTCCACCGCTGCTTCGACCGACATGAAAAAATCGCGCTCAGTATCGCGCTCAATCCGTTCCATGGGTTGCCCGGTGCACTCGACGAGCACTTCGTTGATCTGCTGCCGCATCTTGATAATTTCGCGGGCATGGATCTCCATATCGGCAGCTTGGCCACCAATCCCACCCATCGGTTGGTGCAACAACACCCTGGAGTTGGGTAGCGCCTGGCGTTTGCCCTTAGCTCCACCTGCCAACAACACCGCACCCATGCTTGAGGCCTGACCGATGCAAATGGTAGATACATCCGAGGCTATGTACTGCATGGTATCGTAAATAGCCATCCCCGCAGTGATCAAGCCGCCCGGGGTATTCAGATAGAGCGCAATGTCTTTCTTGGGATCTTCGGACGCCAGAAAAAGCATCTGGGCAATGATCAGATTGGCAATCGCATCATTGATCGGAGTACCGACGAAAATGATCCGGTCCTTGAGCAATCGCGAGTAAATATCATACGAACGTTCGCCTCGGCCCGTCTGTTCGATGACCATCGGAATCAGCGACATCGCCTATACCTTTTCCTCTTTAATTTTGGCGTTTTCACTAAGCAGGTCGAAGACTTTCTTTTCTTCCAGTTCCCGCCGCAAGTCGTCTATCTTCCCCGAGCGCTTCAGGTCTTCGACCTTGAAACCGGCGCGTTCAGCGCGCTCGGCAACGAAGTGGTCTAACTCCTCATCGGCCACTTCGACCCCCGCCTTCTTGCGCACCGCCTCGATGAGTAGAAAGGTCTTGAGCCGGTGCACAGCCTGCTGACGCTCTTCGTCGCTATGATCGTGGTCGTGATCGTGATCGTGGTCGTCGTGATCGTGATCGTGGTCGTGATCGTGGTCGTGGCCCTGAGCCTGGCCCTGAGCCTGGCCCTGAGCCTGGTCCTGGGCCTGCTGCTCACGCTTCATAGAATTCAGGTAATTATCGACCATACTATCCGGCAACTCGAACTCGTTTTTTTCGATCAACTGGCTGACCAAGTCGTTGCGCAGACGTTGCTGGGCCATGTACTCCCATCGCTCCTGAATCTGACCGCTGAGATGCTGCCGCAAGTCATCGAGGGTCTGGAACTCCTCCCCGACATCTTTGGCGAATTCATCGTCGAGATCGGGCACGGTGCGCTCGCGCACTTCGCGTGCCGTGACTTCGAAATGCTCGGTCGAACCCGCGAGTTCCTCGTTGGGCAGATCCTCGCGATAGGAAAAGCGAATCTTGCGCTCTTCGCCAGCACTGATGCCGATAAGGGCCTCCTCAAATTCAGGGCTGGGAACATTCTCATCGCCAATCAGGAAATAGCGCTCTTCATACTTATCGCCGATGATGGGCACGCCATTATCATCGAGCCGCTGCAAATCGGCCATGAGCGCATCCCCCTTGGCCAGGGGCCGCTCGACCACTTGCTCGGTGGCCTGGCGACGGAGCAATTCGTCGAGTTGAGCATCGAGCTCTTCGTCTCCTACCTCGTGGACCATACGAGTCGCATCGAGACCTTCGTACTCTTCGACGTCGATATCCGGCCAGATGTCCAATGTCGCCGTAAACGTCAAATCGCCACCTGGTTGGTGGTCGAGTTGCGAAATCTGCGGCGGAGCGGCCGGCACCAGCCCGGCTTCCCGCGTGGCCTCTTCCAGCAGGGAGGGCAAGAGATCGCCGAGGACCTCACCGCGAATCGAATCGCCGAAGCGCGATTTGACCATATTGAACGGCACCTTACCCTTGCGAAAACCAGGAAGCTCGAGTCGTTTCTGGTATTTGCGCAACGCCTTGTCGAGTTCTCTATCAATCCGCACGGCTTCGACCTCGACCTCTAGCTCGCGCGCCCACTGGCCTTTTTCTATAACATTGGTCTTCACTAAACACAACCTCGCTAAGGACGCACAGCCAAGGTCCGGGCAGTGCGTTCGTCTGTCTCTCTATGGTGCGAAAGGGGGGACTCGAACCCCCAAGCCCTTTCGGGCACTAGAT
>CAZFMY010000109.1:0-21827 GCA_964520345.1 uncultured Gemmatimonadaceae bacterium | reverse complement strand
GGCCGCGAGGAAGTCTACTGCGTCTTCGACCGCCATTTCACCGTCGCCAACCAGCGCATGATCCGCACCCGGACCCACCAGTTCACCTTCAACTCGGGCGACCCGGGAGAACTCTACGACCTGCAAAAAGACCCCTACCAGCTCGACAATGTCTACGGCGCACCCGAATACGAGGCCGTGCGCCTCGATCTGATCAACCGCATGGACCGCTATATGCAGGAACTCGAAGACCCCTTGCGCGGATGGTTCGGCCGCATCAAAGGAGCCTACTAGCCATGAACTCCGCCGCGAATTTGCCTCGGTCCCCGTAGAGCATCCGCGTTTTGCACTCTGAGCCGGGATTAATAACAGATAGCGCCCCAACCTGCCGAGCGTGATGCGCTCAACAAGCCCCTTGCAAAGAGCTCATCCCCCCATCACCTCCATCAACGCGGCAGCAATCACCATATGTCCCGCCCGGTTCGGATGCACCGGCTCGGGACAGAACTGATCCGGATCGCGAAACTCCAGCTGGCGCTGAAAGATCTCGTGCAGCCGCACCAGCCTGGTATCGTACTTTTCGCTCAACATCTCCACCGTCTCGATATAACGCGGCAGGAGTTCCAGCATCTGATCCATATAGGGATCTCCCGAGTTGGGCCGCGCAATATAAAAAGGCGTCACCAGAACCATCGGACATCCCAACTCCTGCTGCGTCAACGCCAGTATCTCGTCGTAGTATTCGCCAAACAAGTGCGGCGATACGCCCTGCTCATCGCCGCGCAGATGACTGCTCGCATCGTTGATGCCGATCTTGATCGACAAACGATCCGGTCGGTGGGCTAGCACATCGTCACGCCAGCGTTCCCTGAGGTGAGTAACCCTGTTGCCACTGATGCCCTCATTCATATAACGGATTTGCCGTGCGGGTAAACAAGCCGTCGCCCATTCGGCAAACAAACCCACATAGCCGCTGCCCAGGGGTGCCCCCGCGCTACGGCGATCGCAATCGGTGATGCTATCGCCGATGAAAAGCACCGTCTCGCCATCTTCAATCCAGAAATCACTCATTCCTCACAACTCCTTATCAAATTGTTCCTTCAATCTGCCGATCCTATATTGTACGCATTACCAGTAGAACTGAATCTACCCAATGCAAACAACTCTCTGCACCCATACCATAGTTTTGCTCATTCACTCCACCGCGCGTATCGCCATCGTCCCGGACAATCGATCTCCGGGCATATCAGTGCATAACGACACGCCTTAGTCGATCGGAGTCAACCGTGGCATTCTGGATCTTCAAAGCATTAATTTGGCTGCTATTCAAGCTGGCAATCGGCCTTCTGATAGACAACTGGCTCTGGGGACCAGTGGGACAAAAAAAGGGTCGCCGCACCAATCATTCCACCCCCCCAAAACGGCAAACCACCTCGTAGAGCACCTGCGTCGCAAAAAGCAGTTCCTCCACCGAGGTGCGCTCGTCATGACCGTGAATCAGCTTCATCTCCTCTGTACCCGCCTGCTGCCGATAGGGCATAAATCCGTAGATCTGCGTCTGAGGTCGACGCGGCACGATATGCTTGGCATCGGTACCCGCCGGCATCAAATAAGGCAACACCGGAGCGTCCGGCTCGCGCGCCTTCATAACCGCCTCGATGGTGTGAAAGAGTGTGGTATTCGCCCCGGCCTCCAGAGGTGGTGTGTATTGGTCGACTGCGATCTCGACCTCATCGCCGATAAAGGCGCGCAACTCGGCGGCAAAACTCTCCTGCGTTTGACCCGGAGCCAGACGACCATCGACCCAGGCCGTCGCCTCACCCGGAATCACATTGATTTTCGACCCCGCCTCCAGCATCGTCACCGAAGCGGTGTTGCGCAGCACCGCCCCCAACTCCCGGCGCCATTCCCCATCGATGGGCAGGGCCAAAAGCGCCTCATCGCACGACGACTCATCGAGTACCTGTCGCCAGATCTCAGCCTCCGCCTCGGGTCGTCGTGCGGCAATCCCCTCGACAAAACGCCGGACGCTCTGCGATATATGCGCGGGCAGTACTGCCCCTTCCAGCCCCGCTAACGACCTAGCCAATTTGAGAATCGCGCTCTCACCGTGCGGCATCGAACCGTGTCCGGGAGTTCCCCGGGCAATGACCCGTAGGCGGCACAGCCCCTTCTGCCCGGTCTGGCAGGTGTAAAAACGCTGCCCGCCGACGACGAAATCGCTTCCACCGCCCTCAGTGATAATCAGCGGTGCGTCCCAGAGCTCTGGCCGATGGTCCAAAATCCATCCCGGCCCGTGATCTCCCTTACCGGCCTCCTCATCGGCCGTAGCGGCAAAAGCGATATCGCGGTTGAGTTGCACGCCCTCCCGGTGCAGCAACAAAAAAACCATCAGATTGGCTGCCACCATATTTTTCATATCCAGCGCGCCCCGCCCCCACACATAACCATCTACCAGCGCACCTGAAAAAGGCGGATGCGTCCAATGCTCCGGCTCGACGGCCACCACGTCCGTATGCCCCAATAGCATCAGCGTTTCTTCACCGCCACCGGGAAGCCGGGCGAGAAGATTGCCCCGCCCCGGAGCGGACTCGACGATGGTCGGAGTGAAACCCTCGCTTTGCAAAATCCCCGCCAGGTACCGCGCCGCCTCGGTTTCGTTCCCCGGCGGGTTGGTGGTATCGATCTGAATCAAACCCTGTAAATAACCGGCCACCTCCGCGCGCGTGGCTTCCCAGTCGATCATCACTGCACTCCTTCTTGATTACGACCTCCACCTGAAACACAAAATCCATTCGGGCTCGGCCCACAGAGACGATACACCTTTCCCGATGACAACCGCCTCCACTCACTATTTATTTTTTGTACAACCAGCGCTGCAATATCGTCACCCGCCACAGCCAATTCTGCACCTTCCCTGTCATTTTTTCAAAACGACACTGACAAATTGTGATCGGCGCTATTCATTTTTGTACTGAGATTTTTTTTAATTCTCCATAACTCACTATCCGACAAAAAGATATGGAAAAGCTCGATTCCTGGCACGGGCTTTGCGAGTAGTAGGGCAACGCAGCACAGTTCAACCAACCATTAAAAAGGAGCAACCATCATGAGTACCAAAACCCTGGTTCCCAATTCCCGCCTCGGCATCCGCCCCTGGCTCGCATCTGCGGACGAACTCTTCAATGTCTTCTTCAGCGACTCGCGTCTCCCCGCGTCCGGAAACACCGCCGACCGGGGGGTCTACTCACCGCGCGTCGACATCGCGGAGAGCGACACCGCCTACGAAATCACCGCCGAGTTTGCGGGTCTCGGCCAGCAGGATATCGAAGTCACCATCGACAATGGAATCCTGAGCCTGAAAGGCGAAAAAAGCGCAGTGCAAGAGCAGCAGGAAAAAAACTATTACCGCAAGGAGCGCGTCTATGGCAGCTTCGAACGCTCCTTCCGCCTCCCCGAAGAAGTCGAGGTGGACAAAGTCGAAGCTGAATTTAAAAACGGCGTGCTCTCGGTCGGCCTGCCCAAGAGCGAAAATGCACAGAGCGCCGTGCAGCAGATCGCCGTCAAGGCCGGTTGAAACACTAAATCCATATTCTACACCGGGGAAGGGCCAACGCCCTTCCCCTTTTTAATTGGCCACCGTTCACCATACCATCTGGTCCTGCTCCCGCCGCAATTGCAAAACCAGAGAGTCTTCCGCCAACTCCACGCTATCGTAATCAACCGCCTCCCCCTGCCGCAGATCCCGTTTCAACACCGCCCCATCGGCCAGCCCCAAGGGCAACAAGCGCTGATCTCGCGCCACCGTCGCTTTCTCACTCGCTCCCAGTACCGTGTAGCCGCCTCCGCCATCGAGTCTCTCCCCCGCTCTGAGATCCCGCTTGGCTACCGCCACTACATCCGCCGATGGCCGGGCGCGCGGCGTCCCCGTCGGCAAGCCGTAGAGCGCCGCCCTGGCAATGGTAATCGGCGCTTCTACTGCCACCAGGTGATACGGCCGGTAGAGCAGGAAATTCTTCCCATCGCCCCCTCTAAGTACATGGTAGTTGCTTAGATCTTCGACAATGAAAGGGTGATCGGCGCGAATAACCACAAAAACGCCCATCCGCAACGGATTGTCGAGCATGGTCTGCCCATCTTCGGCAACACTATTAGCCAGTTCGACCACCCCGTGCTGACTCAAAAGCCCTCCTTCCGCCACCAAACTGCATTGCTGCGGAATATCGGCCAGATTGCACGACGGCTCGTGCATGCCCCGCACATCGGGCACCAGCCCGGCCATATTGGCAATCGCCGTAGCCTCGACCTGGGCCTTGGTCCCATCGCGAAAAGAATTGTACATCTTCAAATTGATCTTCCGCCGTTCGAGCGTCTCGGCATCAAAACCGAAACGCTCGGGCACATTGTCTGGAGTGCCCTGCGGATCATCGGCGAAAAGCTCCGTCCCGCGCCCTGCCGCCACGATCTCGAAACCCAGCGACCAGGCCCATTCGATGATATTCATCGTCACTCCAGGCTGATCACCGTCAACTAGCGAATAGACCACCCCGGCGCTTGCGGCCTTGCGCTGCAAGAGAGCACCGATGGTCACATCGGTCTCGACGTTGACCATCACCAGGTGATTGCCGGCTTCGAGTGTCGCACTGGCCATCCGCGCCCCGACCTCGGTCAGCCCTGTCGCCTCGACCACTACGTCCAGCCCATCCGCCTGCGCGACCTGCAATCCGTCTTCAACCACAGTAAATTTCCCCGCGCGTACCGCCTCTTCCAGCGCCAGTGGACTATCCGCCGTCCCCACTTCCACCTCTCCATATGCAGTCTTATAAGCATCGTGGGCATTCTCCGGTACGATATCGGCAATTGCCGCGACCACCATCCCCTTCATCCGCGAGATCTGAGTCACTAACCCCCCGCCGAATTTCCCGGTGCCGATGATACCGACTCGCACCGGCCGGCCCGCTTTCTCCCGCTCCTCCAATAGTGCACTGAGCATACTCTATCCGTCCTTTTCGTTTTTAAAAAGCATCCAGATCCCAAAGCCGATCCGCAGAAACCAACTGGAACCATATGGCCACCGCCCCGGTAAACTCCGCACCCAGCCTCTTTTATCCCGCGGACATAAAATCCAAATCCGCTCCCAGATTCGCCTGCGATACCCGCTCAGCATACAAGCGCTGCCATCCTCTCTCCGGCGCGGCGGGCAAAATCAACTCCTGCTTTCGTCGTGTCAACTCCGCTGCATCCACCAGTAAGTCCAAGCGCCCCGCCTCCACATCCAATTCGATCATATCCCCATCCCGGACCAGCGCCAGCGCTCCGCCCACCGCCGCCTCTGGTGCCACGTGCAACACCACCGTACCATATGCGGTCCCGCTCATCCGCCCATCCGAAATCCGCACCATATCTTTGATGCCCTGTGCTGCCAGATACTTGGGCAGAGGCATCGAGCCCACCTCCGGCATCCCCATGGCCACCGGACCGGCATAGCGCAATACCAGCACGTGATCAGGTCCAATACCCAGCGCCGGATCGTCGATCCGCGCCGCATCCTCAGGCCCGTCAAAGACGACTGCCGGCCCCCGGTGCCTATACAGATGCGGCGAAGCCGCCGCTTTTTTCAACACCGCTCCATCTGGCGCCAGCGATCCCTTGAGCACCACCAGCGACGAGGCCGGACCCAGCGGGTCGTCAAGCGTGCGAATCGCGGTCTGCCAATCGGCGGGCAGCTCCACGCCTTGCAAGAGCGCGCCCAGCTTCTGCCCACTGACCCCTACTACATCGAGATCGAGAATCGGCTCCAACGCCTTGAGCAGCACCGGAACTCCGCCCGCCCGGTCAAAATCTTCCATATAACCCGCACCCGCTGGTTTACAATCGACCAGCAACGGCACTTGCCGAGCAATCGCATCGAAGTCCTCTAGCGATAAATCCACACCAGCTCGCCGCGCAACTGCCAGCAAATGCACAACCGCATTCGTCGATCCACTCAACGCCGCCAGCACCTTGAGTGCATTCTCGAAAGCCGGTCGAGTCAGGATCTCCCGTGCCGTCGTTCCCGCCGCAGCCAGTTCCACCGCCCGCCGTCCCGTCGCGACTCCCATGCGCAACCGCGCCCCGCTCACAGCCGGCGGCGAAGCAGCACCCGGCAACATCATGCCCAGCGTCTCTGTTAGGCAAGCCATTGTCGACGCCGTGCCCATCACCATACAGGTTCCCGCTGTCGGACACAGACTCTCCCGAATTTCGACGATTTGCTCTTCATCAAGATCTCCAGCGCGATGCTGCCCCCAGTAGCGACGGCAATCAGTGCAGGCCCCCAATCGCGTGCCCTGCCAATCCCCCGTCAGCATCGATCCGGCCACCAGGTGAATCGCCGGCACCTCAACCGAAGCGGCAGCCATCAATTGAGCTGGTACGGTCTTGTCGCAGCCGCCCAGAAGCACCACCGCATCCATCGGCTGTGCGCGCACCATTTCCTCGGTCTCCATCGCCATCAAATTGCGATAGAGCATCGCGGTCGGTGAGAGCAGAATCTCACCCAGGGAAAGGGTCGGAAAAACCATCGGCAATCCGCCGGCTTCCAGCACTCCGCGCTTGACTGCCTCGACGAGGCGGGGCAATTCACGATGGCAGGTATTGTAGTCCGAAGAAGTATCGGTTATGCCGATGACCGGACGCGCCAAATCCGCGCCGTCATAACCAGCCGAAGCGAGAAAAGCCCGACGCAAATAGCGGCTGAAACCGGCATCGGCATAGTGAGTCAGGTTGCGGTCGACGCCGCGGGCAGTATCGTCCATAGAGTCCCTTCGAATAGACTGGTTAAATTATCGTTTTGCCCAAAGCCGATCAACTCGGCGCTGCAAGCGATTCGGGGCCTTGCCCCAAGCGAGCGGGTTGCCTATTCTTGCGAGATATTTCGACTACCAACCCGCTGGCGAACTAAGTGCTAAGTGGGTAATGCCCGGGTCGCCGTGCATTTGCGGCGAAGGGTGCGAAACTCGGTCAGCGGATACTCCGCCTACCGACCTCCCCCAACGATCTGGCCCTCGCGCATTTCACCTGCGCTGGAGATACCAGACAAGCGGTGCAACCGCTTCTTCGCCAATTGCAGGGGATCCGTCCTTGATCCGCAACGCCGCGCCCGACGAGGGCCATAGCAGTCCCGAAAGTATCGCCGATTATCTCGACTACCTCAAGCGCCGGGTGCTGGGTAACTTCGTCGTCCACCACGAGACCATACCCTCACGTCCCGAGCGCCTGGTCCACGACCTTTCGCACCTGCCCCCCGCAATCGGCGATATTCTCAAGATTGCAGATATTCCAGCACTTTATACCCACCAGGCCGAAGGCATCGAAAAAATTCTCCAGAACCAACACCTGGCCATCGCCACGCCCACTGCCTCGGGCAAAACCCTGGTCTATAACGCCCCGGTGCTGAGCACTCTCCTCGACGACCCCCAGGCCCACGCACTCTATATTTTCCCGCTCAAAGCCCTGGAACAGGACCAATTCGAAGAGCTCAAAGGGCTGATGAACGGGCTCGGCGGCCAGCTCAGCGTCGAGATTTACGACGGCGACACCTCTGCCTACCGCCGTAAGAAGATCCGCGCCAATCCGCCGCAAGTCCTCTTCACCACGCCCGACATGCTACACTCCGGCATTCTGGCCTACCACGAGGCCTGGGCCGATTTCTTCACCCGATTGCGCTACGTGGTCATCGACGAATTGCACACCTATAGCGGGGTTTTCGGCACCCACGTCCTGCACCTTTTCCGCCGTTTGAACCGGCTCTGTGCCTACTACGGCTCCGAGCCGACCTATATCACCTGCTCGGCGACCATGGGCAATCCCAAAGAGCTGGCCGGCGATCTGCTCAATCGCGAATTCCACGCCATTACCGACAACGGCGCTCCCGCCGCCGCACGCCACTTCCTCTTCCTGAATCCGGCCGAAAGCCCCAATACCCTCGCGGCGAATCTGCTGCGCCTGAGCGTGCTCAAAAAATATCGGACCATCGTCTTCACCCGCGCCCGGGTCATCACCGAGCTGATCTACCGCTGGGCCACCCAGAGCCGTCCGGACTTGCGCGCGATGATTTCCTCGTACCGCGCCGGCTACCTGCCCGAGGAACGTCGCCAGATCGAGCAGGCACTCAACTCGGGTGAACTTCTGGGCGTGGTCTCCACTTCGGCACTGGAACTCGGGATCGATATAGGTGGCCTCGACGTCTGCGTGCTAGTGGGCTATCCCGGCTCGATCATCAACACCTGGCAACGCGCCGGCCGGGTCGGACGCGCCGGCCGGGAATCGCTGATCATCCTCATCGCCTCCAGAGATGCCCTCGATCAGTATTTTATGAAGCACCCAGTGCAGTTTTTCGGACGCGGCGTCGAAGATGCAGTGGTCGACCCGACCAACAAGTACATCCTCAAAAACCATCTCAGCTGTGCTGCACGCGAGTTTCCGCTCACCATCCACGAACCCGAGTATCAGCTCCCCAACTGGCAGCAGGCCGTCGACGAACTGGTCCAGGAAGGAGCGCTCTTGCAGAGCGCGGAAGGCGATGCCTGGTACGCGGCGCGCAAACAGCCGCACCGCCTGGTCAATATGCGGACCATCGGCGAATCCTACAGCATCATAGATAGCACCAAGAAGCATTTGATCGGCACTGTCAGCGGCGGCCAGGTCTACGGCGAATGCTACGACGGCGCAATCTACCTGCACCGCGGTCGCCAGTACCAAATCGGCGACCGCAACCCCGAAAAGGGCCAGATCTACGCGGCCGAGGTCGATGTCCCGTTCTTCACCCGCGCCAAGACCGAGAAAGACACCGAGATCATCGAAGAACTGCGCTCGCGACCGATGGCAGGCTTCATGGCCAGGATCGGTCGGCTCAAGGTCAGCTCCCAGATCGTCGGCTACGAGAAAGTCCGCGTTGGCGACCAGGTCGTCATCAGCAAGCATCCGCTCGAATCTCCGGTCGAGCATTTTGAAACCGTCGGCTTTTGGATCGAGCTCGACGCCCATTTCAAAAAAGACCTCAACCGCCGCAAATACCACTATATGGGCTCAATCCACGCCATCGAGCACGCGATGAAATCGCTCTTTCCGCTGCTGGCGCTGAGCAACCGCACTGATGTGGGCGGCATCTGCTATCCCCTGCATCCGCAACTGCGCAAGGGCGCGATTTTCGTCTACGACTATCACCCCGGCGGCATCGGTCTGGCCGAGAAGGGCTTCGCCGAATTAGATCGCCTGCTGGAGATGACCCTGGAGATGGTCGAAACCTGCGAGTGCGAACTCGGCTGTCCCTCCTGCATCCACTTCCCCACCTGCGGTGCAGGTAATGTTCCGCTCGACAAAGCTGGTTCGATCCACCTGCTCAAGGTCCTCGCCGGCCGCGCAAAGATCGAAGTCGAGATGCTGCCGAGTAGCGAATTAGAAGAGGAACCGCCGATCTTCGCCGAGTGGGAAGACGAAGAAGAGCCCGAGAGCAGCACACCCGACCAGGGTCCGCGCATCGTGGTCTTCGACCTCGAAACACAGCGCTCCGCCGCCGAGGTCGGCGGCTGGAACAAAGCTTATATGATGGGCATGTCGATCGGTGTGGTCTGGGACAGCCACCAGCAACAATGCACATCCTACTTCGAGGAAAACGTCGACCAGCTCATTGAACATTTACAAGCAGCAGACCTGGTCGTCGGTTTCAATATCATCGGCTTCGACTACACCGTCCTGCGCGGCT
This sequence comes from uncultured Gemmatimonadaceae bacterium, assembly GCA_964520345.1. Taxonomy (GTDB): domain Bacteria; phylum Latescibacterota; class UBA2968; order UBA8231; family UBA8231. Next base: position 12,103 of record CAZFMY010000109.1, on the reverse strand, counting down.
ACAGCAAATTCGAGTTCAAGACGCTAAATACCCTCGACATCCTCCGCGAGATCCATCAGCGCCTGCGCTATCGCGTGAGCCTCGATTCGGTGGGCAAAGCGACCCTCAACGCAGAAAAATCCGCCGACGGACTCATGGCGCTCAAGTGGTTTAAGGAAGGGCGGATGGACTTGATCGAAAAATACTGCCAACAAGATGTAGAACTAACCCGCGATCTCTTCTACTACGGTCTCGAAGAACATTTTCTCCTTTTCGACCGCAAAAACGAAGGGCGGATGCGGATTCCGCTCGATTGGAAGCTCGACGAATTAGTTGAACGAGAGTAGAAATCGGCACCCCATGCAAATAAGGAACCCCAGCTCATGCTGAAAGATGCCCCCCAACTCCGCCACCAGCTTATAAACGAGGGCTACTGCCATCTGCCGGGCATCGCTCCGAACGAGTTGATCAAGGCGACCCGCCAGGCCGCCGATCGAGCGGCCGAAGAGATACCGCAGGAGCAGAAAGATCGGCAACGCCTGCAGGGATCGCTCATCAATGTCTGGGACCATCCGCAAATGGCTCCGCTGATCGGTCTGCCCAATGCGATCGAGGCACTGGGAGCCCTCGGCTTTCCCAAGCCCAAATTCTACACCGGCTTCATCATCAGCAAACCGCCCGAAAGAGCACCGGCTCTGTTCTGGCACCAGGACGGGATCGGCTGGAGCGAGGCGGTTAATTATACCGACACGCCGGTCCAATTCTTTCTGATGTACTACCTGATCAACACCAATCGGCACAACGGCTCGCTGCGGGTGATTCCCGGCTCGCATCTCAAGCGGCATCGGCTGCACGGCCTGCCTCCCGCGCACACCGATGAAATCCAGAAGGCTGACGAGAGCCATCCAGCCCTGCAAGCCGATCCGGACGAGATCGACGTAGCGGTGCAGGCCGGCGATCTGGTGATCGGCGACGCGCGCCTCCTCCACGCAGCACACCCCAACCGTTCGCAGGAGCGGCGGACAGTCATCACGCTCTGGTTTTGCCCCACCTACGACCAACTCCCGGAAACGATCCAGGCCTTCTACGGTGAACCGCGCGACAAACCCGAGCACTGGAGCGAGGCGGATTGGGCTCTGGTCGAACCCCTGCTGGGCACCTATCGAGGCGACGCCACGCCTTTTGTACCCAACCGCATCCCCGACGAGCGGTTCGTATAGCCTGGAACCCAAACCATTCCGAACCAGCACATTGAGAGGATGGATAAAAACGATGATCCATACACCTGCATATCTGATTCTCAACACCGCTGATTCTGGCGGCTCAAGGCCGCGTGCCAATCACTGCAACCCATATTTTTTGCGGGGAGTACTGGTCTTAATCGCCCTGTATTTTTTGAATCCCACGCCCACCCAGGCCTCTGAACTGGGCCGCAAAATCGGTCCGATGCTGAAAATGACTCTCAGCACTGAAGAACGCGCCGAGGGCGCAGCTAAGAAAACCGCAGACCGCAGCCCCATAGCGCTGATCCTCAAAGGCGATACGGCCGAATTAGCGCAAAAAGTCGACGAACTCGGCGGCTCGGTCGGAACCATAGCAGGCGATATCCTGACCGCGCAGATCCCCCGCCATGCCCTGCCTGCGCTAATGGCCGATCCGGCGCTCGAGCGGGCCGAGGCAGAGCCCCGTATGAGACCGGTCAATGACGCCGTGCGCAAGCAAACCAACATCGACCATATCCACCGCGATGAGGCCGCGCTAGGAGCCGCCTATCGAGGACGCGGCGTAATCGTCGGCATCGTCGATAGCGGCATCGATATCTTCCATCCCGATTTCCGCGATCCAGCCGATTCGACCCGCTCCCGGATCCTGGCGATCTGGGACCAGCTCGATGAGAGCGGCCCCCCTCCGGCCGGGTACTCGTACGGCACGCTCCATACGCGCGAAAGCATCGAGCGCGCACTCCGCGGCGAAGAGACCATCTCCGCCACCGACGAACTAGGCCATGGCACCCACGTAGCCGCTACCGCGGCTGGCAATGGACCGGTCTATGCCGGCATGGCTCCCGAAGCCGACCTGATCATCGTCAAGCTGCTCGACGACCAGGAGTTTGGCGAAGAGATACCCGAAGAGGCTAGCTTCTCAACGTTAATGGATGATTTTCGCGGCTCGCTGATCGACGCAGCGGCTTATGTCTTCGCGCAAGCAGAGCAACAGCAGCAACCGGCAGTGGTCAACCTGAGCCTCGGCACCATTGCCGGCCCGCACGATGGCACCGGCCTAGTAGAACAAGGGTTGGATGCATTGCTGGAAACACCCGGCAGAGCAATCTGCGCAGGCATGGGCAACGAAGGTGGAGCCAGGACGCACTGGGGCGATTTCGAGCTGGAGCCCGATTCGCTATGGACCTACTATTACATGGACACCAATGTCCTGCAGCAGAAGTGGCTAACTGATTTCTTTCTATTCCTCGAAGGCGAGATCAGCGAAGCCGAAATAGAGTCCAGAGCGAAAGCTCTGGAAGCGGGCCCGGCCATCGATATCGTACTCTACGGCACGATCGAAGGCCCCGGCACCGAGGAGGCCGCCATCGCCCTGGGCGCCACCGTGGCCCGAGGCGCATTTTTCTCGCTCGAGCCGCGTGAAAACCTGGACAATACTCCGTGGTATGAACTCTCTGTTCTGGCCGAGCAGGCGATTTCCGTTCGCGATACCCTGAATTATTCCGACGGGCGCGAGGCGGGCATCGTTGAACTGGCCGCACAATACACAGCCGATGATCGCCTGGAATTTTTCGTCATCATCCGCGATACCGGGCAGACAGTCGATTTGGCCAATTCCCGAATCAATGGCGGCGAACTCTTCCGCCTCATGGCACGGGGCGGTGGTCGGATCCATGTCTGGACCGCTACCGGAGCAGGTATGAACGGCGCCAATCCGCTATTAAATCTGGAGAGTTCCGACCCTCGCTACCGCCTCGGTGACGACGCCTTTACCACGATGATTCCGGCGACAGCACGGCGGGTGATCGCCGTCGGATCGCACGACAATCGAAGCTCAGTACTACTCCAGAGCAATCAGGGGACACTCTCTGCATACTCCAGCCAGGGGCCCACTCTAGATGGTCGAATCAAACCCGAGATAACAGCTCCGGGAAACGCCGTCATCTCAGCCCTCTCGCGCGATGCCAGAGGCTTGAGGGCCTTGAATGCATTCATGCAAGCCATGCTCGAATCGGAACTGGAATTCCCTCTTTTGACTCCCGATGAAAAACACGTCGTCAATTCGGGGACCAGTATGTCGACGCCGGTGGTAAGCGGCAGCGTCGGATTGTATCTGCAACGCAATCCGCAGGCCTCCACTGAAATCATACGCCACGCCCTGTTGAGCCATGCGGTGCAGGATTCCTCGACCACGAGCCACGGCACCTTACCCAATAATCACTGGGGGCATGGAAAGCTGAATATCCTTGCCGCGATGGGGGGTATCGTCACCCAGGTCGCCTTACCCGATGCCGCGGCGATCACCCATTTGCAGCTCTTTCCCACCTATCCGAATCCGTTCAACCAGAGTACCCTGATTCCATTCCAATTGGCAGCTCCCGAGTTGGCGCAGATAACCATCTACAACCTGGCGGGACAGCGGGTCAGACAACTCCTCGACGACCGCCTCAGTGCCGGAAAATACACGGTGTCCTGGAACGGATTGGACGATATGGGTCGCCCCCTAGCCAGCGGAGTATACCTCTGTCGATTGCAAGTCGGGCAGCAAGAGCGCACCAACAAGATGCTGCTGGTGCGCTGATCCAGGCCTATACTCGTCCGAGTTCGAGCACGTTCCCGCGATCAACCGCCGGACTCTTTTGCACTGCTCTTTGCCGGATCGACTTCCAGTCTTATCGCATCGTACATCAGGCAGCCGGGGCCAGAACCGCGCTCCCCTTTTTCCTCGCCTGCAGCATAGCGGTCCGCCAGGATGTGTCGCAGTGAAACTACATTCTCACCGGGGCGCAAAAGCCCCGCATCGAAATCTAGCTCCCGCACACTGTAGCGCGTCGACTGCCTCGCGCTGCGATAGCTATCTCCCCCCGTACTGGCCACACTGAAGACATCCACCTGTTCATCGTTGACCCAGACCCCTACTTCGGCCGCCCGACTATTGTCGCCGAAACCCCGTCCATTAGCCCCCCTGGCACCAGCAATACCCAGGGTTAGCCGGGCAGCACCGCGGAGGTTTTGCTCCAGATCGAAGACGATATTCCAGGCATTGTCGCGGCTGTACCAGTTCCAGTGGGCAAAATTCCAATCCTCGCGCTCCTGGCTCTGGCCAATGACAAAACGGATATCCTGCGGAAAATCGATTGGATAGCGCCGCCACAATCCCCAATGGTGAAAATCGTCGCCATTAGCGAATTCGCCGGTCGAGCGATCTGCGATCCCGAGCTGCCATATCCGTCGACCATGCCGCATCCGCTGCCAAGTCAAACGACCCACCGATACCTCTTCGCCAGCGCTGAGTACGATCCCGTCCTGCCTGAATTCGTAAAACTGATCCGCGCCCAGCGCAAAAAGCGTATAGCGCCCCTGACGAACCCCCTGCAAACGAAAACGTCCTTGTGCATCGGTTCGGGTCCAGAAATGATAGCCTCTATTCTCCATCGACCAGTGGCTTCCTTCCGGCGCGAGTATAACCCACGCATCGAGTGCAGGGGTACCGTCGTCGAAGTCGAGGCGACCCGACACCTGGCCGCGATTGAGCGGAAACAAATCGTGGTCCATCCAGGCAAACGGCCACTCTTGCTCGAGCCCCGCGACCGCAGTTTTAGCATCGCTCCACATCGCATCGTAATCGCGACCCTGGTTGAGGTAGACAAACGCAGGCCCGTAAATTTTCTGCCAATTCGTCTCGTCGGCAGGAGGAAATTCCATTTCATAGCCACCGCGATGGACGCAGTGCACCTGCCAGATGATAATCGGCGTCTTAGCCGTCTGGTGACTGGTCAGCAACACCCGGAACGGTGCCGAGCCATAATACTCCCCACTGGCCTGCATAAACCACACTCCGGCTTGAGAACCCGCCCAGCCATAGAGCCCGAACTCATCGTCTTCGATCGCATGGCAATAATTGTATTTGCTGACTACCCGACCGTCGGCAAGAGCAAATGTGGCATCCATGAGCGCGTCGGCAGCAGCCTCTTCTTCACAGGTGTGACTCTGGTGTCGACGCATATCATCGACAGCTATATAGTCAAAATATTGCGGGGCAAGACGAAGGTTGTAGGCATATTGCGTGATATCGCCCGCAGGCATCTGCGCATCATGAGCCGCGGTCATGAACAAATAGAATCCCGATTCGCCCCGCCGCAGTACATAGTGCAGTGCAGTGCGAAAGAAAAAGGGAGCCGCGGGCTCGCGAACGAAGGCCACTTCGACTAGATCCGCAGATTGGTGCACGACACGGGCCCGGCCTTGTAAAATCGCGAATTGCGGGGCAACCGCTGAGCCTGCTGCATCGTATCCGTTGCCGTTGCAATTCCAGTAACCGCGAGTGACCAGGTTGGGACCATCGCCTAAATAAAGCTCATGCAAAGTCCCATCTCCGCCGATCCCCAACGAAACTATACCGTTGTCGAGAATGATACTCTCTTCGAACTGCAAAGACACCGGTTGGCTCAGATCGCTCGCCTCCACCATTGTAAAGACGAGGGCCTGCAGACAGATGATCAGTAATTTCATCTCTTCTCCCAAATATTTCAGCGGGTTTTCCAATTCGATTTTCAGATTTCGAATTTATTATACCAAATACCAAACCCCGTCCAGTACACCATCATCTTCGCTCTGCTAGCTGCCCTGGATTCAACTCGAATCAGCATAAATTGCCCGCTCAAAAGCCGCCAAAGTACGCAGCACTTTAGGATCAACAGACGGCGATACCTGCGTCATCAGCACCCCACAAATATCGCTGCGTGGATCTATCCAGAAATACGTGTTCAATATCCCCGCCCATGACATACTCCCTGCAGCTCGACCCCCAGAGGAAACCTTAGTATGAAGCTGAAATCCCAGGCCGAAGCCATCCGCGCGTGCAAAGTTCGCATGCTTAGGCCCGGCGATGAAGGCATTAAATGATTCGGCTACCTCTGTGCCCATATTCGATAAATGATTCACCCCCATACTACGCACGGTTTCCCGCTGCAAAATACGCTTGCCGTCTAATTCTCCTTCCCGCAACAACGCCCGCATAAAGCGCAGATAATCCGGGACCGTTGAGAACAACCCTCCAGAACCGCTGAGAAATACGGGCTTCTGCACTCTCGCTTCTCTCAGTGCAAAGGTACCATCCGCCTGCCGGTGTCGCGGCAACATCAAGCGATCGATTTTTTCATCGGGTAAATGGAAATGGGTGTCTTGCATATCCAATGGCGCAAAAATCCGTTCGCGGAATACCTGATCCAGATTTTTAGCGCGAATTTTCTCAATCAACAACCCGAGCCAATCCGTACTGATGCCATACATCCAACTCGTACCCGGCTCGAAACGCAGCGGCGCCATGAGAAAATCGCGATTCTCGTCAAAGACACTGGGGATCAGCCCTAAGCGTACTCCTTCACCAAGCAATGGATCGAAGAATTCAGAGCCGAAGCCGGATGTATGCGTCAACAGATGGCGCAGAGTAATATCCGCAGTGGGCTGCTCCAGAATCAGGGTCTGCTCTTGCCGATTGATACCCGCAAGTATTTTTAAGTCTCCAATCTCTGGCAGGTACTGCTCAACCGGCGCTTCCAAACCAATAAGCCCTTCCTCTACAATCTGCATAGCAGCCACAGAAGTAATGGCCTTGGTCATAGAATAGATCCGAAATATCGATTCGACCCCCAGTTGGCGGGCCGAATCGAGCATCCCGAAAGCATCGGCGTACAAGACTCCCGAAGCCTTCGCCGCGCCGGCGACAACCCCGGGCAACGAACCGTCAGATACAGCCTTGTGCAATATCGTCTGAACTGCAGTAGTTGCACCGATGCTCATTTTCTTGCCAACCGAACCCGAGTGTCATACCTTCGATCCACAATGACTCCAAACAACGCGACCTTATACAGGTCTATCCCTCTTTCAATATAATCCGAAGTGTGAAAATCATATGTTTAAAATGATCCATCCCGCAGTCGACCTAGGTATTGTCTGCAGCGATTTCGCAGCGTCGCTGCACTTCTACCGCGATCTACTTGGATTTGCAGAAGTCCTCGACATCCAGATTCCGACCGAGATAGCAACGGGTTTGAGTCTAGCCCCAGGACCATTTCGCCAGGTGCGCCTGCAAGCCGGGGCAACTAAGATCAAACTGATGGAAATCGACTCGCCGCCACCCGAACGCTCGGTTGATTTCCAAGCCGGAGTGCGCTGGCTGACCTTCATCGTCGACGATGTACCGGCCCTGGTGGACCAGTTGCAGGCACGCGGAGTCGAATTCATGTCCGAAGCCATTTCCGCCCCCGACGCCAAACACGTCATCTGCGCCAAAGGGCCTGACGGCATGCTGATCGAGCTAGTACAGCTGCACGATACCGACCGGCCATAAATCTCTAGCGAATTATCACTAGACCATTTAAACTCCACCCCACGAATTCAGCACACCATGTCGGATATATCACCAAGCGAAAAAGTCCTGGACCGTTCGATATTTACGGGCATGACGCCCGACCAGCAACAGCACTATTTTGCGCAGTACGGCTTTGTCCTGCTGCCCAGAATAGTCTCTGCCTCCCAAATAGAGCGGGTCGCTACCGAAGCAGGTGGCCTGCAGCGCTATGATTATATCGAGCGCTGGCCAGGTCCAGCCCTGGAAGAGCTCATCACCAACCCCAAGCTTTTGGCCCCACTGCACCGCGCTTACGGCACCGACCTCCGCTTTTTCAAATCGGTCTATGCCGAGTGGCGCGATGCCGACGAGCACAAAAAGAAGAAGGGCCGACAGCCCCTGCACCGCGACTACGCGCCGGAACCCGAGAATGGCGACTATCGCAACAGTTGTGCCTCCTGGTGCAATGTCGGCCATTACCTGATCGACCTCGAGGTAGATGAAGGGCCGTTGTGGATCGTGCCCGGCAGCCACCGATTGGACTGGGGCCTCGGGCGCAGCGACCTGGAGCATTTCGCCGACGCTGCCCGCATGGTCCTGGCCAAAGCAGGCGATGCAGTGATCTTCCACAACCGCACGATGCACGCCGGCGGAGTCATGCACTCTGGCCGACCGCGACCCAGTGTATTCCAATCCTACCGTCCCGGCTGGGCCGCTCCGCTGGGGCCAGTACCCGAATGGCCAGATCAGGTCATCGATCGAGCCTCAGCGGAACTGCGCCAATTGCTGATAGGGCAAAACGACGGCGTGCGCGTCGATGCCTATGGCATCGCCCAAAGCTGAGCACCGGACTGATCTCTACAGCCCACGACCGAGCACCAAAGGGCATTGAGCCGAATGCGTACGCACTCGGCTCTCCTTTAGATCTGTTTATTTTCAACAGATCTAAAGACCTGATAGAGTACTGAATTTGCCTGCAGCCCATCGCCCTCATATATTGGATCGCAGCACAAGAATAAGGTCCTGGCATCGCTGGCGCGAAGTGCTGCAATTGGGATACTTCAATCGACACTTCACAGTATTTGACTGAGGCAAACGAAATGAAATTAGCAGAAGCGTTGATACTCCGTGCAGACAACCAAAAACGTCTTGAGCAGGTGTGCCAACGTCTCTTGCGCAGTTCAAAAGTCCAGGAAGGCGACCAGCCGCCCGAAGACCCCGGGGCCCTTATTGAAGCGCTGGAGAAATTGGTATCGGAGCTCACGATTCTTATCCAGCGCATCAACCGGACCAACAGCACATCTGAGCTCGAGCCCGGAGCAACGCTCTCGGATGCGCTGGCAACTCGCGACCTCCTAAAAATCAAACACGGTGCCTTTCGCGATCTTGCCGAGGCCGCAACGGTAAAGCAAGATCGCTCCACCCGATCTGAGATCAAATTTCAATCCACTGTCGATGTAGCGGCGATTCAGGTCGAAGCAGATCAAGCAGCTAGAGCACACCGGGAAATCGACACAAAAATTCAGGCGGCCAATTGGCAGATCGATCTGGCTGATTGATCATTGAGAAGTGAAAGTACCCAGTATTAAAAGCTGTCTCGGCAGGGGCGTGTATACCCGCCAACTGGGTCAAGTTGGATCTTGGTAGATGCGTGGGGCCGCGTCGGGTGGGTTCGAGTCCCACAATCACTTCGTATGCCCAGTACGCTCACAAGAGTACCGCGCACGCTTTACCGTTACTACCGCTTATACAGACCTGCCGGGGCAGCCTATCTAGCGCGACTCGACGCAATAACCCATATCACCTGCCTGGCCCCCATAGCCCAGGCTACGACCAAATCCACCGCAGCCACGTGCTAGCACGGTCTCGAGCAACGCCTCAAGCCTCGGTTCGGCCACCGGTATAAATTCCGTCAAGCGACCAGTACGATTCGGGATTGGGGCGGGTAACGATCCATTTGCCATTGGTGAAGTCTGGAAAAGCTACGGGTTGGCTGCCGCAGGCGACCGACTCCTCAGATAGGGCGGTTATAGCCATCCACGCAACCGAATCGTAGACATCTATCGGGGTTTGAGATCGCTGTTTTATAGACTCGATAAAAGCCCGCTGGACCAGATAATCCATTCCGCCATGACCGCCCTGTACTCCATCGGCAATGAAGTCTTTCCACACCGGATGCTCATAATCTTTCAGGTAATCAGCCATATCCGCCCATTCTTCCCCGGGAAAATCATCGAAATGCAGAGCATTTTTGTCCTCCATCCAGATCCCGCGCGTACCCTGGACGCGCTGAGCTCTCGAATAAGGACGTGGCAACGAGCAGTCGTGGATCAGCATCACCGTCTCGCCATGCGCACACTTGATCATCGTAGTAGTAATATCACCCTGGGCGAATTCGGTATCGTACTCGCTGTGCTCTGAGCCTAACTCCCTAACGGCATAGTCATGCAGCCCCCGGCTCTTAGAACTCATGGAAACCAGTGAAATAAAGCGGTTGCCCTTGTTGATATTGAGCATTTTAGCGATCGGCCCCACACCATGCGTAGGATAGAGATCGCCATTGCGGTGGACAAAATTGTTCAGGCGATAATGGCGGTTTTCGTTGCCACGGGTTATTTCGGAGCGCAGATCGTGCTGGTACCCGCACTGGCAGTGAATCAATTCGCCAAAAAGTCCTTCTTTGACCATATTGAGCACCGCCATCTCCTCGCGCCCATAACAGCAGTTTTCCAGCAGCATAAAGGGGATACCCGTTTGCTCGCTGACCCTCACCAACTCCCAGCACTCCTGTAGTGATGAGGCTCCGCCCACCTCAGACCCGGCATAAATACCTGCCCGCATTGCCGCCAAAGCGATTTCCACGTGCGTGGTCCAACTGGTAGCGATCACCACACCATCCAAATCTCCCCGATCCAGCATCTGCCGATAATCGGTGTAGCCATCGGGTCTATGCCCGCTGGACTCTTCGATCTGATCGACCGCTGCCTCGACGCGGTCTCTATGCACATCGCAAAGAGCAGGAATCGCAACATCTTCCATATTGACGACCAATCCTGCCAGCCCCCGCCCGCGGCCCCCAAGGCCGATAAATCCGAGTCGTACTCTCTGCACAGATTTTCCCCTTTGGCCATCAACGGCCCTTATCGAGATAGCGAGTCATCATCCGACTTGTAGCAGACGATCCGACCAGACAAGATAGGCGCTGCCAACACTCTTGCAAGTTGTGGATAGCTCGCAAGGCTTCTGATACCAACCTCATTCCCCGCATCCAATCCCACAACACGTAGACTGCCGTTGAGCTCAGCGCGCTGCGATCTGCTCTCACCCGGAGTATTTCGCTAATACTGCCCCCAGATGACTCGCAACGACTTCCTCTTCGCCTTCGCGCAGGGTATGCACATGAAAGCGCAATTCCGCATCCTGTCCCCTGGCAAAGGTGTAGACCGCCTCTTCGATCACCTGGCAGGCGATCCGCGGTGTGCCGGCTTTCAGTTCCGCCGCCACATCCTGGCACGAGCGCCCGTTGAGGTCCTCGGCCCGCCAACTGAGGGCGACATGAGGTATCTGCTGACCAAGTCCAAAGGGCAACTGCCGCCACGCGTTGACCCCCGCCATATCGTTTAAAGCAGCCAGGATCCGGACGACGCGGGCTTCCCATACGACTTGATCGGCCTGGTGATCGCGCGCGCAGTAGAGTTCCACGGCTTTAACCAGGCCGCAAATTTCCTCCTTTCCCGCCTTCATACCGCGCCCGACCGACATATTGGGACTGTCATTGGCAACACAGGCGGCGATCAGGTCGGAGCGACCGAGGATAAAACCGCTGGCCTGAGGTCCCCGTATAGCCTTACCGCCCGAGAACGTCACCAGGTCGGCACCCTGTTCTACAAAAAGGCGCAAGTGCTCGAGGGGCGGTACTTCGGCAGCAGCATCGACCAGAACCGGCACTTCTGCAGTACGCGCCAGAGCGGCGATCTCCGACAACTCCGGCACCGCACCGGTATTGAACCAGGAGAAGGTGTAGAAGAACCCAGCGACGCCGGGTTCGCGCAGAGCAGTGGCGATAGACGCAAGGTCAGAATCGACTTCGAGAAAACTCCCCCCGGCAAGACGCACTGCCTGGTCAAAGGCATTGCGGTGCGCCCGCAGGGCGACAAAACGGTTTGGCATCCCGGCCGTGTCGGGGAGCTGACGCACCCGCTGACGGTCGGTTCCGGCCATCACTGCTGCGGCCATAACGGCAAGACCGGCCGTGGCACAGGCGCAAACGTGCGCCGCTTCGACGCCGATCACTGTGGCGATCCGCTCCCCGGCCGCAGCATGCAATTCCGACATATCGACGAATTGGCGACTGGCAGCGGCCATCGCATCGACCACCTCGGTGTGCATAACCGATCCGCTGAGTCGCGTCAGCGTACCTCCAGCATTAATGACGGGTTCCACACCCAACGAGCGATAGATATCCATTAGGCCTCCCTCAGGTTTATATTAGACAAACGAGTCCAAGACCTCGGACACACCGGCAACACACTCTGAATTAACGGGCTCT
>CAZFMY010000108.1:15816-22224 GCA_964520345.1 uncultured Gemmatimonadaceae bacterium | reverse complement strand
CGACGAGGAGATCCGCAAGATCATCGGCGGCAATTTCCTGCGCGTGGCGCAGGAGGTCTGGCCGAATTAACCGCTTAACCGCATCCAGATGGAGAACCGATCTATGACGCCCAAAAGTTGCGATACCATGGTGGCTTTAGGGTCTGCAACCCGCACCGGCCAGACGATTTTCGCCAAAAACAGCGACCGTCCGGTAGACGAGTGCCAGCCGCTGGTCCAGCGCCAACGCCAGACTCATCCACCCGGCACCGTCACCAGCTGCCAGTTCGTCGAAATGCCGCAGGCCGAGACGACCTACCGCCACGTCGGCTCGCGGCCCTACTGGTGCTGGGGGTATGAACACGGCTTCAACGAACACCAGGTGGTCATCGGCAACGAGGGACTCGCCTCCAGACTCCCCGAAGCCACCAAGCCCAAACTGGTCGGCATGGAAGTGCTGCGCCTGGGGCTGGAGCGAGGGAAAACAGCTGCCGAAGCGGTCGAGGTGATGACCGATTGCATCACCCGCTACGGCCAGGGAAAATTCGCCAACGAAGCCGGGGTCCGCACCTACGACAACGGCTATATCGTCGCCGATCCGAGCGAGGCCTATGCGATCGAGACGGCTGGACATCACTGGACCGTCGAGCAGATCGATTCTAGTTCGGGAATCAGCAATGTCTACTCGCTGGAGACCGGTCGGGTCTCGTCAGGAGCCGAAGCCGAGGCCATCGAGCAGGGCTGGTGGCCAGAAGACGGCCAAGGCTTCAACTTTGCCGAAGCCTTTACCAAAGACAGCCGTACCGAGGGCAGCGGGGCCCAGCGCCGGGCGCGCTCGTGCACAGTGCTCAAGCAGCAAACGGACACCATCGACGCTCAGACCATGATGGCCCTGCTCTCAGACCACGCGGAAGCGCCCGAGGGTCCCTTGCTGACCGATCCCACCTCGGGTTCGGGTATCTGCGTCCACTGCAATACCGACGGCACCGGCGGCAATACCGCTGCCAGCCTGGTCGCCGAGCTCTGCGCCGATGAATCTCGACTGCCCATCTACTGGTGCAGCTTCTACTCACCCTGTCTCGCCGTTTTTTTGCCCTTCTTCTGCCAGGGCCAAGTACCCACCGTCCTCGCGCGCGGGGATGCCGAGCCAAGCGAGGAAAGCCCCTGGTGGCGCTGCCACCGACTCGCTGCCGCCGCCCGGGTCCAACCCGAACTGGTCCCCGTCGTCTGCCAACGCTGGTCCCAGTGGCAGGAAGAGCTCTTCGTCAGCGCCAATCAGATGGCGATCGAAGGGCGTCGCCTGCTCGACGCGAACCGGCGAGCAGAAGCCGAACAAACCCTGACCGACTATATGGCGAAGAATACCTCAATCATGCTCGAGACAGTAGCCGATCTGCTGCGCGAAGCCACAGTACCCCAACCCGCCTGACCCAATTCCCGGAGCAATCCATGAACCGCCCACCCCAGGAATTCACCCGCGTCCCCGTCTCCGAGTTGCGCGCGTTCGCCACCACCAGCCTCAAAGCCGCCGGACTCCGCTCCGACCACGCCAACCAACTCGCCGAACTGCTGGTCAACGGCGATTTGCGCGGCGTCCGCTCGCACGGTATTCGCCAGCTCGCCAGCTACTGCCCGATGCTCCGCAACGGCCAGATCAACCCCGACCCCAACCTTGCCGTCCTCAAGGAAACCGAAAACGCCGTCCTGGTCGGCGGCGATGGAGGCCTGGGCTATGCGCCGATGATGGAAGCCACCGAGCGCGCTATCCCCAAGGCCAAAGAGCGCGGCGTCGCCGTAGCCGCTTCCTGCCAGCACGGACACTACGGCTCGGCCGGCCACTACGTCCGCCGCGCCATGCTGGACGGCTGCTCTGCCTTTTCGGTCCAGGGTCACGCCCTGCACTTCGGCGAGCCCGAGCCCGAGCCCGACCAGCGCCCCTCCTCGGCGACCTGGGGCAATCCACCGATCTGCTTCGGCATGCCCGGCGCCGACGAGCCCCCCCTGGTCCTCGATGCCGCCTGCTGCATCCTCGGCGGCGAAGACATCCAACACGCCGACCACTTGCAGCAACTCATCCCCGCGGCCTTCTTCAAATCCATGGGCTATACTGCCGTTTCCACGATCTTCGGCGGTGCTTTTGTCGGCACTGAGAGCCAGGCTACCCGAACGCTCGCCGAAAATTGGCCCAACGCCCAGGGCGGCGGCCTGATCGTCATCATGGACTTAGGCCTCTTCGCCGATCCCGACGAAGTCCGCCAGAGCAACGACCGCATGGTCCGGGGAGTCCGCGAAACCATGAAGCCCGTCCTAGGCTACCAGGAGGCTACTTTGCCGGGCACTCCTGAATATCGCAACGAGGAAAACTACGGTCGCGACGGCATCCCGATTGGCACAGCGGACCTGGACCTGCTCCGCAACCTGGCAGCGGAATTGAACATAGACCTGCCCGATGCCTTATCCCCCTGATAGAGATCGCGGAAACTAGAAATCTATTGACCACAGGCCCTCAACCGATCTCCGACACACAACACCGCCAGCAAAGGCCATTATGAATCCAGACCTCGAACTCCAGCAATATCTCTTCGATCTCCAGGGCTATCTGGTGCTCGAAAACGCGCTGACTCCGCAGGAAGTATCCACCCTCAACGCCCTGCTCGACCGGCAACAACTCCCCGACCCCGATCAGGGCAACCGCTTCGGCAGCGCTCCCCGAAAAACCGCTTCGGGTTTTCTAGATTGGGGCCAGGCTTTCTGCGAGCTACTCGACCACTCCGCCATCATGCCCATCCTGCGCTTCCGCCTCGGCGACTGCTTCCGCCTCGACCGCCTCTACGGCATGTGCATGACCGAGGGTATGCAACGGGGCCAACTGCACTCGGACTACGGCACCTCCTCGATCACCTCCGGCGCCCAACCCGGACAGCGCTACCACGCCCCTCCCACTGAGATGCTCCAGGGCTTCGTCGTCGTTGCCTGGAATCTCGCTGATGCTGGGCCGGAGTACGGCGGCTTCTGCTGTGTCCCCGGCAGCCACAAGAGCTCCTATAAAATGCCACAGCAAGTACAAGACGATCTCGAGAATTCGCCCTGCGTACTCGTCCCCGAGGCGCCGGCCGGTTCGGCGATCCTCTTCACCGAGTCGCTGACCCACGGCACGACCGCCTGGCGGGGCCAGCACCAGCGCCGGGCGCTGCTCTACAAATACAGCGTCTCGCACCTGGTCTGGATCAACGAGCGCGTACAACCCCCTGCTGATTTTGAGCTGACCCCGAGACAAAAGCAGCTCCTCGCCGACCCCGGCGACCCGCATCGCTTCTTCCCATCGCTTTTCGAGGGATTCGACGAGTGAAGATGGCGCGCTACCGCGGCGGAGTGATCGGACTCGGGTGGATGGGTCTCTTGTCGGATCTGGGCCAGCGGCCCCGGACCCGCTACGATATAGAAGATATCGACCGACCCACTCCCGAGCTCGACATCCACCGCCGTTTTCACGTCCACGAGGGGGAAATTCCCCACAGCTGGTCCGAAGTGATATGGGACCGGCCCGAGGTCGAATTGGTGGCCGCGGCCGAGCGCGATCCGAAACGCCTGCAGATTTTTAAAGAGCGCTATGGTCTCGACGCGGTCTACGCAGACGCAGACGCGATGCTGCGCGCCGAACAACTCGATATCGTGGCCATCGCCACCAACACCCGGGGACGAACGGACCTGGCCTGCCTGGCGGTAGAAAGTGGGGTGCGGGCCATCGCCGTGGAAAAACCGATCGCCCACACCCTCGCCGAAGCCGACCAGATGGTGGAGGCCTGCAATAAAGCCGACGTGCCGCTCGGCGCCGGAGCGATCCCCGCAAACCATCCCTCCTACGCCACAGCGCAAAACCTGGTAGCCGACGGTGCCCTCGGCGAAGTCCTGTCCATCACTACCGAGGCCCCCCATGCGCAAAAGCAAAGCTGGTCGCTCTTTGTCGACGGCACGCCGGCCTGGGTCTCGGGGTGCGGCGATCAGCCGCGTCGCGATTCGGGCAGCAACGAATTCACCGGACAGGGCCTGCTGGTTACCGACCGCGGCGAGTGCATCTTTTTCAGGAAGGGCTCCGGATTGTTGCGGGTGACGGGCAGCACCGGAGAAATCGCCCTGGAAGACGGCTGGCGACTGTGGCAGGATCGCACGACGCCCCACGGCAGCGAACGAATCGAAATACCCTGGCCCGGTCCCCAGTTCCAGAGCGGCTACAACGCCGTCTATGGCCTGGCCGACCTCATCGACTGCCTGGAGGGCCGGCTCGACGAGCCTAAGAATTCGGGCCGGAGAGTGACCGTGGCGCTGGAAGTGGAAATCGCGCTCAAAGAGTCCTCGGCCCTGAATGGAGCACAGGTGCAGCTGCCCTTGCCAGACCGCTCTCTGGGACTGCACTACGACTGGTTTAGATAGGAGCAACGGACGATGAAGCACTTCGCGGTAGAAAGCGGTGATATCCGCATCCCCGACCACTGGACCGATGATCCCGTGCGCCTCTTGCGCATCGCCCGACAGGGGCGGCCGATCGCCGGCTTCAATCAATCCGCACGCCGCACCTATGTCTATCCAGTACTGACCCCCTCGGGAATCAGCGTCACCAACGAGCGCCCCGAAAGCGATCACCCCTTTCACCAGTCACTCACCGTCGGCAACGATTATTTCTTCACCTACCAGACCTCTGCCGCCGGGCGTTTCGAGGATCCGGGGATGTGCTTCTATACCAATTCACCCGAGATGCGAGGGCGCGGCGAAGGGCGTATCATCACCACCACCCACAACGAATGCACCGAACTCGACGCCGACCATCTCGAGATCGTCATCCGCACTCAATGGCAGGGACCCGAAGAGGGCTACGCGCCCAAATACCGCCGCGTCGTCGCCGAGGAAATCCGCACCCTCAATATCCGCCCGGGCACCGGGGCAAATATCATCGACGTGCGCTCGCAACTCCGACCGACGCAGTGGGACCTGCGCCTGGGGCCGTCGCGACACGGCTACTTCACCCTCCGCGTCGCCGACCACCTGCGGGTCGTCGATCCCAGCGGCGAGAAAGTCGGCGGACGTCTAATCGACGCGGAGGGGCGAGAGAACGAAGAGGTCTGCTGGCAGCACGCCGACTGGGTCGACTACTACGGCACCGACTCAGAGGGACACACCGCCGGAATCGCGGTCTTCCAATATCCCTCGCTGGGCAACTCAGCCTGGTACGCCGCCACCTATGGCAGCATCCGCGTCAATCCCTTTCGCAAGAAAGCAGCCCTGGTCGCGCGCGGCGAGGAGATCGATCTGGCGATCCGCATCGTCGCCCACGATGGCGACCCCTTCGCAGCGGGGATCACCGAATACTACGAAGCCTTTTGTGCAGAAACCGAGTGACGATTTGCAGAAACCCGAAAGTATCGAGACTCTGGACGAACTAGAAGACTTGCTCTCGCAGCCGAGCGCTGCCCTGGTCGCCGACCTGAATCAGATCGAAGGCGATATCCTGGTATTGGGTGCCGGTGGCAAAGTCGGACCGACATTGGCCCGCATGGCCAAGCGAGCAGCGCCGCAAAAACGGGTGGTCGCCGTCGCTCGCTTCTCCGATCCCGCAATCCGCCTTCGACTCGATGCCTGGGATATAGAAACCATCCGTTGCGATCTCTTCGATCGCGATGCCCTCGCCAAAGTGCCGCGCTTGCCCAATCTGATCTTCATGGTCGGCCGTAAATTCGGCACCACTGGCCAGGAGGGCCTGACCTGGGCTACTAATGTCCACTTGCCGTTCCTCGTTGCCGATGCCTTCTCCGACGCCCGGATCGTCGCCTTCTCCACGCTCTGTGTCTATCCCTTCGCCGACCTCACCAGCCGCGGCTGGGACGAGACAACCCCGGTCGGACCCGTTGGAGAATACGCCAACTCCTGCGTCGGTCGCGAACGCGCATTCCAGCACTTCTCTGCTCAGCGCGGCACACCCGGCCGCCTGGTCCGCCTCAACTACGCCATCGATCTGCGCTACGGCATCCTGCACGAGATCGCATCACGGGTGCGGCGGGGGGAACCGATAGACCTAGCGACGCCCCTGGTCAATATTATCTGGCAGGGGGACGCCTCCGAACAGATCCTCCGCACCCTGCGCCACTGCACCACACCGACGACACCGCTGAACATCGGCGGCCCCGACCCCGTCGCTATCGCGGACCTGGCCCACCTATTTGCCGAACACTTCGGCAAAGAACCCATCTTCAAAGGGCAACCCGCCGACACTGCGTGGATCAACGACACCGCACAGGCGACGCGGCTCTTCGGGCCACCTGCGATAGAGCTCGAGCAGATGGTCGCGTGGACCGCCGCCTGGGTTGCAAAGGATAGGCCCAATTACGGCAAACCCACCCGCTGCGAAGTTCGCGACGGGCGGTTTTAATGAATCGG
>CAZFMY010000108.1:0-15716 GCA_964520345.1 uncultured Gemmatimonadaceae bacterium | reverse complement strand
TCGGTCGAACGCACCATCGACCCATTGTCAGCCGGGCCGCTATAATGGAGATTAAAGCGCTGCTTAAACCAGGTACGTACCTACAATGGAGATCCACATCATGAGCCTGAGCCAAACCCAACTCGACCAATTCCACCGCGACGGCTATATCATTGTTCCCGACGTATTCTCCGACGCCGAAATGGATGCCGCCCTCGAGGCGATGGACGAAACATTCTACGGCAAACGATTCGAAGACTGGCTCGAAGACTTCGACGCCGGTCGGATCGAGGGAGTATCCGACGGCTTCACCACTACCCACAACCACCAGGAGGGGCGCTCGCAGTTCCCCACCGGAGCCAATCCGCTCGACCGCCTGATCGAGAACGAGACCTACCTCGACATCTTCGAGCAATGTCTCGGCGACAAGCCCGCGTACTGCAACGCCCATCTCTTCCTGCGCTCCGGTCCCACCGACAAACGCCACGCCGAACATCCCTGGGAAGGCTATCATATCGACCACTATACCAACTGCCTGCTGCCGCCCTTCGATCAGGTCGGCCGCTACGACTACGTCAACTCCGGCGCATTTCTGCACGATGTCCTGGATGACGGCGCGCCGATGATGGTGATCCCCGGCTCGCACCATATCGCCCAGCAGGCATACCTCGACGCCTTCGCCAACGGCAATGCCGGCGGCGGCTCGATCAACGATCTGCGCAAAGTAGCCGGATTGGCCGAACCAGTGCCTCAGGTAGCACCGCGCGGAGCGGCCGCCTTCTACTCGTCGTATACCATTCACGCCGCCCAACCCTTCCGCAACAAACGCGTCCAGCGCGCCTTCTGGACCCTCTCGCTCTGCCGCCGCGACAACTCTGCCTGGACCCGTTTCGCCAATCCATTCATCTACGGCGAGCGCGAATACATGATGCCCTTCCTGACCCAAACCACTCCGCGCGTCCGCTCGATCTTCGGCTTTCCCGAACCCGGCCACCCCTACTACACCGAAAAGACGCTCAGCCTGCTCGAGTCGACCATTCCCGGAATCGATACCACTCCCTACAGCGAGGCCATACGCTCATGACACTCTGCATCGGTCCCCTCCGCGAGCTTTTCGTCAACCACCACCTGATCGAAGAAAAAGACGAGGTCCAGCTCCACCTGCATCCGCCCGAGCGCAAGAATCCAATCTTCAGCGTCGCAGAGCCGCTCGAAAACGCCTGCTCCGGCTGTTTCAACGTGGTCCAGGACGCCGGGCGGGTACTGGTCTACTACCGCGGCTACCACCCCGTTGGGCACGACCTGCCCGAGGACTGGAAGGAAACGCAGACCACCAATCTGCTCGTCAGCGAGGACGGCATCCACTTCGAACGACCGCAACTCGGTCTGATCGAGAACGAAGGATCAACCGGCAACAACATCATCCTCCGCGGCTATGCCGGCCACAACTTCGTCGTTTTCCTCGATCCCACCGCCTCGCCCGATCAGCGCTTTAAAGCCGTCGGCGGGTCCGACAAGAACAATTTGCACGGCTTCGCCTCCCCCGACGGACTCGAATGGACTCCGGTCCGCGAAGGTCCGCTGGAAGTACGCGGCGCCTTCGACTCGGTCAACGTCGCGTTCTGGGACCCTCACGCCGGCTGCTATCGTCTCTTCAGCCGTTACTTCGACGAGACCACTGGTCAGCGCATCCGCGCCATCCAGAGCTGCACTTCCGACGACTTTGTCCACTGGACCGAGCCCGTGCCGCACCACTACGACGACGGAATCCCTCTGGAACACTTCTACACCAACGCCACCGTACCCTGTCCCGGTGCCGAGCAGATTCTGCTCTCTTTCCCAATGCGCTTCGTACCCGAGCGCAGCAAAGAGACCGCGGGCATGGACTACCCCGGAGCAGGCCTGTCCGACGCCGTCTTTATGAGCAGCCGCGACGGCGTGCACTGGGACCGCACCTTTATGGAGGCCTGGCTCCGGCCCGGTCTCGACCCGCGCAACTGGACCCACCGCAACCAGACCCCGGCCGTCGGCATCGTCGAAACCGCGCCCGACGAATGGTCGCTCTACGCGTCCTCGCACTACGGCTGGTCGAGCAACCGGCTCCAGCGCTTAACCGTCCGCCCCTGGGGTTTCGCCTCAGTCCGCGCCGGCTACCGCGGTGGCGAATTCACCACCAAAGCGCTGACGCTCAAAGGCGGCACCCTGCGCCTCAACTACGCTACCTCTGCCGTCGGCTCGATCTGCGTCGAGGTGCAGAACGAGGCAGGAAATCCGATCGAGGGATTTGCACTCGAAGACGCCGAGCCCCTCTTCGGCGACGAACTCGACGCGAGGTGGCCAGTGGATTTTTCTACTCTCGCAGGACAATCCGTTCGCCTGCGTTTTGTCCTTCAGGACGCCGACCTGTTCTCCATACGCACGACCTGAGCCCATGCGACCCTGGACCTTTCTCCACATCTGCGATACCCAGCCCGGCTCGCCGCGCTCCTTCCGCTTCAACCCGCGCTACATGGAAAATTGGCAGACCGCCTACCGCCAACTCCAGACCACCGCCGCCGACCTGCTCCTAGTTGGCGGCGACTTGACCCGCGACGGCTATATACACGATTTCGAGCTGGAAAAAGCCAGAGCAGAACTCGACGCTCTGCCCTACCCCTGCTACGCAATTCCCGGCAATATGGACACCGGCAACAAGCACACTGCAACCCCCGGCGCAACTGGCCGCGACGATCCCCGACTCAATGTCACTGCTGCAAGCCTCGACAACTTCGCCCGCTTTTTCGGCCCCTTTCCCTGGACCTTCGTCCACAAAGAAGTCCGCTTCACCGGGATCTATGCCGCTCTCGCCGGATCGGGCCTGCAACACGAAAAAAAATTGTGGCATTTTCTCGAAGATGAACTGCCGTGCGCAGCGGCCACCAAACATCACGTCCTCGTCATGCACTACGCCCTCTTCGTCGACGCGCTCGACGAACCGACCTGGGACATCACCAGAGAAGAAGAGTACCACAGCTGGTATTTCTCTATCGACAACCCCCACCGCCAGCGCCTCTTTGATGCCTTCAAGCGCACAGGGGTCGAGATCGTTCTCAGCGGGCACATCCACTGCCGCCGCCCACCGCAGATACTGGACGGCATCCGCTTCTACCGCTGTGCCGGCATCGCCATGCCACAGTGGCAGTCCCGCTTTCCCGACGGCGATGCGCGACTGGGCTTCTACAGCTTCGAACTAAGCGACGCGGGAATCCGCGATACCTTTATCCCATTGGAAAAAGAGTCCACGGCACAAGGTGGCTATGGACCGGGCGGCCATCCGCGTCCCGAGGAACGAGACTACTCGCTGGCATGGGAGAAGTGATCCGCAATCTCGCCGGCAAACGGCAAATGGAGATCCGGGTCGATCGGCCGAATATCCGAGTGCGCTCAGCGATAGCTTCCGGAGGCATCGGCCGTTCGGAGCTGGGCATGCTCTGTGATCTAGCTATCTCACCTTTCGGGAAAGCGCAGTAAACGCCGCGCCGTCCCTCCCATAATGTCCTCCCGTTCCCGTACTGAGATATCCGGCAACAACTCATCGATGATCGTCGCGTACTTTCCGTAGCCCGGCTCCTCGTAAATCCAGGGCGCGTCCGTCGCCCACATCAACCGCCCCGAGCCGAAATAGCGCAACAAATTCTGATGCCATCCCGCCAGGTCGCGATAGGGAAATTCCTCTTTGCTGAAAGCGTATTGCCCCGATAACAACACCGCCACATTCTCGTAGCGCGTCAGCCGCCAGGTGGTGTGAAAAGCCGGATTGTACGGCACTGTTTCGATCTTCGGACGCCCCCACTCATCCACGCTGAACTTCCCCTGCCCGGGACAGATGCCCAGATGGTTGAGGACCACCCGCACCTGAGGAAAAGCATCGACCATATAAGCTGCCAGATGCGCGTCGGCCGCCTGCAGATAGAGCCAAAGCACGTAGTCGCGAGCTGCTGCATGCCGCCAGATGCGATAGCTTTTGAACTCGCGCACGTCGATCGGTGCGAAAGGGTCGCGCGGCCCCCCCAAGGTCCCAAGGCGGAAACCCACGATTCCACCCTTTTCGGCCAGCGCGTCCATATGGGCTTCTGGCTCGGGGCAGTCGGGCGGCACCAGCCCAATTCCGAGGAAACGGTCGGGATAAGTGTCGATGCAATGCTGCAGATAGGCATGCTCCTCGAGCGCAGTCCCGCCGATCTGTACCAACATCGCCTGATCGATGGCGTGTCGCTCCATATGCAGCAAAAATTTCTCCACCGTCTCCTCGCGTCCGGCTGGAGCCAGGCCGGTCGCCTCGCGGGGAAACTCCGCCGATTCTTTGGCAAATACATGCAAATGAGCATCGATGCAAACCATGCTAATCCTCCAGCCCGAAGAGCGCCCGACGCGCCGGCGTCGTGCA
Organism: uncultured Gemmatimonadaceae bacterium; assembly: GCA_964520345.1. GTDB lineage: Bacteria > Latescibacterota > UBA2968 > UBA8231 > UBA8231. The sequence continues at coordinate 11,311 of CAZFMY010000108.1, read as the reverse complement.
ATACTGAGCGATCGGCGCAAACGCCTCCGGTCGTACTTTCTCAGGCGTGCGTCGCTCGTAGATCAGGATAATCGACTTGCGCACCGCACCGCCGTTATCCATTGCGGTGTGCCAGCCATACGAATTGAACAATACCGCAGTACCAGCTCGACCCGCAAAGGTCTTTAGTCCGGGCATACTGGTCTGCAAGTGCGGACGGAAATAGGGCCCGCTACCGGGTTTGTGGCTGCCGGGCACAAATCCGAACTCACCCGTCCCGGGCTCGACATCCTCGACGTAGACCTGCACCTTGATATGCAGCGGGTTGTCCGGACCGACATCCGGATGCCAGCCAGTATAGCTCAACGGCCAGGGCGGCACCGTGCGCACCTGAGGCCCTATAAAGAGCAACTCGCCCTCGGTGAAGGAATTGAGCAAATCGTACCAGCTGGGGTGATCGACCAGATCGATGAAGATCTCGTCTTTTTCCAGCGGATCGGGGATATCGTAAAAGGTCGCCGTCGCTTCGCCCCGGGCAATCCGATCGAGCCACTCTTCCTTACACACTTCGGCCCAGTGATCGAAAGCCTGCTGCAGACGGGCCAACTCCTCACCCTGGACTGCTTCTTCAAGAGCCAGGTAGCCCTGCTCTTCCCATTGGTGTATATCTTCCGCGCTTGGTATTGCCATAATGTGCTCCTTTTGTTTGCGTCCGACCGATCTGAATGGTACTATATCCGCACACCTTGTCAAAGAGCAAACGATCCGAAGATGAAGATCACGGGCACTAAAACCTACAAATTCAGCGTACCTACCGGCCAGTCGCAGAGCGATCCGCACACCGGCGAATTGATCTCCAGCCTTGCCAAATCCTGGTTGTTTTTCAAGATCGAAACCGATGCCGGCATCAGCGGCTGGGGTGAGGGCAGCGGCGAATGGCTGGTGCCGGCGGTCGAGGCCACGCTTGCGGAGTGGGAAGTCTTGCTCATAGACCGCGATCCCCTCCAGTACCGCGAACTCTGCGAAGATATCCAGAACCGCCTGCCCTGGAAGGGCGGTCCAGTCTTCGGCACCGCCATCGCCGCCATCGACGCCGCGCTGCACGATATCGCCGGACAGGCCTGGAACGTGCCGATCCACGTGCTCCTGGGCGGCCGACGCCGCGACAAAATCCGCGTCTACAGCAATGGCGGCTCCTTCTCTTCTCCTGAGGAAGCCGCTAGCGGGGCTCGTACCATCCAGGAGCTGGGCTTTGCCGGGGTCAAAGGCAACCCTCTGGAGAACCGCTGCTGGCCGATGGATTCGGCCGCTATTGAGCACTCGGTCGCCTGCGTTGAGGCGATGCGGCGGGAAGTGGACGACGAATTCGACATTCTGCTCGACACCCACGGCAGCCCCACGCCCGAAATGAGCATCGAATTCGCCCGGCGCGTCGCGCCCTCGCGTCCTCTCTTTTTGGAAGAACCAGTTAAAACGGGCTCGGTGGAAGCCCTGCTGGAAGTCGCGCGCAAAAGCCCCGTCCCCATCGCTACCGGCGAAAAGCTTTTCACCCTGGCGGAGTTCCGCCCCCTGATCGAAGGTAGAGCCTGCGCCTATCTGCAACCCGATCTCACTCACTGCTTCGGCATCACCGGACTGCTCGAGATCGCCCAGGCTGCAGAGGCCCAACAAATGCTGATGGCCCCGCATAATGCCGGCGGTCCGCTCTGTACCGCCGCGACCCTGCAGGCCGATGCCCTCTGCAGCAACTTCCTCATCCAGGAGACCAACCATTTCTGGCTATCGCTCTACGATCGCTATGTCGAACACGACTGGGAGGTCGAAGACGGCCATATCGGGCTCTCCGACGCGCCGGGTCTAGGCGTAACTGTCAAAGAAGCCGATATCGCCGCGATGCCCTACCAGCCGATGGCCTACCGCCAGTATCGCCACGCCGACGGCTCCTGGAAAGGCTGGTAAAACGATGTCCTGCGACCATCCCGAGCCAAAGAACCCCAGCGAAGCGCTGGATCTGGAGCGCAACATTGCCGATACGCGCTGCGGCAAACGCCCTCCCGACCAAAGCCGCTATCCCTATTTCCCCCCCGACTACGAAATACCTTTTCTGCATATCGGCACCGAGCGCCAGCTCTTCGTCGACAACTTCATTCTCGACCACCTCGACGGCGTTGAGCGCGTCTTTCCCACACCCGACCGACCCGAGAGCCCGCTCCTCAGCGTCGGCGAGTTGCCCTGGGAATCTCGCTCGAGCCCTCATCCAGCCGCCGCGCTGCAGGACCCCGATACGGGCCTATTCAAACTCTGGTACGTCCAGCCCTTGAGCGACGATCCCTTCGGCGACAGTGGCATGGTACTCTGCTACGCCGAGTCGGACGATGCCCTGAACTGGGTAAAACCGCTCAGTGACACATGTCTACCCCATGCAGAGCACCAGGCTACCAATATCGTCCTCCGCGACTCCGGTCACCACATCGGCCTGGTGCTCAACCGCGACCAGTCCGACCCGGAGCGCAAATACCTCTTGCTCTACAACCCCCACGACCGGGCTCGCGCCGAGGGCAAACGCACGATGTCTACTGTCGCCGCCTCGCCCGACGGCCTGCGCTGGACCGAGATCAATGCCGACACACCCTACCGCCACCACCACTACCAGCGCATTATCTGGGACCAAGCGATCGAGAAGTGGATCGCCTACAGCCAGTACTCGCACCACTGGAACTTTCTCCATCGCAAGCGCCAGATCGGCCGCCAGGAAAGCACCGACTTTATCGAGTGGTCACCCAAAGAAATCGTCCTCAGCAATGACGACCAGCCCAATCTCTCACCCGACCTCGAATTTCACGATATGTCGGTGCGCAAGATCGGCGGCCTCTACCTGGGCATCGTCGGCGAATTTATGGCCGAACCCCTGTGGAACCAGAGCGACGATCGCAATTGGCGCGACCACGCCCACGCCCGTCTCGGGCTCTACGCAAGCCGTGACGGCAAACGCTGGAGTCGGGTGGGCAGCCCCGATCCCTGGGTCGATAATCGCGGACCCGGCAGCCTCGACTACGGCTTTGTCACGCCGACCGTTGCCGGACAACTCCTGCACCAGGGCAAGGTCTACATCCCCTACCTCTCCACCCCCGACAAACAACATTGGTTCAGTGCCGAATCCAACCACGTGATCGTACCCGGAGAGCATTTCCAAAAAGCCAAAGCCGAATGGGAAGCGCTGGGCCAGACGCTGGGCCAGTGGCCTGTGCACAATCGCTCGATCGGTGCACTGATCCTGCGCGAGGATGGCTGGGCCCGACTGGAGCCTAGATACGAACGCGGTCGGGTCATCACCCGCCAGTTCGTCTTCTCGGGAGACCGACTGATGGTCAACGCCGACACCGACGGCGGTCACCTGCGGGTCGAGATCCTCGGCCCCGACTTCGAGCCCTACCCGGGCTTCTCCGCCGACGAGTGCACGCCCATCGCCCAACCCAACCAGATCTGGCACCACGCTCGCTGGCAAGGCGATTTGCGCACCCTGTGGAACAAACCTGTGCGCCTGGTCTTCCATCTCACCCAGGCCGGCCTCTACTCCTTCGAATTCGGAATATGACCAACGCCATCACACTAGAGCGCAGCATCATCACCGGTGCCCAAGACGGTCCCGACCTCTTGGTCATCGGTGGCGTCCACGGCGACGAATTCGAAGCCATGGCGGCGATACGTCGACTCATCAAATTCGTCAAACCCGACCAGCTCAGCGGCCGAGTGATCTGCATTCCCGTCGTCAACGAGCCGGCCTTCTGGCGCGGCCAGCGCAGCGCCGAAGACCAGCTGGACCTGGCGCGCACCTGCCCGGGCAACCCGGACGGCTCCATCACCGAACGCATCGCCCACGCCATCAGCGCCCAGATCCGCCAGGCCGACTATCTAATCGACCTGCACAGCGGCGGCCTGGTGATGGAATTCTACCCAACGGTAGGCTACACTTTACATCCAGACCCGGAGATACTCGACACCCAGCGCAGCATGGCCCGAGCCTTCAATATGCCGATTATCTGGGGCACCACCCCCCACCTCGATGGGCGCACCCTCTCCGTAGCCCGCGACGCCGGAGTACCAGCGATCTATGCCGAGTGGATGGGAGGCGGCATCTGTGATCCCGCGGGAGTGGACGGTTATTTCGCAGGCCTTCTAAACACCATGGGCTCGCTGGGCATGATCGAACACACACCACCCCCCTCGCGCAGCGAGTACGTCGTCGAGGATCGACGGGAAAACTCCGGTCATATCCAGCTCAACTATCCCGCGCCCTTTGCCGGCTATTTCGAGTCACAGGTACACTTGAATACACAGATAAAACCCGGCGAGGTGATCGGCAGTGTAGCGGATCACCTCGGCAATAGGCGCGAGAAAATTATCTCTACTCAGGCCGGACTCGTCATCTGCCTGCGGGTCTTCAACCGCGTCCATGAGGGCGAGAGTCTGGCAGCCATTCTGGAGATCGACGACTAACGCCTGTGGCACGAGCGTCGAGATGGCGAGCAGCCCATCCTCGATGGATGATCCGACAATGACCAAAGTCTACGAGCGTATATCCAAAACTATTTACCCAAAAACCGAAGAGGTTCAATAATGGCCGAATTCCTCTACTTCGCCTACGGCTCCAACCTGCTCCGAAGCCAGATGCAGGTACGCTGCCCCAGTGCTCAATTCCGCGCTACAGCCCGTGTGGACGGCTATCAGCTCTGCTTTCCGATGATCTCTTTCAACCGCGGTGGCATGGGCGTAGCCAGCATCCGCAGAGACAAAGACGCCTATGTCGAGGGGGTCGTCTACAAGATGACTCAGGACGACTTCGAGCGCCTGGACCGCTACGAGGGCGAAGGCTCCAAGTACCGACGCGACAAAATAAAAATACCCGGACTCGACGAGGTGTGGACCTATTTCTCCCGCCTTGACGACGGGCATCACTACCCTCCCTCGGAAGAGTACCTCAAGGCCGTTATCCAGGGTGCGACAGAACACGGACTTTCCGAGAAATATATCCAGACCCTGCACGCCGTCAGAGATCTAGAAGAGGAATAATCTATGGCCAATCAGTCCATGCCCAATATCGAGAATTTCGTCGATTCCACTCCACTGCTCGACTCTCCCGGAGACCTGCGAAATCGCGCCGCGGATCAAGGCTATCTTTTCTTCCGCTCGCTTCTCGACGCAGCGTCGGTGCTCGACCTGCGCCGTCAGATCCTCGCGGTCTGCCAAAAGCATGGTTGGCTGGCCCCCGATACACCGCTGATCGAAGGCGTATCCCGCAAGGACAGTCTTTTCATCGAAGGTAACTCGCCCGAATGGACTGCCTTTTACACCGATGTCCAGCGCCTGCGCACCTTCAATGCCCTGGCACTGCATCCGGCGATCCTGGCGATGTTCGAAACCCTCTTTGGCGAAAAGGCCCTGCCCCACAGCCGTAATATCTGCCGCGTGATCTACCCCAACGCCACCACCCACACCACACCGCCACACCAGGACAATCTCTACATCGGCGGTTCCGATGAGACCTGGACCGCCTGGATCCCCGCCGGCGATTGCCCGACCTCGCTGGGCAGCCTGGCGGTCGCACCCGGGACCCACAAACTCGGCAAGCTGGATGTGGTAAAAGCCACTGGAGCTGGCGGTCACGCGGTGGAACTCGACGAGCAGACCCTGTGGGCCGGCGGCGACTTCTCCTGCGGCGATGTACTCATCTGCCACAGCCTCACCGCCCACCAGGGCCAGGACAACCAGAGCGCTAATCTCTTGCGCATCTCGCTCGACTACCGCTACCAGCCCATGAGCGAGCCCGTACGCGAAGACTCGCTCAAACCGCATATGGGCTTTATCGGTTGGGAAGAACTCTACTCGGACTGGGCCGAAGATGATCCGCTCAAGTACTATTGGCGGGAGTGGGACCTGCAGATCAACGCCCGGGAACACTGAGCCAATCAACAGGCCGAGGACAGGGCAGAGGATATTTTAACCACTGTCCTGTCCTCGGCCTGCCGCTTTTCCACTAGCCGCTTTAGTACCACTCTCGCCCACTCCGGTCATACCCTGAATTCCAGTACACTCTCTTCACCCGCACGAATCCTGGCGCAGTGCTCCGCGAAATTCAGCATCTCGAGCAGACTTTTCCCCTCGGCCATCCCCTCGAGCAAGAGCCCCTCCTTGCGCTGAATCTCCTCCGCTACCGGGATCAAGTGCGCAAAGACCTGATCCTGCCCGACGATTACGCCGTCGTCATCGCCAAAGAGAAGTTCCCCGGGCCGGACCTCGATACCCCCACAGCAGATCGGGATTTGCGTCTCGAAAAGCTGCTGGGTCGTACCGGGAACACAGGTCACCGATCGCGCATAATAAGGTATCTCCATCGCCCGTACTGCGGCCGTATCCCGACACGGCCCATCATTGACGATCCCCGTCAACCCTTTGCGCAGTGCCTCGGTCGGGAAGAGTTCCCCGGTCAGCGCCTTGCTGCTCTGCTGCGAATCGATGACGATCACTTCGCCGGGCACGGCATCGGCCAGGGCCTTGATCACCGTCAGAAAGTCGTCGTAACAACGCACGGTATGGGCGCGACCAACGAGTTTGAGCCCGGTGCGGATCGGCCGGATCCCCGGATCCATCGCCTTCAGTTCCAACCCCAACACTTTGTTGGCATCGCAGACACAGGCCGTATCCAGACCCCGGAGGCGTTGGTCGATCTCGGTGCTATTCATATCCATAGGATCGGTCCTCATCATCGCAGTGTGTAGGGTCGCACCAGAGTTATAACCATCTCGCCCTGGGCCGTCAGCGGAATTGCGCGTCGGGCCATCACCATCCCGCTCGTTTGCGCCACAACTGCAACCGGCGCGCGCGCCGGTTCTTCGAGCGAGTGGATCTGGCCGATGGTATCACCCCGAGCCACCTCATCACCCAACTCGACCAGCGGTTCGAAAAGACCGCTGATCGGCGCCATTATATAGTCGTCGTCCTCGGTCGCACCAACGATCTGCGGCTCGGGCGTTCCAGCACCCGGTTTTTCCCGCAAAATTCCCGCCCAGTGCAACACGTTTTCTACACCACGGGCACTAATACCCAGCGTCTCGACCCCGAACTGCGCCCTGCTGCCCATCTCGGTACCCAGAGTAACCTTACCCATCTGCTCTGCCAGCGACGGCAAAAGTCCCGAACCCGCTACGTCCTGATATATAAATACATAGGGCGCACCCCAGGCCTTGCCCGCCTCCAGCATCTTCTGCATCTGCTCCGAATCGGCAACTTCGTGCATATTCACCGACGGCAGAAAATGCGTCGAAGATCCTCCAGAATGGATATCCACCACCAGGTCGGCCAGAGGCAGCAGGGTCGAGGATACGAAATGAGCGATCATCCCGGTGATCGTGTCGTCGGGTCGACCGGGAAAGGCGCGGTTCATATTGCAACCATCGAGCGGAGAGAGCCGGGTGCCGGCCAGGACCGCCGGCCGGTTGAGCAGCGGCACGATGATCAACCGGCCCTGTATCTGCTCGGGATCCAGGCGCCGCGCCAAATTCAGGAGCGTCACCGGCCCTTCGCACTCATCACCGTGGTTGCCCCCAAAAAGCACCGCCGTCGGACCCTGAGCATTAGCAATAGAAACCACCGGTATATAATATTTGGCCCAGCCCGATGAATTGGTCGACTGCGGCACGGCCAATTGGCCGAATTGCTTGCCTGCGGCGTCAAAATCTACGTCCGTCGTGACCAGACTTGCTGCACTCATCTTCGCCTCCGCTATAGCGTTGTTAATTATGGACGCGGGCAGCCAACCGCCGCACCACATCGCGAGATAAACCAGAGATCCGGACGCCTATGAATCTCGAGTAGCGCATCGACTCGAACCGCAGCGCCCGCTCTCATCAATCACCAGGGGAAAACCGCAATAGCCGCAGGAATTCTGAGCAGCTTTGCATGGACTCGCTCTTAGATCAGATCTCTCACAGGCGTTCTTCCCACCGATAGACGATTTTGGAATTCTCGTAAAAGTAGTTCTCCACCGCCTCGCTGCCCCGACCTTCGAAGTAGCGGGCGACAATTCGGTGGGCAGTGGCAAAATCGCTGACGCGTTCGATCTGCGGCCAGTTACTCGCGTAGATCAGCCTAGTCGCACCGAAGGCGTCCCACAACACGTCGAGCGTCGGACGATACGTTTCGAGTTCAGAGGGTGCGGGAATGGTTTCGGTCATCTGGACCAGGGCAGACACTTTGCACCAAACCTGGTCCAAAGCAGCGACCTCGCGGACCTTGCGGACCCACTCGGGATTGGGCGGACGGCCATCGATCGGGCGACCTTCGGCAATGTGGTTGAGCACCACGCGCAAACCGGGTACCTGGCCCACCAACTCGGCGACATAATTTAGAGCAGTGTAGTCGCCGTGGAAGTCGAGCACCAGGTTTCGCTCCGCAACGAGCTCGAGGCTTTCGATGAGCCGGGCCGAGATCGCGCCACTGGCCTGATCGGGATTGCCAGCGTAGTCGTGGCAGCAGTTCATGTGCAGCCGGAAGCCCCTGAAGAGCGGATTGGCGGCAAAACGCTCGAAATCGCGGGCAAAAGTCGCTGCAAACGGATCCAAGTGACCGACGAGACCGACGATGAAAGGATCGGCAGCGGCCTGCTCGAGAATCCACTGGTTATCCTCGATGGATGAGCCCGATTCCACGACCACCGTAGCAGTCACGCCCTCAGGTATAGCCAGGGCTTTATATGTTGCGGGCAGTGCGGTGCGAAAAAGCGGGGGCTGTGGGTGTGCTGGGTCGCCGAAGTGCGTGTGGGTATCAACGATCATGAATCATCCTGTTACAGCCCTGAAGACCCGCATAAAATTGCCGCCCATAATTTTGCAGACCACCTCGAAGGCGTGGCCCCGCTCCAGCAAGCCCTCGATGAGATTCCGGCTTTCACTAATGTCGCTAAAGCCGGCGGGGCGGTACTTGGTCTGGCCGAGAAAATCGGTCCCGAAACCCACGTACTCCGGTCCGACCAGATCGACCATATAATCAATGTGATTCAGTACATTATCCAGGCTCGGAACTTCGTCACCAGGCCCCAACGGCATTGGGCTGGGACAGATAATACCTCCAGTGGAAGCGATAGCTCGGATCTGCTCATCGGTCAGATAGCGCACGGTATCTCTCAAAGAGCGGGCATTGCCATGCGTAGCAGCAACAGGCCCGCGCGCAAGATCCAGTGCGTCCCAGAAACTGGCTTCGACCATGTGGGTGAGATCGATCAATATGCCAAGTTGGTCCATCTCGCAGATAACTTCCTTGCCGACGGGGCTGAGGCCGCCCGGCGGGTCGGTGCGCTCATCGTAGAGACGCATTAGCGGGCCTTCCCATACCTGAGTCGCACTCCCAAGGGCATTGCGTCCTTCGTGGACCAGGCCAAGATGCCTCAGACCCAATCGATGCAGAGTGCGCAACACGCTCAAATCTCCCTGCAAGCAATCACCTCCCTCCAGCCCGAAAACGAATGCCGTCTTGCCGCTGCCCCTGGCCGCCTCAATATCGCTGGCGCTCGTCGCCAGGGTGGCATGATCCCCGGCTGCTCCTTTTAGTTCGCGATCGAAATAGTCGGCCATCTGCAATATCAACTGCAGCGGATCCGGGCTGGCGTGTGGGCCGCCGTTAGCCGCGTCAGGCACCCAGCAAGCAGTGAGCTGGGCCGCCACGCCACCAGCGCGCATGAGCGGCAGATCCGTCAACCCGCCCAACGAGTGGTGGAATCTCTTCTGCGATTTGAAGGCCAGATCCAGCGTATGACCGTGCACATCGATCAACGGGGCATCCAATTCAATCTGCTCATTTACGATCATGGAATTACCTGCAAACCGCCACCTCTTTCATACCAATACTTTGGCCTGGTTATCAACACCTACCGCCTCCGCCAGCTGACCGAACCCATCGCGTTCCAAGAGCTGCACCAGCCCCGAGTTGACTCGCCGCACAATCCCCGGTCCGCTGAAAACCAGCGCCGAATAGAGCTGCACCAGCGAAGCCCCCAAGCGAATCTTGCGATAAGCGTCCTCGGCTGATCCAATCCCCCCCACACCGATAATCTTGTGCCGCTTCCTATCAATCCGCCCATACCAGAAGCGCACCGTCTCGTCGATCATCTCGCGCACCGGCTTGCCGCAGAGGGTCCCGGGCAGCGGATCGACGAGTTGCGCCGGCGACTTGAGCGCATAGTTCTTTCCAGAGGGCAGATTAAAAATGAAGCCCTTGACGAAATCAAACGGATCGACCGCCTCCAGGACCCGATCCATCCGCTCTGGATCGCTATGCGCTGTAAATTTGAGAAAAACCGGCGGCAAACCGTCAATAGATGCGTACTCCCGCATCAAGTCGGATAAATGTCCACCGCTGTCGAAGGGACTGACGCCGCCGGTCGTATTCGGACAATTGAGATTGAGCGCAATATAGTCGGCCCGCTGAACAAAGGGCTTCACTGCTTCGACAAACTCCGCCACCACCTCATCCGGTGCAATCGGCTGTCCGGTATTGGTCTCGACCAGATTGATCCCCAAAGGCGCTTCCGTCGTTCGCCCGGAAACTCTTGCCGCCACCGCCACCGCCCCATCGTTGGGCACCCCGTAGTTGACGATCACCGCCTCGTCCAGCGGCAGGCGAAACAAGCGAGGGCGCGGATTCCCCGCGGAAGGATGCGCCGAAACCGATCCCACTTCGACAAACCCGAAACCCATTGCCGCGAGCCCCTGGATCACCCGTCCGTTCTTGTCGAATCCCGCTGCCATTCCCAGTGGATTGGCAAAGTGCAATCCGCCCACCTCAGTAGCCAAACGCGCATCGGCAAAGGCGAAGAGCCCTTTGAGCAAATTGCGTCCCGCAGCCGAGGCGCCCACCCGTTCGCCGAGCGATAGCGTGCGCTCGTGAATCCACTCCGGATCACAGCGAAAAAGCAGGGGGCGCGCGATGTGTCGGTATAAACCCATTATAATCTCTACTTGATCAGCTCCTGCCGCTAAACTATGATTTTGGCTGAGCGCTTACAAGCTCGTCCTTCAGCAATCAGCACTCAAGACAGGACCTTAAGCCCAATTGCCGACCTGCATCAGCATTTAAATTCACTCATTCATTTCAACTCGTCAGGAAGAGCCCAAGCCCGAAAAGGAGTCCCTAATGCCTCTCGAACTCATCGCCGACCGCCCCGGACACGCCATCCTCAGCGAGTATAAAGAGTCGAGCCTCGCTGCCGATGAAGTACGGGTAAAAAGCCTCTTCAGCTCGGTCAAACACGGCACCGAACTCCGCGGCTTTCGCGCCGATA
>CAZFMY010000107.1:16172-22429 GCA_964520345.1 uncultured Gemmatimonadaceae bacterium | reverse complement strand
ACAATCAACGCGAACCCGAGAACCCCGGTATCACGAGGTTAGCTCTGACTACAACGGCAAATCGATCGGAGCCTCATAGCGATGACCCTCTCGCACAACATTGGGGTTGAAAAAACTCTACTCCGCCATCCGCCGCAACACGGTGTGGAGGATACCCCCGTTGCGATAGTAGTTGATTTCTACCGGCGTATCGATCCGACACAGCGCCTTGAAGCGTTTTTCGCCGGCAGCGTCTTTGGCTACCACCTGCACTTCCTGTCCCGGTTGCAGATCATCGCCCAGGCCCTCGATATCGTACACTTCCTCACCGGTCAACCCCAGCGAATTGCGATCCTCACCAGCGAGAAACTGCAGCGGAAGAATACCCATACCGATCAGATTCGAGCGGTGGATCCGTTCGTAACTCTCAACGATCGCCGCCTTGACCCCTTGCAGAAACGGTCCCTTGGCCGCCCAATCACGGCTCGAGCCCGATCCGTATTCCTTGCCGCCCAATAGAATAGAAGGCACGCCCTCGGCGATGTATTGCATCGCCGCCTCGTAGATGGTCATCTGCTCACCCGAAGGCAGGTGGCGCGTGAAACCGCCCTCAAAGCCGGGCACCAGTTCATTGCGGATGCGGATATTTGCAAAGGTACCGCGCATCATCGTTTCGTGGTTGCCACGGCGCGAGCCGTAACTATTCCAGTCGGCGCGCTCGACACCGTGGGCTTCCAGATACTGAGCTCCCGGGCTGCCCGGCGCTATGGCACCGGCCGGCGAAATATGATCGGTAGTCACGCTATCGCCCAACTTGGCCAACACCCGTGCACCCTTAATCGGCTGGATCGGTTTTACATCCCGGGTCAGGCCGTCGAAGAAGCTAGGTTTGCGAATATAGGTGCTCTCCTCGGCCCAGGCGTAGCGTTCACCCTCGGGCACCGCAATAGCGTTCCAAGTCTCGTTCTGACGAAATACATTGCCGTACTCTTCCTCGAAAATCTTTGGCGTCAACGAGCGAGAAATTTGCTCGCGGATCTGATCCTGCGAGGGCCAGATATCGCGCAGAAAGACATCGTTGCCATTCTGATCCTGACCGAGCGGCTCGCTCTCGAAATCGATCGTCGTCCGACCCGCCAGTGCATAGGCGACGACCAGCGGCGGCGACGCCAGGTAGTTGGCCCGGGTCAGCGCATGGACCCGTCCTTCAAAGTTGCGATTGCCGCTGAGCACACTACAAACCACCAGGTCATTGTCGGCCACTGCTGCAGAAATCTCCTCGGGCAACGGACCCGAGTTACCGATACAGGTCGTGCAGCCGTAACCCACGGTGTGAAAGCCCAAAGCCTCCAAGCTCTCGGTGACCCCAGCCGCATCCAAATAGCGAGTAACCACCCGGCTGCCTGGTGCCAGACTGGTCTTGACATAAGACGGAACTGAGAGTCCCCTCTCCGCCGCGTTATAGGCCAGGAGTCCAGCACCCAGCATCGCACTGGGATTACTGGTATTGGTACAGGAAGTAATCGCCGCAATCAACACGGCACCATTAGAGAGCTCAACCCTGCCCTTATCTGCCAGATCCACTGCGACTTTCTTTCCATCGTCCACCGCCGCAAAACGATCCGTCAACGCCGACGAAAACTCCTTTTTCATATCCTTGAGCGCCACCCGGTCCTGAGGCCGGGTCGGACCCGCCAGACTGGGCTCGACCGTGCTCATATCCAGCGTCAGGTACTCGCTGAAAACCGGGTCGGGGCTATCGACGCTGTAGAGCATACCCTGAGCCTGCATATAGGCGCGGACCCGATCAACCACCGCTTTCTTGCGCCCGGTTAGCGTCATATAGGAAAGCGTCTCCTCATCGACGGGAAAAAGTCCCATCGTCGCCCCATACTCTGGTGCCATATTGGCCAGCGTAGCGCGGTCGGCCAGACTCAGCTTGCTCATGCCCGGCCCATAGAATTCGACGAACTTGCCCACTACCCCGTGGGCTCGCAACATCTCCACCACCGTCAGTACCAGATCGGTGGCCGTGGTGCCCATCGGCAATTCACCGGTCAGCTTAAAGCCCACCACGTGCGGCAGCAACATATAAATCGGCTGCCCCAGCATTACGGCCTCAGCCTCAATCCCACCGACGCCCCAGCCCAGCACACCCAAGCCATTTATCATCGTCGTATGGCTGTCGGTACCCACCAGACTATCCGGAAAAAACTCTCCGTCCTGATCCTGCACCACCTGGGCCAAGTATTCCAGATTGACCTGGTGCACAATGCCGGTAGCCGGTGGCACCACGCGAAAGTTATCGAATGACTCCTGACCCCAGCGCAAAAACTCGTAGCGCTCCCGATTGCGCTCGAATTCGCGCTCGGCGTTCATCTCCATCGCTCGACGCATGCCGTAGTAATCAACCTGGACCGAATGGTCGATGACCAGATCCACCGGGATCAGTGGATTGACCTTTTTGGGGTCGCCGCCCAGGGCCACTACCGCATCGCGCATCACGGCCAGGTCGACCACCGCCGGCACTCCGGTAAAATCCTGCATCACCACCCGTGCCGGCTTGAAGGGAATTTCCTCTTTGCCCGCCGTCTCCGGACTCCACTTCGCAATCCGCTCGACATCCTCGCGAGTGATCTCGAACCCATCGCATTGCCTGAGCGCCGCCTCGAGCAAAATCTTGATCGAATAGGGCAATCGCCCGACTTCGGCAATACCGTCTTCCTGCAATTTCTCAATCCGGTAGATCGCGCCACTACCGCTGCTGGATTCCAATTCTGTTCTCGCGCCAAATTCGTCGTTATTCGCTGCCATGGGAAACCTCTCAAGCGTTGGGGAGCCGGTGGTGTTCTATGATCTAACTCCATTAAAAATAGTAAAGACCATCATCGTTTATATGTCAAGATCAGTCCCTTTATACCGCTCCGTCGCTCCCCCAACCGCAGCGAAGTCGCGATCAAAGCTCGGAATGGATATACCGTGCTGGTCTCTGGAACGAAGTTTGATATATTCAAAGGCCACCGATCTTCCGAACTCAAGCGATGGACCGTGCATGAATAATCTGCGCCAATTTCTCGATAGCTTGCACCGCGAAGGCGAACTTGTCCGTGTCGAAGCGCCTGTTTCCTCCGACCTCGAAATCGCCGAAATCCACCGCCGGGTCATCGCCGCCGCGGGCCCCGCCCTGCTTTTTACCAATGTCGAAGGAGCCGAGTTCCCCTGTGTCACCAACCTCTTCGGCACCCCCAAGCGCGTCGATCTGGCCTTTGGTCCCAAACCCGAGCACTTCATCAACCAGTTAGTACAATTGGCTCAGGATCTGCCTTCGCTCTCGCCGAGTAAACTCTGGCCGCATAAAAACCTGCTCCCCACCGCACTTAAGGTGGGCATGAAAACCGTCGGTAAAGGTCCGGTTAGCGAGTGTGTACGGACCCCACCCGACCTGGAACGGCTGCCGCTGCTCAAGACCTGGCCGGAGGATGGCGGCCACTTCATCACTTTGCCTCTGGTGTATACCCAGCACCCCGATAGCGGTCACCACAACCTGGGTATGTACCGCATCCAGCGCCACGACCCGCAGACACTCGGCGTACACTGGCAAATACAGAAGGGGGGCGGCTTCCACTACCACCTCGCCGAGCAGCGCGACGAACCACTACCACTGGTCATCTTCGTCGGCGGCCCCCCTGCGTTGATGCTCTCGGCCATCGCGCCGCTGCCCGAAGATCTGCCCGAGTTGCTCCTAGCCTCGCTGCTCCAGGGCGAACGCTTGCGACGAGTGCAAAATCCCAACGGCGGTCTACCGCTCATCGCCGAAGCCGAATTCGCCATCCAGGGCACAGTGCCACCCCATACGCGCCACCCCGAAGGCCCCTTCGGCGATCACTACGGCTACTACTCGCTGCAGCACGACTACCCCATCCTCCAGGTCACTCACCTTTACCACCGTCAGAATGCGATCTTCCCCGCTACCATAGTGGGCAAACCGCCACAGGAAGACATGTTTCTCGGCACTTATATCCAGGAGCTCATGGCCCCTTTGAGCAAATTGGTCATGCCGGCGATCAAGGCCATGTGGAGCTACGGCGAAACCGGCTACCATTCGCTCTCGGCCATTGTCGTCGAGGAACGCTATCCCCGCGAGGCCATGAAATTCGCCTTTCGGATTCTCGGCGAGGACGGCGGCCAGCTCAATCTCACCAAGTTCCTGGTCGTCATCGACCAACCCCTGGATTTGGGTGATTTCCGCCAGGTCCTGGCCCACGCGCTCGAACGCGCCCAGCTCCAGACCGATCTCTTCGTCATTGCCAATCTCGCGATGGACACCCTCGACTATACCGGACCCGAGGTAAACCAGGGCAGCAAGGGCATTCTCATCGGCGTTGGCGACCCCGTTCGCGAGCTGCCTCGAGAATTTTCCGGCACACTGCACCACGGGACTTCGGCCGCCGTCTATTGCCCCGGGGCCCTCGCCGTCCAAGGTCCTTCCTACACCGAAGATCCCGACTACGCCCAGCATCTGGCCCACGACCATACCGTTGCCGAGTGGCCATTGATCTTCCTCGTCGACGACGCCCGCGTCGCCGACAAAAACATTACTTTCCTCTGGCACACTTTCACCCGCTTCGAACCTGCCGCCGACACCTACGCCGCAGCCACCAAAGTACACCGTCACCACCCCTGCTATACACCTCCCATAGTGCTCGACTGTCGCATGAAACCTGGTTATCCGGACGAACTGGTGACGGATGAGGAAACGGCCAGGAAGGTGAGCAATCGCTGGAAGGAATACTTTCCCGAGGGCAATGTAGAAGGCGAAGAAGACCGCTGGGGCTACAAGGGATTTTCTTTGCTGGATTAAGACCGCGGGAATATCCGCTATTGCGGCAACCTCGTCGCACTAATCCCCAGTCGTGGCAACTCGAGTGCACGACCCCACTCCAACCAAGAGAGCAGACACCCACGCTCAGCAGATCGCGGAGACGCAGAACTTTTTCCAGATCGGTTCCAGATAATAGTGGAAATTACCCGTCTGCAGCAGTACCTTATGAAGTGGTTCAAGGGAAGGCTGACAGCCATAACAACCCGTCGAATTAAAGCACCAAAGTTTCGACGAACGGGAGTCGGATTGCTTCGTTTGAACTGCAGAACCTGCCGGTGGACTACCAGGGGAAACCTAATTTGAGGTTCGATCATCAAGCTGCAGACCAGCCGAACGGTATTCCGAGCACTAGACCACAACCACTGCAAGCAGCCATGACGAAGATACGCTACGCGGATCAGTCCGTTGACAATCTGCAACTCCTCGTGGCCAATCAAGCCATTGAAAAACCAGTGTGTATTCTGGAAACGGGTACCTTTGCGAACGGTGGAGTGCGCGGCGAAGTCCATATTATCGGATCCAGTCATTGCGCAACGTTCTACCATGGCGACCAGGTCCTCACGGAACTGCTAACCTGTGAACCTCCTAATTCGTTTTCGCCACTATGGAGGTCACTGACTGAAACCCCGACAATCGTAGAATCTTTCGGCGAGCTAAACTATCGTTTTGTTCCCCGGATCTGTTCACTCGAGCAGACCCCCACCCCCCCTACGGCCCAATCAATCTGTTCGCTTCGATTTCAGTTCCCCCGCACCGAGAACGGCGAGACTCCCCTGACTCTCGTCGATATCACACCCATTGCCGATGGTGTAAAAGTACATACGGTTCACCAATATCCCAATGAAGGTAAAGCAGCTTTAACTACCTCAATCATCCGTGGAGGATAACATGGATACCACCATGTTTCTGGATCTGCCGGGCACCGACCTGCCAAGCTTCTTGAGCGATCAAGGCATAGGCCTGATCTCGACAGTAATTGGCTTTGGAATTCCCTTCGTCATCTTGATGAAGGTCGCGCTTTTCTTTCAGGAATTGCGCACCAAATTCGACGACCATGATCTCCTGGTCAAAAACAATGCTTCCATAGCCATTCGGCAGGGATCCTTCTTCCTGGCACTGTGCATCGCCATTCGCAGTGCATCGCCGGCCGATCTGTACGGTGACACGTTCATCTCGACGGCAGAAATCTACCTCAATTTTGTCCTCGAAGGAGCGGGTATCATTGTTCTCCTTTTTCTCGCCCGCTTTTGGAACGATTTCGTCCTATTGAGAGGGTTCAGTAATAACGAAGAACTCGAAAAAGACAACCGCGGCGTAGCGCTGGTCGAAGCAGGGGCCACAATCGCAACGGGATCGATCATTTACGGAGCGAATACAGGCGAAGGCGGTAATTTCA
>CAZFMY010000107.1:0-16072 GCA_964520345.1 uncultured Gemmatimonadaceae bacterium | reverse complement strand
ATCGCAACGGGATCGATCATTTACGGAGCGAATACAGGCGAAGGCGGTAATTTCATTACCACTCTGGTCTTTGTGCTGTTTGGTCAGCTGGCGCTCACTCTCTTCGGCAAGATCTACGAATTGATCACGCCGCTGAATATGAAAGACGAGATCGCAAAGAGCAACGCCAGCGCTGGGCTGGCATTCGGCGGTATGCTCGTCGCCCTAGGATTTGTGCTGCAAACCGCGGTATCTGGCGATTCGACCAACTGGTCAACCGATACCTTTCTCTTCCTCGTCTCCACCATCAAAGGCATCGCGGCACTATTGCTCGTCCGCTGGACCGTTGACAAGCTGGTGATGCACCGAATTCGCCTGCAGGACGCGGTTGGCAATCAGAACTGGTCGGTGCTATTACTCGCCGAGTGCGCCATCATCGGCTGGGCACTCTGGATTGCAGACTTTATTTAGCCCATGAGAAAGTGGTCCACACCCACCAAGCTGCTGGCCGTATGCCTGCTCGCTTCCGGCTTTTCCACCTTCATGTTCGAACCCATTCTGGGTGGCATGATGGGCATGGTCTTGGGCGGATCCATCGAGCATATGGGAGCGACCTTCATGCTCATGGTCATCGGCATGGGCGTAGC
Source organism: uncultured Gemmatimonadaceae bacterium (assembly GCA_964520345.1). Taxonomy (GTDB): domain Bacteria; phylum Latescibacterota; class UBA2968; order UBA8231; family UBA8231. Next base: position 15,446 of record CAZFMY010000107.1, on the reverse strand, counting down.
TACTTTAGTGCAGATCCTGATGAACGAGGAACACCTGATCGAAAAATTCATCATTATCGAATCCGCACTTTCCATCCTCGGAGCTTTTGCGCCGATTCTCATGTACCTCGCCTTTGCGCACTTCACCTACCACAGCGTGCTCTTCTTCTACATCATCGCATTTGCGATCGGCTTTCTCATGGGCTTCGAAATTCCCCTCGCAATGCGGATCAACAACAACTACACACCAGATCTCAAAGTCAATCTCGTACAGACGTACATGGTAGATCTCTTTGGCGGCGGATTGGCACTCGTCGTGTGGAAACTGGTAGTCGGAGTAATACCATTTACCCTACTCAGCTTCTATGTTGCAGCCATGAACCTCATCATTGCACTTGCTAGCTATGCATATTTTGTCAGTCAGAGCATGGTTAAACGCGTATGGCTACCCCGGCTCTCGATGGCGATTGCTCTGGTTGGACTCGCTACGGGCTACATCATGACACCAAAGTGGGAAATTCACGCTCAGCAGCAGTTCTACGATGATCCAATCGTCTATCACACTCAGACTAGATACCAGACCATCACCCTGACTAGATGGGTGGGACCGACCGGCGAGGACTACCGCCTGCATCTGAATACTCATCTGCAGATGAGCAGCCAGGACGAAGCTATTTATCACGAAGAGTTGGTGCATCCAGCGATGCACCTGGCCGCACAACCAGACCGCGTACTCATTCTTGGTGGCGGCGACGGCGGTACGCTGAGAGAAGTGCTCAAGCACGACGTCCAATCGGTGACTTTAGTCGAGCTCGATCCGGCGATGATCGAATTTGCACGAACCCACCCGGCCATGCGCCGGATAAACGACAACTCGTTCGCTGGTGCCCATATCGACACAATCACTTCACACACTCCTATCGCGGTAAGCGATAGGAGTGTGCAGGTATATATTCAGGATGCCGATCTTTTTCTAACATATACTCAAGGAGAGTACGACGTAATCATCTGCGACTTTCCCGACCCGCGCACACCGGAACTCGCAAAATTGTACTCGAAGGAATTCTACCTCAAAGCGCGGTCGGCACTCGCTAGAGACGGCGTTATCGTCGTGCAGAGTACTTCCGCTCAGCACTGTCCCAAACCTTTCTGGTCCATTCACTACACACTGGAAAGTGCCGGCTTCAGCGTCGTTCCCATGCACGTGTATGTGCCCAGTTTTCGCGACTGGGGGTTCAATTTGGGTATGGATCACTTGACCCCAGAACAAATCCTCGTTCGCCTGGAAGCGATCCAGGAGTGGAAAGTATCCACAACCGAGGTGACACCTGCTGTTGCCAAAGCATCGTTAGCTTTTATCAAATCCATGAAAGACGACTCGGTACCTGTGAACACGATGACCTTTCCCGTGCTGGTCAGGCTCTATCGCGATTCATGGGTGTTATAAGGAGATCGACATGCGCAGATTCACTATACCGCTGTATCTGCTGATCTTGGGACTCTGGGGCTGCGGAGGCTCCGAGTCCGTATCGCACAATAGTTCGGTAACCATCGTCGAATCAGAGCCTCTGGCAAGCGAGGGTTTGGACCTGCAAGCGATCGGCGCCTACCTGGAAAAGGTCGAGAACGCCGAGCAACTGGAACGGGCACTCAACAATCCCGACACCGGGCTCAACAACCTCGATCTCGATGGCAATGACAGCACCGACGTTATCACGGTCGAGGAGGAGCAGGACGGACAAATCCGCATATTCGCGCTCTCGACTGAAGTGCAAAAGGGCGAAGTACAGCACCTGGCCGATATCAACATCGAAAAAGTGGGCGAGAAAGCACAGGTAGAAGTTCACGGCAACAAACAGGTGTACGGCAGCGGCCATTACTACCACAGCTCGTACCATATGCACCCGGGATCCTTCTGGTTCTGGGCTTTCATGGCGCGGCCCATGTGGCACTCGCCCTGGTATTGGGGCTATCACAGTCCGTATTACGCTTATCGGCCTCTGATCGGCATGGGCGCCTATCGCAATCGCGTCGGTGGAATTCGCTCTGGTGCCACCGGCACTCTGCAACGCAGCGGCAAATCGGCGATGAGCAAGCAGACCCAGTCGAAGATGTCGAGCAAGAGTGCCAAATCGGGCATTCGCTCCAAACTCTCCAACCCCACTCAGAGCCAAAAGAGTTTTCGCAAGCAGGACCCGAAGGCCAAAGCTCGATCGGGTAGATTTGGCCAGCAGACCAGAGCTAGTTCAAAATCGTCCAACAAAGGCCGGGTACAGAGCGGAACCCGGACCTCAACTCGATCGAGAGGTAATGTCAGCGCACAACAGCGAAGTCGCACACCATCTCGATCTGGCAGCACGGGGCGCGGCAGGTCTTTTGGCGGCGGCCGCGGTGGGAAATAAATCCTTCGAACAACTCAGGAGAGCGCCATGACAGAAGCAGCAGAGCGGAGAGTTTTCTCCATCGGGAATGAACAACGTACACACTTCGAAGGAATCGTAGTACTCTGGATGATGATCCAAAAGGAAGAGATCATCGAAATTGTCAGTGACGAGGATAGCGAAATCCTGGATCCGGTCATGCAGGAGCTGTACAACCAGAGGCTGGTCGAGATCAAGAAGGAGGGGCTCTTAAAAGATCGTCAATTCTGGATTGTCAGCGAAAAGGGCCACCAGCACCTTGAGAAATTCATGCGCCGATACACCGACTTTCTCAAGATGATCGATATTTACTGCGCAGTGAACCTGGGCGACCCCCCCTCGGACGATCCGGATGAAGGACCGTTCGCCTTCGAGAGATGGTTCGATTTCGAAAGCGAAGATGCATTTGGTGCGTATCTCGACCAGGAGCGATTCCAGGACCTTCGCGTTGCAGTTGCCATCTTCAAATCGATGGACCCGGTGGAAATCGTGCTGATGGCCTTCCTCAACGAAGGCAGACTCTACTGCGAAGAAGGTTGGCAGTGGAAACTGATGACCGACGAGATCTGGGAAGAGATCATCGAAATCTGCAATTCGAACTTCCATCCCGAAGATCTAGGCTATGACGGCCCGGACGGCTGGATCTCCGGTGAAGACGTTATCTCCGAAGTCATCGAAGTAGGCACCAAAGTCATGATCGAGCTGCTCGAGGAAGAAGCCCGACAGCCACCGGACGACGATGATGACGACGACGATGATGATGAATACGCCGAGGTCTACGAAGAATACTACGATCCTATCGTTTACGTAGACCCCATAGGATACTGGAGCCCCTGGTACGATCCCTACTACTGTCCAGTCTACGATCCCTGGTACTGGTAGGCAATCGCTGCACGGCGACTTAACCTAAATAACTCGATAGCTCGATAGCTCAAAGGACATTTTGCGCCTGAAGCAGAAACCGTTCCGCACCAAACGAGGTCACCGATTATGGATGCCGATCTAGCCTTCGCCTCTATTGCCGAACTCGCCGCCCTGATCCGCCGCCGGCAACTCTCCCCCGTCGAACTCGTAGACCTTTACCTCGAACGCATCGAGCAGTACGATCCTGCGTTCAATGCCTATATCTGTCCAACTGCTGGGCTGGCCCGCGCCCAGGCCCGTGCTGCCGAAATACAGATCGCGGCCGGTATCTACCTCGGTCCCCTGCACGGAATACCTCTGGCTTTCAAGGACCTCATTGATGTCGCCGGGCTGCCCAGTACCGGTGGCTCAATACTGCTGCGCGACAATATAGCTGAAGCCAACGCCACCGTTGCCCGCCGCCTCTTCGCCGCCGGTGCTATACTCCTTGGCAAAACGCATCTGGTCGAGTTCGCCTTCGGCGGCACGGGTGTCAATCACCACTACGGCACCCCGGTCAATCCCTGGGATCCCACGACGCACCGTCTGCCAGGCGGGTCCTCCTCTGGATCGGGCGTCGCCGTCGCCGCCGGTTTAGCTCCGGCGGCATTGGGCTCAGATACCGGCGGCTCGGTCCGAATCCCCTCATCTTTCTGCGGCCTGGTCGGACTTAAACCTACCTTCGGCCTGCTCCCCAACACAGGGGTCTTACCTCTCGACCCAACACTCGACAGCGTCGGCCCCCTGTGCCATACGGCCGAGGATTGCGCCCTGCTGCACCAAGTCATGGCCGGCCCCGATCCAATCGCTCCCGAAACCCACGACCAATCCTGTACTGCAGTATTAGATGCACTGGATGGCGATCTCGCCGGTCTTCGACTCTATTTCCCTCGCGAGTACTTCTGGAACGATGTCGATGAAGAAGTCGAAGCGGCAGTCCGCGCTTCCGCACAGGTTTTTGCCGAGCTCAACGTCCACGTCGACGAAACTTCGCTCGACGTACTCGACGAACTCGTCGAATGGCGCAACGGACCAAGTACCACTGCCGTCGAAGCCTATCTCTATCATCAACCCAATCTCGAAGCGCACCTCGACCGATTCGATCCCATCGTCTCCGAACGGATGCTCGACGGCCGCGATACGCTCGCCACCGATTACCTGCGACAGATTCAGGAACGCAATCAATTGCGCCGCAAAGCACTCATCGCTCTTGAAAACATCGACTTCCTCATCACTCCGACCACTCCCTTTACCGCGCCAATCCTCGAGGAAATCGATCGCGACGGAGTCTACTTTCCCGTCAATGGTCTATGCCTGCGCAACACCATCGCCGTCAACCTCCTCGACCTCTGTGCCGTCTCTCTACCCTGCGGTTTCACCCGTGCGGGTCTACCGATTGGCCTGCAACTCATCGGCAAACCCCACGATGAGGCTCGACTCCTGCGTCTGGCCCGTGCTTTTGAACAAGCGACCGATTACAATCGCCAAACGCCCGACCTCACCGCTTTTATCTAGGCGCGATGGGTAAGAGCAATCGCGAAGCATAACTAGCAGTATGAAGCACCTGCTGCTCAGCGACTATAAATTCCGCATCCGCTAGATCGTTGCGCCCGGTATTGTGGTTGCGATCGTGATTGGGAAAGTCACTGCTGGTGACCTCGAGACGGATCCGGTGTCCCACCTGGAAGCAAATAGCCGTCGCCCCTAGCGATATCCGGTACTCGATGACCGCCCCTGGCTCAATCAGGTCTTCCCGCTCCAACCCATTGCGATGCCTGGCGCGAACCATTCCATAGCATATCTCCAAAGCCTGTCCTTCGGGATCCTCATCGACCAACCGCGCAAAAAAATCGGTATCGGGTGCTGAGGACGCAGCAAAGAGCACAAACGAGGGATAACCGACCACCTCGACTTCTTGCACCAGCGGCTCGCTCCTGTAGCACAGTATATCACGGCGGTGGCCAAGCTGGCGCCGATCGGCCGGCACGGTAAACAAATCGCGGGTCCACAACGTCGGCACCGGATCCTGTGGATCATACCTATAGTGGTCTTCTCTTTCGTCGCCCGGCTCCATCTCATCCAGTCGACCGTCGCCTGCCACCCCCTGCGCCCGCCCTCCGCTATGCAGGTAGTAAACGGCCTCCCTCAATCCTTCCGGCGGCCAGGTCTCCGCCTGCTTCCACTCTCCCGTGCCCATGGTGAAATAGCGCACGGGCGGTTCGGTATCGACCTCGTTTTCAATCCCTTTGACCCAGCGGTCGAAAAAGCGAATTATCAGGTCGGTCAGATCCAAGTGAGCCGCCGGGCCGAAATCGATATCCCCTATCCGTCGCTGACCGAGACCGGGGTGATTCCAGGGCCCGATAATCAGCTTGGTCTGTTCTCGAGCCAACTCCGTACGCCCATTTCGCTGCATCAATCCCAGATGGGCCATGGTCCCGTTGCAATGGTCGTACCAGCCACTGAAATCTAGATTGGGCACTTCGACTTCCTGGTGGACTTCGTCGAAATGCCAGGGCTGGCGCGCCGGTTCTCCGAGCCAGTCCTCGACATAGTGCGCCAGCCGCTCGGGCAAATGGCGAACCACATCGACCCAGGGCAAGAGGCCCAACCAACGACCGTGCTCGATCTCGTCCCAGATCTGGCGCGCCTCCTCGGGCGTATGCGGCGGCGGCAGGCCCTCTCGCCGGCGCAAATCTGGCGCCATAGAGGTCATCCACCATTTGATTCGCCGCCCCGGCCGAAAACCACCAGGGTAGTCTACCTCGGTCAACTCGAGTGGAATCGTATAGGCGCACATCGCCCGTAAATGCGGTGGTCGCAACCTGGCGAGTTGCCACTGCATCCAGGCATTGTACGATGCACCCAACGTGCCGACTCGCCCATCGCAAAAAGGTTGTGCCGCCAACCATTCGACCGAGTCGTAGCCGTCCTCCGCATCTCCGGTCTCTTCGACCGTGAACGGCACGTACTCCCCATCCGAGGCATAGCGCCCACGCGAGTCCTGGGTCACCACGACATAACCGGCACGCACATAGCGCTCAAAGCCATCCACCGGCTTGCCATAGGGCGTCCTCAGCAAAATTCCCGGAAAGCGACCTTCGGCCTCCGGACGAAAAATGTGGGCGCGCAAAACGACTCCATCGCGCATCGGCACCGCAACATCGCGCTCGACAACCAAACCTAAAGCACCTCTCTGCATCCTCGATTCCCTCCCTTAGCGAATACACTGAATGGCGATTCCGTCCAACGGTACCACCAGCAGGTCCCTGGCCAGGACCACTGGTCCGGCAAAAATTTCACCCACTTCGCGGATCACTCGTTCCTCGATGCCTGGTCCCTCCACCGATTCGGTAATATGCACCAGGACCAGCATCCCAACCCCCGCCTCCTGCGCTGTGCGCGCGGCATCTATATGTCCAGAGCAGCACTCCGTCAGTCTCGAATCCGCAATTTCACCGTTGATAAAATGGCACATATGCAAGAGTACGTCGGCACCCTGCGCAAGTTCAACGAGGGTCTCCACGGGCGCGGTATCGCCACCGAAAACGATCGAGCGCGATTCAGCTTCAAGCCGATAGGCCAGGCACGCGAGCTGCGGCTGAACGTGAATCACTTCGGCAACTTGGACCTTCCACTCCCGCCCTTCTACTAGATCGCCATGGCTTAGTTCTACAACCCGAGGCTCGGGCCAGGCGCGCGGCATCTTGCCTCCGCGCGCCTCGTAGATAAAATGGCTACCAGGATGTTCGGTCCGCGCCCGGAGATCTGGGCCAAAAGCGCCCTCGGGCCCGAGAAGCGACTCCGTCACCTCCTTTAGTGGAGCCGGACCCCATACCTCCAGTTCCGGTATCCGACCCACTCCCTGATCCCAGCGCAAGAGGTTGAGATAAGCGTAATCGACACAGTGATCGTAGTGTAGATGAGTGAGGAAAAGTCCCGAAATATCGGTCGGCGACACACCGATGTCCAGGAGGCGCCGCACCGAACCTGGGCCGCAATCAAAAAGCAGTTGCTCCTCTGCCAATTCCACCAGATAACTGGACCCCGCGCGGTGAACCAGTGGGGCGGGCGTACCGGTTCCCAGTAGGGTAAGCTTCAGCACCATATATCTCCTCCTATCACCAAAACAAGCTATAAAAAATGAAGCGCCGATTATCAACCCAAGGATGCGACCCGAGACTTGCCAATATTTCGGGTCACTCCTATATTTCTCCTTCACAATCGAGGTCTTTGCTCGATTGGCGTGCTCCCATCGTCTAGCGGTCAGGACCCAGGGTTTTCAACCCTGTAACCGGAGTTCAACTCTCCGTGGGAGCACCATTTTTTAACTATGTGCAGTTTTAGATTAATATTTAATATTGGAGCGGGATTCTTGGCCTGAGAATTCCGCTCTTTGTTTTTACAGTGCATTTATAGAGTTGCGCCCTGTCCAGCGACAACGCGATCAGCTGCCGCAGTTCGGAAAGATCGAAATCATGCATCTCGTACGCTATGCGATCAGCGCGCTGCTGACCTTCTTCGACGAAGCAGCCCGCAGAGAAGAATGGCGTTACTACGGCGCCGATGCCGGCAGCAGCAAATACGCACCGCTGTCCCAGATCAGCCCCGACAACTTCAACCGACTCCATGAGGTCTGGCGCTACGAACCACCCGACGGTGCAATAACCAAAAGCGGTGGCGCATCGAACTTCAACAACAAGGGTACACCCCTGATGGTCGATGGTGTACTCTACTACGCCTCCCCGCTCAATATTCTCTGTGCTATCGATCCGAGCAGCGGCGAAGAATTGTGGACCTTCGATCCGCTGGCCTGGCACCACCGCGAAGAATTTCTGGGGATCCTGCGCGGGATCGCCTATTGGAAAAGCGGTGAAACCAAGCGGATCTTCTTCGGCACCTCCACCGAGCGGCTCTATTCTATCGATGCCGAAACCGGCGTACCCGATCCGCAATTCGGCGAGGGCGGATTCGTCGATCTGGGCAAGGGCCTGCGTCGCAGCGTCGACCGCGATCGCTACGGCATCTCATCGCCGCCGATCGTCTGCCGCGATGTGGTGGTAGTGGGTGCCGGCATCGAAGACTGGCACGGACGACCCCCTGCCGAATACTCTTCCCCCGGTGCAGTACGCGGATTCGACGCGTGGAGCGGTGAACAGGTCTGGATCTTCCGCACCGTCCCTCAGCAAGGAGAATTCGGCAACGAGACCTGGAAAAGCGAGGCCTGGAAAACCTACGGTCAGGCCAATGTCTGGGCGGCGATGAGCGCCGACCGCGAACTGGGCTATATTTATCTACCCGTCAGCAGCACCACGCACAACCACTACGGCGGCGAACGTCCGGGTGCCAACCTCTTCAGCAATTCGCTGGTCTGTCTCGAGGCCGCCACCGGTCGACAAATTTGGCACTATCAGTTCATCCACCACGGACTCTGGAATTACGACCCACCCGCCGCTCCAGTACTGGCCGATATCGAGATAGACGGCAGACAAATCAAGGCCGTCGCCCAGGTCAGCAAGCAGGCTTTCTGCTATGTCCTCGATCGCGTTAGCGGCCAACCGGTGTGGCCAATCGCAGAAAGGCAGGTACCCGAATCGACGATAGGGACAGAGCGATCCTGGCCTACCCAGCCGCACCCCGAAAGGCCGGCGCCCTACGATCTCCAGGGGTTGCGGGAAGACGACCTGATCGACTTCACCCCTGAGCTCAGAAAAAAAGCCCTCGCGATCGTAGGGAAGTACGAGCACGGCCCGGTCTTCACTCCACCCAGCGAGAAGGGCACGATCCTAGTACCCGGAATGCTGGGCGGTTCGGACTGGACCGGGGCGGCACTGGCACCGGAAAAAAATCTTCTCTACGTCCCCTCGCGGACCCACCCCTATTTCGTGCGACTGGCCAAACTAAGCGACAAGCATGCGTTTTCCGCCTACGCTTCTTTTAGCACCGGACACGAATATATCGACGGCCTGCCGCTTACCAAACCACCCTACGGCCGCATCACTGCTATCGATCTCGAAACTGGCGAACACCTGTGGACCCGCGCCGTGGGCCGCGGACCAGTACTGCACGAGAAACTACGCGATCTCGACCTGCCCGATCTGGGCTGGTTCCAACACAACTACGCGATCGCCACGCGCACGATGCTGCTGGTCACTTCGCAGCGCCCCTATTGGTGGGGAAGCCTGGGGCAAGAAAACTTCGTCGAGCGTCAGCCCTACCTGCGCGCCTTCGACCTGGATACAGGCGATGTGCTGGCCGAGATGCCGCTGGCCGGAGACCCCGGCGGCAATCCCATCAGCTATATGGTCGGGGAGCGACAATACCTCGTTTTCCCGATAAACGACGACCATGGAGTGCCCCAATTGCTGGCGCTGGCGCTGTCCCAATAAGATCATACCACACCAGCTTGGCAGGTACCGAGCGAACCCGCCCAAAAGACGAAAAAGCTTGTCCAGATGCGTTCAGTTGCCACTATCCACATCGGCAGCGCGGTCGAGGATCTGGTGCAAACGTCGGGCATGAGCCTCATCAGCAGCAAAGACTTCCCGCACAAAAGCATCGCGCTCCTTGCCGGTCGCCAGTTCCCGCAGGCGAAAGCCCAGATCGTCGGGCGAAGGATCACGGCCGAGAGCAGACCGGTATACGGCGCGGACAAAGGTCTCGTCGCTGAGGCCGGAGACACGGTCCGCAGGCGTCTCCACGAAGCACTTCAGTGTCTTACCCAGACTCGCGGCGAGCCATTCTTTGTCTCGATTCCGCTCGCCTAGCAAATCGCCCAGGGCTACGACTTGCCCATCCAGCGTTAGTTCAAGGTCGCCTGACTCACCTCGTGCCCAGGCAGCCAGCGCGCGGGACCAGGACAAAAACCACACCCGCCGCTCTTCGTCGATGTGCCAGCTCCGCGCCAATACATCGACGGCCGGATAACCGGGATAGGTACCGCTGCCGATCGCCTTCGCGAGCAGAGTCAGATTCTCTGCGGCACGATAGTGAGCGACCGCGTCGAAGCGAGAGATCAGAGCGCGGATATGATGCGTACTCTCCTCCACGTTTTCGAGATCAACCATGCCGTCGATAGCGGTCATTTCTGCATCGTAACGCAAGGGGTCGTAAACGACGTTGCGCCAGCGTTGAGCCGCTTCACCCCCCTGTGTCTGGCCAACCGCCGATCCGACGCACAAAACCCCGATGAAGAGAGTAAGGCCTATCCTGGTCACTTGCATAGATTCCTGCTTTCGCTCTGAAAAGAATACCCGAGGAGTAATCTCGCACTGCTGCACGTCCGTGCAGAGCGATTCACCTCATGACTCCGCCCCAACCATCGCAACGACCCGGGAGAATCCGGCCTTCTGTGCCAAAACGGGCCAGCAACGCAAAAAACCCGAAGCCGAACCCTCTTACACCGCTTCTTGTTCTCCAGCTTCGTCCTCGTCCTCGGCATCTCCTTCCATAATATCTTTCAGCGTCTCTTCGTGCTGGCGCAGTTCGGCCTTGAGCCCCTCGATTCGCAACTTGAAGTCTTCCAGTCCCTGCGCCAAATCCACCGTCGTCTCGGCATCGAGTTTCTCGTAAACTGCAACACCCAAATCGGCGAAGGTCGCCCGCAACCGACGACGCGTGGCAGCGATATCCGCCCGCACCTTGAGTGCCTTGGCCAGCACCCGACCTCGCTCCCGAACATTCGCAAATTGGGTTTTAATCGTTTCGGCTATTTCCTCTTTAGTCCGCATCATGGCGATATCCCTTCTGCTTTTAGGATCTTATTCAGCTCCCTTGTTTAACTCAGTTGGTCCCCACCGGGTTTCCACCTAAAACAGTCGGCCGGCAATGATCCTGGTCTCGCTCTCTCCAATACCCCCGAACTATCGTGGCCTGGCCCTTTTTTCACCAGGGGAAAACGTTGGGAAATATAATGCATAGTCACGAACTAATCCCAAAAAAACAACACTGCCTTGGTGAGATCGAGCTTTTTCCGTATTCTAGGCCCATGCTACGTCGCGTTCTAGCCTCCTGTGCCTTGCTCATCGCCTGCGGCGAAGGTGGAAAGCCCACAACCCCTCCAACTCCTGCTGACGCCGTAGCCCTGACCCTCCTGGACATCTATTCTGACGAAGAAGCTGTCTTCGCCCTGCTCGCCGATCCCGAAGGCAGGCAAATCGCACTGCCCACCGAACCGTGTCCGGCTACGACCGTGAATTTGCGTCTCGACGGCGTGGTTTTTCCCCGACCGCTAAGTGACGACCTTTTTATAGCCGTCGCCGATCGGCTCGAGTTGCCCATTGTCCAGGTCCTTTTCGAGCTCAGCAGCGAAAAGGCCCAGGCCCAGATTGCTCTCGGCGGCGCCACTCCGGCCACGCTCGTCGCCACCATCGGCGATGGCCTGGCCATCCACCAGCAAGCCCGGGTGCCCCTTCTGGCCACGCCAGCACTGATCGCAGCCTACTCAGGCACCGCACCGATATCCAAAGCCACCATATCAGTACCCCCTATCGCCCAGGGGCCGCTTTATCCTCCCCGCGCCCGAAAGGCCCAAGACGATAACCCGATCGAAATGCGCGTGCTCGGCCTAGCACAGGGCGCTGGCGAGTTGGCCGTGATCCTCATAGATCGCCAGCAGCGCATCGCCTTTCCCTTCTTTATCGGCTTTTGCCAGGCCGCTTCGATCAATGCGATCTTTAATCGCTTCATCGCCCCAGAATCCAGTACCCACATCCTCTTGCACGAACTACTGCTCTCCGCGCGAACGACCTTTGCCTACGCCCGGATTACCGAACTCAGAGCAGACATCTTTATCGGCGAGATCGGCCTCACCCGCAACCAGCGAAAATTCGTCTTCGACGCCCGACCCAGCGATGCCATCGCCTTAGCCCTGCACACCGGCGCCCCGATCGAGGTCGCTCCAGCTCTGCTGGCCAGTATTGGCGAAGAGGCCGGGCCGTACCTGGATCTCTTCGCGGTCGGCAAACGAACCCGATCCGAGTTTCTATCGCTCGGACAATCCTCTCCCCCTTGAGCCAGTTGACTCACCTGAAGCACAGACTCAACCGCTAGCTCTGCAAAGCATTGGACAGGGAATTGGCAGCGAATCGTCGGACCTTAGGACCCTTCGCCATCGGATCGCAATCTCGCGGCACAAGGTTCAGGCTAATATGGACACCCTTATCCAACCGATCTATATTTTATTGTTCCTAAAACACGCTGGAGACCACCATACCTATGACCCACTTAAGCACTGAAGATAAAAACTGCTTCAAGGAAAACGGCTGCTTAATCGTTCGCGGTGTACTCTCCCCTGAACAGATTCAAGCCGCTCAGGACGCCCTCTGGGAAAATATCGAAGCAGACCGCAACGACCCTGCCACCTGGGTCGAAGCCAGTCAGCGCAACCCTACTCCTGCCACCCATCCTGCAATCCGCGCCACCGTACACGAATCGCCGATCTTCGCGATGATGGAGGAGATGGTCGGCAAGGACCAGCTCAACCCGAGCAGTGCCGGCCCCGCGCTGCGCTTCCCGTCCAAAGGCCAAACCTGGTCTCTGCCCGAGCGCGGCCACCTCGACGGCTACTATACACCGACCAACGGCGTGCCCGAAGGTACCGTCGGCTATATGACCATCAACGTCACGATTTACGTCGAAGACATCGACTCCAAAGGCGGCTGTTTCACCTACTGGCCCGGCAGCCACCACGTAGCCCACGAATATTTTAAGACCCATTCGCTGCTTTCGGTGCAGGGTGGCGTCTCCAGTGACATCTATCCGGCAGGAGAATTTCCCGAGGGACGAGAGTTCGTCGGCCAGGCCGGCGACGCCATGTTCTGGCACGGTCAGCTCTTTCACACTGGCTCGAAGAACATCAATCGCAATATCCGTATGGCGCTGATCGGTCGCTTCTCGCGCAAGGACGCCAATGATATCCGCTTTGAGACCTGCGACGAAGAGTGGGCACACTGGGAGGGTATCGATTAATGCAGCTCGTCTTCAGCCCTACCCTCTGTCCGGAACTAAACCTGACCGATGCGCTCGACCTGGCAACCCAGGCAGGTTTTTCCCACCTCGAGCTCTTCCGAGATTGCACCAAGAGCAATCCCGTACTCGACGACTGGTCGGTCCCCATGGTCCGCGATGCCATCGCCACAGCCGGGTGTACACTTTCCGCTTTCAATATCCGCAATCTCTCCGGACGCAAAGCCGACTCAGACGAACACAATCTCGCCTATAACCTGCGCCAACTAGAATGGGATATCCACCTGGGTCGTGCCCTCGGCTCGAAAACGGCCAATACCAGAGGCGGCGCCCGCACCGACGAGGCGCTCTCCGATCTCATCGAAGGGGTCAATACGCTTCTGGAAAGGATTCCCGATATCGTCCTCAATCTGGGCAGCAAGAAGGGCAATCGCCTAGAAGGTCTGGCCGATTTCCAGACCCTAATGCCCGAGTTGCCCGAGCGAGCCCGCGTGCTTTTTGACACCGGCGACCTGCTCTCTGCCGGCGAGGCCATCATGCCCTGTGCCGAAACCCTTGCCCCGCGGATCGGCCTCGTACACCTGCGCGACCAGCAGGGAAACAGGCCCGTGCCCTTCGGCGAAGGCGAAGTGCCATTTGCCGAGTTGCTGAACCTCTTACAGCAAAGCGGCTACGACGGCCCACTGGTCATCGAGCTCGAAGCAGTGGACTGGGACCAGCCGCTCCCGGCGATCACCGCTGCACGTCAATATCTCGAGTCCTTAGTCGTCTGAGGCTCAAGCGCAATAGCTTTATACCGCGCGAAATCGCTCTTGCAGATCCGAAATCTACAATATCAGTGCAATAGCAATAACCATCCTGCTAGAACCGCAGCAAACCAACTCTTGCATCTACTTTCCCCAACCTGTAGATTTCTCGCCGATACCATCCATGTAGATCACATACACCTCAGGAATCTATCCCTTGAAACGCATCCTCATCTCCGATTTTCGCAACCATTGCCGCGATCGCTTCATCGATGCGCAGACCTCTTCCGCCGCCCGTCTCGCCCCTACCCACTTCATCACCCACGAAATGGGTGTCGATGGCGATATCCGCGAAGAACTCACTCCGGGCACTGCTGCAAAAGTGGAATTTGAGATCCCCTCGGCCAATCTCAAAAGCGCCGAACTCCTCTTTTATGTCAACGCCGACCAAACGACTCAGAACCGCCCGATGCGGCTGCAGGTCAACGGCCACCCACTCACCCATCGCCAAAACCGCCAGCGCATGCTCACCGGTGGCTGGGACCGCAAAAAAATTGCCGCTAAATACCTGAAGAAGGGAATCAACGAATTCGTCTTCTCCCATAGCGGCGTACTCCACATCGACCCCTTCCCGGGTGGGCTGGCCGAGACGCCCGAGACTCATTCGAGCCGCAGCTACGACGGCGGCAAGACCTGGCACAAGGGCGCCCTGGGCCGAACCCGCGCCATCGACGGCGAGTACCTGGTCCGCCTGCGTCTCAAGGGCCATCCACCCCAGGGCACGCTCTGCTCACCGATCATCGACCTGGCCGATTCAGAGCACGAGGGCCGGATCGCCCCGCAACTGGGAGTCCGCCGCCTGCGACTCCGAGCCCGCGCGCTCAAACCGCAGGGCACCCGGATCGGCTTCGAGCTCCGTTCGGGATCGACGCCTGCCTTCGACCCACGCACCTGGACAACCTGGGAAAAACGCACCGCGTTGGAGTGGCCCGGACGCTTCGTGCAGTGGCGCGCCGTACTCGAAACCAACTCGGCCGACAAAACCCCGGTGCTCCAGTCCGTCTCTCTCGAAGCCGATATCAAAGAAGATACCCAGAGCATCGCACCCTTCGAACTCTTGGAGCTCGACCACCCCGAGCTCGTCTACAGCTCCTACGACTTCGCCTATATGGGCCTGCATCCACACCAGGAACGACTGCGCAAGCAATACCGCCTCGACGAAGTCATATCCAAAGGCCAAACCGAGCTCGAGCAGCTGGCGCTGCTCCGCGACTGGATCCACAGTCAATGGCTCGGCTGGCAATCGGACAAATACCCCCACTGCCCTTCGTGGAATGCCCTTGAAATACTCGATACCACCAAGGGAAATTGGGGTTATGGGATGTGCACCCACTACGGAGCGGTCTTCGCCGCCTGCGCATCAGCGCTGGGA
>CAZFMY010000106.1:8236-22670 GCA_964520345.1 uncultured Gemmatimonadaceae bacterium | reverse complement strand
GGGCCCGGTTCCTGCATATCGACTGCGACCTCTACTCATCGACCAAAACCGTGCTTGACGCCTTCGCCGAACGCATCAAACCAGGCACGGTGCTGGTCTTTGATGAATTCTTCAACTATCCGGGTTGGCAGGAGCAGGAGTACAAAGCATTCGTCGAGTTCGCGGCGCGGAGAAACTTATCCTACGAATATCTGGGCTACTGCCGCTACAGCGAACAGGTCGCCTTGAAAATCACCGGGTGATCGGCACTGCCGCCTATCGTTCCAGAAACGGCCCCTCCCGTTCGAGCCGCTCGAGGGCCGCGGCAAATTCTTTCGACCCATCCTCTTCCCACACGGTGAAGTCCAAACCGCGGATCGTACCTTCGGCGAATCCCGTCAATTTGCTTAGTGCAGGCAGCGAAGGCGTGTACAGCACATTGCCCTGCGGCAGCCGCAAGACGCCGATATGCCGGGGCATCTCGGGCGCAGACCCTGCCGCCAGACGCGCCAGAGCTTCTTCGTTGACCTCCACTCCCAAACCGGGACCCTCCGGCACCGGTGAAGCGCCCTCGACGATCTCCAGCCTATTATCGACCACGTCTTCCTCGTACTGATCATCGAGATTGATCGAATGCCCCACCGTCGGCAGCACCACGCCCAGGTGCATCGCCATCGCCTTGGTTAGCGTGCCTCCGGTCAGCTGGATCACCGCCTGTACATTGGCCTTGCCATAGGCCATTCCCCGCGCATAGGCGTCCCCCAATCCACCGCAATACTCCCCGACAATAAAGGCATCGGCCATACCCTGCAGCATCTCCTGCAGCCCCCCCAGGACGGGAATGTGCATGATCAGAGGAACCTCGGCCTGCTCGCGCAACCGCCGCCATCCCTCGACATCCCCCCGCACCAGCGGATCCTCGATGAAACCCACTACCCGCGACTTTTCCAGCCCTTTGACAATGGGCAGCACAGTAGCCAGATCCCGATTCGAATTAAAATCCCACTGCATTTTGAACCCTTCGGGCGCCACTTCTTCCACCGCCCGATTCTGCTCGAAAACGTCATAGTGCTCGCAAGTATGCATCTTGTATATCCGATAACCCTCTTCCGCCGCCCGCTCGACCTCCTTGACCATATCTTCCGGCGGTGCAGGCCGCGACCACGCAGCGACCGGAACCCGCTCCCGCAGCTTCGGACCCAGCAACTTATACGCCGGTACTTCCAGATGCTTTCCCATCACATCCCACAATGCCCCTCCGATCGCCATGTGGAAATCGTTGTGTACGAAATCGAATGGGTTGCGGTCGATCAAAGGCTCGATCTCCCCCGCACTCGGCGGACCCTGGCGATAATCCCCATACCCTACGATTCCGTTATCGGTCTCGATCTTGACAATGGTTCGATGGTTGATCTGGCGAAACCGCACCAACTTGTCTTGATTGCGCTCGGCAAAGCGCGGATAAATCGGATAGGCCTCTACATTGATGATTTTCACGATATCAGGCTCCTATTTTCCGTTTATTGAGCTTCTCGACCTCCGGCTCTTCGCACTCCTGTCTTTTATATTGTATAGATCCGCACCGCAATCTATACTAATCTCCAAGCCGGTAACACACCGCCGATAAAGGCACTACTCAGGGTGTCCGGACCATTTCCTCTTTTGCACAACGACGAATCGCCAACGCCTCCGCGAAAGAAGCACGGCAGATACCGCGAGAAGAAGCGGAGCAAATCATCTCGATACCTGCCGAGAAAGACAGACTTGCGATGCCCATCCGCTGCCCCTGGCTCGACCTCACCAAACCCGACTATATCCGCTACCACGACCAAGAATGGGGCGTCCCCGTCCACGACGACCACACCCTTTTCGAATTCCTCACCCTCGAATCCGCTCAGGCTGGCCTCAGCTGGTACACGATCCTCGGCAAACGCTCAGCTTATCGCCGGGCCTTCGCCCAATTCGACCCCACCAAAGTAGCTCGTTTTAGCGAGGCCACCGTCGAAAGACTAAGGCAAGATTCGGGTATCGTCCGCAACCTCGCCAAAATCCGTGCCACCGTCAACAACGCCCAGCGCTTCCTCGATATACAGAACGAATTCGGCAGCTTCGACGTCTATAGCTGGCGCTTCGTCGCAGGCACACCCATCCTCAACGAAGTGCACACCCAAGCCGAGTACCCCACCACCAGCCCCGAATCCGACGCCTTTAGCAAAGATCTCAAACAACGCGGCTTCACATTCATCGGCTCGACCACCATCTACGCCTATATGCAGGCGTGCGGAATGGTCAACGACCACGCGATGACCTGCTTCCGCCGCTGCGAAATCCTCGCCGCCACCTAGAGGATCGTCAGGCGTGCACGTTGATGCTCCTGCTCACGATACAAGAGTACGCAAAACCGGCCGCCGATAAAGGCCCTTGCCTCCAGCGCCTATTTTCCAATAGTTATACCCGCACCCGCAATTTGCAACAGCGCTCGCACTCGACCTGGCCCGGGATAGATCCAGATCCACCAGGTCCCGAGCCCCCTCGCGCAACGGAGACCAAACCATGACTACCAAGCCCCGCGTCCTGCTCACCGGTGCCGCCGGCAGCGTCGGCACCGCCCTCTGGCAGGGCTGGGAAAGCGAAGACCGCTTCGACCTCACTCTCACCGACTACCAACCCATCGCAGATGCCCGCTCGCGCACTGAAATCGGACTGCTGGACGACTACGGCTTTATCGAGCGGATCTGTGCCAATCAGGACGTCCTGGTCCACCTCGCCTACCGCAGTCCGGCCAATGTCGGCCAGGACACGCTCGAACTGACCGACATCGGCCTGTGCATGCGCCTCTTCCACCGCGCCCAAGCCGCCGGGATTAAAAAAATCGTCTTTGCCAGTACCAACCACGTAACCGGCTGGAACGAGCACCTCAGCGATCCGCCGCTCTTCTCGACCCCCGACCAGATCGTTCCCGACGGCTGGTACGGCGCGATGAAAGGCATGGCCGAAGTCGCCGGACGCAACCTGGTCAACACCGGAGGCATGCGTTTCATCAGCATCCGCATCGGCACCTTCACCGGCAAATCCGATGTCGATAGTCTCCGGCTCTGCAGTACCTTGCTCACCCCCCGCGACGCCGTCCAGCTCTTCGGCCTCGCCATCGAGTACGAAGGTCCGCAAAAATTCTTTATCACCTACGGCGCCTCCAACAATATCGATGGCGAGTTCCGCGGCTTTTTGGATATCACCCCCGGCATGGAGGAATTAGGCTACCGACCTCAGGATCTGATCGCCGCAGAGCGCCACCGTTTCCAGTAAACCGTCCGGAGCAAACCATGAACCCTTACCTGGACCGCGCCAATGCTCATCTCGACCAGCTAGGGCAGCAGCGCCCCTCCCCATCCCCAAACTCCGAACTCCTCGATGCCCTCGGCTCCGCCCTCACCACCTACGCCCACACACCCGATCTGACCGCAACCTTCGTCCGCCTCCTCCCCGAGCTCCTAGAAATCGCCCGGAGTCCATTCGGCTTCCTCGCCGAAGTCGCCTACTCCGGCGCTACCCCCTATCTCAAATCGCATGCCGTCGTCGACATCTACAAACCCAATTTCACCCATCGCGACATCGTTTCCAACCTCAGCTTCTGGAACCTCGACACCCTCAACGGTGCAATTATGACCTCCAGAGCGCCGGTCGTCAGCAACGACCCGGCCAACGATCCCCGCTCCGGCGGCGTCCCCAGCGGCCACATGACACTTCAGGCCTTCCTCGGTATGCCCTTTCTCGTCGATGACCAGCTGCTCGGCGCCTTGGCCATCGCCAACAAACCGGGCGGCTATACCGATGCGGACGTCGAGCTCTTCGGCGATCTGGCTGAAATCGGCGGGTTGCTCATCGCCGCCGATCGCAGCTGATCTATTGTAGACTCTCAGTATAATGGGTACTTTCGTCGGTCCGCGGAGATTCAAAGAAGAGATATTTGGCGCTCAACCAGCAATAGCTACGTGGTCCTGCGCCAGGTATTCTCCACCGAGCAACTCGCCACCGTGATCGCAGATTCGCACGAGGACAGAATACCGCACACACTGGCAAACCCATGAACGACGAGAAAACAACCCGCTGACCCGGACTAGCCCCATGAATCCCCAAGACGAAAAAATCATTGCCACTGCCCGCAGCAACGGCATCGCCGTCTTACCCGGTCTCTTCGACGGCGACGAGCTAGAAGAGATCCGTCAGCACTTCGACCAGGCCTACCTCGACCACGGCAAAGGTTCGGGCGAGCCAGGCACCCGCGACAGCATCTCTGGCGAGACCCTACTCCGCTACCCGGCCCTCTCCAACCTATTCATCCACCCGCGGATTCTACGCATAGTCTCCGCCATTCTCGACGAGTGCAATCCCTGGCTCTGGCAGTTGAAAACCAACCGCTATACCCCCGAACACCCCGGCGTCCGCAAACACACCGATGGTTTCCCAGACGAAATCTCACCTCCGTTCACCCGCCAGGCGATGGCCGTATTCCTCGACGACATCTCCAGCGACTCGGGTGCCCTGACCTACGTCCCCGGTACGCACAAATTGCACTACCAAGACCCCGCTGAACCAGCGCGACGGGCACCGTCAAAAACAGCGATCGAAGCCGGCGACTATATCGCCGCCGAACTCAAAGCCGGCAGCGTGCTCTTTCGCGTCCCCGAAGTCTGGCACGCCGTCGTACCCATCCATCGTCTCCGCCGCTACGTTACCGGATCGTACGCCGTCCGCGGTCGGGTAAGCCCGGTCATGTCAGAGAAGATAAAAGCGGTCAATGCCAGTCGAGCGAAGGTTCCCCGGCGCGAAATCCCCGCGGAATTCAGGACCATACTCGGACCCTGAGTCCGCAGAGCGAACCCGGTTCCGCAGCGACGCTCAGCGCAGCAAAACCATCTTATGCGTTTCTAATACCACCTCTGGAGTAGCTCTCGGCAGACGCAACCGATAGAAATAAACTCCGCTGGCCAACGGCCGACCCGCCGCATCGATACCAGACCAGCGCACCGCATGCGCACCGGCCGGACGCATGCCCTCATCTAGGGAAGCCACGCGCTGACCGCGCGCGTTGAAAATATCGAGCGCAACCAGACCGGCCGAGGGTAGCGCGTAGGAGATCAACGTCGAGGCATTAAAGGGATTGGGATAATTCTGTGCCAGCGAAAAAGCCTCCGGCAACGGCGCTTGCGTTTCTTCTGCGACCGGCGTGGGCTGTCCCGACCCTTCACCGGCGATGATAACCGCTTTGGGCGACTGAGAATTGGGTACGAAAAAGAGCGGGGGGCCGACAGAGCTGAGACGATCGGCCGCCAACGACAAACGCCACAGGTTGGCCGTATCGACCCCATCGGCTTCGATCCATTCCTCAAAGACGACCTCGCGATCTCCGTTGGTGAAATTGGGAAAAGTAAAGACATTATAATCTACACTGTATAGCACGCCGCCTTCGTTCGTACACAGATTCAGTACCTTGATCTCTGTTGTCGAGTTCTCTTCGTCAACTCGCTCGTAGAGCAGCCGGCAGTCGTCTATTGTCCCGTCGGAGAGAATCGTACTGGAAAGCGAAGAGTTGCCGATGTGTACTCCTTTGGGCTGAGGCGGAAAAATAGACCATATCGCCTCCCCCAAAGGATCGAGCACATTGACCGTCCAGAAATCGATGGACTGGCCCGATGGTCCCGATATGCTGTTGAAGACATCGTACACGACGTAGGTCCCGGTTGCGTCCCACTGCAATGCATCGGCATAGCGCGCGATCGACTGGGCGATCTCGTCCTGGGTCGTCCAGTGATAGAGCTTGATCCGGCGATTGTTTTCGGGCAGATCCAGATCGAAATAGTAAATCGATGAATCTTCGTACACCGTCGTCGCCACCAGCCGAGTGCCATTGGGCGAGAGGGCAATGGAGCTCCAGTCGCCAGCGTCGTTGATGACTTCCTCGCCCTCTCCGTCGGTATCGATATAGCGCAGGTTGTTTTCGCTGTCTATGAATAGCAGGAAGTCCCCGTTGACCGGCGCGGTTATCGCATTGCCGGTCTCGGCAAATACCTGCGTCGTCGTCAAGCGGGTTATGGACTCCCATTCGCCGCTGAACTCCCAAGTGGGTTTGACCATCCACAAGCTATTGTCGCCGTCGAGTTCGGCGGCTACAGTGGCCACCCAATGCTCTCCTTGCCCTCCTTCACCATCGCCGGGCAACGGGGCCAGTGGCTCTTCTTCCGCCAGAGTACCCCCTTCGCTCTCGGTCGGATCGACGATAATACCGACCGCATCGAAAGCGCGGCGCACGGCCTCCACTTCGGGCGAATCATCGCCGAATAAATCGCCTGCCGCACGTTCGGCAGCGAAGCGACAATCGATGAACTGACTTCGCGCTGTCAGATAGGATGCTTCGAGAATATAATAGTAGATCTGCGCCGTTTTTTCCCGACCTATAGCCTCGGCGATCAGGTACGCTGCGCGATTGGGAATACCGCTGTTGACGTGTACGCCCCCATTATCTTCATCCTCGTCCATCCTTTGATATTCGTCCATATGAGCCGGCTGCCATATATAACCGCCTTCCTCGTCGCCATTGTGCGGATCCTGCAAGTCGCGCAGCGCGCCAGACGGAAAATAGTCCTTATTGACGACATCCTCCCCGACCAGCCAATCGTCATCATCGACCATCACGGAGAAGACATCGGCAAACGATTCGTTGAGCGCGCCCGACTGGAAGCGATACTCGAGATTGACGGTGCGTTCGATGATTCCGTGCGTCATCTCATGAGCCGCAATATCCAACGATCCGGCCAGGGGATCGAGGAACTCGCCCCCGTCGCCATAGGCCATAAAAACGCCGTTCCAATAGGCGTTTTCCATTGCTTCCCCATCCTCAGTGACATGCACGACCGAAATCGTCGACGTGCCATCTCCGGCAATACCGTAGCGGTCGTGGGTCTCGCGAAAATACTCGTGGACACGCTCCATATTGGAATGGGCACTCACCGCAATAGGATCCGTAAAGCGGTTATCGCTGCTCGTCACGTGTTCGACAATCTCGACGTCGGTATAGCGCGCATCAAGGGTCCACAGAGCACCCTCAGGATTATTGAGATTGTAATCGTCCTCATTGAAACCTTTGCGCGAACCATCGATGAGATAGAACACGCCATCGTCTTCAAGCGTGTGCAATTCGACGGTATTGCCCTCCAGATCGACCCCGCTGCCAATTGCCAGTCCATCGGACGGAGAGGCCTGATAACCATCGAGCAATTGACCGCTCCGGGCATCGACGAAATAATGCCAGCGTTGGTACGAATTGGGCCGTATTTCGATCTTCCACGTCAGCCGCACCGGTTCGTGAGCCCGGGCGCTCCAAAGGTACAATTCCGCTTCCGGGCCTTCGTAGCGGAGCAGGCGGCCTATTGCAGGGCTCAACGGCTCGATCGGGCGTTGCCCTGCCAGATCCGCCAACGCGAGATCGATCGCCGCCCCGCGCGAAATCGACGGCTCGACCTCATCGATATGGTCCGGGGTGGGACCATAGCGGCCATTGATCGCGTAGAGTCCCCGATCCTCACTCCAATGCCCAACGATCTCCGCACCCCAGATCGGCACGCCCAGGTAGTGGTGCGCCAGCTGCACGTGTTCGCGCCCCGCCGCATCGAGTCGGGTAGTCCGGTGCACGAGCTCTGCACGAGGATCGCGCAGGCGAAAGAGTTCCGCGTGCGCGGTGATGAAATCGACCAATGCAACAGCCGGAGACACCATCATAGCGCGCTTGGCAGCCGGCTGAGATCGGTCGAATTGCAGAAAGATCGGGGTTTTGTTGGCGGAATCCCGCCATAGCTTCCACCCCGCCATAGCTTGCGTGCGCTTGCCAGCTGCCAGACGTTGATTCAAACGCCCCGATGCAAGAGACGGCGAGCGGTAGGCACTCGGCATCTGCAATGTCCGCGCTGGAGCTACCGACGAGCCGCGCGGCGGTTTGGAGACTTTGCCGTGCGTCCGCGCCCAAGCCGAACAAGTCGTAAGCAAGATCAAGACTAGCGCGGTGCAAATCGTGCGATCCCGCCAAAACCAGACTTTGTGCATATGCATAGTGCTACCTCTCCTCATTGATTGCAGCATCGTCGGTGACGCGCCGACACAGGCTCCGGGTATTTCGATACCACTCCGTCAGCGGCTGATGCGCGGACCAGGTCCACACGCGAATCGTATCGGGCCGTTGGAGCACAACTCTATATGAAAGATTACCGGGATCATCGACGGAGGCCAATGCCCTCAACTCGACTACCTGCCGCTCTACGGCCAACGGAGGCAGCGTGCGGGTCCACAGACTTTCGATCCGTCCAGACGCCCATTTTTTCCATGCGCGCATCCGACCGTCGGATTTGATATCACACCCCGTAACCGTTCCGGTAATTCCACCACCCCGGCTCAGGGAGAGATGAAACTCGTCTGAGACCACGCGCTCTGGAGAATCGTCGTGATCGCAGGAGGCGAGAAAAATTACGGTCCCAAGAACGAAATACACAGCCCCTCGTATCCGACTCGTATTAGATTCAAATCCGCATCTCTCGGCAGTGAATCACCACCGACTGATACGGCGAAACAAGCGACACTGCAAAGAGATCAATTACCAGCATAAAGTCAAGATAAAACCATTCCCACTCCGGGCAGAAGAATCCCGCAAACTCCATGAATGGAAATTGGGGCTGAGATCCTATTGCTGATAGAAATAGAGCACTACGACAAGGTTGCAGTAGCGCCCGTAAAGCGATACTATCACCAAAACAACACACTCGGCAAAGCAAGTCCACCTAAGAGCAACGAGGCCAAGTGAAATCCACCAAAATTGAAAAGCTCGAACCCATTCTCTGGGATCGCTGGCTGCTGCTGAAGATCCATTGCGAAGACGGCACGGTAGGCATCGGCGAAGGCGGCGTCCACGGCTGGCAACGACCGACCAAGACCATGCTCGAAACCATGGCCCCCGCCCTCGAAGGCAAAGACCCCTCGCGCATCGAGCACCACTACCAGTGGCTATACCGCTCCTCGCACTTTATGGGCTCGGTAGTACAGGGAGCACTCTCGGCCATCGACATCGCCCTCTGGGATATCAAGGGCAAACGACTCGACGTGCCCATCTACGACCTGATGGGCGGCAAAACCCGCGACAAAGTACGCTGTTATATGCACGTCGGCGGCGATACCATCGACGATCTCGTCGCCGATGGTATCGCCAAGGTAAGAGAGGGTTTCACTGCCCTCCGCTTCACGCCTTTCGCCCCCGACTACTACCTGCATAAATCGTATGCCGAATGGGCCGACGAAGCCGTCCGCCGCGTCGGCGCGCTGCGCGAGGCAGTCGGCAACAACATTGATCTCTGCATCGAAATCCACCGCCAGATGAACCCCGCCGAGTCGATCTGGCTCGGCCGGCGCCTCGAGGAGTTCCACCCGTATTTCTACGAAGATCCGATGCTCCCCGACAGCCCGCAGATCATGGGCGAAGTCCAGGCTCAGTGCAATATCCCCATCGCCACCGGCGAGCGCTTCGCCAGCATCTTCGAGTACCAGCAGCTCCTCGACGCCCGCGCCACCGCCTACATCCGTCCGGACCTCTGTCTCTGCAGCGGATTGAGCGGCTCAAAGAAGGTCGCCGCTATGGCCGAGGCCCGCCACATCAAAGTCATCCCGCACAATCCACTGAGCCCGGTCAGCACCGCCGCCTGTATTCAGCTCGACGCCTGCATCCCCAACTTCGCACTCCAGGAATACACCGGCGAAGCCGAGCCGCCCAAAAACGAGCTCCTGGTCAAACCGCTGAAATTGGAGGAGGGCTATTTGATCGTACCCGAGGACCCTGGACTCGGTATCGAGCTCGACGCAGAGGCCCTCAGCAACCATCCCGTCCAAGACAAAGTACTCGACACGCCCATCGGTTTCGACGGCTCGGTTCAGGATCGCTAGGAACGCACTGTGAATTTCGCGGGATTGAGCATTGACCAGCACGAGTTTTTCGACTGCCACGGCTATCGCATCACCCTCGACGCCTTCGAGCCAGAGACCCGCAAGACAAACGCTAGCCCCGCGACGGCTCGTCCCGCCCCTGGCGCGCTTCTTGTGTGAGCCCGGGCAAATGATCCTGGTTGGCCAGCGCCTGTTCCAGATGCCGCAGCCTCTCCGGACCCGCACTCTGCACCATCGCCTCACCGTAGACCGAATCCAGCCAGAATCGTGCGAAATTGCCCACTTCCTTGCGCATCAAAGGCAAGTGCTCTTCCGCGTGTCTCACCGTGCAATTGAGAGTAAACATCCGGCGGCGCGTTCCCCCACCCCAGGCGCTGTGCTTGGTTCCCTGGTTGAAAATCACCACATCCCCTGGACGGGTCTCCAGCGCCAGTGCCGGTACTTCCGATCCACCGATACCCCAGTACTGCTCCGATTCTCCCACTTGAGTCTGAACCTCCTCGGCATAGCCCTCGCCATAGCGATGGCTGCCCGGAATCACCCTCAGCGCTCCGGTCTCGCGGGTCAGTGGGTCGAGATAGAGCGCCATCTTGTAATAGACGATCGGTCGCGGCCAGCCCCCATCCGAATGCCAACCCGTATCCCCCACGTAGTAATTGCCATCACTGCCCAGATACTGAAAATCGTCGCCGAGCAGGCTGGAGAAGATCCCGTTGACGCGCGGATCGTCGAGCAGACTCGAGAGGTACTCGCTCTGGTCGATAAAGGGCACGATGCACGATCGTGCGGTACCATCGTGCGGTTTGCCGTCGTGGCCGCCACCGAGTTCTTCCCACACCGCCTCGAAAGCCTCGATCACCGAATCGATTCGGTCGTTGAGCAGCCCTGGAAAACTCAGATAGCCAAAGGTTTCTATAAAGGCCAATTGCTGCGGACTAAGCACTAGTTTTTCCATCTCCATTTTCCCCTTTGTGAAGCCGGGTCTCCTTTTCGTATTATATACTCTCTTTCGCGACGCGCAACAAATGCCATACGGAGCTATCCATGATCACCGACCGCGTCTCCTTCGGCCAGACCGATCTCCAGGTTTCCCGCCTCTGCCAGGGCACTGCCTTCCGCCACCTGCCGCGCGCCGACAGCCCGGAGGGCCTTGCCGTGCTGCACCACTGCCTGGACCAGGGCATCAACTTCTTCGACTCGGCACAGGCCTACGGCTGGGGCGGGGCCGAAGAAGTCCTGGGCCGCGCCGTCGCCGGCCGCCGCGACGAGGTCGTCCTCTGCACCAAAGTCCCCGCTTCGCTGGCACCCAGCAGCGAGGGCGATCCCGGCGAGCGCGTCCACTATACCCGCGCTCACCTCACCGAACGCCTCGAGGAAAGCCTCCACCGCCTGCGCACCGATTACGTCGATCTCTACCTCCTGCACCACCGCGACCCGGACACGGCGCCGGAAGAGATAACCGCTGTGATGCAAGATCTGGTGCAGGCGGGTAAAACCCGCTACTGGGGCGTCTCCAATCACTCCGCCGCCGAAGTCGAAGCCTTCCTGGCGCTGGCTCCTGTCGCCGGCGTCGAAGACTACTATAATATCGCCGGCAGCCACTGCGACCAAAGCGGTCGCTCGCGGGTGGAAATATACGAAGAAGAAATGATCCCCTTGCTCGAGCGCGAGCAACTGGGTTGTCTGGCTTTCAGCCCGATGGATACCGGCCTGCTGGCCCCACCGGTCCCCGACGACCCGGCGCTCGCTGCGCTGACCGCCGTCATCGACCGAGTTGCCGACGACTTAAATACCCGCCGCGCCGCTCTTTGCGTCGCCTGGGTGCTCCACCAGGGGCTCACCTGCGTCCTCGCCGGTTGCGAAAGTCCCGAACACGTGGATGCCACTATCGAGGGCACCCACCTCCAACTCCCCACCGACGCCCTCGACGCCCTCGACAAGGCGCGACAGACCTATCGCTCAAGCCAAAAGGAGGCCCGTGCGTGACCGAATTCACCGATCGGATCGTCGACGCCCATATCCATGTCTGGTCACCCGACTTCGAGACCTACCCGCTGGCCCCCGGCTTTACCCCCGACGACCTCTGGCGGCCTTCATTCACCCCCGATGACCACTTCGCCTACAGCCAGCAACTCGGCAAGGCCCGCCTCAACCTGGTGCAGATGACCTGGTACGGACTCGACCACTCCTATATCCTCGATCTCATTGCCAGCGATCCCGAAACGTATACCGGCACCGGCATCGTCCCTGGTATCGCCGATGTCTCGCTGGCCGATCCGGGCAAAACCATGCTCGCCCTTGCCGACAGGGGCATCCGCGCTTTTCGGGTCCGCGGTGGCACGACCGGCCGACCGACCGCCTTCGGCCGCGCGAGCCGCTGGCTCGACTACCCGGGCTACGAATCGATGTTCAAAACCGGAGCCGAGCACAATCTGGCGCTCAGTTTCCTCATGGGGCTCCAGGATCTGCCCGACCTGATCCGCATGTGCCGCCGCTTCCCCGAGACCCCGATCATCCTCGACCATCTCTGCGGGGTGCGGATCCGCGACGGCGGCTGGCCCGAGTACGAAATTCGCGCGCTCTGCAATATGGCTCGCTATCCGCGGGTGATGGTCAAACTCGGCCCTTTCCAGGCTCTGGGCAATGGGAAGGCTCCTTACCTGGACCTGCTGCCCCTGATCCAGCGCGTGGTCGACGCCTTCGGACCCGAGCGAATCATGTGGGAAAGCGACAGCGGCGGACCCGTTTGGATGCAGGATCCCGCCAGCGACTTCGCGGCTTCGATCGCCCTGATCCGCAACCACGCCGAATTCCTGAGTGCGGGCGACAAAGAACAGATCCTGGTCAAAACGGCCACAGACTTCTTCTTCAACCGCTAGAAAAAAGCCATGCACTACCAGACCCTCTTCACCTCCGGCCAGGACGGCTACCACACCTACCGGATCCCGGCCCTGGCCACAGCCCCGGCAGGGCCGGTCCTCGCCTTCTGCGAAGCCCGCAGGCACAACGGCCGCGATGACGACGAAATCGACATCCTGCTCCGCCGCAGTTTCGATGGCGCTCACACCTGGGCCGAGCGCCAGCTCGTGGTCCCCTCAGGCGGCCGGACCTGCGGCAACCCCTGCCCGATCGTCGATACCCAGACCGGGCTGATCTGGCTGATCTTCTGCAAGGACAACCAGCAGATTTTTGCCACTAAGAGCGCCGACCAGGGCCAGACCTGGGCCGAACCTGCGGAAATCACCCACCAGGCTAAAGACCCGAGCTGGTCGTATGTCGGCACCGGACCCGGTCACGGCATTCGGCTCTGCTGCGGACGGCTCTTAGCCCCTTGCTGGTCCGATCAAAGCCCCGGGCCCGTGACCTGGGCCCCCGAGCAGCCCAACTGGGGCAAAATCCAATCCTCCTACGCCCTCTACAGCGACGACCAGGGCCAGACCTGGCACCACAGCCCGAACATAAGCCCGGACGCCTCGGACGAGTGCTCGGCTTTTGAATGCTCCGATGGTACTGTCTACATGGATATGCGCAGCCGCAAAGAGAGGAAATGCCGCGCCCGCGCGCTGAGCCTGGACCGCGGCCAAACCTGGTCGCCGGTCGAGTACGACCCCCGTCTGCCCGAGCCCTCCTGCCAGGGCAGCACCCTTCGGATCGACGAGACGCTCTACTTTGCCCACCCCTCCGACCCCGAGGCCCGCAGACAACTGGCACTTTACCAAAGCCGAGACCAGTGCCAAACCTTCTCCGCTCCGACCATCCTCTACTCGGGCTCCGCCGCCTACTCCGATCTGGCGGCGACCCAAACCCACCTGCTCTGCTTCTTCGAGGCCGATGAGTGCGCGCGAATGGTCCTGGGTCTGATCGAATTATAAGAACGCTGCAACCCTAGGCTAGTCGGCCTCAGCACCGCTTCTCCGCCTCAGCCGAGCCTGGTGCATATATTCCACCAGCAGGGCCAGTATCGTGGAGAGCAAAAAGCCCACGCCGCCGCCGATCAGCGTCTTCCGCTCGCCAATGGTCCCGGACAACCGCCTCGGCTCAATGGCCCGAGTCAAAAGCTGGATATCTCCAGCGGCTCTTTCGCGCGCAATCCGGGTCTCTTCAACCAGCTTGGCGAAGCGACCGAACGACTCCTGCTGAACCTGTCGATTCCGCCCCAAACGCTCTCGCTGCACAATTAATAGAGCAAGACTGTCCTGCAAGGCCTTGAGCTGTGCCTGGGCCTGAGCTGCCATCTTTTCCAGTGCTGAAACTTCGAGTTCCAAGCGCTCCACCAGCGGGCGAAGGGTGACGATCTCCGACATACTGGATATGTAGCGCTCCCAGTCGGCCTGGTAGGCGAGATCATTTTTATTTTGCCAGTACTCCAGATTTTTTTCCAGATCGGTGGCTCGATCCTCCATCTCACGCTCGAACTCCGCTTTAACCCGCAGAGCCCGATGCTCGAAATCGGCGCGCTTCAGAGCACGCTCAAGCG
>CAZFMY010000106.1:0-8136 GCA_964520345.1 uncultured Gemmatimonadaceae bacterium | reverse complement strand
GTACTTTCTCGCCCAGAAAAGATCTTGTTGAATCCCCAATCAGCGCATCGACCTCGCGCACCGCCGATTGTAGTTCTTCATACCCTTGTTTCAACTCCGAGAAGCGGTGCTCTTGCTCAAATTCTCCCCGGGCAACCCGCTCTTCTTGCTCAAACTCGAGCAGAGCAAGATCCTGCACCTGCTCGAGTTCGATAAGGGCACGTTGATACTTGCGGTCATGCTCTTCCTGGGCCTGGATAATTTGCTCTACTCGCTGCTTGGCGAGGGTATCGAAAACCTGGGGCAACGCGGATGTGGGAACTAAGCTGGTATCGGAGAGGGCCTGCATGAGAAATGGGCTTTCCGACTCGATCAACTCGACCGTTGCGACCTGCCGCTCTAAGGCATCGCCATTGCGCTGCAACTGGAACCGGAGAGCGTGCAATTCGGCCTTCAGAGACCTATGGGTACTGTCGAAGAGGGACTGCTGAAGCTCCAGATTAGCGATCGAATTACCAGCCTCAAAGGCATTGAGGGCATCCTCGCCGCGTTCGAGATTCTGCCTGGCGATCTCGTATTGTCTCACAACCCACTCGTAGCGGTTGCCCAGATCTTCGACGGTGAGACCTCTATTGCGGTCGAGGAAGAACATGGCCCAGAGATTGACCAGACCGACCGGGAATTCGGGATCGGACGAACGAACCATCAGCTCAAGAGCATTTTCGCCGACAATCTCGGCCGACATCACACCATCCAACGAGGCCAGAGACCGTTTCAGCCCCAGCGAATCGACCAGATCCTGTCGCAGATCATCGGCCAGGGCCAGGGATTTATAGAAATCCAGAGCGCGGGGACGAACCGAAACCTCACTAGCGGTGAGATCCTCCTGCCCGCCCTGCGCCGACGACTTGATCATCAACAGAACTTTGGCCTGGTACAGAGCGGCAGAGGGCGCTTCGGTCATCCACCAGCCCCCCGCCAGACCGGCCAGCGTGGCCAGCAGAATCAACCATTTGCGCTTGAGAAAAACCTCGATATAATCGGCCAGTTCAATTTCGCGTTCGATCTCGGCGACCACGGCTATCTTCGCCCCGAACGGATAGGCACGACAAAGGATATTCTATGTTTGTTCATCTTTACACCAGAGGGTTAAATCGCGGAGAGGCTGGATGAATCGCGGAGAATTCATCGGCAGTATCATACCACAAATCAGGTCGAAACGAGCGACCAATATCACGCGGACTACAGGGATCTGCAAATGTACAGGGGCCGCTTCCCCTTGTCAATTGAGGAGCGACGCCCCGCAGTGCCAAAGACAAGACACACAATTCGGCGATGAGGGCGATATCAGTCCGACAGCCCTTGTAATCTAGCGGATCCAGTATAAGTTCTATCCGATTGAGATTCCGCCGTTTCACCTCGGCAAGGTACATGCTGTCTCATTGTACAAACCCAATGCCGCAAACCCGATCCGGAAGCGGCAAAAAAATCTTTACGCTGCTCGAATCTACCATGCGCTTTCTATTTTTCTCGCTCCTCTCCCTGCTCTGTATCGACCTCGCAGAAGCGGCGACCCTGAGCGGTTTCATACTCGACGGCAGCGACGGCGAGAAGCTGCCCAATGCCACCATCCTGGTCGAGGGACAGCAGCTGGGCACGCTGAGCAACTCCGAAGGCTACTACGCCATTCGCAATATTCCGGCCGGAAATCAGGTCATCGTCGCCTCGTACATCGGCTACGAAACCTATCGCGACACTCTCTCCTTTGCTGCGGACCGGGATCTGCGACTCGACCTGGAGCTCACGCGCGAAACGCTGCTGATCGACGAGGAGGTCGTCGTAACCGCCGATCGCACCGAGGACGAACTGCGCCAACAGGCCAGCGTCATCGCCCTGCAGGCCCGGTCGCTCGAACGAATGCCGGCCGTCGGCGAACCCGATCTGCTGCGCAGCCTGCAGCTTTTGCCCGGAGTCCAGTCGGCCTCGGATATCAGCAGCGGTCTCTACGTGCGCGGCGGCGGCCCGGACCAGACGCGTATCCTCCTCGACCAGATCCCGCTCTACAACCCCTCGCACGCCTTCGGTCTCTTCTCGACCTTCAACCCCGACGCAATCAAGGACGTCACCTTCTACAAGGGCGCATATCCCGCGCCCTACGGCGGCAGCCTCGGTGCGGTCCTCGACGTGCAGAACCGCGAGGGCAACCGCCGCGACTTCGGCACCCGCGGCGGTATCTCTCTGATCTCCAGCCGCCTGACGACCGAGGGACCGCTCGGCAATGGGTCGTGGATGATCGCCGGTCGCCGCACCTATATCGACCCCGTGCTCCGGGTCGTGCAGAGCAAAACCGAAACCCTGGACAACCTCGGCTACTACTTCTACGACCTCAACGCCAAACTCAACAACCAGCCGACCGAGTCCGACAACCTGACCTTCAGCGCCTACCTCGGCCGCGACCGTCTCAACATTAATATCGGAGACGAAACCGAGACGTTTTTCGATATCGACTGGGGCAACCGGGCGCTCACCAGCCGCTGGACCCATATCTTTTCACCGGAATTTTTCGGCCGCCTGATCGCCCAATACTCCGAGTACCAGAGCGATATCTCGCTGAGCATCTTCGACACCCCGATCGCCATCCGCAACCGCGTCCGCGACCTCTCGCTGAAAGCCGATATCGACTATTTCGCCTCGGCGAATCACACCCTGCGCTCGGGCCTATCGTTGACCCGCTTCCGCTTCGACTACGGCTTCGAATTCAACCAGGAATTCACCAACCTCCGGGTTACGCCGCTGCTGGCCTCGCTCTACGCACAGGACGACTGGCAACTCACGCCACTCACCGAAGCGCGGCTGGGCCTGCGCGGCACCTACTACGACGAAGGCCAGCGGCTCTCGTTGGATCCCCGTTTCTCGCTCAGCCGCGTTCTCGGCTCGGGATGGCGCTGGAAGCTGGCCGGTGGCCGCTATCGCCAGTATTTGCAGCTGGTATCTACCGAGGGCTTCCAGGGCGGCGACGCGTGGGTCCCGCTCGACGAGACCGTCGAACCGGGTCGCTCCTGGCAGGCGGTAACCGGCTTCGAATGGGAACCCTCGCCCGCGTACCGCCTCAGCGCCGAAACGTACTTTACCGATCTGGCCAACCTGGTGCTCCTCGACGAGGACCGGTCCGTCGACCGCGAACAGGAGACTTCGGAGGAGGTCTTCAAGACCGGCGGTACGGGCATCGCCCGCGGCCTGGAACTCTTCTTCGAGAAGCGCAGCGGCCGACTGCGCGGATGGCTCGGCTATACCCTCGGCTGGACCGAGCGCACCTTCGCCGAAGTCGACCAGGGCCGCTGGTTTCCGCCGAAGTACGACCGCCGGCACGATATCTCGCTGACGGGTTCGTACCGCATCAAGCGCTGGCGATTTACCGCCAACTTCATCTACGCGACCGGCCAGGCCTTCACCCCGGCTGCGGCCCGCTACTCTCTGCGCGATCCGGCCACTGGTTTGCTCAGCGACCGGGTGCTGGGCGCGCGGCGCAATACTGCCCGGCTCTCGCCCTACCACCGCCTCGACCTAGGCGTGAGACGCACACTAACCTTTTTCGGCAGCGAGGTCGAAACCTATCTGCAAATCTTCAATGCCTATAACCGCCGCAACGACTGGTTCGTGCAATACGATACCGATGACCCCGAAACTAAACCAGAGATCGTCCGCATGCTGCCGGTGATTCCAACCTTCGGCTTCAACTTCAAGTTCTGAATGCCCATGTACGCCTACCTGCTCCTTCTGCTGCCTCTCCTCGCCTGTGGCGCCGACAAAGGACCCGAAGACCTCTTCGGGCCGAGCGAGGACAATCTGATCGTCGTCGATGCCATACTGATCGTCGACCAGCCCCTGCCCCCGGTCTTCGTCCGCCGCACCGCGGCACCCGGGGTCTCCTATTCGCCCGCCGCAGCCTCTGAACCCGAAGCCGTCGTCGCGATCCGCCACGGCGACCAGGCCTATCCCTACCGCGCAGACCCGGTGATCCCGGGACGTTATCTGCCCCCGGTCGAGCAGACCCTGATCGAACCCTCGAGCACCTACCAGCTCAGCGTCGAGACCCGTCGCGGCGAGCGCATCGATGCCTCGACCACGACCCCGTCGCGGCTCTTTATCGACGAGGTGCTGCTCCTCGATGAGCAAACGCTGGAGGTCGAGCGAACCATGCGGCGATTCGCCGAAATCGGCGACGAGGTCTACAGCGCGGAAGAGAACCAGATCCTCTATCCGCAGGGCATCATCGAAGCTGTCATCCGCCAGGACGTCCTCCCGGCCTCGTATCAAATCGCGGTCTTCAACCTAGAGCGCGAAACTCCGCTGCTCTTCGATAGCAAGCTCATTGATGAAGAGGATCTCGAGCGGATCGAGCGCGAAGGTGCGTCACCACCGCTGAGCCTGCCCGAAGGACGGATGCGCCTGCCGTGGTTCACGCTGGCCTTCGCCGGACGGCACAAGGTCAAGCTCTTCGCCGTCGACTCGAACTGGTTCGACCTGATCCGCACCGACAATCTCAACCGCGAAGGCGGCAGCGGCCAGGCCGGGGACCAGTTCGGACGCCCGATCTTCAACGTCGAAAACGGCATCGGACTCTTCGCCTCCGCCGCCGTAGATTCATTGGGCTTTACAGCTCGAGCCGCCGCCGATACCAGCTGCTCAAACTGTCCTCTATCCGAAACCAGGGAGCGCCGCGAATGGTCGGCCACCATCGACCCCGCGACGGGCAACGGCCGCGTCGAATTCGTGCTCGACCTCGCCAGCGGCCAAAACTGCACGCTCTGGTACGAGATATCCGGGGTGGCGCCGAACACCTCCTGTACCATGTGCGATTTCGCCTGGGAATTGCAGCTGGGCGCACTGACGATCGAGCGAGACGAGGGTGGCTGCGGTGAAATCGATGAGCTCCAGGGCGAAACGATCAGCGTCGGCCATTCGCCCGCCCCCGCGTACCTCGCTTCCGACAGCACACCGGTCTATACCCTATATTACGGCAATCACACCTCCGTGCCTGATAACGGCGACATATGGGGCGAAGTCGTAAACGGCTGGTCCACCATTCCCTGGCAAGGCGAATCAGCAGGACTCTGGCTCTTTGGTGAGCATCTAGACCCGGGCGAACCTTTCGGAGGCTATTGGGCAGAAGATGAAATAGCGGAATAACGGTTGCAGGGAGTACGGCGCATCAAGCGACACCAGCTGAAATACCGTGCACTAAATCAATTTCATTCAGCGGGTGTCCGTTGCGGCACTCAACCTCCACTCAATCGAATCCGACCTCGCGCATCTTCACCCGCAGTGCCGCCATCGCCTTGGCCTCCGCCGCCACCGGCTCTTTCTCCTCAGTCCCCAGCATGGCCTCGATCCGCCCTACCCCCTGCACTAAATTCCTCAGCATCTCCGGCGTCAACGCCCCCTCGTGATCGTCGCCCGGCATCCGCAGGTGATACGTAAAATGCTTCTCCAGCACCTCGGCTCCCAGCGCCACCGCCGCCAGGCAGGCCTCAATACCGCGGCTGTGGTCGCTATAACCCACCGGGTGCTCGGGAAACGCCTCCTTCAAGGTCCGCAACGCGCGCAGATTGACATTCTGGTCATCGGTCGGGTACTGGCTGGTACAGTGCAGCAAATAGAGCTCTTCTATCCGCCCGAGCCGCTTCACCGCCGCCCGCACCTCCGCCAGCGTCGACATGCCCGTCGATAAATAGACCCGCCGCACCTGATCGGCTCGGCTCTCGACATAGTCCAGAAGCTCCAGGTCCGCGACCCGGCTCGAAGCCAGCTTCAGTTCGGTACAACCCAGTCTATCGACCAGGAAATCGGTCGAGCGCCGCGTAAAAGTCGAGCAGAGAAAGCCGATACCCCGCTCCTGACAGAGCGCCTGCATCTCGAGATGTACTTTCTCCGGCATCTCCACTTGCTTGAACTCGGAATACCAGACGTGGTCTTGCCCGAACTGCTCGGCGGTATAGGTCTGGAATTTGGCGTAGGTGGCTCCATTGGCCGCGGCTTCCTCCACCATGCTGCGACAGAGGTCCCAACGACCGTAGTGATTTTCGCCGATCTCGGCGATGAGAATGGTTTCCATGGCAATCCTCCTCCCGCAACATATACGGCCTTCCGGCCCAATACACAAATCCCGCCTGCGCTGCCACGCACCAATCAGACCTGCACACCCGATTCCCGCTTGATGCGCCTTCCTCCATTCCGTACACTTCTCCCCATCCACCACTTTATCCCAAGGAGCTTCCCGTGAAAATTGGCCTTTACGCCTCCATGTTCGGCAAAGACGACCCTCCGACCCTGCAGAGCATCGAAAGCTATATCGACCACGCCTACGACCTCCGTTTAGACCTCATCGACTTTCGCAGCGACCGCGGCTTCAGTTCCTCCGAACCCGATTACCTGATCAAAACCAAGCTCTCCTGCATCGAAAAAGGCCTCGCCATCGGCTATCTAGCCTCCGGCGGCCACTTCGTCGGCACCGACGAGGAGTTGGGTGATAAAGTCGATAAAGCCAAAGCCGATATGGATATCGCGCTGATTCTAGGTGCGCCGATGATCCGCTTGTTCTGCGGCCAACCGCTCACCGATCCCGAGGAGCGCAGACGCGAGATCCGGTGCTACCAGGAAGTCGCCGACTACGGCCTTGAAGTCGGGATCGCCATGGGCCTGCAGAACCACCCCTCCACCGGCGACGACGTCATCCGCATCATCGAGGAGACCGACCGGCCCAACTTCAGCTTTTTGCTCGATACCGGCCAGTGGTGCGGTTCGCCTGCCCGCAACAACGGCATCCCCGACCCCGACCACGACATCTACGAATACATGAAGCAAACCGCCCATCTCGCCACTCATGTCCGCGCCAAATTCTACAAAATAGACAGCGGCAAGGAGGAGTGGATCGACTACGAGCGCATCGTTCCCACGCTGGCCGAAGCCGGATACAACGGCCCGCTCTCGGTCGTCTTCGAGGGCAAGGATATCAACGCCTGCGACGACAAGGAGGTCATGCGCCTGGCCGCCGAACATCTGCGGGATGTGGCCTCCCGGCTTTAAGGCCCAATGTCCCACTCCAAACCCTGGGTCCAGGTTACGCTCCAAGGCCCTGAGGACGGCGGTGACTTCGGCCCGTTGACGCCGGATACTCGCACCAGCGGGCTCCAGGAGGCCATCGACTGCGCCCACGCCCAGTGTCGCGATCTCTATATCTGGGGTGGGCGCGGCGGTCTGCACCAGGGCCAGGGCCTATCCGGCAATATCTATGCCCTCGACGAACCGCTGCGGATCCCCTGGAGTCAGGACTTCCGCCTCGACGGCGGCAACGCCGTATTCGCCTATCGCGGAGAGCGCGGCAGCGCCATCTGTATCGACAGCCAGATGAACTGCCGCTACAAATTCGGGCTCATCTCCTCCGCCGCACCCGACCCGGTCGTCGCGCTGCGTCCTGAGACGCCCGGGCCCGACGACTTCTCGGTCATCACCGCCTCCTTCTTCGATTTCTCCGCCGTCTGCTCTTCGCACCCCCAGGGCACGTCGATCCTCCTCGACGCGAGTGCCGGTCCGATCGTCAACAGCCTAGTACGCGCCGAAGAGTTCAATGCCCGCGGCACCGGCCTGCACCTCAGCGACGCCGGAGGTCAAGGCCATCTGCTCGCCAACAACAGGATCCAGATCCCCTACGGCAACCAGTACCACGGCAGTGATATCTGCACCGGCCTGCGCCTGGGCGAGTCCGGCACCCGCAAAATCCTCCACAACCGCATCGAGCTATCGCTGCACGCGCCGCGCGGAGCCCACTTCGACACCGCGTCCAAAGCGTACGCTGCCATCGACGGCTTCGTGCCCAAGCGCGCCATCGGCGCCCATATCTTCGCCCAGCGCAACAGTCTGGACCTCTCCTTCTACGGTCCGCGCGCCCCGGGCCACGACATCGTCTTCGCCAGCGAGGCCCGCGACAATACCGTTCGCGCACTCAATCTGCCCAACGGCATCACCAACAACGCCGCAATCCCCAGCAACCGCGTCGAACCCGGCTGGCCGGTCGGCCTGACGGTGCCGACCCCCCCGGTTCCACCCACAGAAACCTGGGCCATCAACGATACGAGCTATGCGGTAGAAGTCTTTATC
>CAZFMY010000105.1:22496-23279 GCA_964520345.1 uncultured Gemmatimonadaceae bacterium | reverse complement strand
CTTCCCGTCCTCCCATATGTCTTCGTCCTTGGTGTTTCCATCCTCATCATACCAGACCCACTTCCCATTCAATTTCCCGTCCTTGTAGTTTCCCCCATAGAATACGCTTCCATCCTTGTAATGCGAAACCCACCTCCCATCCAGTTTCCCGTCCTTGTAGTTTTCTTCCGTCCATATCTTTCCATTATCGTCATACCAAACCCATTGCCCTTCTTTTGCCCCGTTTTTGTACTTTCCTTCTCTCCACAACTTTCCATTGTCGTGATACCCTATCCACTGCCCGTCCTCTTTCCCGTTTTTGTACTTTCCTTCTCGCCACAACTTTCCATTGTCGCGATACTCGGTCCACTTTCCTTCCTTTATGCCGGCCTTGTAGCCTGTTTCACTCCTTGTGTTTCCATTCTCGTAATATCTAACCCACAGCCCATCTATCTTCCCATCCCGGTAAGGTTTTTCACTCAATGTGTTTTCGTTTTCATCGTATTCGACCCATTTCCCGTTCTTGATGCCGCTCTTGTAGTTTCCTTCGGTCCATATTTGCCCATTTTCATAATACTCGACCCACTTCCCATCCTCTTTCCCATCCTTGACATTTTTTTTTACCTTGATCTGTCCATTGTCATAATGTGAAATCCACTTCCCGTTCCTGATGCCGTTTTTGTACTTTTCTTTTTTATGTACCTGTCCATTCGCATAATAATAGACCCACTTACCAGCGTCTTTCCCGATTTCGTACTTTCATTCTATAAAATTGTTTACTTTATCGTCTTAATCTAAACACTT
>CAZFMY010000105.1:18761-22486 GCA_964520345.1 uncultured Gemmatimonadaceae bacterium | reverse complement strand
TTTTGTACTTTTCTTTTTTATGACCCTGTCCATTCGCATAAAAAGAAACCCACTCCCGTCCTCTTTCCCGTTTTTGTACTTTCCTTCTTTCCACATCTTTCCATTATCGTGATACCCTACCCACTTCCCATCCTTTGCTCCTTCTTTATAGTTTCCGTCTCTCAGTACCTGTCCATTATCGTGGTATGAAATCCACTTTCCGTTCTTGATGCCGCTCCTATAGTTTTCTTCTTTCCAGATCAGTCCATTCTCGTAATACTATAAAAACTAACCGTGATAGATGCCGTTTTTTTAATAAACTTCTCTAAATAATTATGAGTAATCTAAGAGTTAGCCCGACTTAGGTTGAGTTTCTGTCACGACTTCTGTCTCGTTTCCACATCCAACAACTCCAACCATCAGCCCCATAGTCATTAGTATTCCGATTATCTGTCTCATTTTATCCAACCATCCATTCGGGTGATAGGAGTTATACCACCCGTATTTTGTCCTCTTGTGATTGTCGGAACGGAGGTGAATTGGGTGCTCGATGCGGATCGTAGTGGGTTTTTCGGTACCATCAACCGCGACTGGCTGAGGCTGCTTGTCGAGCATCGGATTGCAGACCGGCGGATTCTGCGATGGCTGGGCCGGGTCATTCAGAGGCATCCCCAGTCTTACGGCGTGCCCATGAAAGGACTGATCACTAATGGTCATTCCTACTCCGACATTGTATCTACGATAAAGATACGTGAAAGATGAGAAAAGCCCAACGACTGCGCAGAATTTGTCACGGCTCTTTAGTTCCCAATATCAGCAAAGAATGTCCACCGGCCGCGGCGAGTTCAAGGGCGCGTCTGGCGTGCTCTGGCCGTGGACTTCCGCAAGGTCGGTCTCGTACTCGCCGTGCCGTTTTAAGACTGCGTTTTGGGTAGGTATCGATCTCGAAGGTGGCGACAGAGAGGACGGTGGAGAGCATGGTCGGTTTTCTTTCCATTGAATGAGAGTCGGAAGAGAAACAAGATCTGTGTCGGGGGTGGTCTTCTCTGAGGGGGCGTGTACATAACCGGAAGGTTGTTACGTCTGGGTGACGGTGGTGTAGAGTGGATTATACAGATCGAGGAATCGGTCCAGGCCCAGATGGCCTAGGTCTATTGGTTAGAAACTCTCTTATCCAGTTCAGGATTTTGCTGTGGTGACCAGCCTGTGGAATTCAAAAGCACCGAGTTCATAGCTTAGCACCTGGCCTCCGAGATCCATTTTAAATATTGCCTTTTCCCCGGCTCCTCGACCGCCGCGCACGCGAAATTCATTTTCGTGGTCGGTGGGTTCGAGTTCGGCGGGTGCATGGAGCGAGTAGGGCTTGTCTTCCAGCATTGCGAGGCATAGGGCGCCGCTGCGCCATTCGACTTTGACCCAGATGCCCGGTGTTGCGCAATAGACGCCGAGGAATCGACTATAGGCACTCGGCACGGGGGAGAAGTCTGGTGTGTCCAAGAGTTGCTTTTCTTCGCTCGTCAGAATCAGCTCTAGCGCTTCCTGCGCCAGCGTCAGTCCCCCGTGCGGTGGCCACATATTGATGAGGAGAATCACCCCGGTGCGCCTTGGCCTGTTGAACCATACCTGGGTGCCAAAGCCGTGAATTCCGCCGCCGTGGTTGTGGTAGACGCGTTCGCCGAGCCGCGTGGCCCGCCAGCCCAGGCACTGACCGCTGGACCAATCGGTTTCGATGTATTGGGGGCGGTGCATTTCGGCCAGCGAAGTGTCGGTGAGGATCTGTTTTCCCGTGCGTGTGCCGCCATCGGTGCGGAATTGAAACGAGACCCATCTGGCCAGGTCGCTTATGCCGGCGTGCACTTGGCCGGCAGCGCTCAGACCCTGTAAGTGTGCGTAGGCTGCGGGTGTGGGTCGGTCCTGATAAGGGGTGGGATCGTAGCCGGTCATCAGGTGTGCCCGGTGCTGCTCGTCCAGGTCGAAGGTCGCCGATTCGAAGCCCAGCGGATCGAAAATCGCCGCCTGGATATACGATTGGTACGCTTGTCCCGAAATCCGCTCGATCACCTCGCCCAGGAGTCCGTAGGCCAGGTTGGAATATTTCCAGGCGCTATCTTGGGGGATCACCACTTCGGTGTCGGGCAAGGCCGACAGGATCTCGTCGCGTGTGGGGAAGCGCAGCGCGTCCCAGCCATCCAGCGGGGCTTCGGTCGATAGCCCGGAGCGGTGGGTCAGAAGGCGCCGCAGGGTCACTGCCTCCAGTGTGCCTGCCCGCACCTGCACCGCCGCGAACTCCGGGATGTGTTCTACCAGGGGATCATCCAGGCCCAGTGCACCCTCGTCGCGCAATTGCATGATCGCCGTAGCGGTAAAAGTTTTGGTCACCGATGCGACGCGGGCCAGCGACGCGGCCGTCGGCGCGGTGTCTGCATTCAGATCGCAACGGCCGAAACCGCCGAACCACGCCAGTTCGTCGTCGCGCACGATGCCCAGTGCGATCGCTGGCAGCCGGTGGTGCTCCAGCGTGTGTTGGATCATGGTTTCGAGCCGTGGCACTACACTTGCAAGCGTTTCATCCATGGATTTTGCCTCAACGTGTTACGGGTCTCCTAGTGGCGTGATTTGAGCAACCAGCCTCTTGGGTTCAGGTTCGCACAAATCGGGCATCCCTTTTATCCCCTGTAGCTGTTCAGCCCGGTTTTACCACCTGGACCCACCAGGGCACGTGTCCGGTCGGGTAGCTCTGCAGCGGTTCGAGCGTGCCATTTTCGCCGTCGATTCTATAGGAGACGAGCTGGTCGCTCGATTGTCCTGCCGCGTAGAGGAAGCGCCCTTCGGGATCGAAGTGGAAGGAGCGGGGATTGGAAGCGGTGGGGAAGTGGCCGATGGATTCGAGTGCGCCGCTTTCGCCGTCGATTCGGAAGCCGGCGAGCGAGTCGTGACCGCGATTGGCCGCATAGAGGAAGCGTCCCGAGGGA
The DNA here is from genome assembly GCA_964520345.1 of uncultured Gemmatimonadaceae bacterium. Classification (GTDB taxonomy): domain Bacteria; phylum Latescibacterota; class UBA2968; order UBA8231; family UBA8231. The sequence continues at coordinate 19,535 of CAZFMY010000105.1, read as the reverse complement.
TGGATTTCCATGCGGGCGCAAGCGCCGTCGGTGTGATCTTCCGGTAAGGTAGAGAGCGTCTGGAAAGGAGCGAGGGTGCCAGTGTCGGGGTCGAAGCGGTAGGCGGTGACGCTCTGGTCCTGCTCGTTGTCGCCGTAGGCGCAGCCATTGTGCGGATGCAGGTGCAGATGGCGCGGGCCGACATTGTGGTCGAATTCGACTCTGGGTGGCGAGTTGGGCCGCAGTACGCCGTCTGCCAATACCAGTTGCCAGACGGCGTTGCCCGGGCAGGTATGGGGCACGAAGATGAAGCGGTTGCTCGGGTCGATGGCGAGGCCGTGGGCGTGGGGAGCAGTATCGATAGCAGAGACCAGCGGCTCGCGCGCGGCCCCGTCTGCTCCGATGCGATAGACCGAAACCTTGCCCGAGGCATAATAGGGCGTGATCAGGTAGCGCCCTTCGCGGTCGGTACTCAGATAGGCCGGATCTTCAAGCCCGGTGTCGATGCTGTGCAGGTGCTCGAGCCGGCCACTTGCGGAGTCGATGCGAAAGCTGCATAGCTGTCCTGTGGAGCGGATCGCCGCGTAGAGGGTCCGTCGTTCGGCGTCGGTGGCCAAAATGCTGGGTTCGCCGGAGACCGGTAATTGGTATTGCAGGGCGAGGTCGCCGGTGATGGAATCGATCTGGTAGCAGACGATTTTTTCTTCTTTGAGCAGCGAGAGATAGAGGAAGAGGGCCATCTAGTTTTTTCCTATATCGAAGCGTTGAGGAAAAGATGAGGATCCCAGGTGCGAG
>CAZFMY010000105.1:0-18661 GCA_964520345.1 uncultured Gemmatimonadaceae bacterium | reverse complement strand
GAGTCCAGGCTAGAACAGATAAGTAGCGTAGTAACAATAGAGTAGAAATTCGCGATAAAATTTTGTATATTCTCCGTCTGGACATTCTACCCTTTGCCCTGAGGATGTGTCCAAGTGTCTATACGTGTCAATAGCAATCTGAGTGCGAATACCATAATTCGCAATCTCAATGCCACGACTCGCACTGTCGACGCCGGTCTTGAACGACTGGCGACCGGTTTGCGTATTAACAGTGCAGACGACGATGCTGCGGGTCTTTCTGTGCGCGAAGGGTTGCGTGCCGAACTATCCGGCCTCCAGGTCAATAGCCGCAATTCCGAGCTGGCGACCAATCTGATCCAGACCGCTGAAGGATCGCTTAACGAAGTCAACGCCACGCTCATCCGCATGCGGGAACTGGCGGTACAGGCTTCCTCGAGCACCTTCAGCGATACCGACCGTTCTTCGCTCCAGGCCGAGTTCGGTCAGCTAGTTTCCGAGATCGACCGGATCAGCCAGTCCACCACCTTTAATGACCAGGTTCTGCTGACCGGATTTGGCAACTCGGTAGCTGCCGATTCGACTGCCGTCGCTCAGAGTGATACCACGGGTGTCACCAATGTGGCGATCTCAGGTGCGCCTGCCAGTACTTTTAGTTTTGTCGATTCGGCGGATGATGGCGAGATCTCTCTGGGCAACGGCAGCATCTCCCAGACCATTTCCGTAGGTACGATCCTCGATAGCGGTGTCGTAGCGACCGGCACCCAGGTCGTGGCGAACTTCGATCGGCTGGGTCTGCAGGTCACGCTGGCCGGTGCCGATGTCTCCGGGGCCGCCGGATCGTATACCGACGGCGACCTGTCCGGTACAGAGCTGGTAATCAACGAGGGGACGGGGGGATCGTTCCAGGTGGGCCCTACCGCTGACTCTTTTAACCGGCTGGAGCTCTCGATTTCCGATATGACGGCTACCGGCGATGAACTCAACCTCTCGGCCGCCTCGGTCGATAGCTTGAGTACGGCGCAGTCGGCGATTAGTTCGGTGGATAGTGCGATCGCAACGGTGGCGCAGGAGCGGGGCAATCTAGGCGCTCTGCAAAATCGCCTCAGCTTCAGCCTCTCGGCCACGGAAAACCTCATCGAACAGATCGCCGCAGCCGAATCGTCGATTAGCGACGCGGATATCGCTACAGAGGTTTCCAGTCTCAGTCGTGCTCAGGTGCTGCAGCAAAGTGCCACTGCGCTCCTGGTCCAGTCGCAGAATCTGCAGGCGACCAACGTGCTCAGACTGCTCGGCTTCGAACCGCGCTGAGTCGCTCGATGGTTTCGTCGAAGCGCTCGGAGCGAATCGCTTTTCAAGTGCACCGCCCTTTTGGCTTCATTACCAGTTTGGATTATGCTCTGGGTTTCGCTATGTGTTGAGCGGAAAGAACACATAACCCACTGCGCTCTGTCTCAACCAGACGTTGCAGAATTCCTTCAGGCGATATGCGCGTACCACCTCGGAGTCGGTGCTTGCCGCCGGGTCGTTGACCAGCACCTCATCTCCTTCGTATCCCCGCACGACCAATAAATGGCCACGGGTCCGTCGAATCGCCGCCGAACTCAATTCGCCCTCCTCGTAGCGCACGGAGGCGACGATGGGTAATCCCTCGTCGAGGAGGGATTGCGCCGCATTCCAAGAGGGGAAGTGAAGCAGGTAGCCCAGAAGTCCCCGGCGTGCGGCAGCGCGTATATTGGCCGGCCATACTCCGTGCAGCCCGCTGGGCTGGTGGCGCGCCTCTGCGATCAGCTCATAGATGTCGGTGCGAAGGTCGTAATGATCGAGAATCATCGCGACGCTGGTGGGCGAGCAGACATGGGAGGCTAATTCGGGTCGGAGGACCATCTGGCTGCGGGGCGGTACTTCGATTCGAGTACCCGAATTTGCAAGTTCGGGATCGGGTGCTCCAGTGCCCTTGCGAATCGAGATCGAGAGCAGGGTGGGGGCATTGAGGTCTATACCTTGGCCGCGCAGGCAGAGATTGGCCGTTTGCAAGGGCTGGCGTATGTGCAGGAGGTCGATGGCGGATTCGACAGCGGTTTCTTCGCCGTTGCGTTCGACCGGATCAAACGCACCAATCGGGTCGAGCGCGGCCCGGAATCGATCCCCGGTCCGGGTTTGGCCTTCCAGTGTGAACTGGTAACCCCAGGCCTCGCTATTGAGGATCGAGAGGCAGGGCAGGATCTCTCTCGCGTCTTGCAGTGCGTCTGGCGATAAGGCCATGGAGTACTTTTCGCCGTCCCAATCCAGCTGGCCCACTTGCTCTGGTTGGATCTGAGGTGGCACTGCCCATTGCAGCACGGCCTCGTCGAGCTTGTGCGCGAATACCTGGAATGTGGTGCCCATAGGATTTCTCGAATCTTTGGCAGTGGGCTCGTCGCTCGCTTTTAGCACGGTGTTCAGGCTGTAGACGTGCAGAGCCGAGATCGAGCGGTAGAGCTGCGGTGGATCAGATTGAATCCAACTCCAGCGTGTCTAAGAGGGTGCGATCGCCGCATAAAAAAAATGGAACAGCCGATCGATTCGGTGCTTCTACTATACACATGAGTTCAACTAAAAACAATCCTGACCGCTGTGGTTCCGCCCCGTGGTTTATGACCCGAATTGTACCCATCGTTCTCGTTGGCGTGGCGCTCTCTGTGCTGGGTTGCAACGATGCGACCAAACCGCTTGCACCTGCCGACCGGACGTCGGAGTCCACTGCTCTTGAGGTTGAAAATCCGGCTGGCGAATCTACTGGTGACAATCGGAATTCCGGCTCTACTGCAACCGGTGACTCTGTAGCTGGTGAGTCGTCTGCCGGGGCTGTTTCGGCCGATTCAGAAACCGCAACCACGGACCCGATGTCGGATCCCAGCGACGAGGTTGTCGCATCACTGCCGGTGGATGAATTGCCTTCTCCTGCCGGTAGCGGTGTTGCGGAAAAAGGTACCTTTCTCGATCTCGACCTCTTTCCCTACGACTCGATTGTCTCGGGCGGCCCGCCGAAGGATGGAATCCCGGCCCTGACCAATCCCCACTTTGTTCGACCCTCATTGGCTGCTTACCTGAGCGACCGCGATCTGGTCCTGGGGGTGGTAATCAATGGCGAGGCGCGGGCCTATCCGCTCAACATCGGCTGGTGGCACGAAATCGTCAACGACAAGATCGGCGGCCGCCCGATTTCCGTGACCTTCTGTCCGCTGACGGGGACGGGGCTGGTCTTTGATGCGCGAGACGAGGACGGCAGCCAGTTCCAGCTGGGGGTTTCGGGTCTACTCTTCAATACCAACCTGATCGCCTATGATCGCCGCGATGGGTCGACGCTCTATCCGCAGATGACTTTCAAGGCAGTGAGTGGGCCACGCCGAGGAGAATCACTGAAGCTCCTGCCGGTGGTCGAGACGACGTGGGCGACCTGGAAAAAGCTCTACCCACAGACTCGGGTGATCGAAAAAGGACTCTACGAAACCGAAGCCTATATCAACTACCCCTATGGCGATTATCGCACCAACCACCAGTTTTTGCTCTTCGACCTAGTGACTCCATTGCGCCTCAACAACAACCCTGCGGCCAGCGAATTCCTGGCCAAGGAACCCGTTCTGGGTGTGCGTCTCGATGGCGAACCCATGGCCTATCCCTTCAGTGCGATGGGTGCACGGGCCGTGATCAACGACCAGGTAGGCGGTGTGGATATTGTGGTCTTGTGGGATCGAGACAGTTATCTGGCCATTCCCTACGCTCGTTCGGTGCAGGGAAGGATTCTCAGCTTCGAGCCGGTCGAGGTCGAGGTGTTTCCCTATGTCGGCATGCGGGACCGCGAGACGGGGACTTTGTGGGATGTCCGGGGTCTGGCGATCGAAGGCGAGTTGGCAGGGCAGCAGCTCGTACAGGTACCCGCCCACAGGAGTATGTGGTTTGCATGGGTGACCTTCTGGCAGGAGACCGGAGTGTGGAAAATGTCCGATGGCTAAGAGCACTGATTTACCACGCCCGAGCGCATCCGACGTGGCGATGAAATTTTTGTTGCAGTGGAGCTAGTTTAGCCCCAGAGCTCGGGATTTGGCGGGTGGAGCAGGCTGCCGTCGTAGCGCAGGCCGTGTTCGCGGTCTTGTTTTAAGAGCAGGGGGCCATCGAGATCGACGAAACGGGCCTGGGACGCCAGGAGTACGGCCGGCGCCATGGCCAGTGAGGTCGCGACCATGCAGCCGACCATCAGGTCCAAACCCAGTTCTCGTGCTCGGGCAGCCAGGCGCAACGCCTCGCTGAGGCCGCCGGTCTTGTCGAGCTTGAGATTGACGCATTCATAGCGCTTGACTAGTTGGCCGAGGTCGGCGGCGGTATGGCAGGATTCGTCGGCACAGAGGGGCACGGGGTGTTCGAGCTCGGAGAGTATTGCGTCCTGATCGGCGGGCAGGGGCTGTTCGATCAGCGCCACGCCGTATCGGGCCAGCACGGCGGAAAACGGCTCGACTTGTTCGGCAGACCAGCCCTCGTTGGCATCGACGATCAGTGTTGAGTCGGGGGCATTTTCGCGAATGGCGGCGATGCGTTCGAGATCTCCCTCGCCGGCAAGTTTGATCTTGAGCAGAGGGCGCTCGGCGTTCTGGCTGGCGCTGTGTCCCATCGCTTCGGGGGTGTCGAGAGAGAGGGTATAGGCTGTTGCGAGAGGATGCGGTGGGGCGAGTCCGGCGAGTTCGTAGACCGGAAAGCCGCTGAGTTTGGCCTCCAGATCCCAGAGGGCGCAGTCTAGGGCGTTGCGGGCTGCACCGGGGGGCATGGTGTCTTGCAACGCCTCGCGACCGAGGCCGGCTTCGATCTGCGGGCGCAACGCTTCGATTGTCTTGATTGCGCCGGCGACCGTCTCATTGTAGCGGGGGTAGGGCACGGCTTCACCGCGGCCGATGCAGCCGTCGTGGGTCAGCGTAACTACAATCGGATCGGCGGAGGTTTTGGAGCCGCGCGAAATCGTAAAGGTTTGGGCGAGAGCAAAGTGTTCGCCGACGATTTCGAGCCGGGTCACAGTGCGTCGACCAGGCGTGCGGCTCCCTGGCGCACGGGATCGACGGTCGGCAGGCCGGTTTCAGCTTCAATCTTGCTCAGAACTCTAGCTGCTTCGTCCGCTGCCAGGTGTGATGTATTGACCGCCACGCCGATAGTGCGGCAGGCGGGGTTGGTCAGTCGACCGCACTCTTCGTTGAGCCGAATGCAATCGGTCAGATCGGGCAACGGATACTCGGGCAGGCCGCGCATATGGGGTCGGTTGGGATCGTGGCAGAGGACCAGTGCGTCGGGTTGGGCACCGTGCATCAGGCCTAGAGAGACGCCGGCGTAGGAGGCGTGGAAGAGTGAACCTTGACCTTCGACCAGATCCCAGTGCTCCGGATTGTTGGCAGGGGTAATGGTTTCGGCGGCCCCGGCGACGAAATCGGAGACCACCGCGTCGACCGAGACGCCGGTCCCGGCGATGAAGATGCCAGTCTGACCGGTGGCGCGGAAGGTGCAGGTTATTTCCCGCGCCTGCATCTCGCGCTCGATGGCCAGGGTGGTGAACATTTTGCCGACCGAGCAATCGGTACCGACGGTGAGCAGTCGCCGTCCAGGGCGTTTGACGCCGCTGGCGATAGGGTAGTCGCGGTCCGGAAAGCGCGCATCGATGAGGCGGGTGCCCTGCTTCGCCGCGCGCCCGGCCAGGTCGGGAATTTCGTCCAGCCGTTTGTGAAGGCCACTGGCGAGATCGTAACCGAGGTCGACGGCTTCGTAGAGTGTGTCGCGCCAGAGCTCGGAGACGATGCCGCCGCGATTGGCGACGCCGACGATGAGGGTCTGAGCGCCTGCATCGATGCCTTCGGCAAGAGTTTGGTCGGGAAGGCCGAGATCGGCGTCGCACTCGGGTAGGCGGAGTTGGCCGGTGCACCAATCGGGCCGCCAGTGGGCAATACCGGTAGCGGTTTTGGCGGCGAGCTGGTCGGGGGCGTCGCCGAGGAACAAGAGGTACGGCTGCCTAAGCGATATCATAGAAGATAAGATAGGAAATTTCGGGTGGGTGCAAAATCCGCGGAAGCTTCTTAGCCGATGCGTATCGTACAATCGCCGTTTTTTATATTGACTGCCGGACGCGGTGTTGCCCGTATATATAGAGGGGTATCAAAGGCTGCCGTTGTCAATGGGTGTTTTTTGTGCGAAGGCATTGTCGCGAGGGACGAAACCGTAGGGATTCACTGTGTCGAAGGGTGGGCAGGGGTCTTGTTCGTTGCGATTGTCTGACACGCCGTAGGCGATCCAGAACTTCGGGGCATCTTCGGATTCGATAAAGGCCGATAGCAATCCGGCACAGTCGTGATGGCTCTCCCAAACCGGGCTCGGGTGCCGCGGGATTTCTTCGCGTCCAACTCCACCGAGTCTGACGACGAGAATCTTCTGCTCTTCGGCGAGTTCTCGAGCGTAGTACTGCCCACAAATTTCCATCCAGCGTTTGCTCACCCCGTAGAGACTCGTCGTCGACACGCCAAAAAGATTGCGGCGGGTATCGGGAAATGGCGGAATGGGTTCTTCCCGATCATACTCGTCGCCCATAAAGTCGTAGGCATGGATCGAACTGGCCATGTAGATACGCGGTATCCGCTCGGCAATCGCGACGCGATAGACGCAGTCGACGACGGCGATATTCAGGGGGTCCAAGCCTCCCTCGTAGTTATCGTCTACCGTGTTCCAGCCCAGATGGACGATCGCATTTTGCCCCTGGCATGCGGTCGTCAACTGGTCCGTGATCCGATCGCAGTACCTATCGAGTAGCTGCTTCCAGCTAGTCGAGCTGGCTTCGGCCAGAATGTCGTCCATTCTCGCCAGGCTGATGCCGGAAATCTCGTAGGTTTGATCCAATTCCTTCTTCAGGACCTGTGCTACAGTGCCGTTGACCCCAGTTAGAAGTATTCGTTTCACCGAGTGCACCCTAGTAATGAACACATAATGATCTGGGTCGAGCCGAGATGAAAGGCCGTACTCCACCCATAGGTGGGAAAATCAACCCACAGAGCCCTCTTTTAGTGACCGGTTCGGAGTGATCGGTACGACGGTATGACTTTCTATCGAGATTAAGGCTGCCACCTCATTTCGATCTTTCGAAGTATTCTGACCGGTTCGGAGTGATCGGTACGACGGTATGACTTTCTATCGAGATTAAGGCTGCCACCTCATTCTTTGATCTGTGCTTGTCGATTTTAGCTAATATGGCGCTTGTCGGTTCTAGATATGGCTCCAATCTGTTTGCTGGTTATCAGCAGAGGGACTTTTGCGTTGCGCATTTTTTCCCAGGTATGAGCTAAGGTGTAGTGGTCGAGGGTTAGGGATGATATAAACTGAGTGGAATATTGGAACTTTCTCGACAACATCGACTCGGCAATTACGGTGAGCGAATTTGGTCCAGTTATAAATGCATTAATTGGCAGTACTGAGCTAAACTGTTGTGTGGTGGAATTGAGAGTGAATTCTTCTTCCAGCGTTATGGCCGCCAACTCCTCAACATAGCTCTGTGTCTGTTCGCGTAGGTAGGTGAGTCGGTATTCGGGTGTGAAGTAACGTTTTACCTGTTCCAAGCCCTCGCTACCATTGGTTAGATTCTCGTATATTTCCCACAACCCGCTATCAACCTGAGAGTAGTCGGTAAATTGGGTTGCGATTTCTTGGTCGGTATCGACCAAGTCGCCCCAGGTTACGTTCAATTCATTTGCCAGCCGTTCCATCAAGTAGATATTGATCGTCGGCGTACCGCGCAATATCGTGCAGAGGCTGGAGTAACTGATGCCAACGGCATCGGCAAGTTGAGCCCTGGTAATGTTTCTGAGCGCCATAAGCTGCTTGATGCGGTGAGCGATGGTTTTGGCGCGCTCATTTTGGTCAGGCTCGGTGAATATGCTCTCGTTCACGACAATTACTATACAATATCCCTGATCTACATCCAATAGTTATTTTTACAATAATATTGTTTCAAAAGGTCATATTTGTGCTGAAAAACAGTACTATTAGATGATTTTTATATAGGAAGATCAATTTACAGTAACGATCATTTTCAAAAAAACAAGATTGAATTACACTAATTTTGTAATTTAAGTTCGCACCTCTTTAGATTAAAGCGTTGGTTTGGGTAGATTGGTCAGATTTCTAGCCAGCAGGTAAGTTCCGATCCCGATGGAGGTTTTTTGGTGGCAACTTCATCATCTGGCCAACGAGCCTTTTTTAATAGGGTCACTTCAATTTGCCTGATGATAACTATGTCGAGAGTTTTGGTAGGAGTTTATCCGCGCTAAAGAGCGATCCCGCAAAACGAAGAGCTTCAAGCTAAATGGGACCCAATAGATTGCCTGGCCATACTGAGCAGCTAAGATTAATGACGTGGAATATTTGGGGTAGGCTCAATCAAGCTCCGCAGTATACCATTGACAATAAGACCGCACGCCAGCGCACTATTGACAGTATTCGCACAACTAAAGCCGATATTATTGCGATGGTTGAAACATATGGTTCGGCTCAGGAGATTGCCGGAGAACTCGACTTTTATTATTACACTCCTTCCGCTCAGGCCAATCTCGCCATCTTCAGTCGCTATCCACTCACTAATACTGGCACGCCTTCGCGGCTCTCATCGACCTCTTTCATTGCGGCAACGGCAGAACTTCCCGGGGGGAGCAAAGTCCGCATCTACGATATCTGGCTTACCAGTGCTGGACGGCATATTGTACAGATCAAAGACCGGGAATTGTCCGATCTGGAATTTTGCGCGGGGGATGATATTCGCCATGCGCAACTCCAGGAATTTCTCGGGCATTCCGATTTCGAGAAGGACCTTGCGGATGAAGACATGCTGATTATTGTCGCCGGCGATTTCAACTGTGTGTCTCATCTCGACTATGGAGCGGACACTAAGAGCCAGAACCTGAACTTCGGCCGGATCTTGCCGATCAAGGCTTCGGTAACTATGGAGCAATCGGGTTTCATCGACACTTATCGCTTCGTTCACCCGAAGATAACCAGGGATACGCTTGGGTATACCTGGACTACTGTCGGTCAGGGATTCACTTACGAGGAGCAAGAGGGCTTTGTCCCCGTCGAGAAGAACCCGTCGCCGCAGTATCAAGACCCCTATGCCCGGATTGACTTTATCTATTATAGAGGGAAGGGGGTTAAGCCGGTTGCCGCTCGGACAATCACTCATCACGAATCGAATAAGACGCGCAGTTTCCCCGAGTTCCCTTCCGATCACGCTGCCGTGCTGACGACGTTTGAGCTGGATCCAGCCAATTCAGAAGCGGCGAGCAGCGAATAAATCACTGGAGATGACGGAGTAGAGGTTGGGCCTTAGTGTGTCGTACGATGCCCTTTTCAATCGCGGAATCGAGATATACTCCCATTATTCAGAAGATGGCCAGCAGGTCTGAACGAGTCAGTGGAGGTTGAGCGGATGAGCGTTCTAGTAACGGGAGGAACTGGATTCGTCGGTGGTGCTATTGTGCGTGCACTGATCAAACAAGGGACTCAGGTCCGCGTTCTGGCCCGTGGCACGAGCAAAACAGATCACCTTAGCGCTCTGGGTGTTGAAATCGCCCATGGAGATATTCTCGATCAGTCGAGCATTGAAGTTGCATTAGAGGGTTGCGATGCGCTCTATCACGCTGCGGCACTCTATGATTTATGGGGGCTGGACGAGCAGGTCTTGATGCGAACGGAGATAGAAGGTACTCGGAGCGCGTTGGAAGCGGCAAGAAAGGTCGGTGTCGACAGAGTGGTCTATACCAGCACTGCCCTCACTGTGGGCGAAGGACGAGGGGAGGTGGGCACGGAGATCATGCAACATCGCGGCTATTTCCTGTCCAAGTACGAGCAGGCCAAATTTGAGGCCGAAGAGGTGGCCATGTCTTATCTGGAAAAACAGCTCCCGATCGTCATGGTCAATCCCGCCGGTGTCTATGGTCCCGGCGATTTAAAACCCACAGGCCGCTCTGTCGTTGATTTTCTCAATGGCCGCATGCCAGGGCTATTCAAATCGTCTACCAGTCTCGTCTACATTGACGATGTGGGGATCGGTCATGTACTTGCGGCCAGCAAGGGCAGGATCGGGGAGCGGTATATTCTCTGTGGTCAGTGTGTGACGATGCAGGAGTGGGCAGGTGTGCTCTGTCGGTTGTCAGATTCCAAGATGCCCCCTGAGGTTCCCGCTTTTCTGGCGGGCATAAAGGCTTCTTTCGATGAGACGGTTTCTCGGTTTACCAGGCGCCCCCCCGTGCTCTCGAAGGAGGCTTTCCGGCTCATATCCCATGGTTTTCAAGTCGACGGATCCAAAGCGGTAGAGGAATTGGGGATTGAATATACGCCCTTAGAAGAGGGGTTGCGCCAGGCCCTCATATGGTACTGGCAGCAAGGAATGCTCAGACGAAAACCGAGTTGTGCGATTGACGATTGAGTAGCCTGGTACGGGATGGGATGGCGCAAAGACCGATGTATCCCTATGCGCTACCTGCTCTTGCTCGGGTTTCGTCCGGATCGATGATCGTGGTTTCGTCGGGCAGGTTCGGTACAATACACAGGAACTCGAAGGCTTCGTCTCCCTCGGCGCGGTACCAGTGCGGCACCCCTGCGGGAATGAAGACCACATCGTCCTTCTGTACCTCCAGTACCCGATCGCCGAGGCCGATTTTGGCTCGACCCGCCAGCACGTACTGCTCGTGCTCGACGGTGTTGGTGTGGTTGGGCATGCCTCCACCGGGCTCCATGCGGAAGCGGCGCATGGCGAAGTTCGGACCTTCGTCGGCACTGATCAGCACCTGACGTGAGGTGCCCTTGCCAGCGGCGACTTTTTCCGCGGCGAGATCAGCGGCGTGTTTTACACTCATATCGTTCTCCTTTTCTAGTGCCAACCCGGCTTATCGGGCGTGGGCGGGTTGTAGTAGAGTTGAGCCCTTAGCGACGTGAAAAAGGTATCAGAATGCTCTGCTGAAGGGCTCGATTCGATAATCGGTGGTCTTCTCGCAGCTTATTCCGTGCTCATCACTGGCGAGACGGTCGCCCGCGAATGCAGGTCGGCAAATTCGGTGCTACCGTCGTCGCCGATGAGTTCGGTACTCGAGCCCCATTCGTCCACCGGGTGGTTGCCGCCCTGGAAAAAGGTCCATTTCTGTGCTGAATTGGCGAAGTAGATATTGATGCCGCCGGCGCGGTTGACTTTGATCACTCGCTTGGGCAGGCTGTGGTCGGCTTTTTCGACGCGGTAGCGTTCGATGGCATCCTCGTCCATTTCGACGCCGAGCCCCGGTGCTTCGGGGACCCTGGCGTGGCCGCCGACGACCGGGATCCGCTCTTTGAGCAGGCTGTGCTCGTAGAGTTCGTGGCAGGTGATGGTCGGCCATTGGGCCTGAGTGAGTACTGCGCTTAAATGCAGAGAGAGGGCGGTGGTCGGTCCGGCCCCGACCATTTGCAGGAAAAAGGGCATCCGCACCGCGTCGCAGGTCCGACCCTGGCTGGTGATGCCGTCGACTCCGCCCCCGAGAATCCACCCGTCGCAGACCCCGCCCATTTCCAGGCCCTCGCGCGGATTGATCACGCCGTAGTGATGGGCAATGGCGCTTTTGATCTGGGTGCGCAGAAAACGGTTGCCCGAGGCGTCTTCGCGCGGGATGGGATCTTCGAAGATCTTGATTTTGGGGAAAGCCTCCTCCAATTCGCGCAGCACGGGGATGGCGTTGGAGGCATTGTTCAAAAAGGCGTTCCAGTCGGCGTCGATGCGGAAGTGGTCGGGCGTGGCCTCGCTGATACGGCGGATGGTTTCGCGCACATCGAACCACGGCCGGGTTTTGATCTTTATGCAGGTGTAGCCCAGGTCGACGGCAGTTCGCGCTTCGATCTCGTATTTCTCCGGTGACATATCGTGGTCCCAGAATGAGATCGCGCACCAGTCGCGGCACTTATTGCCCAATAATTTGTACAGCGGTACCTCGGCGAGTTTGCCAGCGAGGTCGAAGAGGGCCATCTGCAGACCGGCGCCGAGACTGTCGTCCCACATCACGGCGAAGGGCGAGTGGCCGATGACTCGCTCGTGGGCCTGGACCCGGCCCCAGGTGTAGTTCTGGATGGTTTCGCCCCAGCCGACAACTCCGGCGTCGGTCTCGACGCGGGTGATTTCGAGTTCGGACCAGGTGTGTATGCCGGCGCGTTCCATTTCGGTACGGACGCGATCGACAAAGGGGACTTGCAGGGTGAAACGTTCGACGCGAGTGACTTTGGCGGTCATAACGGAAGGTTGTCCTTTGAATAGGGCTTGAGTTTGAGTGGATTAGTCTGGGGTGGTACGGGGGTAGGTGTCAAGGCCGGGGACGGAGTGCTGTGGGGTGCGGCGGTCCGGGCAGAGTCGGGATCTTTGTGCAGGGGATCGGATAAAAACGCTGTGGACAAGAGTGCGTACTCAGCCGATGACTCGCATCGGGATCAGCGGTGTGGCGGGGTCGATCTCGAAGTCCAGCTCCAAGCGGTCGTTGCCCTGCGCAAAAGTCATTTTTCCGCTGTGCAACTCCGCGTGAGCGTGCGGCGATTCATAGAGCGGATAGGCGTCGTAATCTATGGGTCGATCATCGATGCGGTGTTCGCCATCGTAGTGGATTTCCAGGGTATGGCCGGTGGTCGTAGCGACGGCCATGCGACCGCCGTTGGGCCACCGGCTCAAGTCGGGTGGCAGCGCGGCGCGTTGCCGGCAGAAGGCCGCAAAGCTCTCGACCTCATCGGCCTCCACCGCTTCGAGGATCAGCCCGGCGTGCAGGCTGTTGAGGCGGAGGAGCCAGCCGTCGATCAGATGGCCGCCGTGGACCATGTAGATCGAGCCTTCGTCCTCGCGTATTTCCTGCCATTCGTAGGGGCCGATAGGGAAGAGCGAGATATGCAAATCGCCGATATCGGCAAAAATCCAGCCCTGGCGTTCCTCCCAGGCGTAGCCCTGCGGCAGATAGAGATTGACGAAGGGAGCCTCGTCGTCGGCCGGGATCCGGTAGAGCACGGCGATGGTGCCCTCGTGCTGCAGCATCCGCTCGTAGGGCGAAGCGCCGAAGAGGCGGTCGGGGCGCTGCAGGTAGGGTTTGTCGAGACCGATGGCGCGGCCGATGGTTTGCGGATAGCCCGAGAGGAAGGCGCTGAAGCGGCCTGCATCGCGGTAGGGATGGTTGCAGACCACGACGGCCTGGTGATTGGGTCCATCCCAGCTCAGATCCCAGGAGACGAGATCGATTGGAGCACCTTTGGTTTCGGCGGGCAGGCCCAAGTGGGTTGACCCGAGGGCGAAAGAGCGGCTGAGATAGGTGTATTTGCGCACCGGGCGGGTGTCCTGCGCGGCGTGGCGGTAGATGGTGCGGGGTGCGCGGGTCTTCTTTACGACATGGGCTTCTGCGCGGTCCAGAGCGATCTCGGCCAGGAGTGCGGGTGGGCGGTAGGCGGCGGTGAAAACCGGCGTGGCGAAACCGCCGCTGTGGGCTGCCGGGTCGAAGTCGATATCGCCGAAATAGAGATAGTGCAGCGGCTGGACCGCACCGAGTCGGGTCCAGGTGTTCTGGCGGTAGCCTTCGCGCGAATGGCCGCCGGCCCAGGCGCCGTTGAAATACTCGAGAGCCATGTCGGCGACCAGGATCGAGAGCATCTTCGCGCACTGGGCGCGCAAAGTCTCGTCGTAGCTGTGTTCGTAGAGGCCAATATAGGCGACCATGTGTTCGATGTGGTAGCCGGTCGAATCGTATTCGTGGTGGCCCAGCCGCGCAGTGCGCTCGATCGTGCCCAAAATCCAGCGTTTGGCCTCGGCGGCCAGTGCCGCGGGGGGCAGGCCGTTCCAGGCGAACTCCGCGTCGGCGAAGCGTTCGCAGGCCAGGAGCAGGCCGGCGTAGTACATCAGCCAGTGGTTTTCGGTATTGCCGCGCTCGAAGTGGGCCAGGGTCAGAAACTCGCGCAGAAGCGTCCGGCCTTCGTCGCTCAGCGCGTCTGTCCAACGGCAGTAGACCAGCATCGCGGGCAGGATCTCGAAGGGGCCGCCCATCAGTTCCCGAGCCGGCCGCTCCTCGCCGCGCCAGAGGGTGCGATGGGTAGCGCGAGTGATTTCTTCGGGATCGGGGTCGATGGTCATAGGGGCGTGCACGCTCCACAGCGAGTGCTCCTGCACTCGCTCGCAGGCGGCTTCGAGGCTGGTTCGGGCTCGGGCGTCGACCTGGGCGTTGTAGTCGGCTTGTTCCACTTCAGGACTCCTCGGGGGCTAAGACCACGCGTACGTGTTTGAACTGACCGATCTGCTGCCAGTGGGTGCCTTGGTCGCGGCTGTGCCAGAGCCCGCCGGGTGAGGCGCCGAAGACCCAGGTCTCGGGCGAGTGCGGAGCCGAGGTGACGCAGGTGGCGACGAGGCGAGGTCCGGTGCGGGTCCAGGGGCCGGTCCCGTCGCCGCAGAAGAGGCCGTTCTGGGTTGCGACCAGGAGTGTGGAGCCCGCGTCGTGCAGCGCGTAGACCGCGCCCGTGATCTCGTCTCCGGCTCGTTCCCAGCGCAGGCCGTCCTCGCTCTGGAGCACGCCGCGCTCGTCGCTGGCGGCCCAGAGGCGGCCGCGCGCCGCGAGCAGCGCACGCACCGGAGTGCCGATGAGGTCGCTGGGTCGCCAGTGCTCGTCCCGCACCGAGTAGCTGAAGACACCGGCTTCGGTACCGACCAGCCACTTGTCTGGATGGGTGGGGTCGATGTACAGGGCGTTGGCGTAGCGCTGGTCGGGTACGGGTGCTGTGGAATGGAAGGTCCAGCGCGCGGCACCGAGTGCGTCGCGTCGAGCGCTGGCGATGCCGTAGGGGGTGGCGGCGACCAGGCCGGGGTCGCCTGGAATGGCGGCGAGCCCCAGCACTTCGGTGAGCGTTTCGTCGTGGAGCTGGGAGTAGCGGCTCTGGGCCCGTTGCCATTCCCAGAGACCGTGATTGGCGGCGATGGCCAGCCTGTGGGGTTGGCGCAGGACAAAGAACGGGGTGCACTGGCCGTGGCCGAGGCGGGCGAAGGGACCATCGAGGTCGGTCGCGGTGTAGAGGCCGCTGCCGACAGGGGTGTGTAATCCGCTGTGGGCCAGGCCGCTGCCGCCGACCAGCCAGTAGCTGCACCGGTCGCTCATGGAGTCTCCGCGAAGAGCGCGAGCATTGCGTGGCAGTATTCGAGCCCCCGCTGGTGAGCGCGGCAGGCGATTGCCAGCCCCGTGATGACTTCGGCTTTGTAGCTCATTCGGCGACCGGCATTTCGAGGCTGCGGCGGCGCGCTTTCCAGCTCCATCGATCGCTGCCGGAGATCAGCGGCTTGAGGTGTTCGGGGGTCTTTGCGACGAATTCGGCGCTGGGCTCCTGGCCGTTCCAGGCCTGGAACATGGGCGGGGTATAGCCGCCGATGACGATGACTCGCTCGCGGTCAGAGCGGATAAGTCCGGTGGCGTGGATCAGCGCCTCGCCGAAGAGCAGGGTCGAGCCGGCGGGGGCGACGACCTGGTGGATCAAGGTCGGATCGTCGTAGGCCGCGGCGATGATCGCCTCGCGGTCGCCCTTGACCTTGTGGCTGCCGGCGATGACGACGGTACCCCCGTCGTCGGGGCCTAGTGTGGTGAGGTTGGTCAGGGTCTTGACGAAAGTGCAGTGGTAGAGCCCGTTTTCGACATAGGTGCCCACGTCGGGGTTGGTGCCGGCATGGAAACCGTAGTGCGGCGCGGCGCTGAGATCGGTCTCGGG
The DNA here is from genome assembly GCA_964520345.1 of uncultured Gemmatimonadaceae bacterium. Taxonomy (GTDB): domain Bacteria; phylum Latescibacterota; class UBA2968; order UBA8231; family UBA8231. The sequence goes on along the minus strand of CAZFMY010000105.1, from coordinate 2,902 downwards.
GTCGCGCAGGTTGATGACGGCTTCGGATTCTTCGAGGCGTACGCTGCCGCCGACTAGCTCCTCGGCCATACCAACTAAACGCGGGTGGGTCAGGTAATCGAAGATCGCCGGGTCGGCCTCCAGGATATGGGCGAAGTGCAGGTACTGCGGTCTGTACCCAGAGAGACGGCAGTTGCGGACCCGGGCCTGGGCTGGGTCGTCGGTGGCCAGCAGGTCGCGTTTGAGGCGCAGCATGGCTTCGAGTAGGCGGTCGTTTTCGTCCGTGGTGAGGGTGTTTTCGATTAGTACGTAGCCGTACACTTCGAGGTGGTAGCGCTGCGCGGGGGTCAGTGCGGGAAATGGGCGAGTGAATTCGTTTTCGGTCATGACCCGATATCCTTTGAGGATGGGGCAGTCAATATAAGTCGGTACAAAACAGAGGGCCAGCGGCGATTCAGATCGCGCAAAACTGGGGGTGAGTAAGCAAAGGATCGGACCCGGGCTGCGGAGACCAAAACCGGGCGGGGACTATCTGAACAAAGATCAATAAGGGGTCGTATTTGTGAAAAAGTACAATATTTAGTACATTATAGTGTACTAAATAATTTAAAACGAGTACTTTAAATATCATGAAAACATGCAAAAGTATCTATTTAGTACTTTTAATTGTACGCTATATGATATAATAGTTAATTATTTGTAAATATTGAAAATAAGTCGATATAAGATTAAATAGTCAAATATTTTGCAATAAATAGATTGAAAATGTATACTTGAAATAATATAAATAGTACGAAATAACGTACGAAATAACGTACGAAAGGATGACTATGATTCAATCTATGCCGATTGCTAAGGTTCGCAAAGAGCTGAGCCAATTGCCCGATCTCTTCGCTGCCGAACCCGTGGCCGATGCCCTGGCCGTGACCCGCCGCGGCGAACCGGTTTTGGCGCTGATGCCCTGGTCGCTCTACCAGGGTATTGCCGAAACCTTAGAGGTGCTCGGTGATGCAGAGAGTTGCGCTGCGCTGCGCGAAGGCATCCGCCAGATCGAGGCGGGTGAGGGCGCACTCTGGGAAGGCGACAACCCGTGAAATGGCGCGTTGTCTTGGCGCTGCGAGCTCTGGAAACGTTGGAAGGTGTGCTCAATCGACGGCTTGCCGATCAACTGGCGCAGCACCTCTCCGTTTTGGGGATCGACCCCGAGGAAAAGGGTTGGCCATTAGCCGGGGAGCTAAAGGGCTATCGCAGCTTCTATCCGGAGGGCGGCTGGTTCCGGATTGTCTACCGGGTGGTGCCCGGTGCGGTCGAGGTCGTGCTGATCTCGCTGGGGCAGAACCGCTCTAGAACGGAACGCGACTTGCGCTCTTTGGCGCGTACGCTTTTCAGCGAGCGATTGCTCGACTCGTCCGGGCGCTAGTGCGATCCGGGGGTTGGGTCGGGATAAAAAGTATCCTCTGGAGGCAGCAGATCAAAAATCCGCGATAGTGGTGCGCGTGCTGTGGCGCTCGGCCCAGGTTGTGCGTTTGCGGCGGTGCAGCTTGACGTGTCCACGATAGGCGTCCGGGTCGCGATCCAGTCCGGTTTCGCGGTCTAAGAAGAGGGGGAAGTCCTCGGCCGGAGGTTTGGCGTTGTGGTAGGCGTGGGTATAAGATCGCATGATAATGCGCTGCTCGCGGCTGAGAGTTGTGAGCCACTCGGGGTCGGAGAGGACGCGGTCGGCCGATGTGAGCCAGGCGGGGCAGTAGGCGAAAAAGATATTTTTGCGGACGACCTCGCTCTCATTGGGTTCGACGCGGTGCCAGATGCCGGAGTGTATGAGGGTCATGGTTCCCTTGCGCACCCGGACGACCTGTTCGCCCGGAATGGATTCGTGGGTATCGTACTGGTCGACGTATTGCTCGCGGTGGGAGCCGGGCAGTACCACCAGGTTGCCCATTTTCTCCTCCGGCAAGTCGGTCAGCCAGAAGCCGATCTTGATCTGCAGCGGCAGTTGCGGCGAGAATGTGCCGTAGGGTACGGCGCGGGCACCGTCGGGATGCCAGATATTGTAACGTTGGCCGCCGGGGGGACGGATAAAAAACTGGCTCTGGTGCAGCTTGAGCAACTCCCCGAAGAGGTCGTAGGCATAGCCGATGTGGCGGGGGTGATCGATGAGTGCGGTGAAGGCCGGGTCGCGCTCGACGATATTTTCGCAGCCGAAGGTCTGCCCCGCGCGGAATTTGGGGTTCGACCGACAGACGCGGTCGATGGCAGCGCTGAGTTCGTCGATGGCGCCGGGATCGAGCGCGTCCTCGAAGAAGAGGATGCCGTCGCGTTCGAAGCTCGCCCATTCTTCGTCGGTGAACCCGGGGGGGGCTTTGAGGTAGGGGGTATCGGCCATGGGAGTACTCCTGTTTTTACCGCAATATAAATATAATAGAGGGAGAGTAGTTGCCCGTAAAGTGTCCGGGGATACTCGTTGGCGCAAGGGGTTTGTTGCGGCGATCAGGCCGGGTTTTTTACCCTCGTAAACAATTGCACTAGTGCGAGTTTGATCGGAGTTAAATCGAGGGTCGCCCCTGTCCCTGGGTCCGCTTGAGTAGACGGCGCTCGGTACTGGGAAATGAAGCGCGGCGGTGGATGGTGCAGCGGTTGTCCCAGACGACGAAGTCGCCGGTCTGCCAGCGCAGGGTCCAGGCGAAGCGCTCCTGGGTAATTATGGTGCTGAGTTCGTCGAGGAGGGCGCGGCTCGTCGCCTCGTCCATGCCGGCGATATGTCGGGCGTGGCTGGGGCTGAAATAGAGTCCCCGGCGGCCGGACTCGGGATGGGTGGTGACGAGGGGGTGGGCTGGTGGGTGGGTGGGGTTGTATTCGGGTCGCGAATGAGTGTAGACGACCTCGAGTCCCTGCAGGCGCTCCTTCCAGCGATCGTCCAGCGCTT
>CAZFMY010000104.1:0-23420 GCA_964520345.1 uncultured Gemmatimonadaceae bacterium | reverse complement strand
AGCACAGGAGATCTATGAGGAGGCGGAAATGGGAGGAAGACCTAATATTCTGTTCTTGATGGCGGACCAGATGCAGGCGCGCGTGCTCGATGGAGATCACGTTTGTCAGACACCCTGTCTCGACCGCCTAGCCGGGGAGGGAATGCGTTTTACAAGGGCCTATACTCCTAATAATATCTGCTCTCCGACACGAGCGAGTATCATGACCGGGCTTTTGCCGCACAACCACGGGGTATTGGAGATCTTGTACCCCAAAGAGCCGCATATGCACGCTTTATTGCCCGACAAGGAGCACTTCGCGCAGCGGTTGTTGGAGGCGGGTTATGGTACCGGCTACTTTGGCAAGTGGCATGTGGAACGGACCAATGACTTGAATCGCTTCGGCTGGCAAGTGGACGGCGGGTTGGCGAACGGAGGCAAGGCGAATGGGCTGTACAGCGACTTGGTCAAAGAGGTCCTGGGGGATGCGCCGCAGCTTCCTGCTTGTGATCCGGCTGTGCATATCACCGAACCCGTGGGATATGGTCCGCATTTGTTGTGTGGTGTCACCGACCGACCGGCCGAAGAGCGTCCGATGGGATTGTCGACGACATTGGCACTGCGCTATTTAGAGCAAGTGGTCAAAGGGGAGGATCCCTGGTGTTGTTTTCTCAGCCTTCAGGAACCACACGATCCGTTTATCACCGAGCGTTCGTTTTACGATCACTATGCGGCGTTAGATATTCCGCCGCCGCCTAATGCAGATGATCCTCTGGATGACCGACCGGGGTTGTATCGGCGGGCACAGGGGATTTGGCAACAGCTATCGGAAGCGGAGAAGCGCGAGGCGAGGACCTGTTATTTCGCGTCCATTACCGAGATCGATGCGCAGTTCGCTCGGGTGGTGGACTATCTTGCGGATGTGGGCGAACTCGATGATACGATTGTAGTGATGATGAGTGACCATGGTGATTTGCTGGGGGCGCATGGGCTCTTCTTTAAGGATATTTCGGCCTTTGAAGAGGTGTTCAACGTGCCGTTTATCGTGCGCGGCCCCGGTGTCGAAGCGGGGGCTGTATGCGATGGTCGGGTGGGTTTGCACGACCTGTGTCCGACGGTATTGGAGTTGGCGGGTTGCGAGCCGCTGGCGGAATCGGATTCGCGGTCGTTTGTGGAGTTGCTCGGATCGCCAGACCGGACGGGGGACGAATGGAGTCGCGGCTATGCCGAATACTATGGCAACCGGCATCGGTTGACGCAGAAGGTGGTGTGGGATGGGAAGTGGAAATTCGTTTTTAATGGTTTCGATTTCGATGAGCTCTATGATTTGGAGGACGACCCGTGGGAGATGAGGAATCTTGTTCGGGATCCAGCTTGCGGGGAGCAACTGGTGCACATGACCAAGTTGTTCTGGCAGTACGCACGCGAGACCAATGATACGCCGCTAGTCGAGACGCTCTATCCGGCTTTGCGCCTGGGTGTGGTAGGTCCTCTGGAGGCGTAGGTCAAATACCTCGTAGACGGGGTTTGAGTGAAATGGATCTGGGGCGCGCAGGTCGGAGGTGCGAACGCTTGCTCGATTGGTTGGTCGAGACCGAATTATCCTTAGGGAGCAAAGATAGTATGTATGAGCAATTAAGAGTGAGCTACGAGGGAGAGACGGAACTGGTGGCTACCGACCAGGAGCCCAAAGCATTACAGGTGTACGTCTCCTGTCCAGCGGGCCTGGAAGCTGGGGCCGATGTGCGGGTGACCATCAGCACTTTTCATTCTTCGAGCCGCAAGTGGACGCTGAGCGATCCTTTTATCGAAGGGGGCGAGGGTGTAGCAGTGCTTGGTCATGGGTTGGCGCGCGATTGGACCGATATGACGCGGGGTGGTGACGGCCCGGCTGGCGGTGGTCTGGTGGGCCGGCCGCTCAATGAGCTTTATTTGTGCACGATACAAATTACCAAGGCGCTGAGTGCCGGGGCGCGGCTGGTCTTTCCCTTTGGGATCGTGCCGTCGCCGCATGCGGCGATACAGGGTGATTTACAGGTGCGGGTGCGGAGGCCTGCCTCCGAGGTTTTCGAGCGGCTGGGCGACCCTATACCGCTGCTGAACTCTGCGGGTCCGCTGACGCGGTTAGAAGGGCGAGTTTCGGCGTCGGCAACTGAGGCGGGCAAGCGGCGATTGGTGGTGTACGCGACGGACGACAACTTAAATCCAATCCCCGACTATCAGGGTCAGATCTCAGTGCAGGCGGACGGGGAGGTTATGGGGTTGCCGCCAGCAGTGGATGTCGGCGCGGATGGTCGGGGTGTCGTTGAGGGCATTGAGGTAAAAAGCGATGGGCCCGTGCGGATTGCGGTGGGTGACACGGAACGAGATCTGGAGGCTAAGAGCGGCCCGGCACTGGATCTTGGTGCGCGCAAGCATTTTTTCGGCGGTATCCACTTCCATACCCGACTCTCCGTAGATGGTGACCGCGATCCGCGCGAAGCCTACGCCTATGCTCGTGACCATCTCAATCTCGACGTAGTGGCGATGGCCGATCATGCGCCGATCGGTCCCGGTTGGGAAGAGTGTCTGGCGGTTAATGCGGAGTTTTACGATTCCGGCCGCTTTGTGACCATCCCCGCCTGGGAGAGTTCCAATGCCTACGGGCACGCTAATCTCTATTTGCGCACGCCCGAGGTCGATGCGGGCACTTGGAATTGGAAACCGGATCTCTGTCCTTCGGAAGTGACCTGGGATCAGGATGTAGTGATGGTGCCGCACCACCCGAACTGTGGCCAGGTCATTGACTTCGAACACGGCCAGCATCGCGAGGTTATGGGCAAGGATTTCTACTGGTCGAAATACCACTGGGAGTTTCCCAATAAACGGGCCAGGTTGGTTGAGATTGTTCAGGGCCGGGGCAATTTCGAGGCCGACGCGCTCGATGATTATTGGGGGATTCGCATGGGTGGGCAGGGCGCCTCGGTGCAGGATGCTTTGGCGCAGGGATGGCGGCTGGGTTTCGTCGCCGGCACCGATAATCACCAGGGCCATCCGACGCAGAGTCCGGGCACCTATACAGGGATGACCTGTTTTCGGGCCACCGAACTGACGCGCGAGGCGGTGTGGCAGGCGATGGACCAACGCTTCACGTACGCGACGTCCGGCGTGCCGATCGTATGCGACTTCGCGGTCGATGAGGTGCGCTCGGGGGCTGAAGGAGTGCTGGGCGAAGAGGTGGTTTTTCGCGCAGCATTGCATGGGACAGCTCCGATTGAGCGGGTGGAGATCATATCGAACGGGCACTGCGTCTGGCAGGATGAGCCCGACGCTTGGGACGTGGAATACGATGGAGTTGAGTTGCCAGTAACGGAGGGCGAGTCGGCTTATTATTATCTGCGGCTCAGGCAGCGGGATGGGCATCGGGCCTGGTTGAGTCCGGTGTGGTTGGACCGAGCGGATTAGCAAGCGGTTTCTATCCTGGTGAATTATGGAACTGACCAAAGAAGAGCTGGAACATTTCGATGCGGAGGGCTGGATCTTTCTGCCTGATCTTTTCAGCAGTGAAGAAATCGCTGTGCTCAAACGCGAATTGCCGCAGATCTTCGCTTTGCGCCGCGAGGAAATCTGGCGCGAAAAGGACGATCAGGCGGTTCGCACGGCTTTCGCCGCACATACTTATAACGAGTTTTTTGCTCGACTCGGCCGCCATCCGCGTCTGATAGTTCCAGTCGTACAGCTTCTTTCTGGGCCCGTGTACATGCACCAGTATAAGATCAATGGCAAAGCGGCTTTCAGCGGGGATGTTTGGCAGTGGCATCAGGATTATGGCACTTGGGCTCGAGATGACCAGATGCCGGCACCGTACGCGATGAATATCGCACTATTCCTCGACGAGGTGACCGAGTTCAATGGCCCACTTTATATCATTCCACGCAGCCACAGGCAGGGGGTGATCGAGGCGAGTCACGACCTGGTTAGTACGTCCTATCCGCTCTGGACGCTCGACCGGGAAACGGTGGGTCGTCTGGCGAGTGAAGGCGGTATTGTGGCTCCTAAGGGCAAGCCGGGTGCGGTATTGCTATTCCATTCTAATCTCGTCCATGCATCGGCGCCGAATATCAGTCCCTGGGATCGGGTAATCGTGTATTTGAGCCTTTGTCGCATAGATAATCACATCCGCCAGTTCAAGCGCCCGGAGTGGATCGCCCATCGCGATTTTGCCCCGATAGAGCCGCTGGCCGATGATTGCCTGCTGCACTAATTCGTCCGAGTACGGATGATTAAACCAATGGGGATAGAATATTTGCAGCGAGCTTGCCCGATATATTCAACGGTCTTTCGCAAGCCAAAATTGTACTCGACCAGGTTCCTTAAGTGCCATGAATAAGTCAACGGTCGAGCATCGGATCGGATCTTTTTTGCGGCCCGGCCATTGCCCTTTACCTGGTTTTTCGTTCTACCAACTCTGCGATGCTCGATGACGACTGGGATGCTGGACGCAAAAGAAGTAAATAAAGAAACCCTGCCCACCTGAGGAGAAAAGCGCCCAGCTGTTCATTGATCGCAAGATTCTCGAATGGACGCTGCCCATGGTGCTTTAAATCGTCAACAATTTCATTGGGCTGGTGCACTGCGCATGAGATCGCCGCAGAAAAAAGTCGCTGCTATACACCAGGCAGTAATGGCAAAGAGCAATTCGTCCCCAGCCTGGGGGTTTTCCGTTTGATCTCGATTTGATTCCGCCCTATACTGGTAGCCATATGACCAGTCCCACCAATATCACTCGACTAGAGATCGGCGCCGCAATCCGCCGTATAGGGATGCAGGCCGGAGATCGGATCATGCTGCATAGCTCGCTGTCCAGTATCGGCTACGTCGAGGGTGGTGGTGCCCCCACTGTTATCGAAGCTTTCCTGGACGTATTGGGGCCCCAGGGTACGCTGATGGTACCGACCTTCACCCACAGTGCTACGGAATATTTCGATCCATTGCGTTCTCCATCTAAAAACGGGGCCATTAGCGAAGCGGCACGGCATTTTCCAGATGCCGTACGCAGCTTACATCCTACCCATGCCGTGACTGCGATCGGGCCCGAAGCCCATGAGTTGGTCGAGGATGATCTGGAGCGCGGTCCGTTGGGCAAAGACTCAGCTCTCGATCGCCTGGCCACCCGGGGTGGTTCGGTATTTCTGCTCGGCGTGGACCACCAGGTCAATTCCACTATCCACGTCGGCGAGGACTATGCCGGCGATTCAGACCGCCTTAAGCAGTGGAATCCGGAAAATCCGAAACGGGTGATCCTCAACCATCCCGAACACGGGGAAATCGAAGTGCTGATTCGATCGATGATGGGCAGTACGGTGGCATTCGCAAAAATGGAAGAAGTTTTGCGCACTCGTGGACAAATCATCGATGGACATATAGGCCAGGCTAAGTGTCAATTGATGCAGGGACAGGATATAATCGACGCCACGGTAGATATTCTAGAACCGATATTGGGGGGAACGATCTAATCGAGGGCTGCCAAATCCGGACCTTGTGAAAACAATCTTTCCATCTCGACTGATGCGATCCGCTGTCGTTTAAGCGTCTCGTTCCAGGTTGTGTACTCAACGCTGGCTTCGATCTGATTTATAAGATATCACGCCGGAGACGATCAAAGCGGCGACGGTGATTGTCACCGTATTGCCGATGCTGCTGATCTATCCCTTTGTGCAGAAGTATTTCGTGCGGGGTATTGTGCTTGGCAGTGTCAAAGAATAGGGTTGCGGGAGGAGGCAATGGACGGAAAGCAGCGGGCCGATATAGCACTGGGCGCAGAGGTCGCGATCGTGCAAAAGCGGGATCAGCGCTCGGGACGACTGACCGAGGGGAGAGTCAGGGAGATACTTACCAATTCGCCATCGCATCCGCACGGGATCAAGGTGCGGCTTGAGTCCGGCCAGGTCGGTCGGGTTAAACAGATAATGGAAAGAGGAGGATAAGAGATGCCGTTCATCAATGTGAAAATGCTCTCCGGGCGTTCCACCGAACAAAAGCGTGAACTCGTCGCGGCGCTGACCCAGGCGATTGTGGAAACCTGCGGGGCCGATCAGGAGGGGACCTCGGTGGTGATTGAGGAGTATGAGCGGGAGCACTGGGCCAGAGGCGGGGTGCTGATCGCCGACCGGGGATAAGGTGGGGCAACGAAGTGTCCTGATTACCGGGGCTGCAGGCCTCTTCGGTGGTATTTTGCGGCGTCATTGGGGCGATCGCTACCGGCTGCGTCTGGCCGATATATGTCCTGTGGATGATTTGGCATCGCACGAGGAGTTTGTCGAAACCGATATCGTCGATTACTCTTCGTTGCTCCAGGCCTCTCAGGGCATAGATACGGTTGTGCACTTGGCGGCCTATCCCGGCGATGGAGCCGCGTTCTACGATGTGTTATTGCAACTCAATATCGTTGGTGCCTACAATGTCTTCCACGCCGCCTCCGAGGCTGGCTGTCGGCGCTTAGTCTTTGCCAGTAGCATCGATACAGTGATGGGGTATAGCGATCAGGCCGATGTCCGTTGCGACGCTCCAGTTTATCCGACCAATGTATACGGCGCGACCAAGTGTTGGGGTGAGGCGTTGGCCCGCGTCTATGCCCACCGCCATGGTTTGTCCTCTATTTGTGTGCGTTTGTGCAACCCGCACTTTGATCCGGGGGGCGATTGGGATCCCGACGATCTGATTTCGGGCATCAGTCCTGGAGATGCCGCACAGTTATTTGCCTGCTGTATCGAGAGCGAGGATCTGAATTTTGCGATCGTAAATGGGATTTCCAACCACCGCTACGGGCGGCTGGATCTGGAGAGTACGCGCCGGCTTCTTGGTTTTGAGCCCGGGGATGGTACGGCCTATTCCCAGCGGTGAAGCATCGGAAAATCTATTCAGGTGGTATTTTCCGCCTCGGCTCTAGCTCCGACTAAATGCATCACTCTGGTTGTATCGCCGGCGGTCTTGAGCAGCGAACGCATTTGGCGTGCGTTTTCTCCCGTCAGCGAAGCCAGGCGGTCGATAAGATCCTGGCTATCCTGATCGAGCAGCGTCATGATATCTCTGATTTCCCGAACGGTCAAAACACGCATATCGTGCATGAAACTCCCTTCGCGCTTCTAGGTTAGGTACGGCGCAGAACGCCAAGGGGAGTATGCTAGCGGGGATGCTCTAATATAGCATGCACCGGCTATTTATGCGCGCTGCTGTTCAGGCTAAAAAGGTGATTCCGCCCGAGGCTTCGCGCCCCTTCCAGATCTCACCACCGGGATAGGTGTGTTCGGTGACGAAGTCCGGATTCATCTCCAGGTTCCATCCCGGGCGTTGCGGGGTCAGGTAAGCACCCTCGGAAACCTCAATGGGGTCGAGGAAGACCCCTTCCTGAAGAAAATCCAAATACTCGACGACCTGGCCATTCGAATGAGCCGCTACGGAGATCTGGTCCCATAGCGCGTAGTGGCAAATCATATTGCAGAGGCCGATGCCGCCGCCGTGGGGGCAGACCAGAGTTTGGTATTTGGCGGCCAGCAGGATGACTGCCAACACGTCGTTGACGCCGGCTAAACGAGTGGCGTCGATCTGGCAGAAACGGATGGCCTGGGTTTGCAGCAATTGTTTGAAGATGACCGGCGATGGGACCTGTTCACCGCAGGCGATACCAATATCGTGAGGGGCCAGGGCTTCGGCGATCTGGCGGATCCCATAGACATCATCGCGTGCGGTGGGTTCCTCGATCCAGTGGGGTTTAAATTCGATGAGTTCTCTCATATGGGAAATCGCTTCCTCGACGCCCCAAATCTGGTTGGCGTCGAGCATCAGCAGGGCATCGGGGCCTATTATCGCGCGGATAAATGCCAGGCGTTCTCGATCGTGGTCGAGATCCTGGCCGACTTTCATTTTGAAGCAGTCGAAACCGAAGTTTTTCATGGTGGCGATGGTTTCGGCTATCTGCGCGTCGCTCAGCCCTAGCCACCCGGCCGTCGAATATGCTTTGGGCCCTATGGTTTCTAATGCGGTTTCTCGTTCTGTACGCCCTTTTTGCCCCCGCTGCAGGATCTCCAGTGCTTCTTCAGGGGTGAGAGCATCGCGGAGATAGCGCCAATCGATGCTCTGAATGATTTTTTCCGGTTCGAGATCGACGAGTAGTTTCCACAGTGGTTTGCCCTCCTTTTTAGCCCACAGATCCCAGAGCGCGTTGATGATGGAGCCGATCGCCATCCGTGCAACTCCATCGGCGAGCCAGCGCAATTGATGGTGGTCGATTAGGAGGCGGTAGAAGGCCCCGGGATCGGCGGCAAAATCGTCGAGATCCAGCCCTTTGACCAGTTGTGCCAGATCTCGGACTCCATAGGCGATCCAGTCATTGCCAGCACCAGCAGTGAAGTTGACCGAAGTGCCAACCAGTCCATCGTCGGTTTGCAAGGTGGTCAGCACGGTCGAATAGTTGGGTTTCTTGTGGAAGGGGTCCGAACCCAAAAGAGTGTCGGAGGTCGGCACGCGGAGATCGGCGATGTCGATGCGGTTGATACAACTCATGGTAGGTTCCTTTACATCTGTATACCACCGGCGACCAAAAGCGATACCCCGGTAGTGTAGTCTGATTCTGAAGAGGCGAGAAAGGCTACGGTGCGTGCGACATCGGTGGGGGTGCCGACGCGACCGAGGGGCGTTCGGCCGGCGATATCGTCGATCATCGAATCGGTGGCATCTGCCGTTGGGCTCTGTTCGGCATTGAGCGCGGCGGCGATATATCCGCTGCGCTCGGTGAGGGTTGTGCCGGGGCAGACGGCATTGACGTTGATCTGGTGTGGAGCCAATTCGTGGGCTAGGGATTGGGTAAAGCCGATCACGGCGAACTTGGAAGCACAGTAGGCTGCGAAACGAGGCATGCCCAGGCGGCCGGCGGTAGAAGAGATATTGATTATTTTACCACCTTCTCCGCGCTCGATCATGTGGCGGGCGACTGCACGTGAGCAGAGGAAGGTGCCTTTGGCATTGACGTTTTGTACCTGGTCCCAGGCCGCTTCGCTCAACTCGACGACCGGGACGCGGTCGGGGCCGGGGCGCGAACCGGCATTGTTGACCAGGATGTCGATGTGGCCGAAATGCGCGAGGGCTTGTTGTACCATTCTATCGACCTGGGCGGCATCGGCAACATCTGCGGCGATGGACAGAGTTTCTCGGCCCTGAGCTTCGATTTCGGCGGCGAGGGCGGGAAGGCCGCCCCAGCCGGATTCGCTGTAGGGCTTGGTCTCGAGGTCGTTGAGGATCAGAGCGCAGCCCTCGCTGGCCAGGCGCTGGCAAATGGCGCGACCGATGCCCAATTCGCCTCCGGCACCGGTGATCAGAGCGACTTTGCCACTGAGATCGTACATGAGTTTCTCCTGTGTATAGCGTTGCGAGGAAAGATAGTTAAAATCGGCATTTGCCGCAGTACTAGATCATTGACTCCAGGGGTGGTCGCGAGGACTCATTTCGCCGTTATTAGTACTCGAAATGACTGGGATAGATCCTGCAGAAGATTGGTTTGATAATCACTGTCCAGCAACTACCAGCAAGAGGACGGGGCACTCCTGGTGGAGACGACGCTGGTACTGAGATCGATGGTGGTACTTTTTAAGTGGCTGCTGCGTGAGTTTGTCGCAGGCATCACTCTGGATACTCTAAAGGAATTATACTCGATAAGGAGAACGAGATGGATGAGGTACGGATTGGAATCATTGGTTTCGGTGGTATGGGTAACAGTCATGCAAATTATTTGTCGCGCGGCGAGATTGCAGGAGCCAAACTGGTTGCTGTGGCCGATCTGGATCCCAGTCGCCTGGAAGGAGTAGAGGAAAAATACGGTGTAGACGTGCAGACTTTTGCCGGCGCCGATGCACTCTTTGCGGCTCAGTGCGTCGATGCAGTGATCGTTGCTACGCCACACTATTTTCATCCCCCACTGGTGATTCAGGCACTGGAGTGTGGATTACACGCGATGAGCGAAAAGCCGGCAGGAGTCTATACGCGTCAGGTCCGTCAAATGAATGAGGTTGCCGAAAAGAGCGATCGAGTCTTTGGGATGATGTTCAACCAGCGCTCGCGTGGGGCACACCAGAAGCTTCGCGAATTGGTTCGGTCGGGCGAATTGGGGGATATACAGCGCACGATCTACATCATCAACAACTGGTTTCGGGCTCAGAGTTACTACGATTCTGGAGGATGGCGTGCGACCTGGGCCGGAGAAGGTGGAGGTGTATTGGCCAACCAGTGTCCGCACAACCTCGATCTCTGGCAATGGATTTGCGGAATGCCCAACCGGGTGCGGGCTTTTTGTCGCTTCGGTCACTATCACGATATCGAGGTCGAAGACGATGTGACGGCCTATGCCGAGTATGAGAATGGGGCGACCGGTGTTTTTATTACCTCTACCGGCGAAGCACCGGGAACCAACCGGCTCGAGATCTCAGCGGATCGAGGCAAGGTGCTTCTGGAAAATGGGCAGCTCACTTTTTGGCGGACCAAGGAATCGGCGAGCAAGTTTCTCAAGGAATGGCCGAACGGCTTCGGTAGTCCCGAAGTTTGGAAGTGCGAGATTCCCTATAAAGAGAATCGACAGGAGCACATGGCGATTACGCAAGATTGGGTTCAGGCGATTCGCGCGGGATCGAAGCTTCTCTCCGCAGGTACGGAGGGGATTAACGGGGTGGAATTGGCGAATGCAATGCTGCTTTCGACCTGGACCGATGACTGGGTTGATATCCCGGTGGATGAGGACAGGTATTATGAAGAGTTGCAGAAAAGAGTGGCTAGTTCCAAGGTCAAGGAGAACCAGGGACAGGTAATGGATGTGAAGGGAACTTTTTAGTGGTGCGCTTCCGAGTAGATGCTTTTCCCGAATAGGATGGAGAAGCAGTGCCCAGAAGCTCTGAACTTAGAAAAATCAAACTGAATAGATGGGGGAAATTGTGAAATTCGCTTTGATGCCAGGAGAGACATTGCCGCCGGATCAGGTGCGGCCCGAAGGGTTTGAAGCTGTACAGTTGTTTTTCGCCGGTGGGGCTGATGGTGATGCAAAAGATCCGTCGGTAGAGGATGTCGATACAGTACTGCAAGGGGCCGATGTAGCGCTGGCAGCGATGACCTTGCACATCGACCTGGTTGGATCGACTGGATTGGTCGAGGCCGATGTGGAACGGTTGCAGCGCTGTGTGGATAAGACGGCGGCGTTGGATGGGCGATTCGGAGCTAATGAAAATCCAGTGCTGGTCTGGCATCCCGGGGGGTATCCTGAGGGCAAAGGATGCGATGACAAGGCAGTCTTTTCGGGTCTTTGCGCCGCTTTGTCCGCGGCGTGTAGCACTGCAGAAAAAGCTGGCGTACTCATCGCGGTGGAGATGACGAGAGCCGGGAGTATCGGAGGGGCGGAAAGCTTTCTGCGCGTTCAGGATCGCGTGGGGTCCCCGGCGCTCAAAGTGTGCATGGATGGAGCCAATTTCATTCCCGATCGCACACCGCTGGAGAGAGCGGTGCGTATGCTTGGGCCCGATATTGCGATTGCCCACGGCAAGGATTCCCGCTTTGCCGCGAACGGTGAAGTGGCCGATTATGGCCCCACCGGATCGGGTTGTCTCGACTACAAGGCCTATATTGCTGCGTTGCAGGAATACGCGGAGATGCCCTATTTCGTGTTTGAATATTACAAATCGCGCGACGATCTAATAAAGGCTCGGGATCTGGTCCGGGCATGTCTCTAAGGGAGGGAGTATGAGCGCCATCTTGAAACCCCGATTGCGTTCGCAAACGCTGGTTCAAGATCAGGAAGGGTTCAACGTTTGGCAGATTCAGGTTGAGGAGGGGGCGTGGCCAGCGGCAAAGACCGCATTGCTTCTCTGCGATGTGTGGAATGGGCACTGGTGTCGGGGGGCGGTCGAGCGCTTGGATTCGATGGTGGGACGGATGGATAGTGTGGTGACCAGATTGCGTGCCGCGGGAGTGTTGATAGTCCATGCGCCTTCGGATACCATGGATTTCTACGCTGATTCGCCAGCGCGAGATCGGGCGATTTCGGCTCCACAAATCGATAGCCCGCCCGATGCAGAACGCGAAGATCCGCCCTTGCCTATCGATGCTTCGGATCACGGATCGGATACCGGAGAGACCGAGACGCATAAGGCCTGGGATCGACAGCATCCGACGATTAGTATTGATGATGAGCAGGATATTATTTCGGATCGGGGCTCTGAGGTTTACAGCTTTTTGCAGCATCGGGGCATTGAGCACCTGCTGATAATGGGTGTTCATACCAATATGTGTGTTTTGCACCGGACTTTTGCGATTAAGCAAATGGTGCGCTGGGGGGTGGATGTGGCGCTGATCCGCGATTTGACCGATGCGATGTACAATCCGGCTATGCCGCCGTACGTCAGCCATGCAGAGGGCACGGAATTGGTGGTTGGGTTCATCGAGAAGTTCTGGTGTCCGAGTATGGAGAGTGGCGATTTGCTGTAAAGTTAGATTGGATGAGCTTGCGATTGAAGTTGGGGTACTCGATATGAAATGGATAGCAGCGGTGCTGGGCTTTGTGATTGTGTACGGGGCGGCCTGGGGGCAGGAAGTGGATCCAGAGGTTCTCGGGGATAAACCGGCCTCGAGTGTGCGTCGCGGAATTCTCTTTTTCGGCGACAGTCTGACGGCTGGCTACGGCGTCGAACGCGAAGAGGCTTTTCCCGCCCTGATCCAGGCGCGGATCGATTCGCTGGGCTGGAATTTCGAAGTCTTCAATGCCGGGCTTGGCGGCGAGACCTCGGCCGGAGGGCTGCGGCGGATCGATTGGCTTTTGCGTCGACCGATCGAAGTTTTCGTACTTGAACTTGGTGCCAACGACGGTCTGCGCGGCATTGATCTAAAAGACACCCGTGCCAACCTGCAGCAGATCATCGATCGGGTCAAAGCGAAGAATCCAGCAGTTGCTTTGGTGGTTGCCGGTATGCAGATGCCGCCCAACCTCGGTCCGGAGTACACCGAGGAATTCAGACGGCTCTTTACGGAATTAGCCAAGAAAAATGATGCGGCGCTGATCCCCTTTCTTCTGGAAGGTGTGGCGGACAAGCCGCTACTGAACTTGCCCGACGGGAATCATCCCACTGCCGAGGGCCATCGGATCGTCGCTGCAACGGTATGGACTACTCTTGGCCCGGTATTGAAAGCCCTGTGGCACTAACCTGCCGAGCGTAGTACTTCGAGTGGCGGGCTCGAGTGGATGCCGCGGCTCGAAAGGGTGCCGACGGCAACCGTCAGGAAAGCGACGGCCAAGAAGGCCAGGATCAGGGGCAGATAATCGAACGCGAAGTCGATATTGAACAGGTAGTGGCTCAGGGCCCAGACACCGCCCAGCGAGAGCACCAGGCCGGTTATTGCGGCCAAAGATCCCAGGAAGAGATATTCGAGGATCATGATCTTGAGGACCTGATGCCGACTGGCGCCCAGGGTCTTGAGCAGTACACTCTCCTGAATGCGCTGATAACGGCTGCCGCTAACCACGCCGACTAGTACGATGAGCCCGACTGCGACGCTGAAGAGGGCCATAAAGCGGATCACCAACGAGACTTTATCGAGGATATTGTCGATGGTGCTCAGGATGATCCCCAGGTCGACGATCGAAATATTGGGAAATTGATGGACGACGGTTCGCTGCAGGGCGGCCATTTGTGCGGTGGAGTCGGCGCGGGTGACCAGGACGTGGAATTGCGGAGCGGTTTCGAGGACCCCGGTTGGGAATACCACCAGAAAATTGGGCATCACCCGTTGCCAGTCAACGCTGCGCAGACTACCGACCACGACGTCCAGAGGTAGACCCTGGACATCGAAGGTCAATGAGTCGCCGACCCCGACATCTAGAGCAGAGGCCATCCTCTCTGCCAGAGAGACATAAATCGTATCACCCACCATTTGGTCGTACCACTTTCCAGCGACAATTGACTCGGTCTTACTCAGGTGATCGCGGTAGGTCGCGCGGTACTCATGGCGCAGGGCCCAATTGCCGCGGCCCCGCCTGCCGCTGCTATCGCGGCGGCTTTCCCTGGCGAGTTTGCCCTTGACGCGGTGCATATGCATGGTGACGATCGGCACTTCTTGCAGGAGGGGCAGATCCAGATCTTCGACGAGGGTGTTGAGTGCCTGTCGCTGGTCGGTTTGGATGTCGAAAAGTACGACATTGGGCTCTTTGTCGGAGCCGACGCTTTCGATATAGGAAAGCAGATTGGTTTGGGCGAGGAAGAGGGTGCTGAGCAGGAAAGTGCCCAGGCCCAGGCCCAGCATGAGCATGGTGGTTTGATTGTTGGGGCGATAGAGGTTTGCCAGACCCTGGCGCCAGATATAGCTCCAGGAAGTGGGAAAGAAGCGACGGACGCCCGAAGTGATGGAGTGGGCACTAAGACCCAGGAGCGTGAAGGCTAAGCCTACGCCGCCGGCAAAACCGAGCGCTAAGGACCAGCGACCGGTGAGTCGATAGGCGAAGAGAATGGTGGCCAGGGCGATTACGAGGTAGCAGATCCAAAGCAGTGGGTCGCGGTTGGCTCGTTTGGTTTCTTCGAAGGAGGAGCGCAACGTCAGTAGGGGGGAGGTTTTGCGGATGGCCAGGAGTGGAAGAGCGGCAAATAGCAGGGAGATTCCGAGGCCGAGTCCGAGACTTTCGATCAGGGCGAGGGGAGTGAATTGCGGGTCGAAATTGAGGGGGAGAACGTCGGCGAGGATATCCGGGAGCAGGTATAGAACTCCGACTCCGAGCAGGATCCCGACCAGCGAGCCGATAAATCCCATTGCACCAGCCTGAATGAGATAGATCACAAAGGTCTGCATAGCGGTGGCACCGAGGCTGCGCAATACGGCGATGGTCGATCGTTTTTCTTTGATATAGGTGTGAATGGCACTGGCTACACCCACTCCTCCGAGTAGGAGTGCGATAAAGCTACCGAGGTTTAAAAAGCGGTAGAGATTGGTCAGGGTGCGGCCGAGGCTGCGCTTGCGGTCTTCGATGGTTTCGGTACGCAGGCGGTCATCGCGAATTTGCGGAGCTATTGACTGCGATAGTGCTTCGACATCGCGTCCGTCTGCGAAATTGAAAAAGGCGGTATAAGTAACCCGGCTGCCTTGCTGAATAAGTCGGGTTCGATCGAGGTAGTCCATTGAGACATATATCCTCGGCTGGATATCGCTGAAGAGCGCGTTTTCTCCGGGTATGCGCAGCAGTCGGCCGCTGATTCGAAAAACCATCTCGCCGATCTTGATCGAGTCGCCGACCACAGCTCCAAATTGCAGCATCAAGGCCTCGTCCACCAGGGCTTCGGGGTTGGTGCGAAAACTCTCTGCAGCGTTAGCTGGTGCGGTTTGGAGGGTGCCATAAAAGGGGAATGGTCCCTCCAGAGCGCGGATCTGCGCTAGACGAGTACCCTGGCTCTTGGGAAGATAGACCATCGAATTAAACGCAACCTGGCGCGCCTGCACGCCGCCGATGGAATCGATAAGGGTTTCGGCCTTGGCGTCGAAGGGTTGTCTGCTTTCTATGGTCATATCTGCGCCAAGTAGTACCGCGGCCTCCGTATCGATGGCGCTGGTCAGGGTCGCGCTGAGGCTGCCCATGCTGGCCAGGGCGCCGATGCCGATGGTGATAGAGGCGGTAAAGAGCAGGAGCTTGCGGCGGTGGGTTCGGCTGTCTCGCCAAGCCATTTTGCAGCACCATCTCATCATGGTCCGGACTCCGCGACGATCTGATCTTCGGCGATCCGGCCGCCCTGGAGATGGATGATCCGCCTGGTGAGCCGAGCCAATTCAAGATTGTGAGTAACCAGGATCAGAGTCGTACCCGATTCTTTATTAAGTGAAAAGAGCAGATCTTGTACGGTGGCGCTAGTTTTATCGTCCAGGTTGCCGGTGGGTTCGTCGGCAAAGAGGATCTTGGGGCGGTTGATAAAAGCTCTGGCGAGAGCCACGCGCTGTTGTTCGCCGCCCGAAAGCTGAGCTGGATAGTGATCTAGTCGGTCTCCCAGGCCCACGCGTGCGAGTAGATCTGTGGCCCGATCACTGGCGTTTTGCTCCTGGCGCAGTTCGAGCGGTACCATGGCATTTTCGAGGGCGTTCAGAGTTGGGATGAGTTGGAAATTCTGGAAAACGAAACCGACCTTTTCGCTGCGCAGGCGCGCGCGCTGGTCTTCATCCATGTCGCCCAGGGAGATGCCGTCGAGTGCAATCAAACCCGAGGTGGCGCGATCCAAGCCGGCGCATAGGCCGAGCAAGGTGGTTTTTCCGCTCCCAGATGGGCCGACCACCGCACAGGTCGAACCCTGATCGATGGTGAAGCTGAGATCGGCGAGGACGGTCAGTGCATTGGGGCCTATGCCATAGGTCTTGGTCAGGTTTTCTACAGCTAAGGCTGGGGCGTTGCTCATTGGTTCTCCTTGCTGGGTAGTTGGTTCAGCAGCTGAAGCAGGCGGTCGGGGTAGTCGGTGATAATCCCGTCGACGCCGATTGATATCAAGTGCCGCATGGTGTCTGGATCGTTGACCGTCCAGACGTGAACCTGGGCGTTGTGAGCATGGGCGCGGTCGACGAAACGTCGGTCAACCAGGCGTATATCACCGAGGTTCAGCGGAAACTGGAAAGCCTGATTTGTGGGGTGGTAGGCCGCGTCGAGCCGTAGCCAGTGCAAGAGCGTGAAAGAGAGTCCGGCCCTAGAGGAGAGTGCCGTCGCTACTTTTGGACAAGCCTGTCTAAAGGTCGCCAGAGAACCATCGTGAAACGAAGCCGCGATGACCTGGTCTACAACTTCGAAGCGCTCGATTGCCTGACAGAGATTGAGGGCGAGGTGGTCGGAGTCATCTTTGATTTCGATCAGGAATCGCATCGTGGGAAAAGCGCTCAATACCTCGTCGAGGGTGGGTATTTGAAGGCCCTGATTGCGCTGGGTATAGCTTTGGCGATCGGGTTTGAAATGATAGCCGGCGTCCAGAGCCCGGAGTGCTTTTAGGTTCAGGCTATCAGCGCGTCCCCGGCCATTGGTGGTGCGATCGACTCTACGATCGTGTAGGATGATCGGAATTCCATCTTTGCTCTGTCGCAGATCCATCTCCAGCACATCGACGCCCAAAGCGGCCGAGCGGGCGAATGCCTCCAGGGTGTTTTCCGGGGCCAGACCCATGCCGCCGCGGTGGGCGATGACCAGAAAATCCCCATTGGCGAAATAGGGATGCGGAGCCAGAGGCCGCGAACTCAAGGTGAATGTAGCGTAGATGAGCGGTGGCAGCAGGAGCAGGGCGATCAGGGCCCGCTTGAGATAAAAGAGCATGACTATTCAGAAATATATTCGATGAGTATACCCAGCGGGAATATACTGAGATAGAGGATTCGGGCAAGTCTAGTGGTATTCGCTATATTTTGTCCGACGCTCAATAAATTGCTGATTAGGAGAGGGCGCGTGATTGGATATCGGCTCTATGAAAAGCGAGTGATAGAGGTCGCTAAGGAGGCAATAGATCGATGATTGTCGAGCCTTCGAGCTATCGGCCCCCCTGGTATCTGCCCGGACCCGATTTGCAGAGCATCATCCCCCAGGTGACACGGAATTCAGCCAATATAGAATATCGCCGTGAGCGCATCGATACGCCCGATGGCGATTTCCTCGATCTCGACTGGTCAGAGGTCGGCGGAACCAAAGTGGCGATATTGGCCCACGGGATGGAGGGGAATTCACGTCGGCCTTATATGCTGGGTATGGTCAATGCGTTCAATCGTGCAGGATGGGACGCGCTGGCCTGGAATATGCGCGGATGCAGCGAAGAGCCCAATCGGCAGCCGGCTTTTTATCACGCCGGGTTGACCGGCGATCTGGAGATCGTAGTTGCCAGGGTCCTTGCCGATCAAATATATGAATCACTTGTGCTTATTGGTTTCAGCCTGGGCGGGAATCTGATCCTAAAATATCTGGGGGAACGCGGCACTGCGGTTCCAAAGCCGCTTGTGGCATCAGTCAATTTTTCCGTTCCCTTGGATTTGGCCGATGGTGCAGAGCAATTGCGCCGCCGGCGCAACGCTTTATATCTCCATCATTTCCTGCGTCGGTTCCGGGCTAAGATCGACAAAAAAGCCGCGTTGATACCCGATGCGATAAGTACTGAAGGCTTCGAGCAGATTCGCGATTTACGAGACTTCGATGCGTACTATACGGTGCCATTGCACGGGTTTGCCAGTGTAGATGAATACTGGTGCGAGAACAGTTGCCTGCCTTTTCTGCCTGGAATTGCGATTCCGTCACTGATCGTCAATGGGCGCAACGACTCATTCTTAGGAGCTAAATGCTATCCAGTAGATTTAGTTGCTGAATTGGAGCAGGTTTATCTGGAAATGCCTGCAGGGGGAGGACATGTGGGATTTCCCGCGGGTGGGGATCGCTACTGGTCGGAGGAGCGGGCCGTAGAATTTGTTAGTGGTATATAGTGGCAAATCCGCGTGGGGCAGCGGTTGCGGATCGAGGAGATACGGCTGCACTGATCGGCGATCAGTGTTGGCCTCGATACATTATGAGCCTCCGGCGCTCCGCAGCCCGGGCTTAGAACGGCCTAGCTGCTTTTTGCAGAAGCGAGTAGCTGGTTTGTCCGCTTTGAAAGGCTGTTTGGATCTAAATCAAGATACGAGTGGAGGATAGCACTATGGATACGAGTGCGCAGGGCCGATTAGAAAAGCGCTATCGCGTGATCTGGGATCAGAATTCGGGGCAGGCAGGTTATTATAATCCACCTCTTTCCCCACAGCAGGTCGCCCAGGCGCATTTTGGTTTTTTCGCTGGGCGTCCGGTCGATGCCTATGTTGGTGCGCCTGGTTGTAATACGGGGTATACCTTGGCTTGGCCGACCGAGGTCGAGAATGCCGATTTTATGGTCGATCGCCTCGAGGATGGAGCCGTGGTCGGTAGCGTCCAACTCTGGCGCCATGCAGAGAATCTTCGTCGTCTTTGGGAGCAGGGTCATGATCCGGTTGCCCTCGAGGTTGCGGAGGCGCAAAGACTGGGCATCGACCACTGGATTCGCCTGAGCATGAACGATTGGCACCACTGGGGTGCTGATGCAACAGAAGCCAATCTACAGACCTCTCGTTTCTACGAAGAACATCCCGAATATCTCATTGGTGAGGAGGGGGCTCGCGGCTGGTCGGGAAAACTGGCCGAAGTCCTGCCCTATTTCCAGGATTTTGCTCACCAAGAAGTGCGGGCATTGCGGATGGATATTGCTGTCGAGGCGTGTACTCGCTATGACGTCACCGGGTTTCTCTACGACTTCATGCGCTGTCCCGGCTATTTTAAATGCGGTGAGGAAGATGCCGGTGCGGTGCTGATGACCCAGTTTATGCGCGATACCCGCAGGGCGTTGGATCGGGTGGGGCGTGATGGGGGGGGGGGGGGCGGTTTAGCCGTGCGGGTTCCATCGACGCTCGCAGGATCCCGGGGGCTTGGCTTGGATCTAGCGGCCTGGATCGAGGAAGGGCTTGTCGACCTGATCGTACCTTCGAGCTTCTTTGCGCAGGATATGGAAGAGGATGTCGGCGAATGGGTCGATCTCGCACGGGGGTCTGGTATTCAGATTTACCCATCGATAGATGAGGGTTATAGGGCGGGACATACCAGTGGTTTTCGCCGTTGGTATGTCAAGCCTCCGGTGATGACGCCGCTTTCGAACGAGATGATTCGCGGTCTTGCCGCCCGCCATCTTGAGCGGGGTTCGGATGGGGTCTACGTCTTCAATTTCTTCGGTACTGCACCGACCTACGATTACGACAATCGCGAAGCCCTCGACGATATCGGCGACCCATATCGGCTTGAGCACCGGGACAAAATTTTCGCCGTGACGCGATCCCACGACTCGTTCCCGAATTGTCTCCAGACCCAAAGGCAGATTCCGGTAAAGGTACAAGCTGAACCAGTGCTACTCACGATCGACATTCCCAACGATCTAGTGAAGGCCCGCGATAGATTACGCGCAGTGAATCTATGGCTGCACCTGGATAATCTCACGGTGGAAGATGAGGTTGCAGTCGAACTCAATGGTGCAGAATTGGCATGCGCTAATCCGATGTGCCCCGGCGGGTACGATCCGACCCCGGATACCTGGCTGCGCTTCGATTTGCTCAATCATTTACCGGTTCGGGGCAGCAACTCGATCAGCGTGCGTATGGCCGCATTCAATGCGCGCCTGGCAAAGGAAATTCCGGTTGAACTCGCCGATCTAGAACTCGAAGTGCGCTACGAATATCCGGATGGCGAATGGCGCAGATCACCCGGGTGGTATCCTCGGACTTGATTCTAGCAAAGCGGTTGAGTGAGAGTCAATCTCGTTAATGATCTTCTCGAGAGGAAAATGGAATCAGCAGTGTGCGGACTGCCGTTCCCAACTCCGCTAGTGCATAGCCCCCTTCTTGGACCAATAGGGTTGGGTGGCCCGCGTCGGCGATACGGGTGCCGATCTCTGCAATTCCGGCAAGCGAGATCTCCCAATCTCCGAGGGGATCTTCTCGGTAGATATCCACTCCGGCGGATACAATCAGGTACTCGGGGTCAAAATCGGCAATACAGGCCAACGCTTCGTCGAGCACCTGGAGATATGCTGAGTCATTGGTCTGTGGCGGGAGCGGAAAATTTCTCGTTAAACCTTCTCCGTCACCGCGCCCATATTCATCGGCATAGCCCCAATAGAGCGGATACTGGTTGGCAGGGTCGGCATGGATTGAGACGAAGAGTACCTGAGCGGATTCGTAGAAGATATCCTGGGTGCCATTGCCATGATGATAGTCGATGTCGAGGATAGCGACAGGGTGCTCTGCGGCCAGGTGTGCGGCGGCGAGGGCTGCGTTGTTGAGATAGCAGTAGCCGCCGAAATAATTTCGGCCGGCGTGGTGTCCCGGTGGGCGGCAGAGGGCATAGGTTTGCGAAGCACCGCCCTGGAGATTTTCGGCCCCTTTGAGAGCAGAGCCGGCTGCCGCGAGTGCAGCAGCCCAGGTCCCCGGTGTGATTGGGGTGGTATCAAAGCCGTAGTAACCCATCTGGGCTTTGCGGTCGGATGGACGGCGGCCGGGGGCGCCGCGGGCGTAGGTGGTTGCGACCAATTCCGCAGAATGAATAGAGGATTCGGTATAAACCTCGGCGAGGAAGGTTAGATAGTCCGCGTCGTGAATAGCGGTGAGTGCAGTGGGATCGATCGGGGCCGAGAATTCTAAATCGAACGATCCGTTTTCGTTCAAGGCCGTGGTGATGGCTTCGACACGGTGGGCGGTTTCGGGATAGGGGACCAGGCCATCGCTGGTGAATTCACGTTCCGGATTGTGGTCCTGGTGTGCGGTTGAATAGAAGACTTTCACTGCAGCGTATCTTCGGCGAGCAGACCATAGACGATGTGGTCGACAAAGTGATCGTAGAGCCATTCGGCCTGGCGCAGGTGGCCTTCACGGCAAAAGCCCAAACGCTCGGGGATGGCTCGGCTGGGCGTGTTGTCTATAGCCGCGCGGATCTCCACTCTATTGAGATCCATTTCTGTGAAACCGTATTGGATCAGCGCGCGACAGGAGCGGGTTATGATGCCTTTGCCCTGGGCTT
Organism: uncultured Gemmatimonadaceae bacterium; assembly: GCA_964520345.1. Lineage (GTDB taxonomy): Bacteria > Latescibacterota > UBA2968 > UBA8231 > UBA8231. The sequence continues at coordinate 1,819 of CAZFMY010000104.1, read as the reverse complement.
CGGCAGCGAGCCAGTAGCCGATTTGGCCGCAGCGTTCCTGCCAGGAAAAGTGATTGAAACCGATGGCGCCAACGAGTATCTCACGGTACCAGATTCCCACTTCCAGACTTTCCCGGTTAGTATAGCGCTCGCGGGCAGAATTGATAAAGGAGCGGCTGTCCTCCTCGGTTTGATTTACGTCGAGCCAGGGCAGCCAGCGGCGCAGGTGGTCCCGGTTCTCTTCGATCAGTGCAAATAGTATGGGGGCTTGATGGCCCTCTAATAACCGCAGTGTTAACGAGCTGTCGACTCTGAGAGAAAACATAGTTAATTGGGGATTGGAGTGGATTGGTGGTTGAGATTTATCACGTTTGATTTATTTGTCGCAATCGCTCTCGAGCTAAGAGTGAATAGATCGCCATATCCTGAGGACTGCCTTTGGGGTATTCGTACTCGCGGAGCAATCCCTCCTTTTTGAATCCGAGCTTGGTGAGTAAGCGTTTCGAGGCAGTATTTTGCGGGAAGGTCAGAGCTTCGACCCGGTTGAGTTGCATCGCGCCGAAGCCAAAATCCAATATTGCCGTGAGGGCTTCACCCATCAGACCCTGGCCCCAATGGCTGCGGTTGAGGTCATAGCCGAGCAGGCTGCGATGGGCCGGACGAACCCAGATATTGTAGCCGCAGGTGCCGATCAGCACGTTGGGCGAATCGGCCAGCGCCAGACCCCAACGGATGCCGATTTGGCGATCGAAGCGCTCTTGGAAACGCGCGATCAGGTCTTGGGCCTGGGCTATACTGGTGAAGCGGTCGAGGTCGTAGTAGCGGGTAACCTCGTCGTTGGCGAAAAGATCGAAGACGGCATCCGCATCCTCCGATCTAAGCCGGCGCAAAATGAGGCGCGAGGTCTGCAGATTCGGAAAGGTGGCGAAAATGCTTGTCATGCGGAGTGCCCGCGGATCGACACCGGGATCTGTTCACTGCCTTGTCTGTCGACGGCCACGTAGGTGACCTCCGCGGCCGTTAGCTGGATGACCTCGCCATTGCGGTCGGCCTCTACGCTGATATGCATGCCGATTGAGGTGCGTCCGATGCGCAAGATCCTGGTCCAGAAGCTGACGACGTCACCGACGTAAACCGGCTGTAGAAATTCGACACTTTGTATTGCCACGGTGACCATGTGATGGTCGGGCCAACCGGCACAGCGGGTGACGTGACGGGCGCCGGTGGCTCCTGCCTGATCGATATAGCTCAGCAGCACTCCGCCGAATATCGTGCCATGCGGGTTGGTGTCGCGCGGCATCATTTGGACCTTGATCGCCAGGTAGCGGATCTGGCACTCTGCGGGGATCGTATCGTCGGGCATCGGCTGAAAACCTAAGGGTGAGAAGACCAGAGATCACCCCTGCTCGATGGCAGCCGATTTTGCAAAGGTTTGATGCAAGCGTTGGGTGTCAAATTTAGCCTGCCGGTCATAGGTGTATATTCCGTTTTGTTCCTGTTCGATATCGGTGAGTTGAGTATAGGTATAGCCAGAAATATACGGATGGCTAGTCAGGACCCGAGTCAAGTTCTCTATGCGTTGATAGACTTCCTCGATGTCGTGCGGTCGGTTGCCGTAGCCCCAGCCTTCTGCGCGGTCAGTACCCTCTTCACGGCTTGTGGCGACCCACCAGGTGCCGCCGTACTCATCGACGACATAAGGTTGTCCCTGATAAGGAACCTCGGAGTCGGGAAAACAGACACGGGTGTTTTGCGGATGCTCGGGGTCGACGCCAGCATAGGTTGTGGCGAATACCTCGGAGTCCTGTTCGTAGTCGTGGACGGTGTAGATATCGGGCCT
>CAZFMY010000103.1:0-23691 GCA_964520345.1 uncultured Gemmatimonadaceae bacterium | reverse complement strand
CCGACGCCGGAGATGGTGCCGGTGCTGATCAGGTCGCCGGGCTCGAGGGTGATGATCGCCGAGATATATTCGACGATTTTGGCGACCGGGTAGAGCATCTGACCGGTGTTGTTGTGCTGTTTGCGTTCGCCGTTGATATAGGTGCTGATGTCGAGGACCTGGGGGTCGGGGATCTCGTCGCGGGTGACGATCCACGGCCCCTGAGGTCCGAAAGTATCGAGCCATTTGCCGTTGAGCCAGTCGAACCACTCGTCGCGCGGGCGGCTGTCGGTGCGTTTCTTTATTTTCAGATCGCGCTCGGAAACGTCATTCATGACGGTATAGCCGGCGACGTATTTGAGCGCGTCCTTGGCCTTGACCCCCTTGGTTTTGCGGCCGATGACCACCGCCAGCTCGCCCTCCCAGTCGATGGAGCGGGCTATGGGCGGGATCAGGATCTTGTCGCCGGGTCCGATGACGGTGGTGGTCGGCGGCTTCATGAAGACGCGCGGCGTTTCCTTGTCCTGCAGGGCCATTTTGCCGCCGCCTTCTTCAATGTGATCCTGGTAGTTGCCGGCCAGGCAGAAGACTTTGCGCGGGTTGGGCACCGGTGCGCGGAGGCGGACTTTGCCGAGGGCGTGGATGGTTTTGCCGTTGGCTTTTTTGCCCGCGGCGCCCGCGATGGCTTTTTTAGCTGCACTCAGGCCTTTGGGGCCGGCGCCCAGCAAGGTGAGCATATCAGTGAAGAAGGGATGGGGTTTGCGTTTCTCCCTGCGCGCCAGGGCGCGCTCGGCGCTCGCCAAGTCGATGGCGATACTATCGTCGACAACAGCGCCGACCCGCTCTTCGCCGCCGACAGTATACGTAGCTAGTTTCATTTTGTCCTCCTGGTAAATGGGTTGAACTGGTTAAAGTGACAAGGTCGATTTATATTCGGTTAAAAACTAGCAAAAGAGAGGTCCATGAAAGAGTCCGACCAGTACTTCGTCCACGAGAGCGCCTGTGTCGATGAGCCGATCACCATTGGCGCGGGGACCCATATCTGGCATTTTTGCCACCTGATGTCCGGAGCTCGGATCGGACGGAATTGCAACCTGGGCCAGAATGTCTATATCGACCGCGACGTGGTGGTCGGAGACGGCTGCAAGATACAGAATAATGTGTCTATCTACAAGGGCGTCACGCTCGAGGAAGGCATTTTCTGCGGTCCGTCGATGGTTTTTACCAACGTGATCAACCCTCGCGCCTTTATCGAGCGCAAAGACGAGTTCAAAGAAACACAGGTGCGCAAAGGCGCCACGCTGGGGGCCAACTCGACGGTAGTTTGCGGCGTCGAGATAGGCTCTTATGCCTTGATCGGCGCTGGAGCGGTGGTCACACGCGATGTGCCGGCCTATGCGCTGATAACCGGGGTGCCCGGGCGGCGGATCGGTTGGGTCTGTTGCTGCGGAGTGCGGCTGTCGCAGGGCGAAGATCAGCTGGTATGCTCCGAGTGCGGTGAAGGGTATCGCGAAGAAGCTGGACACCTGCGAGCACTCGACACCACCGAATAAGCCAGTGCGCGCATAGCCTGACCGCCGGTCAGCAAGGGCTCAAAGGCCCGGCGCTTCGTGTTGCTGGCACTGAAAGCCGATGCGCTCAATCGGTCGGAAACGAGAGCGGGAAGGTCGGTTCCTGGGCCTGGTGGCGGGTGCGCGCGGCGATTTCCATCTCGTAGTACTCATCGACGAATTCGGCCAGGTTTTTACTGGCTTCCTCGAAGACGATTTTTCCCTTCTCCGCGGTGGCCTTCTCGGCCTCGCCCATCACGCCGCTATCCGAATACTGGCTGGTCCACTCGATCAGTCCCATCGGCCCTTTGCCGAAGAGGTCGGTCCAGACGTACTTCGAGCCCCGGGCATTGGTTTTGGCGATTTCGCTTTTGATCCGGTCTTTGCGCACGCTCTCCGGCGAGAGATAGAGCAGCATCGAGGTCTCCAGCTCGCCGGCGTGTGAGCAGCCGCCGGGGTAGATGCTCTCGCGCCATTGCTGGTCGAAGTCGGGGTCGACCTTGAGCAGTTGCCACCAGGAGCAGAAGGTGCAGCTGGCATCGGTCTCGACGATGGTGCGGCGGGCGACCATATCGACGAGGTTGTGGTTGGAGCCGTGGCCGTTGACGATGATCATCTTCTTGAAGCCGTGGTAGGCCAGGCTCTTGGTGATGCCGAGGACGAACTGGACAAAGTGTTCGTGGTGGATATTGAGCGAGCCGGGAAAGTCCATGACGTGGTGGACATAGCCGTAGTTGACGGGGGGCAGGACCAGCGCGCGGGCGGGATTGAGGCGGGCGGCTTCGGTGGCGACGGCATTGGCGCAGAGATGGTCGACCTTGAGCGGGAGATGATGGCCGTGTTGTTCGACCGAGCCGGTGGGGATGATGGGGATTTTGCCCATCTCCACGGCTTCGTTGACTTCGGGCCAGGTGAGTTCGTCGAATTGGTATATTTCTTTTACTGAAGGCATGGTTTGAATCTCCTCGTTGGTTGAGTGCCGCTAGCGTCGATTGCAGCGTTGTTTTCTAAGCCAGATTTCTCGTCGCAGCGTCTTAGCGGCTGTCTTCGGCCGCTCAAGCATCCCGAATGAAGGCCTTTTGCCAACGCGGGGTGGAACGCATTGGCAACACGGCAGAACCCAGCGGAATCTGTCGTCCTTTCAATCGATGAAGAACCCGAACTCTTCCTTCATATGCTCGCGAACGACCTCCTCGTTCAGGGTGACGCCGAGACCGGGCGTGTCGGGTACGCGGATATAACCATTCTCAATCAAGGGCGGTTCGTGGATGAGGGCATTCCAAAGTGGCTCATCCAGATGGTGAAACTCGAGGACGAGGAAGTTCGGTATGGTGGCCATAACGTGACAGGTCCCCATGGTCTCGATCGGGCTGCCGATATTGTGAGGGGCAACCGGGATATAATACAGGTCCGCGAGATCGGCGATCCGTCGTCCCTCCAGCAAGCCGCCAGCTTTGGCCAGATCCGGAGAAATGATATCCGCTCCCTGTTTCTGCACGAGGTCGCGGAAACCGTGCCGGGTATAGATGTTTTCGCCGGTGCAAATCGGCGTGCTCGTTGAAGCGGTGATTTTGGTCATGGCTTCTACGTTCTCCGGCGGGCAGGGATCCTCCAGCCAGAGCAGATTCAGCGCTTCAAAGGCCTGCGCCACCTTGATGATATCGACGGGTGCATAGTACCAGTGAGCGTCTATGGCCAGATCGGTGTTGGGGTCGAGCGCTTCGCGGATGGCACTGACGATCTCGACATAGTGGGCGTGGTCACGGGCGCTGATGCAACCGTTGTGCAGATCGCGGCGCGAGGGGAGGGGATCGATGTCGAACTTGATGGCGGTGAATCCGTGCGCCTCGGCTTCTTTGGCTTTGGCGGCATAGGCCTCCGGCGTTTCCTCCGCACCGGCGTGGCAGTCATTATACATGCGAATTTCATCGCGAAATTTGCCCCCCAGCAGTTGCCAGATCGGAATGCCGGCTTGCTGGCCGACTATATCCCAGAGGGCGGACTCTACGCCGCTGATCGCCTTCATGATAACCCCGGCGTACGAGGCCTTCCAGCGCATCATGCGGTGAAAGAGCTGGGCGACGTTGCGCGGATCCTCGCCTATGAGCAGACTCTGGAATCGCTCGTCGGCGATGATCTGGTGAACGCCGGCGCCGTGGTAGGCCTCGCCGATGCCGACGATTCCCTCGTCGGTACGGATCTTCACAAAGACCCACGGATGCGGGCGTTCCATTAGAACAGAACCAATATGGGTAATTTTCATTTAGCCTTCCCTTAGTGATGAGAGAGGCGATCTGCGAGGTTGCGCGAATTTCTGCAATGTTCCCATGCGATTCCAAAGGATCAGACGGAAATAGGCCCAGAATACAAGTGTCGGGGATCGTTGGTAGCGCATCGCGAGCTCGATCAGCTCTGCAGTATAGAACGTATAAAAGGTCTTTGAGTGAAACCGGTCAATGGCGCGGTAGAGCCGGGGGTTCTCAGGGCGAATTGCGGTCGTTGCCTCGATAGACTCGCTCGCCGCGGACCAATAGGCGCTTGGAGTCGTCGATGGCGCAGAGCTCGTCGGCGCTGTGGTAGCCGAAGGTCATGCTCATCCGGGTATTGGACGTTTGGTTGGGACCGATGCGGTGGAAGATCAGGCCGTCGATCAGCAGGGCGCTGCCGGCGGGCATCGGCACGGGCACCGACTGGGAGAGCAGGCCGCTGCGGGCGACCCATTGCTCTTCTTCGACCCGGTGCAGGGTGTCGAGGTGGGGCAGCAGGTGCGAGCCGGGAACGATTTGGGTGCAGCCGTTGTCGAGATTCGTTTCTTCGAGGTAGAGAATGACCGAGATCAGGCTGCGACTCCATTGGACCGCATCGCGGTGATAGGTATCGCCTTGCTCGGTGGCGAGGTTGAGGGTGGCGTGATTGTGGCGGTTCCTGACCACTTCGATCCGGGGACCGAGCAGCGATTCCAGTGCGTCTAGCAGGGGCGGATGCATTGCGGCGGAACGGAAGAGCGGATCCCGGTCCAGGACCTGGGAAAGGCGGACGACGCGGCCGGTACGGTTGCGGACGATAGGTTCGACCGCGTCGGTGATATCGCCGAGAATGGTTCGCTTGAGCTGGGCGACCATCTCCTGCGAGAGACAATCGCCCAGCTTCAAATAGCCGCAGTGGCGGAAGTGGCGGATTTCTTCGACCGTGAGGGCCATTTCAGGACACCCGGTAGCGGGCGACGATGCTTTCGTCGAGTTCGACGCCGAGGCCCGGGGCATCACTCAGGTGCAGGAGGCCGTCTTTGAATACCATGCCGTGGTGTACAAGCTCTTGGGCCAATGGCGAAGGAGCGCGAGTGTATTCGGTGAGGGGGGCGTCGAGGGCGGCGGCCCATTGGGCCGAGGCGGCTAGGAGGACACCGGTGCCAAAGGCATGCGGGACAGGGCGCACGCCTTTGCCGTGGGCATAGGACGCAAGGTTGCGGCCCGGTGTGATGCCGCCGATTCGCCCCAAATCGGGCTGGACGATATGGACGCCGCCATTTTCGATCAGGCGTTGATAATCTTCTCCCAGGGCCAGGGCCTCGCCGGTGGCGATGGGCACAGGAGACCGGGCGGCGAGTTGGGCGTAGCCGGCGAAGTCGAAGGGTGGGAGCGGTTCTTCGAGCCAGGATATTCGGTAGGGCTCGAAGAGTTCGGCACGGGCCAGGGCCGTATCGAGATCCCAGACGCGACCGGCGTCGACCATCAATTCGACCTCGTCACCCAGAGCGCTGCGGCCGGCGTCGACCAGGGCCTCGTCGAGCACGGGATCGGGGCCCATCGGCGCCCAGCCGTATTTGACTGCGCGATAGCCCTGGGCGAGGAATAGTCGTGCAGATTCCTCTACCAGCTCGGGTCGCTGCGGCCAGAGTACGCTGGCGTAGCAGGGAAGCTGATCGACCGCCTGGTTGGAGAGCAGTTGTCGCACGGGTTTGCCGAGAGCTTTGCCGCGGATATCCCAGAGTGCCATATCGATGCCGCTGATGCAGTGGCGGGCGATCCCGCCCGGGCCGTACCAGATCGTACCCTCGATCATCGCCGCCTGTGCCGCTTCGGCATCGATGGGGTCCAGGCCTTCGACGATGGCCGCCAGGCCGTGGCGGAAGGGAGCCGAACGCGGCGCTTCGACAACGGCGCGGGCGACGTAGGAGCAGGAGACGACTTCGCCCAGGCCGGTGATTCCCGCGTCGGTATGGACGCGGACGATCAGGCAGTCCTGAGTGCCGTCGGCGACCTCGGCCACTTCGGGCAGGCGCAGATGCAGCGCTTCGACGGTGGTTATTTTCACGGCAGTCCCAGGGTTTTGTGGACGCGGGTGGAGAGCCGCCAGCGCGGATGGCGACTGAGAATCTCGAGCGCTTTTTGCACGTAGCGCGGCTCGGACGATTCGGGTTGCAAATAGACGAAATCAGCCAGGTCTTCCTCGACGCGATCCTCGCGAAACGCTTTGCCGACCACGTATTTGAGCTCGGTGATTTGTGCAAAGCCGTCGATGACCGGATAGCGTTTGGGCGAGACGGTCCAGTGATCGATCAGGGCGAAGAGATGTGGATCGGGAGCGATGGTGCCGTTGGTTTCGATATGGAGCTTGTAGCCGGCTTCTTTGAGTGCTGAGGCCAATGCTCCGAGGTGTTGCCCCAGTGGTTCGCCGCCGGTGAAGCAGACCCATTCGGCCGGGTGGCGGGCGATTTCCGCTTTGATCTCTGTCAGCGTCATTTCGCTGAAGCGGTCAAATTCGGTGTCGCAGAAATGGCAGCGCAGATTGCAACGCGCCAGTCGGACGAAGGTGGTCGGCTGGCCGACCCGCAGCCCCTCGCCCTCGATCGAATAGAAGATCTCGTTGACTTGCAGGACCTGTCCGTCGTCGCGCCAGACGGGCAAGTAGCCGGTGCGTTCTTCATCGGGGTTGTCGTAGCAGGTAGGGCGGGTCATGCAGCTAAAGAACAGGATTGGTCCCGGGTGGCGTCAAGCGGCTGCAGGTTGAGATTGATTGCAGTGATGGGTATGGGTTGGGGACCGGGGGCTGAAGGTACGGACGATTCAGCGCGGAGGGAAAGTGGTGCGGCGCTCGACATCAAAACGCCATTCGTCGGCGGGCTGGAAGCCCTCTTCGCTATTGCTGCGGACCTGGGTTTTGACCGTGCCGGTCGCCAACGCGCCGTTGAGGTTGAGTGCGTAGATATAGCGGGTTGTGACCAGGATACCATCGTCGGTGTACTCGCCGGCGATGGTATTGCCCGGAGGCTCGCCGATCTTGCCGATATAGAAGGAGCGCCGGCCGGCAGTGAGCATCACGTGCCCCAAAAGGCGCAGTCCGCTTCCTTCTTCGGGCTGGATGAAGAGCGAGATAGGGCTGTCTTTCTGCCACCGTTCCTCGGCGCCGATATAGAAGTCGACCGTTCCTACATAGGAGCCGATCCAGTTCTGTTCTGCGGTTGTGCTCGCGGTGGGAGCGGCGAATCGACCCGGGTGCGGGTCAGGACGTTTTTCGGGCGCCGGCGGTTTGGCAGGCGCAGTGCTGGCACAACCTGCCACCAGCAGGAGGTGCAGGGAGTAGAGACCGATGCGCACTGGTAATTTCATAAGAGACCTCCATCAGGAGCGAGGTGCGAAAAAAGTACTCAATGCTTAGAAATAGTCCGCTAGGCAGTCCAGGTGCCAGCGCACGGTGTAGGGATCGATACGCTCGCCTGCTTTGAGACCGCGGCTGGCGGCCTGGGCCGCTTCGATCCGCTTGTAGCGTATTTCTAGCGCTAGAGGCTGGGCAAAGCGGAAGGGTGCAAAGTCGGAGAGCCGCTCGGCCGCGATTTTAGCGCCGGCGCGGATCTCGGCGATGGCGCGTTGGGGATGCTTGCTGATTGCGGCGTTCCAGCCGAGCGCGTCCTTGGTGGTGACGGTTTCGACGCCCTGGAAGAAGTCCCGGGCTTCGGCGGTGCCCTTGTCGTCGCTGGCGACGAAGACCACGGGTACGTCCTGTGCTCCGGCCATGGCGGCATCGATCCCCATCTCGCCGACTTCGCGATCGTTTATTTTCATGTACTGATACGTATTCGAACTGAAGGTGTGGCAGATGACGGCATCCTGGGTGTTGTCCATGGCGTGGTAGCCGATAAAAGCCACGCCGGAAAAACTCGAATCCAGTCCGGGGAAGCGGTGGGCGAAACCGACGCCGAGGGCGATCTTGCAGCGTTGATCCAGGAGGTCGTAATCGAGGTTCAGACTGCCGTTGTGATTGTCCCAGACGATGACCTCTTCGGCGCCGGCGTCGAAGAATCCTTTGGCGCAGGCGTCGGCTTCGCGGGTGGCCTGGAGTTTGGCGAACTCCAAATCGCGGGATTCGTTGAGCGAGGCACCGGGCGAGCCGACGGCGCAGGCAACGCCTTCGCAGTCTACGGCGACAATGAATTTCATGGGCATCTCCTCATGATATATCGACGATGGCAACGCAGGCTTCGGCCTGGAGTTGACCATCGAGCGTGCAGTCGGCGGCGATCAAATAGCGTCCCGGTGTTGTGCTTCGGGGTACGTGCACCGATAGCTTCAGGGCGCGGTGCCGACCTCCGGCGATCTTGGATCGGCGTCGATGCAGAGTGCAGCGCCAGCCCTGAGGTGGGGTGATGTCGATCTGCAGCTGGCGGATTTTGTTGCTGTGGTTGTGGCAGCTGAGTTTGAGATCCAATTGAGCACGGGGGCGGGCCTGGCTGACGAAGGGATCGAAGCTCAGGCTTCGGTACTCGTAATCGGCGAGCCAGGATTTTGATGGGCAGAGGGCGCTCATCGTCTGCTCTGCACTGGCGGCCCAGCGCAGGATACGCCTATAGTGGGAGGGCGCGAAGCGGTAGACGATGTGGTGCCCGTTGCAGACGATCTCGGGGTTTAGTTCGAGGGCCGCGCGGGCCGAGCGGGCGAAACCTGCGCTGAAGCGGCTGCCGTTGAAAGAGCAGAAGCCGCCGGTGCCGTTCCAGCGGCTGGGAGGCTGAAAATTATCGCCCGAGAAGAGGACGTGGCGGTCGTCGATACGGGTATCGAAAGCGCAGTGCCACCAGGTCTGGCCGGGAAAGGGGCGGATCTCGAAGCGGTACTCGCCGAAGCGAAACGCGCCGGTCTCGGGCAGCAGGCGATCGGGGACGATCGATTCGGCAGGTAGCCAGGGCAGGTCGTAGCGGTTGCGGTCGACAACAGGTCGGGCGACCCATGGATGGAGCCAGACGGCGGCCTCGTATTCGGTGCGGATCTGGTTGAGTGCGTCGGAGTGGTCGAAGTGGTAGTGGGTAGCGGTTGCCGCGGAAATTTTCCGCAAGCCGATTTCGTGCATCAGATCGCGGAGCTGGTCCATATCGGGGCGCTGCGGATCGATGACCAGGCCGCCGACTTTCTCACTGACCAGGAGATAGCCATTACCGCCGAATTGGTAGAGGTTGGGCAATACCCTGCGCGCGCCGCTGGCCATGTCTTCGGTGTCGAGCCAGCGGTTTTTTTCGCCGGCACAGACCGAGCCTTTGGCGCGAATAAAGGCCATCAGATTGCGCTGGGTCGCTTTTAGACTTTGGCGAGCGCGATGGCGGATGGGGGGGCCGTGTGCGGGCAGCAGCTGGTCGAAGTGACAATAGCCTAAACGCTCGAGTCCGTGCCATGCGGCGAGGGCGCCGCTCGGAGTCCAATGGTCCCATTCGAGATGATAGGGCTGGTGCAGGGTACCGCCAGCGTGAACCGCATCGCCACAGAAGGCCAATTGGCGGCCCTGCCACTCGACGATATAGCTGAGCGCACCGGCGGTGTGTCCGGGGGTGGCGATAGCGCAGAATCGGGCCGGGCCGATGATGGTTTCCGAATCGGCGTTAAGGTTGCAGGAGACGGTGGGCAGGGGCAGTCGCGGCGCGGCGTAATTGGGTGGTGCGCCATTGCGCTGATAGCTACTCCAGAATTGCTGCAGCGCATCTTTCTCTAGGAGTTCGCGTTCACCCGAAGGAGCGTGGACCGGGCATCCGGGCCATCGACCGCGATAGAGTCCGCAAAGCTGGTCGCGGTGCGCGTGGGTCAGGACCACGGCATCGAGTGTGTCGATGCCCACTTCGCCGAGGTGATCGATCCAGGCACCCGTGCCGAAGTCGATCACCAGGCCTCGGTCGCCGTAGCGCAGGAGATAGACATTGCAGCTATCGCGGTAGAGAAAGAGGTCTCGGTCGAGTCGAGTCCAGTGTTTTGGCATGGCGTGATGATACGCAGTTGCGGTCTATAGGGCAAGGCGCCGGGGGCAGTATCGCCTGGGTCGCAGGTCGGGTCCCGGCAATGGCGTTTAGAGCCTCGGACTAGTTGAGGATTTCCTAGTCGCTTGTGAAATCTTGCGCTGGCTAGCCGCTTTCGTAATTTCTAGAGCAACCCGGGACGTCTTTCCGGCGTCGATATAGAAACAAAAAGCCAGGAGATAGGTGCAATGTTTTCGTTTTTACTCAATCCGTTTTTTATCTTGCCGATGATTCTGGTCGGCTGGGCCCAGCTACGGGTGCGGAGCGCGTTCAAAAAATACAGTCAGGAGCTGTCCACCGCTCGCTTGACCGGCGCCGAGACGGCGCGGCGGATTCTCAATGAGCAGGGCATCCATGATGTTGCGGTGGAGGAAACAGCGGGCATGCTCTCGGACCACTACGACCCGCGCAACAAAACCGTGCGTCTTTCTTCGCAGAATTTCCACGGTCATCACCTGGCCGGCCTGGCGGTGGCCGCGCACGAGGTCGGCCATGCGATTCAGCACGCTCAGGGGTATATGCCGCTCAATATGCGGACCGCGATCCTGCCGGTGGCCAATATCGGCTCTTCGCTGGGTTTTCCGCTGGTTTTGGCCGGGATCTTCTTCGGCATGGCGGGTTTGATGAATATCGGTATTCTCTTTTTCGCCGGTGCGGTGCTCTTTCAGTTTATCACCTTGCCGGTCGAGTTCAACGCCAGTTCGCGGGCGCTGGCGATTCTCTCGCAGGGCTATCTGGTCGGCGACGAGGTGAGTTCGGCCAAGCGGGTGCTCAATGCCGCGGCGCTGACCTATGTGGCGGCGGCAGCCACCGCGATCCTGCAGCTGGCCCATCTGCTCTTCCTGCGCGGCTCGGACGACTAGTGCATGCGGTATTTTTTCGCGGCCCCCCGTCCCTGGAGGACGGGGGGCTTTTGTATTTTGGAACGGGCAACTGGGGTTAAATACAGGTATTGATTATCTTGGACCTAAGTAGTTTTCCTTATATCGACTATGCCAGGAGAATGCGGAAATGGTCATGCTGATCGCTCTTTTACTCGCCCTCGTCACCCGTGCCGGAGCCGATGTCTATTTTGAGGAAGAAGTCGTCAATCCGGGTTTCGGCAGGGAGCGGAGCGGAGCGCGCAAAACGATCAACAAGGTCTATATCAAGGGCAAGAGCCAGATGGTTGAGTCTAATATAGAGGCCGATCGACGCACTACTCAGGCGCTGAAAAGACAGGGACAGTCACTTAAATCCAGCACCATCTTGCGCTTGGATCGCGCCGAGATCTACGAGATCGATCTGAGTGCGCGAACCTTTATCCAACGCGCTGCACCGCCGCGCCAACGTAGAGCGGCGAAGAGGACTACCACTCCGGGCGGTCCACAGTTGGACTTCGCCGTCAGGGTGCCGGGAGATACCGCGCGCGTGGCGGGGATTCCCTGCCGGCGGGTGGTCGCGCAGATGCGAGCCCGCTATACCGATCCCAAGACCGGACGCCCCAAACGCGAAAACCGCTATACCTATGACGCATGTATCGCTACGTCCTTCCCCGGCTACCGGGAAATCTCGGCGTTTAAAACCCTGCATGATACCAGCACGTCCTATCCATCGCTGATCGATAGAGGTCTGGAGGCTGTCGAGGACTTCGATGCCTTGAGCGCGGAGTTGGAGGGGGCCGAGGAGCTCTCCGGTTTTGCGTTGCGCTCAAGGCTGACGGCCACCGTTCGTCGTGCGGGACAGAAGCAGGCCAGCGAAGTCTTTCGCCTGGATCGCCAGGTCAAGGCGGTTGAATATACCCCGCTGCCCGATTCGCTCTTTCGCGTCTCCAGATCGCTGACTCGCCTCAAGGCCCAATGAGGAGACCGCTCCGCTGGTTAGGTCTTTGTTTGGGGGTCGTTTTCGTCGCGGCCCTGCTGACGCCGCTGGGCCCTTTTGCTCTCGCGCGCTTGATCGAGGGCGATTCGGGAGAGTGGCGGATTGGAGTGGGTGGTCAGTCGGGGGCCTTGCTCTTCGGTTATTCCCTCGTTGACTTTCACGGCCGGAATGAGACGCTCGGACTCGAAATTGCCATCGAGCGCCTGAAGATCAAGCCGTGGTCCTGGGAAGTCGAGTTGCAGGCGCCCAGGATCCGGATCGACCCGGTTGTCGCGACATCCGATCCGATCGCCGAGTCACCTGCCGATATCGAGTTGCCCATTGCTTTCCTCCCTGATTTCAGCGCCAATGCCGGCCGCCTGGATTGGCACTTCGGCGAGACCTCGCTGGAGGTTCGGGACTGGAATGCCCGCTATCGCGCACTGAGCGATACTTCGGGGCTCTTGGAGCTGGTGCTGCTGGAATTGGATCACTTGGACCCATTGGACTCGCTGAAGCTCGATCTGATGCTCAGCACGCAGCGGATCGATATAGGCAGGATCGAGGCATGGGGTGAGCGCGATAGTGTGAAGGTGGGGGTGAAGGGCTCGTTTGAATTGGGGTTGGCGTTGCCCAGGCCCTTATCGGCGATGGTGGTGGCGACGGCGGCTGCGCCGGCGGATTCGCTGCGGGGTCATCTGGAGGCCGCGTTCGAAGGGGCGCTGGAGCCGCTGCAGCTCAGCGGGATGCTGAATGGGCGGGGCAGTGTGCCTGTGCTCGCGGATATCGACCTGCGGGGAGTGCTCAGTACTGACGGCACGCGTCTGGTGCTCGATTCGCTGCTGGTTTCCTTGCTCGATGGCGAACTGACCGGCCAGCTGGCCTATTTTCCCGCTAGCGACAGCGTGCAGACTCAGCTCAGGGGTGCGGGATTCGAGCTGGCGGCGCTCGCACCGGTTGCGGGTCGGACGAATTTTGCGCTGGAAGCCTCGGCAAACCTGGTGCACCAGCGCTTTGCGGCGGATTTCGCAGCGACCCTGCGCGATGTGGAACTGATCGCAGGGGACCCGGTCGATGTGGACCTGGAGGCCTGGCACCGACCCGATGGCGCGACCCGTCTCGTCTTGGAGTCCCGATTGCTGACCCTGCTGGCGACAGGGTCTGCCGATTTGCAGCGCGACTACGATCTCGTGCTGGAAGGTACGCTCCGGCCGGCGCCTTTTTTGGCCGAGGCTGGTCCTGTGGCGATTGCGGGGCGGGCTCGTCCCGATACGCTGGGGCTGCACTTGGAAACGGATCATCTGCCCGGGGTGATGGGGGATTTGTTCGGGTCCTTTGACGCGGATTTGACGCTGGTCGCCAATCGCGATCTCGAAGCGCTCGTGCGGCTCGAACGCGACCTGCTGGTGGCGCGGGCGGAGATCGATCTCGACCAAGGTCGGGTCGATACGCTGGTCGCGAACCTGGATGGGCTCGCCCTGACGCGGATCGCGCCCGAATTGGATGGTTACCTCGGTGCAACTCTGCGCGGTGGCGGTGGGTTGGCGTTTGAAGAATTGCGGCTGACGGGACGTGCTGAGACCTCCGTATGGGACTATGCGGGTTGGCAGGGGGATGAGTGGGTGCTCGATTTTGCTTGGGACCAGGGGGTCGCACAGGCTGAGATGCGCGGGCGCGGTTTAAGAGTGCAAGCCGAACTCGATGAGCACCGCCGCCTCGTAGCTCGAGCGGATTTCGATGGGACTGTGGCCCGCGGGTCGGACGACGATGAGATCGGAGTGGTGGGTACGCTGAATTGGGCTGGGCCGCTAGACGATCCGGATACGGGCGCGGGCGAGCTCGCGCTCGATTCGCTGCTCTTGCGCCAAGACGGGTGGGCGCTGCGCAACCGCGGGCCGCTGGCCCTCGACTATCGCAGTGGCCGCGCTACCCTGCAGGCGCTGGATGTGCAGACGCCGTTCGGTCCTCTGGATTTTTCTGGCTGGGTCGGTCTCGATTCACTTTCGGTTGCGGCGGCTTTTCCGGCCCTGGTACTCGACGGTCTGCTGCCCGATCTCAGGGGCGAGGGTAGTGGACACCTGCATCTCGGCGGGACCTTTGCCCGGCCGGAGGCAGAGGGTGGATTGACGTTGAGCGGGCTGCACCTGGATACGCTGGCGTTGGGCGATGCCTGGCTGCGCTTGACGCTGGGGGATTCGCTGGTGGCCAGGGCCGGGCTCGGCGTAGACGAGGAGATACACCTGGTGCTCGAGGCTCCGGCGCCGCCGCTCTGGGGCCAGGGCCAGGGTCGCGCAGAGCTCGAAATCGAAGCAGTTGCGGCCGATCTGGGTCCGCTGCTCAGCTACGCGCTGGGCCATCCGCTGCGCTCGCGGGTCGATCTCGACGGGATTTTGGAAGCAGTGCTGGGCGATTCGCTGACGGGGGTTGCGGGTATTGCACTGTGGGACGGGCTCTCGGGACAAGTCGAGGTGAGTGGAGCAATGATCGAAACCCGGGTCGAGGACGAAGTGCTGCGTCTCGATCTATTGTCCGCTGGGCGCTTCGAATTGAACGGGGGCCGGGTGATGCTGGACTCGCTGGCGATTGGTATGCGGCGCTACGACCGCGATCGCCAGGCTCTGCAGCCGGCGGGTACGCTGCGTCTGGAAGGAGAATTGGCGGCGGAGCTTCCATCGCGGGTCGGGCTTGCGCTGGAGGACGTGGATCTGGTCTTCTTCGGCGGTCCGGAGGGGACGGCCGATCTCGAGGCCTGGGCGCATGGCGTGATTTCCGATCCCGAACTCGTCGTCGAATTGGCGGTGGACACGGAGGACTTCGGCGAGCTGAACGGCCGGCTCACCGGCGGTGGGCGCGGGGGTGATCTGCATCTCAACTGGATGACTTTGCTCGAAGATAGCCTGGTGGTGACGGGTCATCTGCCGTGGGATTTAGCGGCGGGTGAGATCGCTCTGGACAAAGGTTGGCTCGAGGCCCATTCCGCAGGGATCGGTCTTTTCATCTTCAGCGACCTCATGGCCGATTTGGATCATCTCGATGGGATGATCGGCGCGGACTTGCGGGTCGTGGGCTTGGATTCGACGCTCGATCTGCAGGGTCGGGTGGATATCGAGGGCTTCGAATTCGCTCTGCTGGATATCACCCCGACCTATGTGCTGCCCGACGGTTGGTTGCAATTCGATGGTCGCAAGGTCGCACTGGACGGCTTTGCCGTCCGCAATGAGCCCAAGAGGGGGTATCGCAGTCTGGAACTCAAGGGTCAGCTGGATCTAGAGCAGCTGGCCGATCCCGGTTTCGACATCGAGCTGCAAGCCAGGCGAGTTGTCTGCCGCTACGAGGATATTTTCCAGGCCGACGATATCGACCTGGACCTGAGTTTTTCGGGTACGGCCAGCCGCTCCAAGCTGGCGGGTCGGATCCGTCTCAAGAGCCCGCGCTCCGAGCCGACGCTGGTGGTGTTCAATGCGCCACCCATACCTCCGCCCCCGCCGGCGTTGCGCGACGACTTTTTGGAAAATATGTCGCTCGATGTAGAACTCGATCTCCGCGCTCTGACGCTCGACAGCGAGCTGGCCGAAGTCGAGGCTTCGGGCGCCGTCGAGGTCGGCGGCACCTTTTACAAGCCACTCTTCCAGGGCGACTTGAGCATCGATGAGGGACGGGTCTATCTGCTCAACCAGCACTTCGAGTTCGAGCAGGGCCGGGCGGTCTTCAACAGTCTGGAGCCGACGGGATCGATCCTCGATGTGGCCTACGATCCGTTGGAGCTGGATCCGGAGTTGGATCTGAGGGCGGTGACCCGGGTGCGAGATATCCAGGACGAGGACGAGGACGAGGAATACGTCGTGACTTTCACGCTGGCGGGCAGGGCGACGGAGGCTACGCCGGAGTTGACGTCGGATCCGTCACTCGATTTCAGACGGATCATCAATCTGCTGGCTTTCAATACCGCTTCGACCCAGAATCTGGACTATACAACGGCACTGGGAACGGCCGCCGGTCAGCTCTTGAGTCGGCGGGTCGAGAGAGTGGGTCTCGACGAGTTCGCAGTACTGCCTTCGAGCACGGTCGTCGGTGCGTTGCCCGGTGATCCTGCGCTGCGGGTGGGCAAGTTCTTCGGCGGGTTGCCCCTGCCGCTCTGGGTGCGCTACGAGGCCCTGTTGAAAGAGATGTCCTCGGGCGAGGTGCGGATCGAGCACAAACTCAAATCTTTTCTGACCATAACCGGTTCGGCACAGAGTCAGTATGACCGCTACGGGCTGGGCATCGGCCTGAAGAAGGAATTTTGATGCGCGCTTTTGCCCTGGTATTCCTGCTGATTTTGATGCGGAGCGCAGCGGCCGAAGAGGATCTGCGCGAAGTCTCGGACCGCGAAGCCGACGAGCAGCGGGTGGCCAAGGTTCATTTCGCCCACCGCGGTCAGAAGCTGATCAAAAACGAGACGCTGCGTTCGGCAATGCGGATCCAGGAGGGCGGGCGCTTTCACCGTCGTTTTTTCAAAAGCGACCTGGGTGCGGTGGTCAACCTCTACCGCGGTCGGGGTTATCGCGATGCCGAGATTGCCCGCAAGCGGCTCTATCTCGATTCCAGAGAGCGGCTGCGCATCGAGATAGAGATCGACAGCGGTGCGCTGTGGACAGTGCGGACGGTGCGCATCGAAGGAGGCGATCCCTATACTCCGGATCAGCTGCATGCTCAAATGGGGCTCCGGCCGGGTGATCCGCTCGATTACGGCAAGGTGTTGGCCGGCGAGCGCAGATTGCAGCTTTTCCTCAATCAGCACGGATACCCCCATGCCTCGGTGCGCAACGAATGGTTCGGCGAAGATCGGACTACGCACAGCGCCGAGGTCGTTTATCGCGTCGAGACGGGGCGCAAGATGTACTTCGGCGCGGTGGAGTTGGAAAACCTGGAGCGGCTGCACACCCGCAAGGGGTTGATCGAGCGTTATCTGGACTTTGAACAAGGCGACCTCTACGATCCAGAGAAACTGTCCAGAAGCCGCGACCAGCTGGCGCGAACGGATCTCTTTCGTTCGGTCTTTCTGATCACGCCCGAAACCGGGGACAGCCTGCAGCCGGTGCAAGTGCGGTTACAGGAGAAAAAATACATTGTCCTCGGCGCCAATGCCTTCATCAATAATACCGAACCCCGGCTAGCCGGGCTGGTACAGCACAATAATTGGTTGGGGCGCGGGGCTCAACTGGGGCTCAACGTCAGTTGGGGCCAGCCGATCCAGGGCGCTACTGCGTTTTTTGCCGAGCGCAATCTACTTCGTTCGGGCGCCGATCTGGTGCTCTCGGCGGGCGTGACCGACGAGTGGAGCCGCACCGAGATTCTGGGCGACCCGGACGACTCGCGCCAGTTCGAGCTATTGACGACCAACGATTCGGTCCTCGATGGGCTCCTGCTTTTCGCTGGCGAAGAGCCCGCGCGCGAGTATATCCATACCGCGGTCTACGACTACCGCTCGATCGAACGTCTGTGGGAAGCGGCGGCGACGGTTTTCAAAGGTTGGCGCGAGATCTACCAGGCCCAATTCGTAATGACCTGGAAGCAAGCGCGCAACCAGCCGGATCCCAGTGGCTCGATCGACTATGCGCCCAATGTCGATGAAGGGACCAATCTTGGCGTCGAAGAAGACCTCTTCGGCGACGATGATTTTTTTGATGACGATGGCGATGATTTTTTTGATGACGATGGTGATGATTTTTTTGATGATGATGGTGATGATTTTTTTGATGACGATGGCGATGATTTTTTTGATGATGCGGGCGATGATTTTTTTGATGATGAGAACAGCGATGCCGTATTTGTCGACTATAGCGACGGTAAGATCCCGGTAGATGCGGCTTGGCAGGAAATTCTGACCGAACGCTCGCGCTCGGTCGATTTCAGTACTGAGTTTCTGCGCGACTCGCGCGACAGTCGTTTTGCGCCGACCCGGGGTATGCTGCTGCGATTGACGGGACTCTACGCGATCAAGCTGGGCCGGCGTCCCACGTACGTCATCGACGGCGAGTTCGAGTTGCGGCGCTACCAGCCGCTCTCGCGCCGCCTGGTGCTGGCGTTTGCGCTGCAGGGTACGCGGACGGCTTCGCTGCGCCGAGGCCGCGAGCTGCCGCAGGTCTACTGGAAGGAATACGGGGGTGAGGGGTCGTTGCGCGGGGTGCGTCGCAACGCGGTGCAGGCGGTGGGTGGTGGGCGGATCGGAGTGAATCTGCGCGGTGAGTTGCGCTATCAGCGGGGGAGTTTCGGGCTGGTCGGCTTCTGGGATCGCGCCCAAGTCTGGCACGAAGCGCGGGAGGTCCGCTTGCGGCGGATGGTGGATGGCTACGGGGTGGGGCTGCGCTATACGCTGGGTTTCCCGCTTCGCCTCGATCTGGCCTTCAACGACGGATTTGACGCCGCGCAGCGGATTCGGTTTTATTTTTCTATTGGTCAGGCATTCTGAACGAGGAGTTTCGCATGCAATCGTTTCGCAGCAGTACCACTACCCAGGGGCGGCGGATGGCCGGGGCCCGGGCCCTGTGGCGCGCCACGGGGATGAAAACCGAAGATTTTCAAAAGCCGATCATCGCCATTGCCAATTCTTTTACCCAGTTCGTACCGGGGCATGTGCACCTGCATCCGATCGGGCAAAAGGTCAAAGAAGTCATCGATGCCAACGGGGGCTACGGCGTCGAATTCAACTCGATCGCCGTCGATGACGGGATTGCGATGGGGCACGATGGGATGCTCTACTCGTTGCCGAGCCGCGAGCTGATCGCCGACAGTGTCGAGTACATGGTGCAGGCGCACAAGGCCGATGCACTGGTCTGCATCTCGAATTGCGATAAGATCACCCCGGGGATGCTGCTGGCGGCGCTGCGGCTCAATATTCCGGCGATCTTCGTTTCGGGTGGGCCGATGGAAGCGGGCAAGACCGAGCTTTCGACCGGCAGTGCCAAGCTCGACCTGATCGACTCGATGATCGCTGCCGCCGACCCGAATCTCAGTGACGAAGACGTGGCCAAGATGGAAGAGGCCTCGTGCCCGACCTGTGGCTCGTGTTCGGGAATGTTCACCGCCAATTCGATGAACTGCCTCAACGAGGCGATAGGCCTGGCGCTGCCGGGCAACGGCACGGTTCTGGCGACGCATGCGATGCGCTGGCAGCTTTTCGAAGCGGCGGGCAAGCGGATCGTCGAGATGGCCAAGGCTTTTTATCTCGAGGGCGATTCTTCGGTGTTGCCGCGGAGCATTGCCAATTTCGAGGCTTTCGAAAACGCGATGAGCCTCGATATCGCGATGGGCGGATCTACGAATACGGTGCTGCATCTATTGGCGATGGCGCGCGAGGCCGAGGTCAATTTTACGATGGCCGATATAGATCGGCTCTCGCGGCAGGTGCCCTGTATCTGCAAGGTGGCGCCGGCCTCGCAGGAGTACCACGTCGAGGACGTGGCGCGGGCCGGAGGGATCATGAGTATTCTCGGTGCGCTCGAGCGCGCTGGCAGGATTCATACCGGGCCGGGGACGGTCGCGGGGCTCTCGATCGGCGAGCTGATCGCTGCCAACGATATTCGCAGCGAGGGCGAGATTGACGAATTTGCCCGTCGCCGGGCGCTGGCCGCTCCCGGCAATGCGCGGACCAAAGAGGCATTCTCGCAGGAGAACTTCTACGAGGAGTCGGACACCGACAGCGAAAAGGGCTGTATCCGTTCGGTGGAGCATGCTTACTCGCAGGATGGTGGGCTGGCGGTGCTCTTCGGCAATATCGCCGAAGAAGGGTGCATTGTGAAAACCGCCGGGGTCGATGAGTCCATACAGGTCTTCGAGGGACCGGCCAGGATATTCGAGTCGCAGGACCAAGCTTGCGAAGAAATTCTCGGCAAGAAGGTGCAAGAGGGTGATGTGGTGGTTATTCGCTACGAAGGGCCGAAGGGGGGGCCGGGGATGCAGGAGATGCTCTATCCGACCTCGTACATTAAATCGATGGGTTTGGGCAAGGCCTGTGCGCTTTTGACCGACGGGCGATTTTCGGGTGGTACCTCCGGGCTCTCGATCGGTCATGTCTCGCCGGAGGCGGCCGAGGGCGGGGCGATCGCCCTGCTCGAAGAGGGCGACCGAGTTCGGATCGATATTCCGAATCGCACCATCGATGTACTGGTTTCCGAAGCCGAGCTGGCCGAGCGGCGCAAACAAATCGATGCGCTGGGCCACGATGCCTATAGGCCCAAGGATCGCCAGCGCTATGTGTCGCAGGCGCTGCAGGCTTATGCGGCGTTGACGACCAGCGCCGCGCACGGTGCGGTCCGCGATGTGGGGCAGTTGCATAAGTAGTGTTTGTAGAGGGGGCGAGATGCAACTAACGAGTGCGCAGGTCGAGTTTTTCAATACCTTCGGCTACCTGGTGATTCGCGGGCTGTTGACGCCGGCTGAAGTAGAGCAGGTGAGCGCGGCCTTCGAATGGTCGATTCAGAATTGGGGTGGCGGCGACCAGCACGATGGGAGCAAGCGCACGATGCTGGCTGCGCCGATCGAGCACGCGCCGGAGTTGTGCGCGCTGATGGATCATCCCGGCGTCCTCGGTCTGATCGGCGGGGTCACCGGAGCGGATTTCAACTACTGCGGTGGCGATGGCAATTACTATACCGGCGACACCGGCTGGCATCCCGATGGGACCTATGGCCAGCTCTGGGCGACCAAGACCGCTTTTTACCTCGACGAAGTCCGGGCCGATAGCGGGTGTCTGCGGGTGATCCCGGGCAGCCATCATCCCGATCACTTCGTGCGCAAGATGGGGATCAATGTCAATACCGCGGCAGAGCAGTTCGGGGTGGTGCCGAGCGAGTTTCCGGGCAGTATCGCGCTGGAGAGCGATCCCGGCGACGTGGTGATCTTCACCCACGATCTCTACCACGCCTCGTTCGGCGGCGGCAAAAGGCGGCGGATGTTCACCATGAATTGTACCCGTCATGCCAAGACACCGGACGAGGATGAGCTGCTCCGCGAGTATCTCAGCAAGCACTCGCCGGGTGCGGGCAATCTGGATACCAGTTCCGGGATCTATTTCCCGACCATGCTCGATACTGCCGACGAGGCGCGGATGGCGCATATGTGGCAGCCGGCGCAGGTGCACGACGAGATGTTTCCCCATCTGGCGCGTTCGAACGGAGATCGGGTGCCTTTCCGCGGCAGCGTGAGCTGAGCGGGTTGGAGCGGGATCAAGGAATCCGGATACGATGTGCGGGTGAATCAAACATGATGCATAAAGGAGCGATATGAAAATTGTAGCACTGGACGGACACACGCTCAATCCCGGCGATAATCCCTGGGATCCGGTATCGGCACTGGGCGAGTTTTCGGTATACGATAAAACGGCGGCGGAGTTGATCCTGGAGCGGGCCGCTGGTGCGCAGGTGATATTGACCAACAAGGTGCCGCTGAGCGCCGAGACTTTTGATCAGCTGCCGGAGCTGGGGTTCGTGTCGGTGACGGCGACCGGCTATAATGTCGTCGATGTCGAGGCGGCGCGGGCGCGGGATATTCCGGTATCGAATATTCCGGTCTACGGTACCGATTCGGTGGCGCAGTACGCGATGGCGCTGCTTTTGGAGCTTTGCCACCAGGTCGGTCGTCACGACGCGGCGGTGCATCAGGGCGGCTGGATGGGATCGGGCTACTGGTCGTTCTGGGAGACGCCGTTGATGGAGCTGGCGGGCAAGACGATCGGATTGGTTGGTTTCGGGCGGATCGGCCAGCGGGTCGGCGAGCTGGCCCACGCCTTCGGGATGGAGGTCTGGGCCTATGCTCCCTCGGCCAAAGAGCCGCCGGGCTACGAGCCTTTCGCGCTCAAGAGCGTCGAGGAGATTTTCGCCGGGGCCGATGTGGTCAGTCTGCATTGTCCGCAGACACCGGACAACACGGGCTTCGTCAATGCCGAGCTGCTGGGCTCGATGAAGGATGGCTCGCTCTTTATCAATACCGCGCGCGGTGGGCTGGTCGATGAGCAGGCGTTGCTAGAGGCTCTGCGCGCGGGCAAGCCGCGGGCGGCGGCGAGCGATGTGGCCTCGACCGAGCCGATCGAAAACGGCAACGCGCTGCTCAAGGCGCCGAATCTGCTGATCACGCCGCATATGGCCTGGGCGACTGTCGAGGCGAGAAAGCGGTTGATGCAGATGACGGCCGACAATGTGCAGGCCTTTCAAAACGGGGCGCCGATCAACCTGGTCAATTGAGATGATTCAGGGCCGCTTCTATACAGATCAGCGGGGTGAGCGCGCGATTGTTGACTTTGATCATCGCCCCGTCTATATTGACTAGAGCCCTGAAAATAAAGTAGTTGGGGGCGACCTGGCTTCGACGGGGTTGGAGAAGCTCTGACTGCGTGCCGAGGGATCCTGCTTCCTCGTAAATCCGCGGGAAAACCACTAAGCGACGAAACTCAAACGTACGCGATGGCCGCCTAAGCAATTAGGTTGCCCGTTCGGATCTGTTGAGCCTGCGCGGCGGATTCGAATGACATCTTTTGCAGGCTGGCCCAAACTCATGCTCAGGGGGGGCGGGCGAGACTTTACTGAGCTGGTTCCGATGCGTGGCCTTGTCGATTGGCAGCGTAGCGGACGAGACTCTAAAGATCGACTACGCACGTAGAGGTCTTGGTGGACTTGATCTCGGACGCGGGTTCGATTCCCGCCGCCTCCACCATTTTTGAAGAGCGCAACTCTCTGGTATTAAAGGGAGTTGTGCTTTCTTGTTCTGCGCCCACTGCCACTTTTGCATGATTATTGCATTATCTGCTGTCGGTGCATCTGTAGCTGGAGATGTATTGGAATCGTGTGAATTTTTCGATAAAGCTATGAGTTTTGTCGAAAAACATAGAGCAAGTGTTGTACCTGAGTCTGCTTCTGAAACAGCGATGAAACGAATAGAGGAACAGATATCGTTAATTGCACGGGGGAAAGATATTTATTTAAAACAGGATGGGCGCCGATTTTACGAAGTAAAAAATCAGGTTGATTCAAAGTTTGTGCCCATCAAAGATGGACCGATACATTCTATCGTAATGGGGAACATAGGTGAGCGAGAGGCTGATCATATTACTAATGAATGGGTGCTGATTGGGGTTCTGTTAACAGACCTTGTAAATATACTGATTTGAAAGAACCTGTATGGCGTTGTGGTGGTTCTCTATATGCGCTTACGACAAACAAATATGATAGAAATGATTAACGTCAACAGTTTTTAATTAAGGCCACGAAGGTCCACTAAATTGTTACTAACACTTGAGAGGCGATTAACGTAACGTGCGATGTGGTCGCTTGGGGAGTATAATGTATTTCATAAAACGTCAAATTCGCCTGCAAAATGGTCATTGCCGTAATACGGAATAGCCTAGCTCAATAAACCAGGTCCAATTCGCGCGGTGGCGGAGGACGAGCCGCTGCGATAGCCGGAGGTGCGGCCGCTAAGTACACCGAAGAGGAACGGTGGCTCCTGCACGAGCCAAAGGGTGCGCAAAGCACGGTGTACGGAACCGCGGCGGACAAGATGCGCATGGACCGATTTCGGCGAAGCGATGCGTGCGAAGACGCGGACTACTGCGAGTGCAAATTGAAGGAAGAGGTATGACAACGAGCAATGCCAACCCGATCGTGGAGCCGGAGCTCTCTCTGACCGATGCGGAACGCGACAACTGCCTCGAGGCACTGCACCGCGGCGGCTACTTTATCCTGCCCTGCAAGGCGCCAGCCGCCATGCTCGAGCGCGCCAACGCCTACATCGATGGATTCTGCGCCGACCCATCGCGATACATGGCGGAGGGCGCGTTGCAGCAGACGAACATCGTGGAGTTGGATCCCGTTTTCCGGCAGTTCCTCATGTTCAAGCCCGCGCTGCAGATGTGCTATGACTGCTTCGGTCCCATGTTCCATCTTGGGCAAGACAAGTGGACGCGCAAGTACCGCAAGCAAGACCTGCCGCCGGGCCTCCACGACGATCGCGCGGCGATCCCCTGGCACACGGACCGTCCGATCGGCATCCCCGAGAACGATGCGCACGTGCCATTCC
>CAZFMY010000102.1:0-23768 GCA_964520345.1 uncultured Gemmatimonadaceae bacterium | reverse complement strand
CCGGCATTTCATCTATGGAGCTCCGGTCTGTGACGATGTATTTAACGGACGAGTCATTCGCTACGATACGCTGGCCGAAGGCTCATTCGTGCTCAAATGCAGCGATTATGGCCGCAACGGCGGCCTGAGCGCTGCCGTCCCCGGACCGAGCACTTGCTGAACCATCCAACGACCCGGCGTCGACCTAATCTACGTAGTAGAATCCGAAGAGAATCATCATTTCGTCCTCGCTGAGGAAGCCGAAATTGAGTTCGCGATCAGTCTGATTGTCGTAGGTCGCCTCCACCCTGAAGCCCTGCCCGGGTTCCAAAACCAGCGGTGGATCGAGTTCGAGAATCGGCGGATGCTCCCAATCATAGGCGATATAGACCAATTCACCATCGCGCGCTCCACCCATAATCTCGACCCGAAATTCCACCATCTGCTCATGGGCATGCGACATCAGTTGCATTACGTGGCGCCGTTCCCTGAAGCGATATTCCTCCCTGAGCGTCGTCACTTTCCCCGCCGGAAGCGAAATATCGAAATTGCTCAAACCGAAAATCTGCGCCTCGTATTCGACCTCTGTCGGATCGGCGAAATGGAGATTGGCGTAGACCTCGCCGGTGTTGGTCTGGTCGGTGCGGTTGATATAGTGCGAATTGAGGTCGAGCAGCGCATTGCGGGGCAGCTTCAACGCAACCCCGGGCGGAAAGCTGAAATCGAAAAAAGGCCACTGACTGCCAACGATAGGCAGGTGATAAGCCATCGTAACCACCGTGCCGAGAATGTACGTCCCCTGAGGGTCGCGCAACTCGCGGAATCGATCGGGCGGCGGCACGAAATCGGCGGGCATTTCGTCGTTGAAGGTATAGAGTAGAAAGTGATGCGAACCCGTCTGCATCGAGACCTCGAAGCGCTCGACGAAAAGGTCCTCGTCGTTTTCGAGCGCTACCATCGAGAAGAGTTCGCGCTCGAAGCGCGGCGGCACGTCGAAAGGCCCGAGGTGGAATTGGACCCCGTTAACGGGCTTGGGCAGGGGCTTGAACTCGGGCCGCTCGTAGCGCGTCTCGTCAGCCAGCAGAGCTGGATCAGCCACCGTACCCGTCTCCGGTGCCCCGGCTTCGATCCAGGTGCGGATAAACGCCAGTTCGCCATTGGTCAGCGCCCCTCCCCCCAACGGCATCAACCCCCCGTAGTGGGGATGATCGCCGTAGAAATGTTCCTGGTCCGGCGCATTGACCTTTTCCCAGAGATAACTCTTGAAAAGACCGGGCAGACCTTGCTCGAGATTGCTGACCCGCAAAAGTCCCTCCGCACGTGCCGCCTCATTAGTTGGCGCGGCACCGACCAACTGAGTGTAGGCTAGATCCGCACTCAGCACCAATCCCGACTGCTGCGCAAAAGAAGTGCCCGCCGTGTGGCAACTGACACAGCGAGTCGCAAAGATCTCCTCCTGAATAATACCCCAGGTCGAGCGCGACTCGACTTCTACCGGCGCCGGCGCATCGCCGCTACAGCCGCCGAGCCAAAGCCCGAAGAGTGTTAAGAGTCTCAGGCGCATCGCTGACAGGCACCGATAAACTCCGCGGCAGTCGATGTATAGCCGATTATGTGCTCGAAATTGCGCAGCATCACCGTGCGCAACCAGCCACCCTCGGGCAGACTCTCATCGACCGTATCGGGATACTCGGACGAATGGGTGCAATCACGCAGCATAATCACCCGGTAGTTGTGCTCGACTGCCCCGGCCATAGTCTGGTAGAGACAGGCGCGTTGGCTGAACCCCACACCGATGATGTTCTTGATATCGTAGCAGCGCAGGTGGTAATCAACATGGGTCTCGTGAAACCCCGACCATTCTCGTTTGGGAAAATCGGGCTCATGGGACAGAGGCGCGATGGATGGAGAGTATCTGGGCTCAACCGGCACTCTAGACGGCGGCGGCCGTTGACCTGCTTCGGCGTTGCCCCAGCGCGTACCGTGAATTTCTCTTTTGATGCTGCCAGGCTCGTCGACCAGCGAAAAGTCGTTGTGGATGAAAATCACCCTCATCCCCGCACTCCGCGCCGCTTTGAGCGCCGGAGCGATGCCCTCCTCGACCCAGGGATTACCCGCGCCGCAATCGCTGTCGACTACCGCAAAGACCGTGCGCTTCAATTCCAGTTCCAACTCGCCGAAACTGTGGCCGTCTTGCCCCTGCGCGCTCTTGGCGGCCTCGGCCCCCCCCCACCAGCGCACCGGTAATTTTATATCAGCCATAGACTCCGATCCGCTAAACGCATCGCTCAAAGCTGCAGGCCCACGGGACAATGATCCGACCCGAGCACGTTGGGAAGGTGATAAGCCTTCGCGACCTCCAAACCTGGAGTAGTGAAAAAATAATCAATACGCCATCCCACATTCCGCTCGCGCGCGCCCTGGCGGTTGGACCACCAGGTGTAATGGTCGGGCTCGCCGGGATGCATCGTGCGAAATGCATCGGCATAGCCACAATCAATCAATTCATCGATCCACGCCCGTTCGACTGGCAAAAAACCCGTGGTCTTGCGGTTTTCCCTAGGCCTTTTGAGATCGATCTCCTGATGAGCGGTGTTGAAATCACCGCATAGCACCAAATTCTCGCCCTGCTCGCGCCGCGCTTCGCAATGAGCGAGAAAAGCACGGCAATACTCCATTTTGTAGGGCACGCGAGCGTGGTCCCGCTGGCCATTGGGAAAATAGGCGTTGACCAGTGTAAAATCTTCAAAGCGCAGAGTCAGCGTTCGCCCTTCCCGATCGAACTCCGTCACCCCCAAACCCTCGTTTACCTCCTCCGGAGCCATTCGCGCATAGATACAAACGCCGCTGTAGCCCTTCTTTTCGCCACAGACCCAGAAACCGTGATAACCCTCTGGTGCGATTTGCTCCGGTTCCAGCTGCTCGGGCCAGGCACGAGTCTCCTGGATACAAAGGATATCGGGCCGAGCCTCTTTGAACCAGTGCAGAAAGCCCTTGCGCCAGACCGAGCGGATCCCATTGACGTTCCAGGAAACCAGCTTCAAACGCCGGCCTGATCGATCAAATGAGCCAGGTTTTCGCCCAGGATCAACCGCTTGTGAGACTCTGCCACGAAAGTGCAATGAGTGCGGAACGCCTCGAGCGCGTGCTGATACGTCATGTTGAAACGAACCACTGGATAATCCGAACCCCAACACAATCGCTCCGCTCCGAAATGCTCGTAGAGCTTGCGCACAACATAGTGGGTATCTGAGTAGGGATAGTCCCAGGACCGGTTCGAAGCATAGTGAAAACCCGAGAGCTTGATATATATATTGGGTACTTCGGCCGAGCGCAGAACCTCAGTCAGGTTTTCGTGCGGCGCCTCTTCACGAGCGTTGACTCCGGCCATGTGATGGCAGAGAAAGGTCACTGACGGGAAGCGCTGAGCCAATTGACGCAAGGCGGGTTGCCACTGTGGCCCCAGAGCCAAACTGGCTATTAATTTCAGCTCGGCCGTCACACCAAAAAATTTCAGGCCCTCCTCAGATGCAAACCAATCCGTATCGCTCTTGACGTAATGGGTATACCCTTTGAGCTGATACTTTTCCGCCGCGGCTCTGAGTCGCTCGGCAGCTCCCGGAGTGTGGTACTCCTCCGACCACGAGCAATCTACATCGGCGAATTGGACCAGCCGATCCGGGTAGGTCCGGACCCGCTCGGCGACATAGTCATTATTTTGCGGATTGTGTTCGATACGGGCACAGACCAGCACGGCCTTGTCGACCCCATTGCGGTCCATCTCCCAGAGGAGTTGTTCGACCCGGCCGCGACTCTCGTGATCCGGAACCGGCGGCTCATAGGGCCAGTACTCCCAGGCGTGGGTATGCGAATCGATTATCATATGGGGTAGTATAAAAAAGGCGGCGACAAAAAGAAAGGGCGAACTATCCCGCAGCGAGCAGCTAGAGAGCGGGGAACTCAGTATAGAGCAGATTCCTCCTGCAGCGCTTTCAGCATTGTGCCGTATTGCTTGCCGCGCAGTCGATCTAGGGCCTGCTCCCTGATCTGTCGCACTCGCTCGCGCGTCAAATTCAGTTGCGCCCCGATGTCCTCCAGAGTTCGCTGCCCCTGGCCATCGAGCCCAAAGCAAAGCTTGAGAATAAACTCTTCGCGCTTGGACAGGCGACCCAGAATCTTATGGATCTGGTCGCGTCTCGACGCCTTGCACACCGATGCGTCGGGAGCTTCCTGTTTTTCATCGGCCAGGATATCCAATAGCGAAGAGTCATCGTCCGCCGTCACCGCCTCATCGAGCGAACAAACAGCTCGCGCCGAGAGCACCACATCCATGATCTCATCGATAGGAGCCTCTAACTCGGCAGCAATCTCCTCGGGATCGGGCTCTTTCTCATTATCTTTGGTCAGTTGCCGGGCGGTTCGCACAATCTCCTGCAAACGATGGATCTTAGTAAGCGGCAGACGCACCGTACGACTCTGTTCGGCGAGACTCTGCTGAATCGCCTGCCGTACCCACCACACCGCATAGGAGATAAACTTGAAGCCCCGCTCGCCATCAAAGCGCTCGGCAGCAGTGATCAAACCCATATTACCGGCACTTATCAGATCGGCAAAAGCCACACCCCGGTTGCGGTAGCGACGTGCCACATCGACGACAAAGCGTAAATTGGCGCAAATCAACTCGTTGCGAGCCTTCCTATCGCCTTCTTTTATACGCCGAGCCAACTCGGATTCGCGATCCCGAGAGAGAGGTACGGAATCAGAAATAATGCTGAAATAGTCTCGAACATCTACGTCGTCGTTTCGCGCAACTTGCCCGTGTTCTGCGTTAACTGGCAAAATCATAATCTCTGCTCCTTTGCCCTTCCCAGCCGGTCCGTCCGACTGGCACCACTCCAAACCGCATAAAAGCAAAAGACAGACCAGAAAATCAATAAATACATAAACAACTGTAAAATATAGACATGTATTTTTTTCTTTTCGTCCGTTCACGCGAGTTCGCGACGAAAAGACGGTCCGATGTCGCTATTTACCCACCCCCCCCTTGCCCAAATCCGCTCACCTTCTTTTCTTGGCATCCATGCTCGAACACACTTTTTGTCATATTCCCGGCTTTGGCCTCGGAACCGAACGGACCCTCTGGCAAGCGGGCCTACGCACTTGGGACGACGCGATACGCCTGTCGGACCCACCGCTCAGTACTCGAAAAAAAGCGACGCTCCAATCCCATATCCACGCTTCAATCGAGCACTTGCAGGCTGGCAACGCCGACTACTTCTACAACCTGCTGCCCTCAAGCGAAGAGTGGCGCCTCTTCCCTACCTTCCGCGATCGAGTCGCCTACTTCGATATCGAGACGACCGGTCTCGGCAGTACCGAGGATGAGATCACGACCATCGCGCTCTACGACGGCCGCCACCTACACACCTACGTCCAGAATCAGAATCTGGACGACTTCGCCCGCGATATCGCCGCCTACCACCTGCTGGTCAGCTACAACGGAAAAACTTTCGACGCTCCCTTCATACGCCGATGCTTAGGCGCAGCCCTCGACCAACCCCATATCGATCTGCGCTACGTCCTGAACAGCCTGGGCTATCGCGGAGGACTCAAGAAGTGCGAACAGGCATTGGGAATCGCGCGGCAAGGCCTTGAAGATCTCGACGGTTTCTTCGCTATATTGCTCTGGGACGACTACCGGCGCGGCAACAGCAAGGCCCTCGACACGTTGCTGGCCTACAATACCCTCGACGTGATCAACCTCGAAGCACTGATGGTCATGGCCTACAACCTCAAGCTCGAGCAAATGCCCTTCGGCCCAGAACACCGCCTGCCCCCACCCCAATTACCCCCCTTACCCTTCGCTGCCGACCAGCCGACGATCGACCGGCTCAAGGCCCAAGAGGGCTGGCGCCCATATTGAGCACTTACTCGACAGCGCCCCACTGCTACCTGCTACAGGGGCACGGGCACAAAAAACGCGGAGCAGGCTCAGCTGCTCCGCGCAAGGTTGACTCGACAGGAGTTCAGCGACTTACCACCGGGAGCGACGGTCGCGTCGTTGGTCTCCGTAAAAAGCCCGGTCCTTGAGCTCCCCGAGCTTTTCCCGCTGCGCATCAGTGAGGATTTCTTCCATCGCCGCACGATGCCCCTTGTGCAACTGGCGCAACTCCTCGCGATGCGTCTGGCGCAGCTCTCTGAGTTCTTGCCGCTGCTCCCCAGTCAGCTTCAGCTGCGCAAATACATCCTCGACGCCACGGCCGGGATCACCCCGCCACCCCCCTGGTCCCCGATCTCCACGCATCGGACCACCGTGAAACCGACCCGCTGGGTTCTCGCGCAGTGATTCCATTTTTTCCCACTGCTCCTCGGTCAGGATAGTACGCATGGCTGTGCGGTGTTCCACGTGCAGCGTCTCGAAATCTCCAGGAGCTGCCCTCGTATCCCGCAACACCCGCACTTTTTCCCCATGCTCGTAGCGCAACTCCTCGAGCCGCTCTTTCTGCTCATCGCTAAGATCCAGGTGCCGCAAGAAATCCCGTGGCCCAGGATCCCTCATCCTTCGCTCGCGATGAGCTGCCGCTGTGGCGACCAAACCACCGAGTAGCAGCACAACTCCTATCGTCACAATCCATCTATTCTTCATGCTTCCATCTCCGCTTTTGACGCCTATTCAGAATTTATACCCACTACCAGCCATCAACCCTATCTCAAGACCGCTACTGACCCGGATACCCCTTCATTCCCGCTGCCGATCTCGCCAGGGTCCCATCAATTTGCCAAACCGCTCTCGCCGTCGATCCAGGCGTCTGAGCTGCTCCTCCGACAACAACGGCGCCAACTCGGCCCGCACCGAATCCATCTGCACTCGCAATGCCTCCCGATGCTCGTCGTGGAGCATCCGCAGCCGATCGCCATGGCGTTTCAGCACCGCCCGCAACACCTGACGCTCTTCCTCGGTCTGCGGATCGAGCATCCGCTCCATGCTGCGGACGAAATGGCGCGGATGCGGAATTGGACGCATCCGGTCGCGCATGAACCACCCGAAGAGCAAGATCCCGATCAGAGCGCCGATCAGCAGCGTACTGAAAAGGATCAGCACGCTTTTGGTTTTAGCTTGTATGATCATTTCACATATCCATCACGTAGACGGCCTCAGCACTAGCCGGTACCGCGACGAAAACCGCTTCGAGAACCGAGGCATCGTCACCGACCAGCTCGCGCTCGTTCCAATTGCTCAGCGCCAAAAAAGCCACCAGGATCAACGCCACAGGAACCAGAGGGCGAAAGAGCCAGATCAGTGCATCAGCGATGCTCTCCTCTTTAGTATCCTCGATCCGGCGCATCACGCGGGAAGCGAAAAAGGGCTTGAAGGACTCGGCGCGGCTTTCTTCCAACAGATCTGCAATTTTTTGGACCTCAACCCATTCGGAGTGCAACGCGTCATCTGCGGACCACTTGCGCGCAAATGCAGCCATTTCTTCCGCAGACAACTCGCCCGCCGCAGCGCGCATCATTTCGATTCGATCGCTTTCGTTCATAACAAGTCCTCTTTCTTGAGCAGAGGCTTCAACTGTTTTATCCCACGTGAGAGACGAGAGAGCACTGTACCCTCGGCGATTCCCAAGAGCCCGGCCGTTTCCTTCGTCGAGTACCCCTCGAGCATCCGCAGCACCACCACCGCACGAAATTTCGGTTTGAGTCGATCAAGCGCTGCCTGCACCACCATGCTGCGCTCCTGAACCGCCTGTGCGTCTCGGCCATCGGCACTCGGTTCGGGCGGGCCCTCTTCCTCATCATCGAGGCTCCAGAACCGCCAGCGCTGTTTTTGCCGACGCTTGATCGCGTTGAGCGAGAGGTTCATCGCGATACGGGTCAGATAAGTACCCAGCGCCGCCTCACCACGAAACTTGCCCAGAGCCTGGTAAAAACGAATAAAGGTCTCCTGCCCTACATCGTCGGCTTCGTCTCCAGGTCCGAGCATACCCACTACCGTCGCTGCGACGCGGGACTCATAGCGTTTTACCAGAGTGCGAAACGCCACTTCGTCACCCTCCCGCGCCCGGTCTGTCAGGGCTCTATCTGTCGCTTCTCGCTCCGACATAGCTATTAGACAATGTACTGGCCGAATATATTCCCCGGAAAAAAATCCTATTTTGAATCCCTACCCGATTTGCGAGCAATGCCCATTATCTATATCCTAGCTCAATGACCTCTGCCATACTCATCGTCTTCTTATTCCTGATCTCTGGTTGCTTTCCCGTCGATCAACCTCAAATCCTCGACCTAGCCGGTAAGCACGTCAACCCTCTGCACAGCGAAGCCCAGGCCACCACCCTCTTTTTTATCCAGACCGACTGCCCGATCTCCAATCGCTACGCACCGCAAATCGCGCGACTCCACAACCGTTTTCAAGACCAGGATATAGATTTCTGGCTGGTCTACCCCGATCGCAGCGAAGATCCCGCCGCGATCCGACAACACCTCGCAGAGTACGGTTTGCCACCTCTCGTCGCACGAGATATAGACCACACCCTGGTCGACCGCTTCGGGGCCACCATCACTCCCGAAGTCGTAGTCCTCGGCTCCAGAGGCAATGTTGCCTATCGAGGGCGTATCGACGATCGCTATACCGCTATCGACCAGATGCGACCCCAGGCAACGCGAAACGACCTGGCGGAAGCCCTTGAAGCCCTGCTCGCCGGTAAGCACCCCGACCCCAGTACTACCCAGGCGATAGGCTGCCTGATCGCCGATTTGAAATGAAAATGAAGTGGAGCCCGATCCGTTGGTCCGCTCTCTGCATCGCGACCTGTATCGCCTGCGGAGAAGAACAACCCCAGCAGACCATCACCTTCAACCGCGATATCGCTCCGATCGTCTTCGAAAAGTGCAGCCCCTGTCACCATCCCGCGGGCCCGGCGCCCTTCCCCCTTATCAGTTACGCCGATATCATCGCCCGCACCGAACAAATCGCCCTTCTCACCCGCAAGCGCTATATGCCTCCCTGGAAACCTAAACGGGGCTATGGCCGCTTTGCCGGGGAGCGCGGCTTGAGCGAAACGCAGATCGCCGCGATCCAGCACTGGATCGATGCCGGAGAAAAAGAAGGCGACGCAGCCGAACTGCCACCAGTACCCCAATGGGAAAGCGGCTGGGAATTGGGGGAACCGGACCTGATCGCGCCGATGCCCTCGGCCTATACCCTGCCGGCCGATGGACCCGACGTCTTCCGCAACTTCGTCATCCCACTGCCCGTCGACGAGACGAAATATATCAGAGCAGTGGAGTTCAAGCCGGGTAATGCCCGCATCGTCCACCACGCCACTATGATGGTCGATCGCACTGGCGCGGCGCGCCTCAAGGACGGTCGCGATGGCACACCGGGCTTTGAAGGTATGAGCTTTGGCGACGCTCAGGATGCCGATGGGCATTTTCTCGGCTGGACCCAGGGCAAGACACCCTATGCCGGCAGCGACAGTCTGGCCTGGCGGCTGGAACCGGGCACCGATCTGCTCCTGCAAGTGCACATGCTGCCCACCGGCAAGGCAGAATCGATCCAGGCCCGCATCGGCCTATTCTTCGCCGATGGGCCACCCAGGCGCAGCCCCGCCATGCTGCGCTTGGGTCGCAAGGATATCGATATTCCCGCCGGGGAAAGCGCATACCGGATCCGCGATACCTACCGGCTGCCCGTCGATGTCGAGGTCCTGACCATTTACCCCCACGCCCACTATCTGGGCAAAGAGACCAAAGCCTATGCCCAACTGCCCGATGGCAAAGAGCAAGGACTGATCTGGATCGAAGACTGGGACTTCAGCTGGCAGGATGACTATCGCTTTTCAGAGCCGGTCTTTTTACCTGCCAACTCGACTCTGGTGATGGAATACACCTACGACAACTCGGCGCAAAACCCTCGCAACCCGCACGCGCCACCAGTGCGAGTCCGCTACGGGCTGCACTCCGCCGACGAAATGGGGGATTTGACGCTCCAGGTCCTGCCACGGCTTCCAGAAGACCTGCCCCGACTCAGAAGAGATTTCTACCGCAAGTGGATCCTACAGGAGATCGACGGCTACAAGATGATCCTGGCGAGTGATCCGCAGGACTGGGACACCCACCATACCCTGGCCATGTTCTACCTGCGCTCAGGCCAGCGCGCTCTGGCGTTGCCCCATTTCGAGCAGGCACTCGAGTACCAGCCCGACTATGTCGAGGCGCGGGTCAACTACGGAATCGCGCTGGCACAGGGCAAGGAATTGGAGCACGCCGTCGCCCAATTCGAAAAGGCACTCGATAGCAAGCCCGGTTTCGTCCAGGCCCACTTCAATTTGGGAATGGCACTGGAACTCTTAGGACGATCGGAGGCGGCCAAACCCCACCTCGACGAAGTCTTGCGCCAACGGCCGGAAATGGCCGGGGATATCCGCCAGCGCCTGGCAAAACTGCGCCCCTAATTCCCATCGGCCAGATCTGGGGGGAATAGGATCCTGCGAACCGATACTCCTCTCAGCCGACCCAGCAGGGCACAGCCTAATCGACTCCACCGATCACCTTCGATATCCCCAGCACCCACTGTCGCCCGGCTGGAAAATTGCGCCCGTTGAGCGAGACGCGCAGAGCGATTTCGACGACGGTGCGCTCCTCGAAGCTATAGAGCAAAACCGGCATCAGATAACTAATGCGTTTGATCTCGGCCTCGATCTGCCCGAAGAGCAATGCCGGATCACCGCGCAGCATCTCGTATTTGCCGATCAGCATCCAGCGACGCGTAAAATTGCAGCCCAACTCGGCGTTGAGGAACCACTCATCGCCCGGATCGCGATCGATCGCGCCGTTTTTGCCGCGCACTCGGTAGCCGAGATCAAGATTGCCGTAGAGGGGCAGCGGCCACCAGGAACGACCCAGCTGCGCGACCAGATCGAAGTCCCATTGGCCCTCGCCCACCGGGATCAGCCCGTCTTCGTTGCGAAACTCGCCGGTGGGCATCTTGGCACCGGTCTTGATCGTCAGCAGCACAGGCGCTTCGACCAGACGGAACTTGGCGAAGATGCGGATATCGCTCAGCCCGCTAGCCGTCCGCGGCCTGCTAAACGTCGTATTAATAAAAGATTGATCGAAGTAGGGAATCTGCAGCCCCAGGTCCAGGCGCTCCGAAACGCCGTAAAAGCCTTCGATAAAGGCCGCTTTCGATGCGTATTCTCCTGCGAAGTCGTAACGGGCCCGGGTCCCGGGTGAACCCGAGCGTCCCTGGCCGATATACCATTCCTGAGTGCGCTGCTGGAAGTAAGTGACTTTACCCCAGAACTGGCCCCGTTGCAAAGTCCAGGCACCGGCCTCAGCATTGACAACCGTGCCCAACAGTAACAGACTCGCAACTGTGTGAAATTTAACCAAGGCAAATTCCTTCTCCGCATTTGGCTAGATTCTCAGCAGATGAAGGCATCACACTATTCTGTACTTTGGAATCAACCCACAAAGTAGACCCATTTTTTATCGCGGATCAGGAGCGGTGCTAAACCGACGTGTGGATCCGATTTCTATGTTTTGCGTCGCATCAAGCATAGAGCCTGAACCACGCCGCAGCTAAGGGAATAAACTGCGTCGTATAGCGATGCCCTGTTCCCTTGAGATAGGTGTAAGAGCGCGTACCGGGAAGACGTTCAAAAAGAGCTTCGATGGTAGGTGGAGGGCATGCTTCGTCGCATTCCCCACCCGTCAGCAGGACGGGAAGATCGAGCCTGTGAACATGTGATAAGGTGTCAATAAGACCGGCAGCACGCCAAGCGGACTTCTGATCGGCTGTGGTTTTCAATATCTCCGCGAAGAGCGCATAAGCTCCCTGGCCATGGGCACCGCGAAAATCAGTCAGAAAGGGAACATCCGCGGCAACGCACCTGACCCCGCAACCCTTGAAAAGCGACGCCAACAGCAATGCTCCGCCACCTCCCTGACTGGTCCCAAAAAATGATACCCTGCTCTCGTTTGTCTGTGGTTGCTCCAATGCCCAAAGGACCGCTATGACACAATGGGCCAGCCATACTTTGTAGCCCTCCTCACCGCGACTGAGAATGGTGTCCGACAAAACTGGCCAGGAACCGTTGCGCATCTTTGATTGGTCAGCACCTTTGGGAGTCGAATAACCCAACGGAGATATGTGTAACACATTGAATCCTGCTGCCACCAAATCCGGATGGGCGCTCATTTCCGCACCATATCCGGGTACATGCACAATAAGAGGTGCCGGAGACGAGAGCGCAGGCTGCCAGTATCCATAGAATTCGGGAGCGATTGCCGGAGAGAATCGGACATACTGGAATCCGGGTGTATGACGAATACCGAGATTGTGGGTGAATCCCTGGTCTGATAGCAACTCTGCTTTGCACTCTCGGGTACCGACCATTTCCCATATCGAGTCGAGCCAAGCATCAATTTCGTCAGAAGAAGGATATGAATTTTCCGGCGAATCTACATTCATCATTTACGACTCTCCTTAAAATATAACGTCGCGCGCATCCAACCTGTTGGCTTCTCCTTCATTCAAATTCACGATCCGATGCAACTCGCGGATTGGGTGCCTCACTCGATTTTATAAAGATGCACGTCGTACGGTTCAAATCCATCACTGAATATACCATTCATTGAAGACAGCGTGCGGTTTTCGCCAAGAACCTCAACCTCTCTTCGGCCCTGCAGCCCCTGTATTATAAACGTGGCGCTACTCGTGCCATTACTCATACCAACAGCGAAGAGATATTTCGAACCCTCATATTGTTTCATCATTATCGCGATGGGAACGTCCTTGCTATCCGAAGAAGCTCTTGCAGCTCTTTGTATCGTCGGGCTGTTCAACACCGGGGCCAGAGCGGTAACTTGCCGGTTTATGGCTCTGACTGCCTGGAGCATCACCTTATCGCTGAGAAGAGCTGAGTCATTGAATTTCGGCTTCCACTCGTGAACAAAGTAAATGAGTCCCATCGATCCGTGAATCAAAGACATCCAAACTTCACTGCGAACCTGCTGGGGCGTAGGTTTAGTGGTAGGATTCTTTATCCGGGTACATTCAATGCAGTTCCACACGACCTTCTTTCCCCCAGTCCATTCCCTCAGTCGTTTCACACCCCTCGCTAGGTACCAGAGCTTGCCCGATACTTCGGGTTTGGAATGAACAACGGGGTAGATATCGAACGATGCGATATCACAGCCTTTCACATACTCTGGGTAATCCTCCGGGTGATTGGTACGAACACCTCGCCCGTGCCAGTTATCCCAAGCCACTCCCTGGCCAAGGTTGAGAAGCACAGGGCGCGAAGGGTCATTGGCTCGCATTTTCGCGTACTCCTGAATGATGCTCTTCGGGAGAATTGGCGGCCCATATCCTTTCCCTGTACCGAGGGACTTGGCGTTATCTGGCTCATCGCCGTGCATCCAGCCTATAATGGTCGGGTCGTTCACATGGCGAAGCCCCGTGCGATTCTGGTGGCAGACGACTTTCATCCCCGCTTCCTTCAATTCGGCGAGTTGCGATTCTGTCGGCCCTTTCCAGAGACCGATATACGTATTAAATCCAGCGTCCAGATAGTGCCTCGCCTTTTTCGGGTCTTGCAACCAAACGCCGATCGGAAAGAACTGGGCATCATGAGATGGCCCATTCGCCCAAGACACATATGGGTTGCTCAGACTCGGCTCAACACTTGGCTCCGAGCCAAGTGCAACGCTGCATGTGAATATGTACAACAATGAGAGTAGCATGGATGCGGATCGATTGAACAATTTCATCGGCTTGGAACTCGGTCTGCGCCCCTGGTGTCGGTTTACTCGCTGGATCGCGGCGGATAAGGCTTTCAAAGCGCTCGCACAATGTCTTCAGCTGCGAATTGAGTTCGCTAAGGGTCATCTCAGATCAAGTCCATCAAGCGAGAACCGACCGATTTCATTGGGGTCAGACCCCAAACCAGACCGGTACCACATCACTATTCCCGCCAGCCAAGCTTTGTGCCTAAATAATATTTTCGTACTTTTAAGATGTGCATATACTGACCCTGGGACTCAACCACCGCACTGCGCCGGTGGAAATCCGCGAACGGCTGTCCTTTCCCGCAAACGACCAGCCCTCGGCCCTCACCTCTCTGGTCCGCGACTACGAGCTGAGCGAGGCGGCCATCCTCTCCACCTGCAACCGCTCCGAGCTCTATCTCGCCGCCAACGACGAGCGCGGGCTTGACCAGGCGCGCCGCTTCCTCGCCGAGACCCAGGATATCGATCTTCGACTCCTCGAATCCCACTTCTACCAGCTCAGCGACTCGGAGACCGCCATCCACCTCTTCCGCGTCGCCAGCGGCATCGATTCCCTCGTCGTCGGCGAATCGCAGATCCTCAGCCAGGTCCGCCAATCGCTGGAAACGGCTCAGCAAAACGGCTCGGCCCATCTCCTGCTCAACGAACTCTTCCAGCGCTCGCTGCGGGTGGGCAAGCGCGCCCGCACCGAAACCGATATCAGCCGCGGCCGACTCTCGATCAGCACTGCAGCGGTCGAACTGGCCAACCAGGTCTTCGAAGACCTGGCTAAGTGCCAGGCGCTCTTAGTCGGCGCCGGAGAAATGGGCGAGCTCACTGCTCAGTACCTGGTGGACGCCGGCGTCCAGCAACTGCGAGTCAGCAATCGCACCCTGGCGCGAGCCGAGGAGCTGGCCCGACGCTTCGGCGGCGAAGCCATACCTTTCGACTCGTTGGCGGAACAACTCGCCTCCATCGATATCGTTATCTCTTCGACCGCTGCCACCGACTATGTCGTCCGGGCTGAAGACTTGCGCCAGACCATGGATCAGCGCCGCGCGCGCCCGCTTTTTCTCATCGACATTGCCGTGCCACGCGATATCGATCCCGCCGCACGCGATATCGACAATATCTTTCTCTTCGACATCGACGATCTGGAACAAGTCATCGCGGCCAACCGGCAGGAGCGCGAAGCAGAGATCCGCCAGGTGCAGACCATTATCGACGACGAGTTGAAGCAATTTTTGCACTGGTTCAACGCGCTGGGCACCGGCCCGCTGATCCGCGATCTGCACCAGCGCGCAGCGCAACTCCAGCAACAGGAACTGGAACGCTGGGCCAATAAACTCAGCCAGCTCTCCGCTGCGGATCGCCAGCTCGTCGAAGGCGTCCTGCGCGGCTATGCCAATAAACTGCTGCACGATCCCCTGGTGCAGATCCGCGAATTCGCCAATGACGACGACGGCTACCTCCGTCTGAACACCGTGCGCCGCCTTTTCCAACTCGAGAGCGGAAAAGCGGAGGACGAGTCTTGACCACCGCCTGTATCGCGACCCTCGGCATCGCCCTGGCACTCTACCTCACCGCCGCCCTGCTCTTTCAGGGGCACTTCCTGCTGCGCAAGGCCAATTGGGACGGGCTCGGCCGCAGAAGCCTGATGCTGGGGCTGGCCGTACATCTGGGCGGTATGCTCCTGCACCTGGTCCTCTCGGGTCACTCGCCCCTCTCCAATATGATGGTAGTCATCTCCTGGCTGGTCATCGCCCTGGTCGTAGCCAGCCTGCTCGCCGAACGCTATGTCCGCGTGCGCCACATCGGGCTTTTGTCCACGCCACTGGCTTTTCTCGGGCTGCTCTACCCACTGCTTTTGCCCATCCGCTTCGAAGCGGCCGATTCGCTTCTCGTCCAGTACCCCTTCCTCGGCGTCCACGTAGTACTGACCCTGCTCGGCCACGTCGGCTTTGCGCTTTCCTTCTGCGCAGCAGTCGTCTACCTGATCCAGCACCAGGCGCTGAAAAAAAGTCGGCTCAATCACTACCTGCCCCCGCTCGACACCTCCGCCGAGGCCGCATTCCGCTTCGCCGGCGGTGGGTTCTCGCTCTTCACCCTGGGTCTGGGCATGGGCATAATCTGGCTCTTCGATGCGCCGGGCGAGCACCTGGCCGGCGAGGACACCAAAATCTGGCTGGCCCTGCCCACCTGGTTGGTTTTCGCCGTCTACCTCTACCTGCGCGGGATCAGCCGTCTCCACAACCGGGGCCTCAAGTGGCTGGTGATCGCGGGGTTCTTATCCGGGCTGATCAACTTACTGGGGGTGCGCCACGACTTCGACGACGGTTCGGGAGCGGCAGAGTCTGCGCCGCAGGAATCTCTCCTCGCATCGCGATAGCCCGATCGCGCGCAGCATCCCCTTTACTACGCCCCCAACCCACACACCAACAGCGGCGTTTCCATCTCGTCGCGGGTCAATCCGCCGTGATTGCCGTAGAAATACTGTTCGCCATCTCCTCCACTCCACCACCATAGAGTCTCGTGCGCATAAGGCAGAATCACCAAATCACCTACCCGAGCCAGAAACGCCGCAGAAGCCGGACCGGGGCCAAAGTAGCCCTCCTCGACCATTTCCGCTACGCGCCGCACTGCGGCTCGGCCCGCTAAGCGCTGGGCGAAGAAGGTTTGTGCCTCATCGAGCAGCCCTTCCTCGATATAGAGAAACATATCGCGCGCCGAACCCGCCGGCACCAGCAATTCACCCTTCTGATTGCGCCGCAAAAAACGCTCGCAACCGGCAAACTCCGCCGCTCTATCGAGGTAAATCGTGGTCTGGGGGTCGACTGCGGTCATCCCGTGGTCGGCACTGACCAGCAAAAGCGTATCTTCATGCCGCCCTGCTGACGACTCGAGGAAGAGCCGGTCTGCGATGGTCAGGAAGGCATCCAGCTCGGCGTCGACCTGTGGCGAGTCCGGTCCGTAGGAATGGCCGACCTTATCGATCCCATCGAAGTAGAGAAAGAAATAAGCCGGACCCTCGACCTCATCGAGCAGGAGTTGCAGACTCTTCAGCGCCGAAGGCAAGGTGCGATAAGGCCGCGTATTCGCACCGCGAAAGGTCCATTGGTTGTACGGAGAGTTGAAATGCTCGGCGGGTTGGAACACATAGGAGCGCACCCCTGCCGCGGCCAAATCCCGATATAAGTTCTCGTGCGGCAGGATCTTTGCCGGCTCGATCTCGAGCGAGCCCCGATCGTGGGAGTCGAGCGGCGCAAAAAGCAGCGGTTTGATAATCTGGTCCGCCTCGGGCTCGTAGTACTGCCATTCGAAAACTCCACTCTGCACCGGCGGCAGACCCGTCTGAATACAGGTCACATGCGCCGAGGTTGTCGAGGGAAACTGAGCGGTGATCTTGAGCGCCGACCCGCACTCGTCGAAATGGCGCAGAAAGGAATAGCGCTGACGACGCGGCGCAAAGAAGCGCCAGCCGAAGGCGTCGACGAAAAAGAGTACGACCTTGGAGTAGCGGCCCTCCACCAACCCAGGGCCCTCCGCGCCACTCAGCAAGCGGCGAATCGTTTGAGGCAGATCGGCAAAACAGCCCGCGC
The DNA here is from genome assembly GCA_964520345.1 of uncultured Gemmatimonadaceae bacterium. GTDB lineage: Bacteria > Latescibacterota > UBA2968 > UBA8231 > UBA8231. The sequence continues at coordinate 6,414 of CAZFMY010000102.1, read as the reverse complement.
CGTAGCGAGGACGGATAAACTCGGAACTGCTGAATGCATCTGTCATTTATCGCCTTATTTGCAGAATAGCGTTTTCGATCGACTTCTGCACTGCTCTTGAGGCGCGAATACCGTCTGCGAAGAATAATATCGCTTAGTAGGCCACATCCACCACCCCCGTACGGCGTGCGGTCCCTGCGTCGGCCGCGACCTGGACCTGATAGAGGTAAATTCCGGGCTGCACCAGGACGCCCCAATCGTCGCGCCCGTCCCAGATTCGGGCGAAACGGCCACTCTGGTCCTCACCGGCATAGCCCTGGCGTACCAAGCGTCCGCCGAGGTCGTAGATCCGAAAAAAAACCGCCGTCGGCTGCGTCAGCTTGAGCAAAGTGTAGGCGAGTTCGAATCGGTCGTTGATTCCGTCGCCATTGGGCGTCAGCACGCGCCGTACCGGCTCGAGATCCTCGATCAGAGGAGCGTTAGGTGCAGAGAGGCGCACCCTGAGTCCGGCACTCGGCAGCAATGGGTCCAGATCCGCCTCCTGCGCGTATTGCAAAACCGTATCGGGTTGTTCCGCCTCTGCCATCAGCCGCCGCTCTACCGTGCGCACCTCGAAGCGAGTGCCATCGACAAAAACCTTGCCGCGGAAAAAAATCTGTACGAAAGAGCCGTCCTTGATCACCCGGCGCCATAGATTCACCGCAAAACCCTGTCCGGGATCCAAGCGCACAGTGTGCACCGCGTGGGCATCATCGACCTTGACGCTGTCGACTCCATTAATCATCGCGGTACTGAGTACCTCGACAAAACGAAAACCAGTATCCGAACGCTCGGCGAGTCGGCGCGTCTGCATGGACATCACAAACGCAGTCTCCGCACCTGCATCAACTACCGCCGGGCTGATCTCAGCGTGCATTTGGCCCGAGGTCGGCGGTGAGGAGTACTCGAAAACCAGGCGCTCCAATTTGACACCCGGCTGCAAGAAACTCACCCGAAACTGCAAAAATGGGTTCGGACTAGGCGAGCGCACCAGCCCGTTCTCGACCATCTCCCAACCACTCCAGGCGGGATTGGACACAACCGGCCCCTGAGCAATGCCCGGAAAATCATTGGCGTACTCCCACACCGCCCGATTGACCTGAACCTCCTTGGGGCCCTGGGTAATAAAATAGATCAACGGCTCTTCATCGGGACCAGTCCGCGTCTGAATCACGATCGGCAATTCCTCCAACGCCGCGCCGCCCAGGTGGCGGACTCGACCCCAAACCGGGGCGCCCGTACTGGCCAGGAGCGGTACCGAGCGAAAAAAACCCGTCGGCGCCGTACCGTCGGTATAAAGCTCCAGCTCAGCCAATTCCCAGGGCGCGTCAGAAAGCGGCTGAAAACGCACATAACGAGCCTGGCGCCGCACGTTGGCTTGCTGCACCCCCGGCCATTCGATCACCGCCCGGATATTGGGTCGGGTGATCCCGTAAAAAATGAAGCGCTGGAAGCGCACATCGCTGGTCGTCAATAGACGGTTGATGCTCACCACCGGCCGCAGACGGTCGCCCAACCCGAGATCGAAGGTCTGCGGAAAAGCCCCCACGTGCTCCGTATCGAGGCGTGGATAGAGCCGAGTCCGTTCGATGGTAAAGGCTCCGCCCAGATCGACATAGATCGCGACCTGGCGACTCTGACCGAGTTCATCGGGATCATAAGCCGTCGCCGGATCACCATCGGCGATAGCCCGCACCGAGGTGATCTCGTCGCGGAAAACCGGCCAGAGTATCGACTCCCCAAAGGGGTCAAAGCTAGGCTGCTCTTCGGAAACCAGGATCTGGCCCCCGCGGGCCAGGACTCCTTCCATCAGATTCTCGCCCGGCTCTGCACCCCAGGTCCACAGCGAATCGGGCGCCATATTGACGAAGGCCAGTGAGTCCTGCGCCTCGAGCCATGAAAGCCCCTCTCGGCCAACCTTGAGTTCCAGTTGCGCCGCAGCCATCCCTGCACCGCAGCAAACTAGGCCGAACAAAAGGACAATCGACATCAAAATTTGATCCTCCTATTGCCCTTTTCAAGCGTCTCGAAAAGCTCGATGCTCGCCGCACTGAGCGGGTTTCCCTGCAAATCGGCTGAAAGCAGTTTCGCCAACTCGAGGAGCGGTGAAATATCGACGACCTGATTATCGCGCAGGCGCAGACGCCTGAGTTCCGGCAAAGACGCAAGCGGAGAGAGATCGACGACTCCATTGTTGCCGAAAAAAATCGACTGCAATCCAGGCTTGTCGGCGAGCGGGCCGATATCGACCACCATATTGCTGGTGAAATCGAGGACCTCGAGGTTGCGCAATCTCCGCAGCGGCGAGAGATCCTCGACGAAATTCTGGCCAAATTCGAGCCACTCCAGGGCCCGCAGCCCGATCAGCGGCGAAAGATCCGCAACCCGGTTGAAAGAGAGGTGAAGCGACTTGAGCTTACGCAGATTGCGCAGGGGACTAAGGTCTGCGATCCAATTGGCTTCGAGGTAGAGTTTCTCCAGCCGGAAGAGACCGGCCAGCGCGGAGATATCCTGAATCTGGTTGCTCTCGAGCCGCAGTTCGCGAAGCTCGGTCAATCCAGCGAGCGGTGCAATATCGACGAGCTGGTTGTTGTTGAGGTTGAGCTTGGTCAGATTCGTCAATCGGGCCAGGGGGCGGATATCCTCAAGATTCGCGGTCGTCAGATCGAGCGAGTGCAGCTTGCTCAGACTGGCCAGCGGCAAGAGACTCGCCAGCTCACCCTCCTTGGTCGATCCGCTGAAGCGCAGCACTTCCAGATTGACCAGCTGCTCGATACCGTCCAGAGACTTGACCGAGCTGTTGAGGTTTATACTGGTGATCGCGCGCAGGTCCGCCACTGTCAGATCTTCGACCCGCTTCTTCGCCGCCGTGCGCACTGCCCGCTCTAATCGAGCATCCTGGAAGGTGATCGTCGGCTGAAAAAAGGTTACTTCCAATCCTCGCTCGCGCAGCGCTATAACCTGCTCGATATCGAGCGGGTTGCCCGAGAGCTCGACACTGCGCAAACGCCTGAGTTGCGCTAAGACCTCCACGTCGCGGACCCGATTGCCATCGAGATTGAGCAGATCCAGGAGCTGCAGCCTGGCGAGCGGGACCAGATCTTCAACCTGATTGCCATCGAGATTGAGCGAATTCAAGAGTCGGAGATTGCCAAGCGGAGCCAGGTCCGCTACCTGATTATTGGATAGATCGAGCACCTGCAGGCGCCGCAATTCCGCAAGTGGCGCGATATCCGAGACCTGATTGTCCCCCAGCATCAGGGTCTTGAGCCCCTGCAGCCGCTCACAGCCCTGCAAACTCGCGATCCCGTATCCGCCCGCATTCAGCATCTCCAGCCCGGCCAGGACAGCGTCGTCCAGAACCCCCTGCGGCTGCACAACCGCCTGCCGTACCGCCTGTTCGAAACCCGCATCGGCAAAGGTGTCGTGAGCGAAAACAGGTTCGTCGTCGACCGCGGCAACCTGCAGCGGCGGGCGTTCGACGCCACAACCCAGCCAGAGCAGCACAACAGCGAGAAAAAATCTCATGGCTCGACTCCCGCATATACGGTGATGAACCCTCGCGTCCGCGTCCGCGTGCCCTCGACTTCGAGATGCCGCCGGGTCAGGTCGAAACCCAGCACTGTCGTCAGCTTATAGCCCTGATAGTCGGAGATATTGGTCAACTGGGCGATCGTCGTCGTCTCCCAGAAACCCTCTTCCAGCCCCGGCGGCGTTGGGTTGAGCAGTTGACGAAAATTGTGGTATTCGATCCCGGCTTCCAGGTAGCTGCTGTGCATGATCGGAAAGCGCCCGACTGCGAGTAGAATCTGGCTCAATTCTTTGCGCTCAGGCAGATCGCTCAACACCGGCGATTCGCGACGGAACTCGCTCTTCCAGGCAGGGCTCAAACTCAGCTTACCCAGCTGCAACCGGTACTCGGCTTTATTAATCAGCCCGAGAAAGGTTCCAACCTCGCGCTGGCCGCGCTGCAGTAGCGCATTGCGCGGATCGCGCTGATGGTAGAACTGCCACTTGAACATATTGACCATCTTGAAGCCCGACCAGCGATCGCAATCGAAACCCAGCCAGGTCGTATTGACAATCGTATTCTGCGCCGGCAGCACATCTGGCACCGGAACCAGTTCACCCCGTGTATTGGGCCGTTGAACCCACTGCACCAGAGAGTCGAATATATCGTCCTCGACTTGGCGCAGATCCTGAAAAACCCGCGCGCGCCCCCAACCGGTGAAGTAGTGATCTCCCGCCAGCATCAGGTAATCCGCATTGGATCGACGGTCGTCGGAGTGCTGCTGCACTCGCTGGCGACCCACCGCAAATCGCAAATCGGGGTGTAAAAAAGCACCGATGTAGATATTGTAGCCGCGGCGGTCGCGCTGGTAGGGAAAGTCGGCCTCTTCGTCGTTTTCAAAGCGATCTATCCAACCATTGTGGTTGTGATCAAGCCCGTAGAGAAACTCCGGCCGGTCGGTGTGATAACGCAGGAAAGGCTCCTCGTAATCCGGCATGCGATTGGGGCTCGAATCGGTATCGTTTTGGTTGAAGTCAGAGATCAGATCGTTATTCTCGTCCCAACCGGGAAAAATCTCGCGATCGCGAGGCGAACCCTGCCGCGCCCAGTCGGGATAGCGATCCTGATCGTCGTTGTCGTCGACGAACTCGAAATAACGTTGCGGACTCGCGTAATCGACGATGCCATTTCTATCGACGACCTGGAACCCGGTCTGATAGTCGGGATCGATCGCGAAAGCCTCCACCAGCGCGAAATAGGGAGCATCGATCCTGGAAATATTGAGCATCCAGGCCTGCGACTCCCCGCTGGCAACGTGGTGCTTTTCGAGATTGGGATTGGGATACTGTCGGTACTGCTGATTGACATCCACTTCGAGATAGGCGTTAAAGCCCTCGAGGTCGGTCACCTCCACCGTAAACCCGGCGATCTGGTTGGCGGTAGGCAGGCCATAGTCGAGGGCCAAAACCCGCTGATTGGACGAGTCCTTGACATTGCCCGGCGCCCTGGCCATTGCCAAGGGCACGACCCGCTCCTGAAAATCGGTCTGGCGATCCGAGGACATCTCGACCAGATAATCGTTGGCCAGTACCAGCTCGACCTGTATTCGTTGGATCTCGCTGGGATCCGGCCCGGTATAGGAACGGTTTTGTAAATCGTAGCGCAGACGAATCTCCTCACGCCCGTCCGCAGCGAGGAAACCCCGACGTTGAAAACCGCCTTCGACCAGCGGTCGGAAACCGATTTCCGAGCCCCGGATGCGATTGCCCTCCAGATCCCAGATGACGATATCCTGCGCAAAGAGCGCGCCGCCGGCCTCGCCATCCTCGGGCGAATCGTCCTTGATCACGACTTCGACGAAACTGAGGGTGGTCAAATTCTGTACGCCGGTGAGGTTGCCTTTGAGGATATTGCCATTGAAAAGTTCGGTCTGGGTCTGGGCGTGATGGGCATTGAGATAGGTGCCGCCGACCTTGACGAAGTCGCCGACCTGCACTTCCAGACGGCTGCCGATCAGGCTGGTATTATTGGTCTTTTCCGAAGTCCCCACCGATGAGCCTCTATCGTCGACCAGGTTGTTGAGTCGAGAGAGGAGGACCGTAAGCGCGTACTTATCGGAAAGAAGATCCCACTGGATCCCGTTAAAACGCGGCTTCGAGAAGGTCATCGGCGTCAGAGTGGTGCGAATCTGGCTGCCGATGGTAATCGCGTAGTGGTATTGGCCCTTGTGATCAGATGTAATGACCAGCTGGTTGAACCACCCGGAAAAACGCCCATCCTGAGCCAGTGTCGAGCCAAAGGGCTGAGGATTCTGCTGCCGCCAGTCGAAAATCAACCAGCCGCGAGTCAGGTAATTGCCGTAGACGTCGTAGATATAGCTGCCTTCTAGCGAGGTGGAGACGTAGCGCTGGTAGAAGCTGCGCGCATAATTGGAGTACTCCCACTGCTTCCATTGATACTCCGCATAGAGTTCCTGCGGGATATACCACTTGCGCACAGCAGGATCCAGGGCATCAAAGAGCACGCCGGGACCACGCGGCTCGAAAGAAACCCGCCCCCCACGCTTAACGACACCCAGACGGGCACCGTATTCCTGAGCGCCAGCAGACAAAGGCAGCAAGAGCAGCAGCAACAATACCAGCAAGCTACACAATCTCTTTGTATGTACTAATCCAACGCTCAAAAACGTCTCCTCGTTGCACCGACCGATCAGGGTGCAAAAATGCTTAGTTGTTGCACAAGCTCGACCGACCTCTATCCAGCCGCAGCCAAACTCCTGCATTCCAGTACAGAACTCGCATCATCAGTACGCCACTCCCACGGGGGGGGGGGGGGCGGCCGCGGGGGGGGGGGGGGGGGCGGGGGGGGGGCGGGGGGGGGGGGGG
>CAZFMY010000101.1:0-24030 GCA_964520345.1 uncultured Gemmatimonadaceae bacterium | reverse complement strand
CAGCAGGTCCAGACGACCTGAACGCGATTGGATCCCGCCGGCAGAGCCCGATGCCCCGCTTTCAATGAGCAGCAGACTCGTTTACAAATAGCCGGAAAGGTAGTTGTACCCACCCGGCACCCCGGTGATATAGCTGACCACCAGCCAGCATCCAGCGGTCACAAACTGACCCAGTATCATACCCAGAAAAAGCGGCTTCAAGTGCAGATAGAGCTTCGGCCCACCGTACTTGAGCACGACCGACTTGATGACCAGCGCTATCAGCACGCTGAAAAAGAGCGCACCGGTCACCGCGCTGATCGGAAAACCGAGCGGGTGCAGCGGCCACCACAAAAAGCGCTGGTGCGCCACCATCAAAAGTCCCATCACCAAAGCGCCTATCGCGGTGTAGATCCAGTTGGCCCAATGCGGTCCCTCGAGGTTGTGCAGACGCGCGGCCGCGTTTTCAAAAGGCAATCGGTTGACGTAGTTGAAAAAGAACGCGTCGGTGTTGATCCCACCATAGCGATAGGCCAGCACCAGCATCGTCCACACTGAAGTGACGATGGCGATGACGATCGCCAGTATTATCCCCCAGAAAATCAGCCGTCGATGTCGCCTGACCGTCTCGGTCACCAGTTTGAGTCCATTGGCCACCGCGGCCATGATAAAGACATTAATATCGCTGGCCCACACGTAGGTGAAGGCCAGTGAGACCACTCCCTGGTGCCCAAGGGTACTGGTGCCGACTCCAGCCGCGACGAAATCCGAGGCAATCATCGGCGCGTGGACATAGGGCAGCCCCCCTTCGATCACGATCCGCGTAATGCCGATGAAGATCAGCAAAGCCAATCCCAGATAGAGCGGCGTGACCCAGCCGGGTAGCCCGGACTGCCAGAGCCAGAGGCCCATAAACACCAAACCGCCTACCAGCAACAAGAGCGCCGCGCGGTAGGAGAGGATCTCGTCCGAGTCATCGGCCCCGGCCCTGCGGTCCCAGACTCGCAGCACAACCCCCTTCAGATGCCCCCGCGCCGTCCACAACCCGAAAATCACCAGCACCAGCAGTGCCCCGAATCCCTGGTGCACGACGATCGATCCGGCGTAGCGGCTATAAGGTCCCAGGACCGGGTCGAATTCGCGCAGACCCAAAAAATCGAAGAGGCCCTGCTGCAAAGCGCCGAGCAGATAGAAAAAACAGAGCCCGAAGGCAATGCCGCGGTTGATCAGAAAGGCGAAACCCACGATCTGAAAACTGAGCCGCAGAGGAATGCTGACGCTCTCGTGGAAAAGCAAGAGCTCGGTGCCCCAATAGATTCGGGGAATCTGGGGAAAGTACGGATTGAGACCATTGATCGTCTGCAGCAGGGCCGGGATCGAAAAACCCAGCCACATCAGCGGATTTCCGAAAAACGACTTGGACCCCGAAGCCCGCCCCGCACCCGTTCCGATCATCGCCAGCGGGAGTTGGGCCAGCGGAAAAACCAGGCGCTCCCGCTCGATCCACTGCTTGCGCAGAATCACGGCGACGGCGATCATCGTCAGGTAGAGCGCCAGCACGAAGGGGATCCAGAACGCCAGCGGTCGAAGCCACAGCTTCCACGGCAGCGCGACACCATGGGGCGCACCCTCGTAGAAGTGGCCGATCGGACCGGGTTCGCGATGCGGGATGATCCACTCGGGCACGAAGGGCAGAATCAACTCGCGCCAACCATTTTCCGGCGTGGCATAGTAGATCAGTGCAGTGATATCGGTAAGCAGAAAAGAAGTCAGTCCGTATTCGGGAATGGCGGTCGCCACGATCCACATGACGTAGATCAGAACCAACTCGCCCGGCCCCAGCATCCACCCGCGCCGCAAGAAGCCGACGCCGCTGTTGAGCAAAAAGACGAGAAGGAAAAAGAGGATGATCGCAGCAGGCGTATTGAAATGGGAGGCAATCCGCGATCCCTGCAGAACCATATTGCAATAGGGAACTCCAGCGCCGATCAGTGCGGCGCCGATCGCGCCGACCAGCAGAGCCCGCGCACTGGGATCACGGTTCCGGCTCATCCATGCCCGCTTCAGCCAGGGCGGCCAGCAGATACGGTACGCCGAAGAAGAGCAGGCTGACGCCCATCGGGCTCTGGCCCACAGCCCCCCGCCGACGCGGGTCGTCGCTCTGGTCCTGTAGCTGCATAAGTCGCGCCAGCACCGCGCGCCCGATCTGCAGATAGCGCTCATCGCCGCTCAGCCGCCAGGCATAGGCCAGGTGCCGACAGATAATGCCGTAGTAGTGTTGCCCGATAGAGAAATCCGCATTAAAATCATTGCCGCAGAACCAATCCACCGCCCGCCGGTAGACCTCAGCCACATCGCGCCGGCCGGTCATGCGGTGGAAAAGTTCCAACCCGACCATCAGATAGTGGGTCTGATAGCCCTTCTGATCGCTGACCGGCACCACGAAAGTCCGCGGTGAAAGGGTGCCATAGCCCTGGTGCGCCACCCGGTATTCCTCATCGGTAAATGAATCCGCCGTACCCAACTCCACCGCCAGAGTCGTACCCTCCGAAGCCATCGCATAGGGGCCCTGATCGGGCAGTTTATCCGCCGTGGAAACCTGGAAGCGCTTGTGCCAGCTGCCATCGTCATTCTGGCCGCGGGCGATGACTTCGTATACCTCTTCCGCCCGCCGCATAAAGCGTTCGGCACCGGTCAGCTCATAGGCGTAGAGCAACCCACGCAATACATTGGCGATCGAGCGCAGACTGAAGCTGAAACGCGGATCTTCGCTCCAGGTGTAACGCAGAAAAAACTCCCCGGCCTCCTGTACGACCTCCAGAGTCCGCGCGTCACCGCTCAGGTAATAGTAGTCTACCCAGTTATCGATAAAGGTATGTGAAGCGCAGGGCTCGTCGCCGAAATGATCAATGCTGTGGCGGTAGCAGCCCCCCACCATATAGGGCCGAAACGGATGGTAGTGGCAGGTATCGACATCGGTCGAGTGCCGGGTCATCGCCTCGCCGAGTTCAAAAAGGGCCCGGGCACCGGTGCGCAAATACTGGATCCACACTCCGTGCCGCGGATCCCACTCGCTGTTACACCAGCCCCAGCGCCCGCGGAAACGCCAGTCGTTCTCGGACTCCTCCCACGCCACCAGGACATCGCCCCAGTCGAAGAAGCCGTACCAGTGTCCCAGCTCGATATTGCGCCGGAGCCAATCGACAAAACCGGTCATCATCCGATCCGAGCGGGGAAACCTGCCCTCCGGGGCAAAGCCGCCCGTGACCTCGCAGGCAGCCAGATGTCCTGGTTCCAGCGCCACGTGCGGGGCGCTGAGTGCGCCCCGCAAAAGCTCGACCTGCTCGTCCTGCTCGCCAGCGCGAAAGAACGAAGTGAAAAATTCGCTGGTCTTGGCGGTGCCTGTGCCATCGGCGTACACCCCCTCGCCCTCGTGCCAGGCGACATCCTCGTCGTAGCGTCTGAGACTCAGCCGCTCGCCCTGCGGATCCTGCCACAAATAGACGTCGATCCCCTGCCCGTTTGCAGCAGTACCCAGCGCCTTGGGGTACTCCTCTGCCATGTAGCGGAAACCGACGCCCACGCCGACTCTCTCGTCGTTCAGTACGAGCCACCCCTCGGTCCGCTCTCCCTCGGCCAGAACTTTTCGCTGGCCGTCCTGCCGCTGGTAGAGGTGGAAGTGATTGTCGCTGCGCTGTGCGAGCAGGAGCGACTGGCCCGGACTGAGCGTCCCCGCCCTTGGACGCCGCGAGGCCACCTGGTACTGCGTGGACGGATCCAAAGACGCCGCTACGCGCACGCCGATTTCTTCCACCTCGGTTTCGCGAGCATTGCAGGCCATAACCACCGTGTGCAGAACGCGCAAAAAAGAATGGCCGGCGTAGGCGTAGATCCGGGTTGTGATATGGAAAGGGCGATAACCTTTGTAGTGGTGCATCGGGGCGAAGGCCTCGCAGCGACCGCGGCAGGCGATAACAACCCGCAGCGGACCGGCCTCTTCCACCTCCGCACTGTACTCATCGTCTGCGATAGAAGCCAGACAATCGCCACCCATACCGTAGATCGTCCGCTCGGTGCCGCCGCGCGAAGCGCCCTCTCGAATTCGCACCCAGGCCTCGGCACCCGCGTCCGCAGGCGTGACTTCTTCCTCGGCGATAAAGAGCTCGCCATCGCGCCTGCCCAGCACGACCCGCTCAATGAGCCCAAAACGACGTCGAGAGACCTCGAAACGCACTGCGCCCGTACAGACCTCGATCGCATCCTCCCCTTCTCGAAGTTCCAGGATTCGGTCCGGGGGCACTGCAATATCCGATCTTTGGCCTGCATCCTCATAGCACAATGCGTATTCCGCTTCGCCACCCGCTTCAAGATCGGCCTGGAAATCCGCTAGCACCCATTTGACGCTGCTGTCCGGCCAGCGGCTCAAAAGTCGGAATTGGCCGGGGATCGACAAACCGTCCGCGTCCTCGATCCATAGATCTTCTAGTGTTTTGAGCGCACCCTTCGGCAATGGGACACCGCGCGTGAGGGGCCATTGCCGCCTCGCGATACCGCGCTCTTCTCGCAGGTGCAATCCGATCCGACCTGAACTCATAGCTTCATTCCCCCTCCAGCAAGCTGTTTTTCTCCAGATAATACAGAAATCGGAGAGATGCGTCCAAATAAATCCAGCTGGTGTACAGCAGCTCTCGACATCACCTTGACGTTCCCGCGCTCCAGCCATATACTGAAGACCCACCAATAAAATCAATCTATTAGCCCACACTGAGGAGTTTTTGACAATGATTAAAATAGGCGCCAATTCGGTGCTCTTCGCCGGTTTCGATTTGGAAACGGCCATGCGCCATATCCACCTGGCCGGTTACGACGGAATCGAGTTGGCGGCGATCAAAGGTTCCGAGCATCTAGAGTTGGAAAATTGGCAGGCTCAGGTCAATCAGATTAAAGAGCTTTCGCAACAATACGAACTGGAGTTGCTGGCGATGGAAGTGGCCTCCCTCGAGGAGGAACGACTGATGCCGGCCTTCGCCGCCGGCGCCGAAATCGGCATCCCGGTCGTCAATATCGGCTCAGGCGGCCAGAGCGACGTGGAGGAGGATCTCGTCCGCCAGGTCGAGTTGGTGGCCACGATGGCCGAACGCGCGCAGGAGCACGGACTAACCCTCTGTGTCAAACCCCACGTCGGAGCGTGCATCTACAATACGCCGACGATCCTGAGAGCAATGGAGATGGTCGACTCGCCGGCCTGCGGGATCAACATGGATCCAAGCCATATACACCGCGCGGGTGAAAATCCGGTAGAGTCCTTCCCCAAGGTCGCCGACCGGGTCAAGCACGTACACATTCGCGATTGTGCAGTGCCGCAAGGAGGTCCGGGAACTCCCGAGACTCAGGCCTGCGGCCGGGGCGATATAGACCTCTTCGGCTTTATCAGAGTCCTGCACGAATCGGGTAACGATCTGTCGGCCGATCTGGAAGTGATCGGAGCCTCGGGGTACGACCTGGGCCAGGTGACGACCATCGCGGCGGAGAGCCGAGGATATTTGCATGCCTGTCTGCGGGCATGCGGAGCACGATAAGAACAGACCGGGCCGTGGCGCAGATCTGAGTACCAGGCAACTATGGGCGTTATACGCACCTTCATTGCGATCAAGTCGCCTGTTCTAGTTACAGAACGCCTGGGAAGATTGGCCAATGCCATGCGGTCGCGGTGGCCGGAGCAGAGCGTGCGCTGGGTCGCGCCGGAAAATATTCACCTCACCCTGCGTTTTCTAGGGGATACCGCAGAAACACAGATCGCGGCTCTCTCCCAGGGCTTAGAAGCAATTGCCGCTGGCTACCAGGCCTTTACGCTGACACTGGGCAAGAGCGGCACCTTCCCCAGCGGGCGGCGGGCAAAAGTGATCTGGACCGGTCTGACAGATGAGCGTGGCAGCCTCAGCGAGTTGCAACAAAAGGTTGAAGCACTTGTACTGCAGCTGGGCTGGGAGCCGGAAGAACGAGTGTTTCGCCCGCATTTGACACTGGGACGGGTCCGGCAGGGCATTCGAGCCCCGACCGGAGAGTGGCTTGAGCATCCCCCGCCGATGGAATTTGAGGTGCAGGAGATCGAACTGGTTTCGAGCCTTCTGAAACCGGGAGGGGCCGAATACCGAACGCTGTGCCGGGCGGTTCTTAGTCGTGCAGCGGTCTGAAGAGTGCGAAAGCGCTGGTGTAGCCGTGCAAGTGGGTCGCTGATCCTACCGGGCCGATTTCGCCGCCGCAGAAGAAGCCGCCCAGAGGAACCTCACCGACGGATTGGAAAAAGGTATCAGAGTCGTGGTCGGGCTGGCCGAAAAAGCCCTGCCCGCGTCCGGTACAGGTGAAAAGCAAGGCCCCGACAGGAGGCGTCGCAGCCCGACTCAGCTGGTAGTGCTCGAGAAGATCCGTAAGGTCTTCGCTGGCCGCAGCCGCGTCGCGGAGGTGGAACTGCACCGTCTGGCCCTGGCGCAAATTATCGCCAACGGCCAGAAAACCCCGCTCCTGGTCGAGGTGGATCACATTGCGAATCAGGAAATCACCCGGCTTGAGCTGCTCTTTGAGCTCGGTGGCAGCCACGCCGAGCTGGAGTCCATAGCGCATCCGCTCCTGGTCCTGGGGCAGCAACGACTGATAGAGGGCGACGAGGACCTGGACCGCGGGCTGGTTGTCCAGCTGGTGGAGGATCTGGTCTTCGCAATGCGTGATGGTCATCGGCGAACCGATTGGACGGCTGCCCTGAGCGACGATGGTATCGACTTGAATATTGCCCTGGAGAGCAACGCCGACCAGGCCCGAATGATGCAGATCCTGGTCTAAGAACAGCGTATTGCCCTCAAGCGCCGAGGCCAGACCACCGATTTGCACGCCCTGGGGGTAGGCATAGTCGATCCCGGCGAGTAAAGAGCGCGGATCGCAGGGAGGCGGTCCGACCGGATCGGCCAGGAGCACGAAGCAGGTCGGCTCGGCACGCGGCACTCCGAGTGCTTTTTCCCAGGCTTCGGGGCCTTCGTCGGGGCCGGGATAGGTCTCGAGGTGGAAGGTGCGAAGCTCGACGCCGGGAAGACGAGCGGCACAGATCGAGACCGCGGGTACCTCTTCGATTTCGCGCAGGCCGCCGACGATCCCCGATCCGGTACAACCGATAAAGGCACGTGGAGCGAAGTGAGCCAGGACCCGTTCCGATATATGAGCAAGACCCTCACCGTATTGGGGCGAGACGAAAGCGCAAATCAGATCGGCGTGCGGACCACCCAGTTGCTCGCTGATCGAGCGTTTGATCTCGGTGAGTGCTGCTTTCGGGTCTGACTCTGTAGATATAGCGGATGCCCATTGCATTCTTGTATATAAACAAAAATAGACCCCGCACTCAACTCCCTTTTACGCCAAGGAGCACGCATGGCTGGCAGACCCTATATCCTCGCAGAAACGAACTGGAAAACGATTAAGAGCGCCGAGTGCGAACTAGCGATCCTGCCCTGGGGGGCGACCGAGGCTCATAATTACCATTTGCCCTATTCGACGGATGTGGTCCAATGCGATGAGATCGCTGCCGAGGCGGCCCGGATCGCCTGGGAGCAGGAAGCCTCTGTCATCGTCTTGCCGACCGTGCCTTTCGGCGTGAATACCGGCCAGCTCGATATCAAGCTGGATCTCAACCTCAACCCCTCGACCCAACTGGCGATCCTCGACGATCTGGTCGCGGCACTCGAGCATCAGGGGATTCCCAAGCTGCTAATTATGAACGGCCACGGCGGCAATGACTTCAGACAGATGGTGCGCGAGCTCTTGCCCCGCTACGAGGTTTTCATCTGCGCGATGGATTGGTATCGCACCGTTCCAGACGGGATTTTCACCGAGGGCGGCGACCACGCCAACGAAATGGAAACCAGCTTGATGCAGCACCTGCGCCCCGATTGGGTCCTGCCGCTATCGGAGGCCGGCGATGGCCGCGAACACAAGTTCAAAATCGCGGCGCTGCGCGAAGGCTGGGTCTGGACTCAGCGCGACTGGCTGCAGGCGACCGATGATACCGGCATTGGCAATCCTCACCTATCAACGCCCGAAAAAGGCCGACGCTGCCTGGAGATGGTCTCGGCGCGGATAGCGGAATTTCTGGTGGATTTCGCCGCGGCAGACCTCGATGATCTCTATGAATAGACCGATGCAATTCTACGCCTTTGTCGCCCCGGGTTTGGAGTCGATCGCCGCTGAGGAGATTGCCGAGCACGGCGGCACTGCTGCCGATACAAAAGAACGCGGGGTGGTTTTTTTCACCTGGGACGGCGATCCAAAAACCCTCCTCGATCTGGGTACGACCGAAGACGTCTTTGCCCAGGTGGCCTACGAGCTGGTAGCCCCAGCGCGAGAAGGGCTGGAAGAGGCTGGAAAAATGATCGCCGAGTCGCCGTTTTTCGAGGCGGCGGTAAGCGCACACAGGCAGGCCCAGCCCAAGAAAATCAAGCGGATCACCTATAGGGTCGTCGCTCAGCGTCGCGGCGGCCAGCAACGCTATATGCGCAAAGAGATGCGCAAAGAATTGACGCGCGCGATCGCCTGGCGCTTTCCCCGCTGGAAGCGGGTCGATGAAGACGCCCTGCTCGAATTCTGGGCACTGGAAGCCGGCGGCCGCTTGCTCAGTGGTGTGCGGCTTTCGGACCGAACAATGCGCCATCGCAGCTATAAGGAAGCGCAGATCGAAGCCTCGCTGCGGCCCACGGTGGCAAGGGCGATGGTCCGCCTCGCCGAGCCCACGAACGACGACGTTTTTCTCGATCCGATGTGCGGCGCGGGGACGATCCTCATCGAGCGGGGCGAATACGGGCGCTACGCCCGACTCTGGGGCGGCGATATCGCCGCCAAAGCCATTGCCGCAACCCGGACCAATATCGGGCCTCGCTACAAGCCGATAGAGATCCGCGAATGGGATGCGGGAAATCTGCCGCTCAAAGACGGCAGTATAGACCGGGTAGTGTGCAACCTGCCCTTCGGCAAGAAGATCGGCGAGCCCTGGGAAATCAACTCGCTCTACCAGCGCTTCACCGCAGAAGCCGAGCGGGTCCTCAAAGCAGGTGGAGTCGGTGCATGGCTAACCAGCGAGCGCAACATACTGCAAGCAGCACTCAGCTCGTCATCGTCCCTCTATGTCGAACGCCTCTACCCCATCGAAGTACTGGGGCAAGAGGCATTTTTATTTAAAGTGAAAAAAATTACCTGAGCTGCTCTCATTACAATCGGATAGCATCGAGGAAAATAACACCAGCGCACAGATCACACCGCTTCTTCCGCCAGTGCTTTTATTCCCACGTAGTCCATCTTGCCCGACCCTAAAAGCGGTATCTTCTCGACCTTGACGATACTCCTCGGCACGCTGAGCTCGGCGACGCCCTCGTCGCGCGCATAGGCCAGCAGCGCATCGCGCTCCGCTCCCTGAAAGTCGGTGACCAGCACCAGCTGCTCGCCCCTGCGCTCGTCTGGCAGATTGACGACGGCATGGGCGTGATCGGGCCAGAGTCCGGCGACTACACTTTCCACGGCTGCGAGCGAGATCATCTCCCCGCTGACCTTGGCGAATCGCTTGGCGCGGCCCTGGATCTGAAAATAGCCATCCTCGTCGACGCTAACGATATCACCGGTATCGTACCAACCGTGTTCCGGCGGCTCGAGCACGCCCGGATTTTCGAAGCGCAAATAACCGGCCATGATATTGGGCCCGGAGACCAGCAGCTTGCCGCCGATCTCTATCCCGGGCACGGATTCGAGACGATGGTCGATGCCGGGCAGCAAGCGGCCAACGGCGCCTGGACAATTGTGCATCGGCGTATTCAACGCCAGTACGGGAGCCGCCTCGGTGGTACCATAGCCTTCAAAAATCCGCAACCCGAAACGCTCACTCCAGATCCGCCGAGTCTCGTCTCGAACCTTCTCGGCACCGCCGAAGACATAGCGCATGCAGTAAAAATCGTAGGGATGCGCATAGCGAGCATACCCGGAGAGGAAGGTATCGGTACCGAACATGATGGTCGCGTTGGTATCGTAGGCGACTTCGGGCACGATTCTATAGTGCAGCGGCGACGGATAGAGAAATGTGCGCAGCCCCGAAAGCACCGGCAGCAAAGTGCCGCAGGTCAGACCGAACGAATGAAACATCGGCAGCGCATTCAGAATAATATCCGTCGGACCGAAATCGATACGCGAACTCACCTGATACCGGTTGGCCTGCACATTGGCATGACTCAACGCCACGCCCTTGGGCACCCCCTCGGTTCCGGAAGTGAATAAGATCACACAGGGCTGGTCGGGATCCCGAACCCTGTTAGCCAAATGATAATAGCAGCCCGCCATCTTGCTGCGCACTAAACCGAATACTTTATCGGCGGCCGAAATCCGATCCCGCAGATCTTCGAGGTAGACCACCTCAACCCCGGCATCAGCAATGGCCTGGACCATTGCACCGAGTTTCGCAGTCTCGACGAAGCGCCGCGATGTATAGACGATTTTGATCCGTGCCGTCGCACAGGCGAGCACTGCGTTGCGGGCGCCGGCCGAAAAATTGAGCATCGCAGGCACGCGGTGAAAGGCCTGCAGACCAAAAAACGCGACCGCACTCACCACCATATTCGGCAGCAGCAAGCCAACGCACTCCCCTGCTGCAGTATCGCGAATGAGTTTCTTGCCCAGCACCAACGATCCGAGTACGAGTTTGTTGTAGTCCACTGGCTGGCGCTCTATATCTTCGAAGACGATGTGTTTGCCGCCGTGTATATTGCGCGCATCCAGCAAAGAGTCGAAGACCGTTTGGCGATAATTGCTGCTCTCGAAGAGCATCTTGCTCATGATATCGTAGAGCGCATTGCCGGCGTAGTGCCGCCGCTTGCGGCCCCTGATCTGCTCGGGCACCTCCAGCTTCACCGGCGGCATGAAGCGCACCGTGATCTGCGGAAACCACCGCGTACGCACTTTGCCCTTGAGTCTCGAGAAAGGCGTATACTGAGCGCCCTCGATCCGCACCGGCAGCACAGTCGCCTCAGCTTTATCGGCGACCATTCCAGGACCCTCGTAGATCTTCATCAACGAGCCGGTAACGGTGATCCGCCCCTCGGGAAAAATCACCACCCGGCGATTTTCTTTCACATGCGCTACCAGCGAGCGGATCGAGAAGGGGTTGGTGGGGTCGATGGGAAAAGTCTCGGCTAGCGAAAGGAAAAGTCGGACCAGCCGCTGTTTGGCAATATGGGTATTGATGGCAAAGGTCAGCCCATCCGGTACATAGGCGGCGATCAGCGGAGCATCGATGAACGACTGATGGTTGGCGACGATCAACGCGCGCTCGCCAGCGCGATGGTAATTTTCCAGGTTCTCGACTTTGACCCGATAGCATAGATCGAGCAGCCAGGCGATACACGATCTTGAAATCGCCCCCGGCAAAAGCCTGGCGATATAGACGACAACCGCGGCGTTGAGCAACGCCATGATGAGAAATACCTGCGGGATCGCCAATCCAAGTTCCAGCATCAACACAGTACCCGCGGCCGAAGCCACCATGAACAACGCGTTCATGACGTTGTTGCTGGCAATATTCCGCGCGCGGTGCTTCTCGTCGCTGCGCTGCTGCACGATAGCGTAGAGCGGGACGATGAAGATTCCGCCGGATATGGCGACCAGCAAGAGATCCACGATCACCCGCCATCCAGCGACGGTGCTCAAGAATCCGCCCGCGTCTACGAGTCCGCCCGTGCTGTTCGCCAGAGGCTGGTTGGTGGCAAAAAAGAGATCCACGGTGAATACGGTAATACCGAGCGCGCCGAGCGGTGCAAACCTGGCGTGCACTTCGCCCTTGAGCAGGCGGTTGCAGAGCAGCGACCCGAGGGCGATACCGACAGAAAAGGTCAGCAGCAGGATCGTCAGCACCCGTTCCGACGCGCCGAGGACATCCTTGGTGAAGGTCGGGAACTGGGCGAGAAAGGTCGCACCCACCAGCCAGAACCAGGAGATGCCCATGATGCAGCGAAAGACCTCGCGCTGGTCTGCGGCATACCTGAGCATCTTCCAGGTCTGGGAGACGAAATTGTAGCCGATGCGCAAATCCGGTTGGCCCGACCCCATCGCCGGTATGTAGCAGCTGGAAACCCAGCCCACGATGGCTACCGCGACGACGACGACAGAGAGGATGATAATACCCTGCTCACCCAGTACCACCTCGGTCCCGAGGATCGTACCGGTGAGAATAGCGAGAAAAGTACCGGCAGAGATCAGCGCGTTGCCGCCCACCAGTTCGTCTTCGCGGAGTTGGTCGGGCAGGATCCCGTATTTAATCGGCCCGAAGAAGGTAGACTGCGTCCCCATAAAAAAAAGCACCACCATCAGAATCGGGATGCTGCCGAGATAGAAACCCACCGCGCCCGCCATCATGATGAGAATCTCGGCGAGTTTGATATGTCGGACGAGTCTGGCTTTGTCGAATTTATCGGCAACCAGCCCTGCGGTAGCCGAAAAGAGGAAGAACGGGAGGATGAAAACACCCGCCGCTACCGTAACCATGGTCTGGGCATTCATCGCGACGAGATCGGCCAATCTCCAGGTGATGAGCACCACCATCGCGGTCTTGAACGCATTGTCGTTGAAAGCGCCGAGAAACTGGGTCAGGAACAGGGGCAGAAAGCGCCGGGTCTGCAGAAGAGAAAATTGCTTCTGAATCACAGCGGGCGTTCCTTATGGCGCGATTACTCAGAGTGGCACACCAGCGACAGGGCGCCGATCCCGACGCATCGCCACTCTCCTTCTATACGACAGATCTCATGATTACTAAAACGCGCACGACTGATTGCGGCATTGGTCCGGACTAGAGAATAGAAATTTTAAAGGGGCTGTGTCAAGGATCAGAAGCCGGCCAGGAATCGGCCCATCTTTTTAAGGAGCGATACTGCTTCCGCCCGGGCGCGATAAAGATCGATTATCCGGCGGATTCGGGACTTCTGTATCAAGCGCCAAGACCCGAAATAGTATCCCTGACTAACATTGTCAGCGAAGTTTAGTCATCGTTATCAGCGTGCCGCGGTCGCTGGAATCGATATAGACCTCATCCATCAACTCGTTGATCAGCGTCAATCCCCAGCCGCGAGGAAGGTCTTTTTCGCGCCTTTCCGCTATCCGTTCTAATGCCTCTTCCAGATCGAATCCCTCACCTCCATCGCCAATTGAGATACTGAGTCCACGATCGGTGATCTGAAAATTGAGGTCGATACGACGGGTAGGGCTATTACTATGCTCAAAGGCATTGATACAAGCCTCTATCAGAGCAATTTTGACTTCTTCAATCTTGTCCGGATCCAGACCCATAAAAACACCGAGCGATTCGGCTACTGTCGTGGCCGTAAGCTCCATGTCGGGCAGCATCGGTATGCTCAAATCCACATTCGGATTTTCAGCCATATTCTCCTCCTCATCCAGACAGGATACAGAACAGCTTCATAGCGGAAAATAACTATAAATCACCTATTGCGCACTCTATTGTTCGCTACCCGTTCGAGTTCGATCAGGCATGAAGCTCGGATTTTTCTGCTCGAGATTCGGATTCTGCGCTCAGCACAATCCAAATCATATTCAAAAGTTGCGGACCAGCACCCGGCCTAGATCGAGCGAAACATCGGCTGCAGAAAAATTCGTCCCGTCGCACCTTCCGCCTCAAAGCGTACATAGGCCTCCTCGCCGGCAGTGTATTCGAAAAACGCACCCTCGGCTGCGGCCAGCTGCTCGCCGCCCGGTCCTATGAACGCCCCCTTGCACGGCGCGTCGACCTCCACTCGGATCCGCCCGTGTTCTTCTTCCACCGACTTCAGTAAAAGTCCGGTAGACGCATAGCAACGCCCGCTTTTGGCCGCCGCTACCACCGCCTGGGGCGTCTTTTGCTCCACCAGTACCATATTGAATGCATTGTCGAAATCTTCATAGTCGTGGAAATCGTCGTTGGCAAAACCCCAGATCCGATTGCCCGCCGTCAACAACTCATCCCAGAAATCGGCATAGAGCGGCCAGCGCCCCGCCGCCAGCGCTCGTTCAATACCGTAGTGACCATTGTAGACCTCGACGCCATCAGGCCAGACCCCCAACGCCGCAAGTTTGTCCAGCGTCCAGTACTCGCGCGCAGCTCCATTGGGCTGCGGGTGACAAACTACGGTCAGCAATGCGCCGGCCGCAGCCAGCGCCTCTTCCAGCGATCGCTGATAAAGCGGGCCAACCTGCGGCCCGACGAAGATCACATTTTCACGCGTACTGTACTCGAAACCGTGCAAAAATACCAGATTTTCGTAGCGCGTCTGAATTTCCGAGAGATCGGTAACCAGATCGTGATCGGTCAACGCCACGAATCCCGCGCCAACCTCCCAGTAGCGCTTAACGCTCTCGTCCAGCGGCACCGATGCACAGGCACTGTGCTCGCTGCAATGCCCATGGAAGGATCCGCGAATCCATTGACCTCGAGCATCGCGGTACGGGTTGTCTAATCGAGCACTCATCTGCTAACTCCTATTCAATTTTAGACCAAACCCAGATCGGCCTTCTGACCTTCTTCGATAAAGACGCTCAACAAATCCACTGCGGCCTTGAGATCGCGCTTATCGACCAGTTCGATCGAGGTATGGAGATAACGGGTCGGCACCGATATAGTGGCAACCGGCACCCCGGCCCTAATCCGCTGCATGGCACCTGCATCGGTACCGCCTCGGGGCAAAATTTCCAGCTGATATTTGATCTTCTTCTTGCTCGCCAAGCCTTTGAGATGAGCCACCAGTCCCGGGTGCGAAATCGCCGAGGAATCCATCAGCTTGATCGCCACTCCTGCACCCAGGTGCGTCACCTGCTCGTGTTCGGCGATGCCCGGAATATCCGCTGCCAGCGTCACATCCAGCGCGATCCCCAGATCCGGCTCGACCCCGTAGGCACTCACCTGAGCACCGCGTAGACCGATTTCCTCCTGCACGGTGGCTACTGCATAGGTCTCGCAACCGAAACTCCTGGCCTTTTGCATCGCACGGATCATTATATAGAGCGCCACCCGGTCGTCCATCGCCTTGCACGAGATCCCAGCGCCGATCTCGGCAAAATCGCGCTGCAGTGTGACCATCGCGCCGATCTCGACCTCGCGTTTGACCTTGGCCGGTGGCAGGTAGAGATCGACGATGAAATCGCCGACCGTCAGCGGCTTGTCCCGATCTGCCGCCGTCTGGATATGCGGTGGTTTGATCCCCGGATAGAGCAGCCCCGGCAGATCGTTTTTGACGCCGCAGACCACCACTCTTTGCGCTACCATATTGCGCGGATCATGCCCGCCCAGCGGCACCAAGCGCAACAAACCCCGCTCATCGATATGCGAGACCATAAAGCCGATCTCGTCCATATGCGCAGCGATCATCAGCCGCCTGGGTTTGCGGCCCTTGCTCGCTTTCTTCACCGCGATCAGGTTGCCCAGAGCGTCCACCCGCACCTCGTCGGACAAGGGAGCCAATTCGCGATGCACGATCTCCCGCAGTCGCCCCTCGCGGCCCGGAATACCCGCGGATTCGCAGAGTTCTTTGAGTAATTCCATCACCTAATCCTCCTTTGGTGCGAAACTATGCCCCCTGGCTCCCTCGACCTCAGCTTAGAAACCCGGAAAACCATAGGGCTTGTCGACCTGATTCGCGCGCGATCCCGAATAAGGCCAGGCCTGGCCCCCGATCGTGCGCACTTCGTCTCCTTTGCCACAGAGCCAGAAGAACATCTGCGCTATATTCCGGGCGGATCCATGCCCGCCGTAGTCGGCACCGTGAAAATCGAAATCCGCCTCCGCGACCCAATCGCGGTCGGGAGGCGTCAGGCGCCAATAGCTGTACTTCAGCATATTGCGCGTAGCGCTGGCGGTCGACCGGCTGCGGCGGTGCAGAATCGGGTAGGCCGTGACAAAGATCGATCCTGCCGGCGCCGCGGTCAGCAACCCGCACTGGTCGTCTATCTCGCGTTGAGTCTGGCTGAGATGCGAACCGGGCAGAACCTCGGTCGGCCCCAACTCCATCGGAGTATCCTGGGGATAGTAGAAGACCTGCAGGTAGTGGACCTCTGGTCCGAAGAGCGAGTCTCCGTCGTGATGCCAGCCCTGGGCGCCCATCGGGCACTGGACCCGGTGATTGCTGATGAGAATCGGCAGACCGAAACCGGGGCCCAGCAGCGAGCGCACAATCCCCGTCGTCTGCGCGTCGAGGATCACATTATCGACGAACCATTCCTCGGCAAAGATCGCCGTCGGCTCGCCCTGCGGATGCTGCTCGAGGAAGTCGACCGTCTGCAGGTTGATCTCGGCAGGGACTACGCCTTCCAGCAGGATGAATCCCGTGCGGCAGAAGTCCAGGACCTGCGAGTCGGTCAGCACCGGATCGCAATCGTAGGCTGTCCGCGCGCTAATCTTCATTGCCGTTCACACTCCTTTGCATCACTGATATGAGCACCAGCAAGCTACACCTTGTACTCAAAAGAGCGAGGCCGTTACTGCCTTGTCAATCATCTGTACCGCAGCGCAAACCATGCCGATCAGCGCCATCCCCACCCCATGGCCGACCGCCAGTACCATCGCGTATTGCCGCCACTGCTGCTTGCCGTAGCGCGGCCAGAAATAGTACTTGGCCAGCAGCGCACCGATCACTTCGGTCAGCATCGCGAAGAAAACCGCGGTGCCGGTCGACGCCACAGCGCGAATATAACCCCAGACGAAGAACATCGGCATGCCCAAAAAGCCGAGGATCATATAGAATACCAACCCGAAAACCAACCCGACCAGCGCGATCGGCCACTTCTCCCCGGCGAATGGATGGCGGATATCCTCATCGATTTCACCATCGCCATCATCATCCTTGAAGTTTCGCCACTCCTCGTCTATAGAGCCGTCCCCGTCGTCGTCGCGACCGTCGCGGGTATAATCGGGATCCCAGAGCAGCGTCTTGAAAAAAAGCGGTCGATCGAGCGACGATTGAGCGAAATCGCTGTTGAACTCAGGCGTGGTATCGATCTCAAAAATGAATTCCAGCGAATCGGGCCATGAGGCGATCGCACCCAGATAGGGATTGGGGTCATCGACCACCGAGCCATCTTCTATGCCCTGCAACGTCACTGGTGGAAGATACGTGGCGATCTCTTCCAGGCGCTGCACGCCCTTGATACGCCTGGGCTCGCGCGGAGTCTCCCTCGCACCGATCTGGCGATCCTGGCCGGTAAAATCGGTATAGAAATAGCCATGACGCGACCAGGGACCATAGCGACGACGCTCTGGATTGATCACCTCTATATCATCGGTCGTCCGCAGATCATCGGTCATCCGCACGCGCCAGTAATAAAGCTGCCTATCGCGCAGGTTGCTCGGACTCCACACTGCCTCATTCCGTGCGACGAGGCGGTCGTCGACCTCCTCACCGTGCCGCCAGGTCTTATTGTACGAAGTGCTCGACCAGGCCACCGCTTGATTGAATGCCTGCAGCGGCCACATCTTCTGAGCATAGGGATAGGCTTCGGAGGGGATCGGCGCCAGCTTCCACAGAAAACTCCAGTAAATCAGACTGACCCCCAGCACCACCGGGATCATCACCACTTCGGCCTTGAAGAGACTGGTGAACTTCATCCCAGTCAGTTCGACAATGCGGAACTGTTCGGCGTTGCCGCCGAAATCCTGCCCCGGGAAGGGCACGAACCAGATCTCCACCCCGCGGTAGCCGGTGAGGAAAACCGCCGCCTGGTGCACATAGGGGATCTGAATATTCTGGCCGATGAGCCCGTCGAGCCTGGCAGATACAAAGGACATCATCGGCGCATAGACAAAGGCCAGGAAGAGGAAGAAAACCAGCAGCCCCGTACTCACCAGCACCGGAAAGAGCGCCTTGGCCATAAAGATCGGGTACGCGGCAAAAATGAAAAACAGAGTCACACAGACCCATAAGTTGAAATCGCCCCGGCCCAGATGCTTGAGACAGTAGCCGCGCAACTGGGCCGACTGGCCGCATTTTTCGTGCTTGCAGACTCCCTGCTGATGCTCGTGATGGTCATCGCGGTCCTCCCGCTGCTGGCGGCTGGCCTTGATCATCTGCACCAGGCTGATAATCGTCACCGCGATCGTCAACCCCATTCCGAAAGCGGTCCAGAAATCGACACCCGCCGCGATCTGGGTCTGAATGACGTCCATACCGGGCTTCCAGCGCGGCATAAAGCCATAGTGTTGCAAAACCGGCGAAGAGACCATGAAGACCAAAACCCCGACAAACGATCCCATGATCCCCCAGAATGGGGCCAGTAAGCCGGCAAAAATCGGCCCCAGACTGAAACTGATCGCAATCGGCACCCCCATGAAAATCTGGCCCAGTTGGGGCGTCAGATCGACGAAGGGGATGGGTATGATCGTGACTTTCTGACCGGCGAAGACCTCGGTGAAGACCGGAACACCAACATACACCAAACCGAAGATGAGCCCGATCGCACCACCGATAGTGAAACAGGGCCAGCGCCATGAGTGATCCTCGGCCCCGCTCTCCTCAGCCAACGCCATCGAGGAGAGTGCCGACATCGGCGCCGTCGGGAAAGGAAGCCGCTCGCGATCGGAAACCATCCGGAAGAGCACGTACCCCGAAGTGAACCAGGTCACCCGCCCGACGATGATCCCCAGGACCATCAGGATGATCGGCAGCGCCCAATCCTCGTGTAAGAAGGTGCGGTCCACGATCGCCGGCGAATCGGGCGAGGGCACGAACCACGAATGGCCCATAAACTTCAGGTCCACCAGCCGCTGGGTCAGCCCGAATTCCTGCATCTCCTGCGAAGTGATAAAGTACTGGCGCTGAATCAGGGCTAGAAAGGTTCCGGTCTCTGCACGACTTATCAGCGCCGTCGCCACATAAGTCAGCAGGTAGATCTCCTGCCGCCTCAGACTGGTAAACGAGCGCTTGGCCACTTCGAGAAAGAGAATCACCGTCACCCATTGCGCCGCGTCGTTGAGCGTCAACCCGGCGAAGAGGCTCATATACATCTGGCCCGGCGTCATGATCAGGGCGATGAAAAGCACCCCGAAAATGGTGTTGCGGGTAAAGCCCTCCTCGTACCGGCTGGGCGCCTGCAGCAGATCGCGGTATTCGTCGATCTCCTCCCACTGCCGCTGGTGCTTGGTCTGCTTCTTGGATTCCTCGGCCATCGCCTAAGCTGCCTCCTCCCCCCGATCCAGCGTTTGCGCCTCGACCAGCACCGACCGACCTGTCTGCGCGTGCTCTTCCTGCACCGTTTCGCCGAGAGTCTGCCAGAGCAGAAACTGCTGACGCAGCGTCAACATAAAGCCCAGATTGAGTCGCTGCCAGAACGCAACCGGACCACTGATCCGTTCGATATAGAGTTCGATGCCGAAGATATTGTCCACCTCGGTCGGCTCAACTGTAAATTGCAGATACTGGCTCACGCCCATATCGAATGGAGCCAACCACACCAGTAGCTGCACCGCATAGATCCGCTCGCCGTCGGCCCGTTCGTCGACCACGACCCGCGTCTTCTCGGTGTAAAGCTTGCCCACCGACTCGTGACCATAGGCGGCGAAATAAGTATACAGATAGCCGCACAGGCTTTCGATCGCCTGACGGTTGAGCGTGAAGGGAAAAGGGAAACGCCAGACATCGTCTTCAGGCTCAGGCAACTGCCAGCGCCGAACCACATCGGGCACCGCCATTCGCGAGGCTACTCGCGCCGGATAAAAGGTCGAAAGGAGTACTACCACTATCACCAGCAGTGAAGAAGCGATAGCCGAGAGCGACGAATAATTCAGCGAGATGCCCTCCAGAACATCGAAGACAATCAATACCTTGGCCGTCACCTGGCCAACCAGATACCCCATCGTGACCCCGAGGACCCCGTAGACGGAGGCCTCAGCGATAAAGAGAAAAGCGATGTGCACTGGCGCCAGACCGACTGAAGAATAAACCCCGATCTCGCGGAAGCGCTCGTAAACCGCACCCATCATCGTGTTGAGCACGATCAACGCCGCGATCAGCATCGGGATGAGCAGCGCTCCCAGACCCTCCATGCTCGTCACCCCCAGCGAAGTATAGGCCAGGCTCCGCAACTGCCCTCCCTCGTCGGGCAGACCGACGAAAACTCTAAAGCCAGTGCGGCTCAAAAAGCGCTGCACCAGCCCCTCGCTATCGATCTCCTCGGCAAAGCGGACGGCAACCGAGTAGAGTGGCGCATCCATACTCTCGAGTACGCCATAAGGCATGATTACAATTCGCCCCGGATCGAGATGCTCGAAGTTGACATCGAAATCGACATCGGCATTGTAGAGAGTCCGCGTCAGCTCTTCCATGCCGGGCATGAAGTTCTGCTCGAATTTCTGTTTGGCCGGAGTCAGCGGCTCGTCGTTGAGATCTTTAATCGCCGCATAGCGCACCGGATCGTAGATTCCGCGCACCCGCCACTGCTGACCAAAAATCGCCACCGTTGCCTTGCCCAGGTCCTCCGGACCGATCCCCAACTGAGTGGCCACCGACTCGGGCAGGATCACGCTCGACTCTCGCTCGTCTTCAAACCACGACCCGGCACTCAGTGCCGCATCAACCCCGGTAACACCCGGCTCCTGCGGCCCCAATCCCATCAGAGCCAGCACATCCGCCTGCCGGCCCGCGTGTCCCAGGGGAATAAAGCTCGATTCTTCGAATCCCTGTGTGAGCCAGGTGCGCGGTACCACCGTGCCGAAAGCGCCGAAATGCGACTCGATATAATCGTAAACCGAATATTCCCACCACCACCATTGCACGTCGTGAAAAAGCGCCCCGTGGTAAGAGGGCTCCCATTCCTTATCGAATCCCACATAGCTGATCTGCGGTTCGAAGGAAGTGAAAGAAAGTACGGTGAAGGTCAGCAAGGTGATCGTCAGCAGGGTCAGTCCGGTGCGCAATACCCGGCGGCGCATATTGGAAATTCCCAGCATAAACGCTACGTAAGAAGTGCCGGAACGGCTGATATCGGTACTTTCGGTCCCCGCGCGCTGATGGCGTTGCGCATCCATAAAAGCATTGAAACGACCAATGAGGAGCGAGATGACGAAGAAAGCCATCGCCAGAATCATCAGCGCCAAGAGCACGATCATCGGGTGGGCCAGTTGAAAGGCGGGATGCACCTGCGATAGGACGATCCAGATCACCAGGGTGATCAATCCGGTCAGGGCCAACTGGCGGCGAATATCCGTAGCGGCAAAGAGCAAACGCTCGGCGAAGAACGCCGCCGGCAAGAGCAAGGCAACGAAGAACACGACCCCGAACACAATATCGTTCTGGGTCGCGACCACATCTGCATAGGCATTGTTTTCCGAGCCCAGAGCCTCACGGGAATACCGCGCATAATCGGACCAGCGCAACTCCTCGAGCGCCTTTTCCGCCTGCTCGATGAGCGCCGCGGTGTGCTGATGCCGCTCCTCTATGCGCGGATTCTCGATCGCATAGCGACGCATACGCTCATAGCGCACCTCGTCAAGCGACCACATATTCCTGGCGAATTCCAGCGTCCCATGCCGAACCATCCGCCGAGCGCCAAGATCGTAGCCTGCACCCTGTGCACTCTCCTCGTCGGTGGCACCCCGGTTATTGAGCAGAAAGACCGATTGATCGACGACACGCAGCGAATCTCCTGCTACACCGAAGAGCACCATCGAGGTCGACATCCAATCGCCCAGTACATATCCGAACTCTTTGGGATTGGCACCGCGTTTGTCGAGGACTTGCAAGTTGGCGCTGTTGCTGCCCATCGTAAAGAGGAAATAAGCGTGGACCCGATCGTAAATCTCAATACTCTCACAGGGAAAGAGAATCGTCGTCCACTGCGTTTCGGCGCTGGACAGGCTCTGCGCGAAAGGGCCGAAAGCCTGGGCCCGCTCACCCATATCGGTGGCGTAGTCAATCGCGCCGGTATCGTCATCGAGCAGGAAAGCCTGGACCTCGACCTTGCTCGGCGCCAACCCGGTGACCCGATATTCGCCACGCAGGTCGGCCTGCACCATATGAGGTCGCCAGGACGCTCTGCGCGAAGTGGGCTCGACCGCAACCATTCCGAAGGGCACCGGGTCTTTAGGAATCGACCCCTTGCGCGGCAAAAGCCTCAGTTCACCGCGGATATCGAGAAGCAGATCCTTGATATTTTTGTCGTGCATCGCGCGCAATTCCACTGCATCGGGGCCGAAGAGGTCGGCGTCGGACAATGCGCGGGTCAGGGTCTGCTCCAGTAGCGAGCACTGGCGATAGACATTCTCGTAGCCAATCCGCTCAGCGGTATCCAGCGGCGTATCGAGTG
Organism: uncultured Gemmatimonadaceae bacterium; assembly: GCA_964520345.1. Lineage (GTDB taxonomy): Bacteria > Latescibacterota > UBA2968 > UBA8231 > UBA8231. The sequence continues at coordinate 1,701 of CAZFMY010000101.1, read as the reverse complement.
CCAATCGCGCATCATTGACCGTCATCAGACTCAGCGCCATCTGCCCTGTTTTCTGAGCGATGATCCCATCGGGCACCACGACCTCGACCGAGACATAGCTGTCCCAACTGAGGCCTTTTATCGGACTGATTCCGTTGACGAAAGCCCGCTCTGAATCGTAACCCAACGCGCTGGCCGCCGCCTGTCCATGACGAGAAAAGCTGCGCCCCATCGGCACGAAAAAGCGGCGAAAAGCCGAATTCCAGGTATTGTGCCAAACGCCGAGCTGATCGCTCTGGCTCGAGAGATCGAGCGATAGGAAGAGATCGATCGCCAGCGTGTCCGGCTCGAGCAGGATGCCAAGGGTATCGGCCTTGTTGTAGAGCCGCAACTGCTTGAGTTGCGCCTGGAGCTTATCGTCGTCAACAGCGTCGAGGACCAGAGCCCCAGTGGTCGCTTCGGTTCGCAGCCGAATACCCAGCGAGTCGAGCTCGATCCCGCGCCGCTGAGTCTCGACCAGCATTTTGTCGACATCGAGTGAATCAGCGACAAAGCGCCGGGGCACCTTGCGCAAAAACTCAGGCCGTTTGCGCGCATGCTGATTGAAGAAGTGTTTGAGTCCGGCCTGGTCGAGGAAGTGGGCACCGGTGCATAAAAGCAGCACCGAACGAGCCGGGGGATTCTCTGCGAAATGGTGCGCCAGCTCGATAAGTCCCGCCGTACCGACAGCGCTCTCAGCCGCCGGCGTCAAGCGCGGCGCGACCGAGATCCCGTCGTAGTAGGTCTGGATAGCCCAGAGCTCGTCCCTGAGCGCCGGGTCGGCGCCGGGTATGATCCCCCATATATTCCAAGTCTCGTGCCGTTCCCAATCGACCCTGGCCCGCACTCGCGCCGTTAGCGCCCCTTCGGCGAGCTGCTCCCGCAGCGCCAACCCTGCTTCGCGCTCGATCCAGAACCGGGGCACGTCCAGCGGCACCCGGCTCCACTTCTGCCGCGCCTCAAATACAGTAGTCTCTTCGGGAGCAATAAAAACAACCGCACGCACTCCCAGTGCGGCGGCGTTTTGCCAGTTGTTCCACGTATTGAATTCCAGTAGCGCTATTCCACCCTCGACCTGGTAGCCGTCCAAATCGCTATACTCGCCCCGACCGCCGTAAAAGAGCGATCCTGCAATCCCCTCCGGCGGCGTAGTCGGCGTCCGCACCAGATTGGGCCATAACGCCACCAGCGGCAGCTGCTCTGCAGCAAGCTCGAGTACCGCACCGTGATCTACGGGCACCACGACTTCAAAGGCCTCACGCGTCAGCGATTCAACTCCGGCGTCGCTCAGCGCGCGCTCGATATAGGCAGCAGCTAGAGAGTCGCCGGCATAACCCGCCATCCGCGCCCCATTGGTCGCCAGCGCCTCTATGGTCGCACGGATCCGCTCTCGATCCGCTGCCTGAACCGAATCGCTCCAACCCAGCGCCCAAAGCGCCACCATGTAGATCGCTACCCGCATCGCCTCAGATCCAGAAAATGGAGTTGCCGACCTGGCCAGTGAGAAAATCGATAACCAGCCAGATACCACTGATCAGCATCCGCCCAACGATGATCCCGAGAAAGAAATGTCGAGAGCGCGTAAACAGCTCGGCACCGCCGTACCTGAGCACCACGATTTTGATCAACCAGGCGAAGAACACGCTGAACCACATCCAGTCGATCAGCCAGCTGGTCATGATC
>CAZFMY010000100.1:0-24038 GCA_964520345.1 uncultured Gemmatimonadaceae bacterium | reverse complement strand
AGTTGATTCGAAAAGGGAACGTCGAGAGTCAGTCCGCCAAAATAGGTGGCCGGCAATAGGATCTCGCCTTGCCCCTGAAGAACCTGCACGGGTGAAAAACTATCCAGCCAAGGCCATGAGTCCTCCTCCTTATCGTAAACATAGAGGTCCAGCTCGTATTCGCCAGCTTGCTCGTGGCTAAAGAGTAGATGTCCGTCGAAGCGTCCAGCGATCACATCAAAGAAAAATCGGGTCGGATCGTCGCCGTTTGTCGGGGAAAAATGAAATTGGATTTTGCTCAGAGACGTATCGGTCAATAGACCACTGAGGCGAATCGCTTCCCCCGTGGTCAAACTGGTCTGCAAAGGGGTGTCCAACCTTAGGCCAGTGAAGTAGTCCACTGGAAGAGTGGACTCACTTTGTGCCATGGCAGGTAGGAAGAAAATCAGAATTACAAGAGACGAAGTTTTTTTAGCCATATTGCTCACTATGGAATAGAGTAAACCCCTCGTTCTTGCGCGAAGCGGCCCAGTGTTTTTTACACTCCGGCGTCAACCTCGGCGACTCGAAAGATCCCTTGGAAATTTCGCATAGGCTTTCCGCTCTTTTCATTCAGCATCTAGCGATACCCCGGGAATCCTCCCACCGCCTCCAACCGGAACATCGCCAGCGGATCCGCTGCCTGCGCTCTGAGCCGTTCGACCTCGCTCTCGGTCAGCGGGACAAAATCCGCGGCAATATCGATGGCCCGCTCGAAAAACTCCTGCGCTCCGGGCGGCAGTGCTGCACAGATCGATTGGGTCAGCGCGTAGCGCAGCGCCAGATCCTGTAATTCCGGATCTGCGATCGGCTGATACCAGCACTTGGCGAAGGGCTTCTCAGCTCCCTCCGGCACTTTGCCATAAGCCATTGCTTTCAGTGCCAATACCGCCGCACCCTTTTGCCCGGCCTTATCTACTACCTGTGGCCCAAATCCCCCGTGCAGAAAATGCGCCCAGTTGATCGGGAAAAGCACCGAATCGAAGTCGAAATGATCCAGCAACGCCAACGCGCACTCGGCCGAATGCGCCGAAAAACCGAGATGGCGCACCTTGCCCTCTTGCCGAGCTTTTACGAAGGCCTCCAATGCTCCTCCCGGCCCTACAGCCTGATCAAAGTCCTCTTTCGTCGTCATCGCGTGCAATTGGTACAAATCGAAACGGTCCGTACGCATTTTGCGCAGCGAAGCTTCCAACTCTTTCGTCGCAGCCTCGGCACTGCGTTCGGTCGTCTTGCAGGCCAGAAACACATTCTCGCGATAGGGTGCCAGAGCCGGGCCCAGCATCTCCTCGGCATTGCCGTAGCTCGGTGCCACATCGAAATAGTTTATGTCGCTATCAATGGCCATACCCACTAATCTTTCCGCCTCCGGTGCTTCGGTGCTGGCGACCATAATTCCCCCGAAGCCCAGAATCGAAAGCTCATCCTCGTTGCCGTATCTGCGCTTGATCATAGCTCGTCCTTTCTCAAATTAGCGATCCTCCCGCCTCCAGATTATAATCATATATCGACACTGGACTCAAGTTTAACCAGGGGGTCGCTACGCCGACTCCGGCGGCTTATCTTAAGATAAGCGGCTGAAATACAGCATATCGCCAGCACATGCGGTCAGTGCTTGTTGGAGCGACTTGCCCGCGATCGGTTCAGCCGATCTCTGAACGCAACACGAGTTGCCAGATACGCCCTCAGCAAACACCCGTTTAAGGAGAGCTGCCATGAGCGACAAGGTACTCATCATCGTCGGCGACGCCACCGAAACCGTAGACACGCTCTACCCCTATCTGCGCATCCAGGAAGAGGGATTCACACCCGTCGTCGCCGGACCCGAGGCCCGTCGCTACAATATGGTGCTGCATGAGGTGCCGGCCGCGGGTTGGGACATCACCCGCGAATTCGAAGGCTATACCATCCAGGCCGATATCGCCTTCCGCGATATCGCGCCCGAGGATTATGTCGGGATCTTCTTTTCGGGAGGCCGCGCCCCCGAATACATCCGCGACGACCCCGACCTGATCCGCATCACCCGCTACTACTTCGCCAACGACAAACCCATCGGCTGTGTCTGCCACGGCGTCGAGATCCCGGCCCGCGCCGGCTGCGTCGAAGGACGTCGCATGGCCACTGTGCCCAAGTGCCAGTTCGATCTCGAGGTCTGCGGTGGCACCTTCGTCGACGAGCCCTGCGTCATCGACGGCAATCTGGTCAGCGGACGCACCTGGCACGACCACGGACACTACATGAAACACTGGATCAACCTGTTAATCGCCGCGCGCGATCACACCAGCGCCCGGCAGGAGGTCGCCGCATCGTGAAACTCTACTACAGTACCTACGGAATGAAAGAACTCGATGTCTTCGAGGCTTTGCCGCGCCTCAAGGACATGGGCTACGAGGGCATGGAGATCGCCGTCACGCCGAGCTGGCCGACCGAGCCGGCGGCGATGGACCAGGCCGCGCGCAAAAAACTCGCCGATCTCTTCCGCCAGCTCGAGTGGCCAACCCCAGCGCTGATGGCACTGCTCTCGCCCTGTACCGAAGGTCAGGAGCGCCCCGCCGCTCTGGCGCAGTTTCGCGCTAGTTTCGAGCTGGGCCGCGAGCTTCGGCTCGACGACAACCCCTTGGTCGTCAGCACCACCCTCGGGCGCAAACCCGCCTGGGAAACCGGCAAGGAGCGCATTGTCGAACTGGTCCTCGAACTGGCCGACATCGCCGCCGAATACGATGCCGTCGTCGCGATCGAACCGCACGCCGGCGACGATTTCGAGACTCCGGAAAAAGCCGCCTGGCTCATGGAGCAGACCAACCACCCCCACCTGGGACTCAACTTCGACTACAGCCACTTCGTGGTCGAGGGCATCGACCTGCAGCACTCGCTCGACCTGAATCTCAAATACTCGGTCCACAACCATATCAAAGACGGCTATCTCGACGAGGAGGGTAAGGTCCGCTACCTCCTACCCGGTGCAGGCGACCTGGATATGAACGTGTATTTCAAGGCTATCCGAGACGCCGGTTGGGACAAGTACATCTGCCCCGAAGTCACCGGCCAGATCTGGAACGCCGAGGGCTATGATGCCTGGGCTACGGCGCAATTTTGCTTTGACAAGCTCGCCGAAGCGCGGAAGTCACTGGGCTAGATGCAAATCCGCTACATCGCCTTCAAATCCGTCAATCAGGTCGTCTGCGAGAGTGTCGAACAAGATCTCCAGACCCCTGATTCCGGCGCGCTGGTCGAGTTGTGCTACACCTGCATCAGCGCCGGCACCGAAGTGGCCAAGCTCAGCGGCCTACAGGAAGGCGCTTTTCCCGTCGGGCCGCTGGGCAACCGCGCACTAGGCCGCGTGCTCGAAGCCAGTGCCGAACGCGCCGACCTGCACCCCGGAGACCTGGTCTTTTGCCATGCGCCACACGCCAGCCACGCGGCGGTACCGGGCCTGGTGGTCAAGTTGCCCGACGAGCTCGACCGCCCCGAAACAGCCCTGCTCGGCATGGCGCAGGTCGCCTTTACAGGGCTGCGCGTCGGCCAACCCGAATTAGGCGATGCAGCGGTAGTGACCGGTGCCGGCCTGGTCGGACAATTCGCCGCGCAACTTCTGCAGCTGGCCGGAGTCGAAACGATTCTCGTCGATCCGGTGCCGGGGCGGCTGGAGATCGCCCGGCGCTGTGGCGTCGAAGGGGTCGTAGAGCCGCAAGATGCACTAGAACGCGTAATGGAACGCACCGCCGGCCAGGGCGCCGACCTCATCCTGGAATGCACCGGAATCCCAGAGGTCGTCGAAAACGCCGTGCACTACGCCGCTCGTTCGGCCCAATTGATCATGATCGGGTCGCCGCGCGGTGAATTTCAAACCGACCTGACCTCGTTTCTCAACAATTTCCACCTCTGGCGACCCCAGGGCGACCTGACACTCAAGGGCGCGCACGAGTGGAAGATCCCGCTCTACCCCGAGTTGGGCTCCAAACACAGCATGGCCCGCAATGCACAAATTCTGGCGGGATTGATCCTGGCGGAGAAGCTACGGATCGGACCCTTGCTAACCGGCGTCTTTAAACCCGATGCCGGACAACGAGCCTACACTCGACTCGGAGATGACAAGGAAACCCATCTGGGAACGGTTTTCGACTGGACCTGATGCAGAAACCCGGTTGGCCGGGCTACAGAACCTGATCGACCCGATTTTCGGGGAACGTTTACAACTCGAACAAAGTCGACGGATCTCCCGCCGGGTAGCGGGCTAAATAGCGACGCAGGTACTCCGCCGCCTTTGCGGGCATCTGCTCAATATGGCCTTCCGTCTCCAGCGCCTCCCGCTGCCCGTATTCGTGGGCCATCACCGGATACTCTTCTTTCCAGAACGCGCAGTGCATGGTCCAGCGCTTCTCTCCTGCGGGATTCCAGCCGCGGTGCCAGAGATTGGCATCGTAGAAAACAATATCTCCCGGCTCCAATTCGACCGTCAACGCCCCGGGCATCTCCGCACCTTCTGTACCCTTAGCTGCTGCCTCGAGTTCTCCCTGGCTGGAGGCGCGTAAATGGCTGGCAGGCACGATCTGCAAAAAGCGGTCTCCCCGCACCAATGGGGCATTGAACTGCACAAAATCTCCGTGGAAGCGACGCAGCAACTCCGCCTCGTCGGGCGCGCCCGGCCGGCCCAGGTCGCGATGCCAACCCTGGCAGTAGGCCTGGCCTCCTCCCGAAGCCAGCATCCCGAAGAGGCTATGGCGTGCCAGACCGTCCACCAGCGCATCGATAGAATCAACCAGATCCTCGGCCAACCACGCGGCCCAGGCCGGGTGGTACTTGTCCGGGTTCAAGCAGTGCCCGGTCCGGGCCGGCAGCCGCTCATCGCGATCGATCCAATTGAGTTCGCACTCGCCGGCAAGCGCACGATCGATCATAGCACCAACCGCCAGCTGCAATGCCTCGACCCGCTCGGGCGCAAAAGCCTCGCGGAGGATCAAATAGCCCTGATCCTGATACTGGCCCAGGGATTTCGCCGTCACTAAACCCATGATTTACTCATCCGTCATCCAGACCTCGCTGCCCTTTTCAAGCGCCTGAGCTTTGAATGCCGCCAGCGCCTTGTCGAGCAAAGCCTGCGCTTCGGACTCTTCCTCAGACCAGGCGACGATATCCACCGGCAGCCGTTGTCCATCGGCCGTGCGCTCACTCAGCGCCACAAAGGCTTTGAGATAGGTATTGGGGCATTCCGCCATCACGTTGTGTAATATCGGCCCGCACTGCGACTCGGGCAGATTGACGACAACCCTGAGAGAAAGTCTGATATCGTCGTAGATCCCGGCCAGCGCACCCTCCACCGACTGCTGAAAAAGGGCCTGGACTTCGCGCGGCGGTCCGGGCAGGCTGTAGATCGTGGTTTCGCCGATCCGCGCTTCCACGCAGGGTGCCACGCCCGCCGGATTGGGATGCGCCAATGTACCTTCGGGTTTGGTCGCCATTTTGACCAGGCCCTCGCTGAGATCTTCCCGTCGAGCGATCTCGCGGCTCTCCATATAGCGCGCGATCAAGCTCTCATCGATTTCGGTGCCCACACCCATGATCGTCGCAACGGCCGCGACGGTCATATCGTCGAGGGTCGGACCCAGACCACCGGTGGTAATCACCACCCGGGTCCCGCGTGCGCAGGCGTCTTCGAGCACACCGGTGAGTTCGTCCATATCATCGTCGAGAATGGCGATCCGGCGCACATAGCCGCCCAGAGCCGCGATCTGCTGCGCCATCCAGAAGGAGTTGGTGTCCTGAATCTGGCCGTTCAAAAGCTCGGTGCCAATAGAGTAGATTTCAATGGCAGGTCGATCGGTCATGGCTAAGCTCTATTCTTTGAATGGGGTAAAAAAATCAAATCCCGACTCTACTGCTGGCAGCATCTCCAAAGCCCTGTTTGACCAAGGAGAAGTGCCGGGGTAGACAATAAAAGAAGTGGAGTCCCGTTTTGATCGCAGCCCGGGGCGCCATCACTTACCCCGATGATAGGTCAGCGGAATACTGCTGTCAATTTTCGCCAAGTATTGAGAGAAGCGATAGGAATCCCAATATTAAGGGGTGGCCCGGCAGCGACCACCGCACTTCGGCAGCGCTGCCGGGGGCCGGAAACTACGCACCAGTAGCAATTTTATAGATCCAGCTGTTCTCGCCCGCTCTGCGCTATGGGCGGACCGGCGGAAACACATGTGGTTTTAACAACACTTTCAAGGAGCCCAACTTATGAGCACCGTCCACGATTTCAACGCCAAAACCATCCACGGCGAAGAGGCCTCCCTCTCCGGTTACGCCGGCAGGGCGATTCTCATCGTCAACGTCGCCAGCGAATGCGGGCTCACCCCGCAATACACCGGCCTGGAAGCCCTGCACCGCCAGTATGGGGAAAAGGGTCTGGCGGTCCTCGGCTTCCCCTGCAACCAGTTCGGGGGTCAGGAGCCCGGCAGCGAGGAACAGATCCTCGATTTCTGCCAGACCCGCTACGAGGTCAGTTTTCCGCTTTTCGCCAAGATCGATGTCAATGGCGAGAGCCGTCACCCGCTCTATGCCCACCTGGCCGGTACAGGATCCAGGTTCTCCGGCGATATTTCCTGGAACTTCGAAAAATTCCTCATTGATAAAGAGGGCAAATTACAGGCTCGTTTTAAACCCCAGGTAACCCCGGACGATCCTGCACTCACCGCTGCGATCGAAGAGATTTTAGAATGAAGCGACCCAATATCGTCTTTATTCTCATCGACGATATGGGCTGGAAGGACCTGGGCTGCTACGGCACTTCCTTTTACGAGACGCCCAACATAGACCGCCTCGCCCGCGAAGGTATGCGCTTTACCGATGCCTACGCCGCCTGCCCGGTCTGCTCACCGACCCGCGCCAGCATCCTCACCGGCAAGTACCCGGCCACCGTGGGCATCACCGACTGGATCGATGCCCACGGGCACCTCCACCCCGCCCGGGGCAGGCTGGTCGATGTACCCTATCTCAAACACCTGCCGGGCAAGGAGTATTCGCTGGCCCGCGCCCTCCAAGACGGCGGCTACCAGACCTGGCACGTGGGCAAGTGGCATCTGGGCTGCGATGGTCACTTGCCCGAAGATCACGGCTTCGACATCAATATCGGCGGCGCCCACCAGGGCTCTCCCGGGTCGGGCGGTTATTTCAGCCCCTGGACCATTCCACCCCTGGAAAAAGTCGACGTCCCCGCAGGCACCTACCTGACCGACTATTTGACCGACCAGACGCTCGAACTTCTGCACCAGAGGGACGACCGGCCCTTCTTCTTGAATTTATGCTACTATAGCGTCCATACGCCGATCCAGGCCAAAGCGGAAAAAATCGCCAAATACGAAGCCAAAGCCAAAGCGATGGGACTCGACCAGGTACAGACCTTCGCCGAAGGCGAACTCTTTCCCTGCCAACACAAGCAGGACCAGCGCATCAAACGACGCCTGGTGCAATCCGATCCGGTCTACGCGGCGATGATCGAGAGTCTCGATGAGAATCTGGGGCGCCTCTTCGACCAGCTCGACGCACTCGGCGAGGGCGAAAACACCGTGGTCTTTTTCACCTCCGACAACGGCGGACTCGCCACCAGTGAAGGATCGCCGACCTGCAACGCACCGCTGGCCGAGGGCAAAGGCTGGATGTACGAGGGAGGCACCCGCGAGCCTCTAATGGTGCGCTGGTCCGGCCGAATCACGGGCGGCAGCACCTGCCCGACACCGGTAACCAGCCCCGACTTCTACCCGACGATCCTCGAGCTAGCCGGGCTGGAACCCATCCCCGAACAACACTGCGACGGGACCAGCATCGCGCCCCTTTTGCACGGTGCCGAATCCATAGAGCGCGAAGCCATCTTCTGGCACTACCCCCACTACGGCAACCAGGGTGGCACACCCGGCTCTTCGGTGCGCAGCGGCGACTATAAACTGATCGAATTCTTCGAGGACGGACGCCTGGAGTTGTACAACCTGCGCGAAGATATAGGCGAGACGAAAAACCTGGCCGCCAGCAAACCGGAAACCACGGCACAACTGCATCGCCTGCTGCGCGAATGGCGAGAGAGAGTCGAAGCCAAAATTCCCGAGCCCAACCCCAAGTGGAAGAACTGAGCTAACCGTGCCGACCTACGGCGCCGAAATGGCCATTATCGAGAGCGGTAAAGTCCTGCTGATCAAGCGACGCGACTTTGAAGTCTGGGCCCTGCCCGGCGGTGCCATAGACGCGGGAGAGTCTGCCGCCGAGGCCGCCGTACGCGAAGCGCGCGAGGAAACCGGCCTGGATATCGAGCTACTCCACATGGTCGGCGTCTACTCGCGCCCGGCCTGGTCCGAGGGAGGCGACCACGACCTGCTCTTCGCCGCCCGTCCGGTCGGCGGCACATTGATCAGCACCAGTGACGAAACACTGGACGCAGACTTCTTTGCTCCTGACGCACTGCCCGAGCCACTGATCTACTGGTACTACCAGCGCATCATCGACGCCCTGAACGGCGCTCGGGGCATTGCCCGCCGCCAACACACGCCCTGGCCCTTCGCCGACGACCTTACCCTCGGCGACCTGCGGCGGCAACTAGCCGCGGGCGAGCTGGAGCTCGAGGATCTAGCGCACTACTTCCGCGCTCCCGGATCGGACGAGGGAATCCTCGAAACGCATCCACCCGACGAGCCGTCCGACCACCCCTGAACCACACCCGCTGCGAGAAAGACGATGGCTCCCATACTTCTCGAAAATTCCTGCTTGCGCACCGCGATCGATCCCGAGCAGGGCACCAGCCTGCACTCCTTCGAGATCCATCGCGAAGACACCTGGCTCTCGCTGATGCCCAGGATCGGCGACCCGGCTTGCGACCTGGCCGCGGCCAGCTTTTTGATGGTCCCCTATTCGAATCGAATCGCCAACGGCGCCTTCGCCTTTGCAGGTCGGAGCTACCAGTTGGCCAACGCCGAGCAGCACGCCATTCACGGCGATGTGCGCAACAGGCCCTGGGTCGTGGCCGAAAAGACTCCGCAGCGGCTGGTCTGCACTTTTGACTCTACCGACCACGACGAGGTCAACTGGCCCTGGCCCTTTGCGGTCTGCGCCGAGTACCAATTGTCCGAGCAAACGCTGCAGCAACGGCTCAGGCTGTGGAATCGCGGCGACGGGCCCATGCCAGCCGGCTTTGGCTGGCATCCCTTCTTCAATCGCACCCTCACTCGCGGCGACGAACCCGTCCACCTCCACTTCAAGGTCCAGAGCGCCTATCCCGACGCCAGCGGCACCCGCATCCCCTCCGGTCCGACCCAACCGCTTGCAGTACACCAGGATTTCAGCAACGAAAAACCACTGGCTCGCGAAAATTTTCTCGATACCTGCTTCCACGGATACCAAGGTCGCGGATCGATCATCTGGCCCGCAAGCGGAATCCGCCTGCACTTCGCCTGCTCCAGCGCCGCCTCGCACCTGATCCTTTACAACCCTGCGGACAAACCTTATTTCGCCGTCGAACCAGTGACCAATGCCAACGACGGTGTCAATCTCTACGATCGCAGAGATCCCACCAGCGGCATTGCGGTGCTGGAACCGGACCAGAGTCTGGAAGCTTCATTCAATCTACGCGTAGAATTAATCCGCGTCTGAAATTTCGTCTTCCGCTGCCCAATCGCGAGGCACCAGAAACGTATCGTAGAGCCCGGCTTCTTCGGACCCTTGCTCCGGTCGCCAATCGTACTCCCAGCGCACCGCTGGCGGCAGCGAAACCAGTATCGACTCGATCCGCCCCCCCGACTGCAAACCAAAGAGCGTCCCACGATCATAGACCAGATTGAACTCGACGTAACGCCCCCGCCTATAGAGCTGGAACTCTCGTTGCCTTTCGCCGTAAGGCAGCTCTTTGCGGCGCTGCAGAATCGGCAGGTACGCACTGAGGTAGCCATCGCCAACACTGCGGGTAAAGCCGAAACTGTGCTCAAATCCGCGCTCGTTAAAATCGTCGAAAAACAACCCGCCGATGCCACGCGGTTCATTGCGGTGCTTTAAAAAGAAATACTCGTCGCACCACTGCTTGAGCCGCGGATAGAGGTCCGTGCCATAAGGATCGCATGCAGCCCGTGCGGTCCGGTGCCAGTGCATCGCGTCTTTCTCAAATCCATAATAGGGGGTCAGATCGAACCCTCCTCCGAACCACCACGCCGGATCTTCCCCCGCCTTCTCCGCCACAAAAAAACGCACATTGGCGTGTGATGTCGGCGCATAAGGGTTGCGCGGATGCACGATCACCGATACTCCCATTGCCGCAAACCCTCTGCCCGCCAGTTCCGGTCTGCGCACCGAAGCCGCCGGCGGCAACTCCTTTCCCATGACATGCGAAAAGTTAACCCCCGCCTTCTCGATTGCACTCCCCCCCTCCAAGACCCGCGTACGCCCTCCCCCACCCTCGGGTCGCTCCCAGATATCTTCGTTGAAAACCCCGCCATCCTCCTTCTCTAAAGCCGCACAGATCCGATCCTGCAACCCGAGCAAATAAGACCTGACGCCTTCGCTGTCCACATCTCCCATAACAATGCCTTTCGTCGATGTGCCTTTCCCGACCTCATTAAAAAAACACCGAATCCGGTGCAGTGATACTCGCGACATCACCCACAAAGAGGCCGAGACACACGGTATCTAAGCTTATGACAAAGATCCGCCCCGCCTTGGCTGACCACAAGCCGCACCTTGCGCATTTCTCGCCCTGGTTTTTTTTTTCACACATGACCAATCATCGAGGCTCGGCAGTCTCCACTGCTTCAACTCCCTCCCAGGTCTGCTACCGAGACCGCCAAACCGGCGAGATCATCGTCGAACGCGTACCGGGCCAGTCCTTGCTGCGCTGGCTCTACGGCACGGAGACGGGCCAGCTCTTTTTCCGCGCCTTCCTCAACCGGCCCCTCTGCTCCCGCCTCTGCGGCTGGTGGCAGCAGAGCATATGGACCCGCCGTCAGATCAGATCTTTCGTCGAGCACTACCGCATCGACTGCAATGAATTCGAACTCCCCCTATCCCAGTACCGCAGCTTCAACGACTTTTTCATTCGCCGCCTGAAACCCCAGGCGCGGCCCTGCGATCCCGATCCCGAGTGCCTCTGCTGCCCGGCCGACGGCAAAGTTCTGATCTACCCGCAGCTAAAACCCGAGACTGAGCTGCCGATTAAAAACAGCTTCCCCAGCGCCGACTCGCTACTCGGCGGCACCAAAGACCCCGCACCATATCAGGGCGGCTCAGCTCTGGTCGTGCGCCTGGCACCCTACGACTATCATCGCTTCCACTTCCCCGCGGACGGCCAAGCCGGAGAAACCCAGTGGATCGACGGCAACTACCACTCGGTCAACCCGCTCGCCCTCAAGCGTTTACCCGAAATCCTGCACGGCAATCGGCGCACCGTCTGCGAGTTGGAAACCCCCCAATTCGGCAAAATCGCCTATATCGAGGTTGGGGCCCTCAATGTCGCCAGCATCGTTCAGACCTATGCATCAGGACCCTGTGTCCGCGGCGGAGAAAAGGGCTTCTTCCAATTCGGCGGCTCAACTGTCGTGCTCCTCTTTGAACCCGACGCCATCCTCTTTGACCAGGATCTGGTATCGGACTCGGCCAACGGCCTCGAAGTGCACGTCCGCACCGGTACCGGCATCGGCCGCCGCGCTTGACGCAAGCTCAGATTCAGTAGATTTTCCATCCCGTTCGCACCACTAATTACGGAGTCCGTTATGTCTCTGCAAATGCGCGTAGGCTTAGGCCAATTCAACGAGATCACCGATGAAAAGCTCACCTTTATCAAACAGATGGGCTGCGACGATTTCCTGATGAATACCCCCAGGCTTCCCGGCGATCAGCAATGGGAGTACGAGGATCTGGCCGCCCTCAAACAACAAGCCGACAACGCCGAGCTGCGCCTGATGGCGCTGGAGAACGTACCCGTACCTTTCTACGACAAGATCATGCTCGGTCAGGAGGGCCGTGAAGATCAACTCCAGCACATGATCCACACCGTACGCAATATGGGCAGGGCCCAAATCCCGATACTCGGTTATCACTGGATACCCAACAGCGTCTGGCGCACGCCCGAACCAGCCACCTTGCGCGGCGGCGCCCGCGGCACCCGCTTTACCCTTGCCGAACACGACCCTGAGGAATTGACCCACGGTCGCCTCTTCACCCACGAGGAAATGTGGGATAATTACTGCTGGTATCTAGAGCGCATCCTGCCGGTAGCCGAGGAAGCCGACGTGCGGCTGGCCCTGCACCCCGACGACCCACCCACCGGCACCACGCTGGGCGGTATCGCGCGAATCTGCAGTTCCTTCGACGACTTCAAGCGCAATATGGACACTTTCGACAGCCACCACCACGGCCTCGACTTCTGCATGGGCTGCTGGTCCGAAATGGGCGGCCACGACAATGTCATTCGCGCCGTCCGCCATTTCGGCGGCCAGGGCAAGATCATCTATATCCACTTCCGCGATGTCATCGGTCCGGTCGAGGATTTCCACGAGACGTTCATCGACTGCGGCCAGGTCGATACCTTTGCCGTCGTGCAGGCGCTCAAAGAAGTCGGCTTCAACGGCTTTATGATCACCGACCACGTACCCCATATCGTCGACGACTCGCCCTGGGGTCATCGGGGCCGCGCCCACTGCGTAGGTTTTATGCAGGCGCTGATCCAGGTCGCCAACAAGCTCAGCACATGAGCCGAATAGTGTTGATCCGCCACGGCGAGACCGAATGGAATGCTCGCGGCTTGTACCAGGGCCAATCCGACAGTCCGCTGACCCCCGAGGGATTGGCGCAGGCCGAGCGCCTGAGCCAACGCATGTTGCATCATTCGCCTCTCGCCGCACTCTACGGCAGCGACCTGGCGCGCACCCATGCCACTGCTATGCCGACCGCTCGTGCCCTCAATCTGGAACTCATCTCCGAACCCGATCTGGGCGAGCGCGGCTATGGTATCTTCCAGGGCGAGGATAAATCGACCATCCAGGAGAAGTTCCCCGAAGAGTACTCCCGCCTTCTCAGTGCCGACCCCGACTACGTCATACCCGGCGGCGAGAGCACTCGCCAGGTACACGACCGGGTCATCGCTGCCCTCAAGCGGCTCGGACAACACCATGCCGGCGAGCAAATCGCAGTCTTTACCCACGGCGGAGTCCTGACCGTTATCTTCAATCATGTGCTCGGACTTAAGATCAACTCCCCACGCCGCTTCACCATTCCCAATACCGGCTACAATCTCGTGAGCAATTCAGGCGACGGCTGGCTGATCGAGACATTGGGCGACGTCAGCCATCTCAACAGAAGAGCACTGGACGAACTAGCATAACTCACAAAAGACGCTGGTATCATCCAAACTCCACCGAACAAGCTGCGGCAAAACTTTTCTCCGACGCATGATCCCGAAGAGCCATGCGAATCACGCGAACAAGGCTTCCTTATCAGCGGATCGATAGCTATGGACTCAGCAAAAGCTTGGATGCTGCGATCGACTGCTCTTCGTCGGCAATACGCTGGTCATAATCGATAAAGAGACGCTTCGGATACCCGAGCGCGGCGTCGAAAACAACGTCGATCTGCACGGCACCGGTGGCGACCGCCTCATCCAAAAGGGCAAATAGCTCATCGACCGTAGCGTAGCGATCGTCGAGGTCGCCCTCCACCGCGATTCCATCATCGGCATAGGTCGCGGCAATGATAGCACCATCCGCGACTTCCAGTACTGCTTCGCGCGTG
Source organism: uncultured Gemmatimonadaceae bacterium (assembly GCA_964520345.1). Classification (GTDB taxonomy): domain Bacteria; phylum Latescibacterota; class UBA2968; order UBA8231; family UBA8231. The sequence continues at coordinate 10,277 of CAZFMY010000100.1, read as the reverse complement.
TACTCGGGCAGGCACTCACAAGTGCGCTGGAAATTGAACCGATAGTTCTGCGACCCTTTTTCAGCCCACATGACGCGATTATCCGCTATGGTCCGCGCCAGAACACCGCGATCGGGTCCAGGCGGTGATTCGACCCCGGAACATCCAACGGCCAAAACGGCCAGTAACAATCCATACTTTATCATTGACCATCTTCCACGATAAAGAGATCCGTGTATCGCATCCAACCTTGAAGACCTTCCAAACCTGGGAGAGTTTCCCAATATAGAAACCGCAATATTCAACCTTGACTCGGCACGCCCCATCTCTTTTCTTGACCGAACGAAGTACGCATGTACTCATGTTGGTAGTGAGTCTACCGTCGACTGAAAAAAGTAACTAGAGTGCACGGCATACCTCTGGGACACACCATAACTCAACTGGACAGCTCCGGCCTTGTACCCTCAGAGATAAACTCTCGTACCACAGGCTCCAAACACCATCAATGTTTCAACGAGGATACTACCAGATGATAAAAATCGGCACCCGCATCAGCCCCGACTGGCTCAATCGCCCCGACGACCTTGCTTTCTTGAAGCAGATCGGCGTCGACGTCGTCGATATCACCATGGATATCTGCCCGGGCTACAACGAGGCCGGTGGGCGCGCCAATCGCGATGGCCTCACCCAGGTCGCCGAAACCATCGACAAAGCCGGGCTCAAGGTGGAGCGTGCAAATACCCTCAACACCCACTTCCAAAAGGTCTTCCTCGGACAGGACGGTGCCGAATACGAGATCGAGAGCGCGCAGATCAACGCCGAACTCTGCGGCGAGTTCGGCTTCCCGGTGATGGGCATCCAGTGCTTCCAGGCCGGGGGGCTGGGCACCTTCCCCAAACCTATCCACGAGCGCGTCAGTTCCCCCGACGGCTCCAGCCATCTGCGCATGGATTTGATCGACGCCCTCAAAAAACAACCGCCCCCAGAGGGCGCACCCACCCATGACGAACTCTGGGAGCGCACCCTGCACATCTTCCGCGAGACCATACCCGTCGCCGAAAATGCCGGGATCAAGCTGGCCATGCACGGCAACGATCCGCCTGTTCCCGCCCTCTATGGCGTACCGCAGATTCTCTACAACTTCGCCGCCTTTGAGCATCTCTTCAGCGAGGTCGACTCACCCGCCAACTGCATGACCTTCTGCGTCGGCACCCGCTACGAATCGGGCGAGGACGTCTTCGAGGGTATCCGCCGCTTCGGCGATAAGATCGTCCACGTGCACTTTCGCAACGTTCGCGGTACCATCCCCGCCAATCAGGCCTACGAGGAGGTTTTCCCCGACCGCGGCGATCTCGACATGTACCAGGTCGTGCGCGCACTGCACGAGGTGGGATACGAGGGTGCCATCGACTACGACCATATCATGGGAATCTCCACCGACACGCCGGTCGGCCGCGAGTACATTGCCTTCTGCGTGGGACACGCGCGCGGCATGCTCCAGGGATTGGCCAATAGCTGATGCGCGGATTCCTGTTCATAGCATTGCTCTTCGCCGCCAGCCCCAGCCCGGCCCAGGACGGACGACCAGAGCTCTCAATACCCGAACCCACGCGCAAGCGTTCAACACCTCAACCGGGTGGCACCTTCACCATCGTCCAGGTCGATTACAACGACGCCCGCAAAGAACGCGACTACCTCACGCTTTCGGCGCAGGAGCTGGTGACCTTTACCACAATGGCGACTAAACTAGAAGCGAAGCTCGACTGGCGCAGGCACACCCTCGACGACCCGCGTATCATCGGGGCACTGATGCTCTATATGACCGGCTTCGACGCCGTAGTGCGGGTCGATAAGACCGAGAAGCAAAATCTCGCCCGCTATCTGGAGCAGGGCGGCCTGCTCTTCGCCGAGGATATTCTGCCCCTCGAAGCGGAACTACGCCAGAGCAGCGGCATCGCCGGTACACCTTTCGACCGGCAATTCAAGGCACTGATAAAAGATCCGGATGTCCTGGGCAATGCCGGGCGACACTGGCGCAAGATACCCAAAAACGACCCGCTCTACTCGACCTATTTCGAGTTCCGCGATGGGCCCCCCTTAAGCGGCGCGCACCGGGGCAATGTCTTCGCACTGGAGGCACTGGAGTTGCGCGGTCGTACCGCCATCATCTTCAGCGACCTCAACATCAGCTGGTTCTGGGGCAATCTCGAAGCCGACGGCCGCGACCGCAGCCTGCAGTTTGGCTCAAACCTCGTGATATATGCGCTGACCAAGAAATTCGCCGGCCGGCCGCTGCCCTTCAGGCGTTAGCTCCAAGGGCACGCACGCCAAGTCCTGGATTTCTACCAGGACTCTGGTGCAATAGAGCCGACGGCCTACCGGCCCCCGCTCAACCGCGCACGCAGATCCGCTGCCCATGCCTCAGCCCCCACCTTCTCCGCTTCCGCCATCAGCGACCCATACTCAGCTATCCGCTGTGCCGGACTGAGTTCGGAGTCCAGTTCCGCCGCCCGCACTAAGAACTCCAGCGCCAGCTCGTAGCGCCCCAGACCGTGGGCCATCTTGCCTGCCAGCCGCAGAATATCGATCTGGTCGGTATCGAGTCGCAGCGAAGTCTCCCACCAGCGCAACGCCTCTTCGCTCTCGCCCTTCATGATCGACAACGCAGCCAAAGTATTGTAGGTAGCAGGCCGCGGATCGACCTGCGCCGCCATCCTATAGACGGCCGCGGCCAATTCCGTCTCACCGCTCGTGGCGAGGCGGTCAGCAATCGTGGAATACGACAGAGCCTGTCTCGATTTATCCGCCGGCCGCAAAGAAGCTCTTCTATTGGCCCCATCGACCAGCGCCATCCGCGCCAGGTCTAATAGACCCACGTCAATCAGGCTCGACCCAGCGGCCCAGGGGATCGTCGCAGCATCATGCGACCGACTCAGAAACCCCGATACGTATCGCTCCAGCGCCGCCTGCTCAGCTTCCGGGCGTCCCTGTTTTTCGTGGAGATACGCTGCGATCAGAGACGCCAGGCGCATATCCGGATAGCGCGTTTCGATATCCGTGATCAATGCCTCCACCTTCTTCAGATCGTCGACCTGCAGCGCACTCGCCACAGCCGCCAGACTGCCGTCGGCACAGCGGGGATCAACCTTCAGCGACCACTTCAACGCCGCCCAATCCGCTTCGAAATCGTCTCTCCGCTGCAAGATCAGTACTGCAGGATGGTCGTAGCCATAGAAGGACGGCTCGGGCCTGTCGACGCCAAAATCAATCCCCCAGAGCTCGGGATCGATCTTGAAACGCTGCACCGGAGCAAAACCCAATTCGCCTTCGACCAGCTTGGTGTAGAAGTCGTGGAGCACCGGAAAGAGCTCGGGCACTGCCGCGTACTGGCGATAGCGGTTGACGTCGATGAGAACGACGTACTGCGCTTCGTCGAGCCTGCTGCGCAGATAATCCACTCCCGTCCCACAGCTCAGATAGCCGCGCGTGTAGAAAACTCGACTCGAGTTGATCAGGTGCTTACCGTAGCGCTGACCATCAACCAGACGCCGGAGCGAGAAACCACCAGACTCCAGACCAATATTCTGCCCCTCGGGCACATGCTCGAAGATCCAGCGAGCGGCCTGGATCCGGCTGTCTTCAATTCGATAAATCCCGGCAAAGGCCACACCGTAAGCCGCAGTATATAGTGCAATGATGGTCGTTGCTGCCAGGGCCGGCCATTTCCATCGGCGCTGGACGGCAACACAGAACGCCGCCGCCAGGAGGCTCAGCCCCGGCAAGAGGGGCAAGAGGTAACGCACGTGCTTGGTGTGGAGCCCGCCGATGGTGAGGAAGTACAACCCGCACCAGCAAACCAGCACCAGCCCTCTCCACTCGCGCCGCCACAGGGCATAGGCCAAGCCAAGAGCGAAAAGCACCGTCAGGGGAATGCCGACAGCCTGGGGCCAGAGCTGGGTCCAGTAGTGCAGAAAAGGTACCGTATGCATATCGGCCAGCGACCAGGGCCGGAGAATCTCACCGCGGGCTACTTGCACCGAGTAGCCGAAATCGTCACTGAAGTCGTTGCGCTGCAGTACTTCCGGAGCAGTGAGCAGGTAGGGCTCCAAGACCAGCAATGCCGCCAGCGCCGCCAAACCACAAAACCAGAGCTCGGATCGTTTGAGACGCGCAAGGGCATTTCTCCAGTCGAGATCCCGCCCGAGTAGAAAAAGCCACGCCAGGACCGCGCCCAGCAACAAGCCATTGAGTCGTGTCGCCGCGCTCAGTCCCACCAGGACACCGGCGAGGATCAGGAGCCTGGGCCGACCGCTGGCGACGGCCTGCATCCCGGCCCCCAGGGCCGCCAGCGCCAGGAGGGTGAAGAGCCCATCCACCGTATAAAAATGCGCCTGCTGTACAGCGATTGGAACCAGGGCGGTAAAGGAAGCCGCCAGGACCGCTACCGCAAGCCCCCAGTGCCGACGACCGATATAGAAGACCAGTGCTACAGTCGCCAGCGATACGAGGGCCGAAAAAACGCGTACTGTTTTATAAACAAAATCCCGGCTTCGACCGTCTGCATCGAGCGAGCCGTCGTGGAACAACCCACTCAAGTGCAGCACCCCACGGCCCAGAAGCATTGGCAAGGTACCGTAGGCAGTCAACGGTGGATCAAAGAGACTCAGCAGGCGGAGCGCCGCCCGCACCAGCGTCTCCTCGTCGGGGTGAAAATGGTAGTAAACCTCTGTACCCGGCACACCCGTGGGAACGAAGTCGCTTTCACCCCGGCTCAACCCGCTGAAGCGCAACGCTGCGGCCAGGATCAGTACTGCGAAAAAGAGGATGGATGTATTGCGCATAACAACGGGCCCCCGGCATCAATCGAGACTATAGGCGAAAGACCGGTTTGGTGCTCTCTTCCTCCCGGACTATCTTAGAATTTAGATCCCCGGTCCGATCTGGAAAACTATGAGCGCCAACCTGCCCGCCTCCACCACAACTCGACAGGAAACCAGGCCCTTCCTGCGCTAAGCCCGTGCATCCAGCCAAACTGCGCTCCGACCTCCTGCTCCTGCTCACCGCCCTGATCTGGGGCTTCGCCTTTGTCGCCCAGCGCGTCGGCATGGAATACGTCGGCCCCTACCTCTTCAACGGCGCGCGCTTCGCGCTGGGGGCTCTGCCGCTGGTGCCTTTCGTTCTGAAAAATACCTCGAAACCGCGCTGGTCCAACTTGCTGCGCGCTGCCCCGGGCAGCCTGCTCGCCGGGCTTTTCCTTTTTGTCGGCTCCTCGCTGCAACAAGTCGGCATTGTCTACACCACCGCGGGCAAGGCGGGATTCATTACCGGACTCTACGTGATCCTGGTGCCGATTCTCGGCCTCTTTCTCGGGCAGCGCAGCGGCCGCAATACCTGGATCGGCGCTCTCGGAGCAAGTGCGGGCCTCTATCTGTTGAGCATCGAACCGCCGCTGGCCATCGCCCGCGGTGACGCACTGGTCCTCGCCAGTGCACTCTTTTGGGCCGGGCACGTGCTGATCATCGGCCGTCTATCGCGGCAAATCGACTGGGCGGCACTGGCTTTTTTGCAATATCTGACCTGCTCAGTGCTCAGCACCGGAGTGGCCTTCCTCACCGAACCAATCGCCCTGCAGCCACTGCTCGACGCGGCGCTGCCGATCGCTTATGGAGGGGTGCTCTCGGTAGGGGTAGCCTATACCCTGCAGGTAGTCGCCCAGCGTCAGGCGCCAGCGGGCCACGCAGCCATCATCCTGAGTTTGGAAACGGTTTTCGCCGCACTGGGAGGCTGGCTGCTCCTGGACGAGACGATGCCACTGCGCGGGCTCCTCGGCTGTGCGCTGATCTTTGCGGGAATGCTGGTCTCTCAGCAGAGCGATGCGCGGCGCGCGACAAAATCATCCGCAAAAGCAACCGAATAAAACCGTAACAATCTCAGGCCATTTGATCGAGCAGCTCGACCTGAGCTTCCAGCACCGTCTCCACCGACAACTCGTCCGGCGCTTTGACACTGCACTTCATCCCGATAAAACACGTCTGGGCAGAATCAGCGAGTACCCGAGCACAGGCGATCCCATCGGCAGCACTGAAACCGCTATCGGGATCGAGGTGCGAATTGTGCGAATCCATATAACCGTCAGGCGATGCCCCGGCCCCGGAAAGAATGACTCCAGCCAGAGGTACTGCCCCACCCAAGAGTCGCTCCAGCTGAGGCAACGGCTCGTCGCCATTGACCAGCAGGCGGCCCCAGTTAATCTCGATTTGGACCGGAGAACCCGACGAGATCTGGCGGTTGACAGCAGCAACGGTCTGCACAACTTCGTCGCTGGTAAGAGCCGCCTTCTTGGCCGCGGGGAAGGGAACGGCGTGCTCCAGAGGACGATGGTCGGTCAACTCCACACACAAAACGGTATGCTCGAGCACCTCGGCAACGCGTTGCTGTATTTCGATCAGACTCTGGTGGAAGGCGATGGCATGAGCGATAGTTTCAGCACTCTTGCAGCCGGTGTGCACAGCCAGATTCCGGATTCGGATTCCCTTCCCTTCCAACTCGGTGCAGTGCTGCAGAGCCGAGCAAATATCTAGCAGCGCGGAGTGCCGGTCCGCCGCTCCGGGAGCAGCCAGACCATAGGTCGGGTGCGCCTGGCCACGGCCGGCCCACTGCGCCACCATCGTAACCACCAGAGAAGCGCCAAGATCGGCGAAGGTTTCGACGAGTTCGTCGGGCAGGGCCTGGCCGGCCAGAATCGGGATTTCAAACGCGTTGATACCCCACTCGCCTGCGGCACGGCGATACCAGGCGGCCTGGTCGGTGGGGGGAAGAGTTCCGATCGCAGCATAAGCGCCGAGTACTTTTTCAGTGATCATAGCTAAACTCTGGTCTAAGGTTGGACTCCATTCGAGTTGGCACCCTAAATTACGCCAATCGAGCTCAAGCACAAAACCGCCGTCGGACACCGCGACTATTGCCCGGTGAGTGCGATCCAAGATCTCCACGAATCGATTGATCTCATACCGACCTGGAAAATCGGCGACGAGGAGGACTCGTTGATCAGGTCGATAAACCATTGTATACTAATCATCTCAGTATTATAATGGCATTTTGCACTAGCACCGCAATCGGCACGCCGTTTTAGCTCCAAGGATGAGTGTAAAACCCCACACAGATAGGTGAAAAGGCTATGAGCTCTGACCTAAAGGCTGCAAACGAACTGACCAGTCCATTTGGATTCCCCGACGAGGATGGCTACTTCTGGCTCAAGGGCAATCTGCATTCCCACACCACCAACTCGGACGGCAGAGCAGCCCCCCAGGAACGGCTCGACGGCTATGTCGGCCAGGGCTACGACTTTCTCTGCCTCTCCGACCACCACAAAATCACCCGTATAGAAACGGTACAGGTCCCGAAGGACTTTGTCCTCATCCAGGGTGCCGAACTCCATCCCGAAAACCCCTTCGGCGGGCAGAAGCACCACTTCGTCTGCCTGAATTTCAGCGAGGATATGGACGCCGCAAAAATGCCGCCCCAGCACGTCATCGACGAGGTGCGGCGCCAGGGTGGGGCGGTCTGGCTGGCCCATCCCCATTGGAGTTCGATCAATATCCTGCGCGACACCTTGCCCCTGAAGGGACTGGCCGGTATCGAAGTCTTCAACACTACCTGCCGGCGCGCCGGACGCGGCGAGTCGAGCGTGCACTGGGACGACTGGATGGATTTGGATAATAGGCTCTATTCCGCTCTGGCCGACGACGACTCGCACGCGCTGGAGGCCGAGCAACACGATACCTACCAGGGCTGGACCTGGGTCCGCGTCAAGGAGCGCACCGCCAATGCCGTAGTTGACGCCCTCGTCCGCGGGAGTTCGTACTGCAGCACCGGACCGGAAATACGCAATATCGAAGTCCGACGGATCGACCAGCAGAGCGACGGACGCACACTGACCGAAGCCACGGTGACTTGCTCACCCGCACGGCGCATCGCCGCGATATCCGACGCTCACGGCACCGAGTACCACGAGCACGGGGCGCTTTTCGAGACCGCAACCTTCGCGCTCAGAGCCAACGCGCGCTGGGTGCGCTTTGAGGTGATCGACGCAAGCGGACAGAAGGCGTGGTCCAATCCGTTTGACCTGACCGGCCTCGAACGAGCATAAGTCGCCCAACCATAATATTCGCTAAGCAAGGCGCGATGGCGTATCGAATAGACCGGGGTGGGATCCTATTTGCCCTCTCGATCGCCTGCCCCTTATCTTATTCGCCCTAACTCGCTCGTATCGACCACGCACTCCTGGATTAGCCCATGAGCTCCCGTCCCAAGATCGCCGCGATCACCACTGTCTACCACAAGTACTCGCACACTCAGCACATCGTCGACCGCTTCCTCGAAGGATACGGCTGGAACGGCCGCCATCACCGGCCCGAAATGGACCTGGTCTCGCTCTATGTCGACCAGGTCGACCCCGACCCCGAAGCCGCAAACCCCGACCTCAGCCAGGAGCGGGCCGAACGCTTCCCGCAGCTGACGACCTACCCGAGTGTCGCCGACGCGTTGACCCTGGGCGGATCCGAGCTCGCCGTCGATGGCGTGCTCCTGGTCGCCGAGCACGGAAGTTACGCCCGCAACCCCAAAGGACAGCATCTCTATCCTCGCTACGAGCTTTTCAAACAGATCGTCTCGGTCTATCGGGCCAGTGGTAGAACCGCACCGATCTTTAACGATAAGCACCTTTCGTGGAACTGGGATTGGTGCCAGGAGATGTACGATATCTCACAGGAAATGGGTTTTGCTTTCATGTCCGGATCCTCGCTACCGGTCACCTGGCGCACTCCCTCGCTGGACATGCCCCTCAACGCCGAAGTCGAAGAAGCCGTCACCGTCTGCTACGGCGGAGTCGATAGCTACGATTTTCACGGACTGGAAACCCTGCAGTGTATGGTGGAGCGGCGCAAAGGCGGCGAGCCAGGCGTCAAGTGGCTCCAGGCCTACCGCGACGAAAAGTTCTGGCAGGCCCACTCCGATGGTGTATGGTCGCGCGACCTCTTCGAAACCAACCTCTGCCGCAGCCACACCCTGAGTCCGGCACGACCCGGGTTCAACAATCCCTTTCCCAACATCGACGAACTGAAAAAGCTGGTCGATAGTCCGGTTGCCTACCAGTACGAGCACCACGACGGTCTGCTATCGACGATGATCCTGATGAACGGTCTGGTCCAGGATTTCAACTTCGCCGCCCGAATCAAAGGCCAGGACGAGTCCCTTTCGACCCAGATGTACCTGCCTATGCCACCGGCCCGCACAACCCTGGCCAACTTCTTCAGCCCTCTGGTCAACAACATCGAAAAGATGTTTCTGAGCAGAAAGGCCACCTATCCCGTCGAACGCACCTTGCTCACCTCTGGTCTGGTCATCGCTGGTGTCGACAGCCTTCATCAGGACCAGGTACAGATCGAAACTCCACATCTTAACACCGCCTACCAGCCGACCGCAGAGTCCACCTTCTGGAGAACCTGATCCATGGCCACCAAACGCATCGCCGTCATCGCCACCATCTATCGCTACCTCTCCCACGCCCAGCACTTCGCCGACCGCTTCTTCGTTGGCTACCCCTACGGCGGCCGCTGGCATCGCCCCGAGTGCAAACTCGTCTCGATCTACGTCGACCAACGACCCGAGGGCGACCAGAGCGAAGACCGCGCCCGCGAATTCGGCGGGGCGGTTTACCCGAGCATTGCCGAAGCCCTGCGCTGTGGCGGTGACGAATTGGCCTGCGATGCAGTGCTGATCATCGGCGAGCACGGCGAGTATCCCGATAACGAGAAGGGTCAGAAGCTCTATCCGCGCTACGAATTTTTCAAAGAATGCGTAAAAGTCTTCGAAGAAGACGGGCGCACCGTACCCGTCTACAACGACAAACATCTTTCCTACAGCTTCGACAAAGCGCGGGAAATGGTCGATGACGGTCACCGACTCGGATTCCCGATTCTGGCCGGATCCTCGCTGCCGGTGACCTACCGCCTGCCCGATCTCGAGTTGCCGCTGGGATGCACTATCGAAGAGGGATTAATGGTCGGCTGTGGCGGCTCCGACCCGATGGACTACCACGCACTCGAAGCCATGCAGTGCATGATCGAACGACGCGGCGGCGGTGAGACCGGCGTCAAGTCGGTGCAGCTGATCGAAGGCGACGAAGTGTGGAAAGCGGGCGAAGACGGTCGCTACTCACTGGAGCTCCTCGAATCCGCGCTCTCGCGCAGCGACACTCCGTGCGGCAAGACCGACGAAGACGGCCGCACCCAGGATCT
>CAZFMY010000099.1:0-24336 GCA_964520345.1 uncultured Gemmatimonadaceae bacterium | reverse complement strand
GCAGGTGGCGAAAATCGTCTAGGGTCGTGATGTCCTCTGGCCGCGCAATACCGGCTGCGTTGAGTTTAGCCCGGTAAAACGGATTGGTCTCGAGTAGCGGACCGAGGAGTTGCTGCAGGCGTTTGAATTGGAGGGTCTCGAGGGCAGCGCGATCTAGGTGTTCAGCAGCGTTCACAGTGAATAGCCGACGGTTGCTTTTAGAGTGAAAGGGGTGGCCGGAATTACCGAGGAGGCGCCGAAGCCGCGAGTCTCGTACTGGCTAGAGAGTATATTTTTGAGGTTGATGCGCAAGTGCCCTGGTCCCTGCCGGTAGGTCAGCCCGAGGTCGATCGTCAATGCGCCGTCGACTTGGTAGCTATTGTCTTCGGCAACGAATTGGCTGCCGACGTAGCGGCCGCCACCAGCCAGGGTGAAATGTGCGCCTAAATCGCGGGCGGCCCACAAGGTCCATAAGTGCTCCGGCGCGAAGGCCGGTCTGTTGCCCGTGCGGTCGAAGAGCCTGGGGACGAAGCCCTCGCTGGTGGGAGTTAACACGAACTCGCTGAAACGGGTCAATTCGGCGTTGAGGTAGGCGTAGGAGGCCTGGGCGTACCAGTCCTGGGTGGGGCGCGCGATCACTTCGAGTTCGAGGCCCCGTGCACATTGGTCGCCGATCTGCTGGGTGATCCCATTATCGTCGGGAATGGCGATATTGTCTTTGGCGAGGTTGAAGAGCGCAATCTGGGCATTGAGTTTGCCGGAGAGCAGCAGGGTCTTGACGCCGATCTCATACTGGATGCTCTCTTCGGCGTCGCGCGGACCGGAGATGCGGGCCGAGGGCGCGGCAAAGGCACGGCCGGTATTGGCGTAGAGCGAAAGATCGTCATTTGGGGTGAATACCGCGCCGAGCATCGGGCTGAACTGCTTATAATCGCGTCTGGGGCTACTGAGTGCGTCCTGGTAGTCGACCCGGTCGAAGCGCGCTCCGATGAAGAGTCCGAGCCGGGAACCGACAGTGATATGGTCGATAAGGTACGGGGCCTGCGTCAGTGCGGTGGTCTGGCCTGCGGTGGCTTGGTCGGGCAGAAAGAACAACGGTTCGGCTGCTGTTTCGATCGGGGCGAAGAGATCGATTGTCGGCAATACGGCCACGTCTAGTGTGAAATCGTCGGTATGACTCGAAAATTCAAAACCGAGCAAGAGCTGATGGCGAAAGCCGCCGGTGTCCAGCGAGAGCAGTGCTTCGATTTGGTTGCCGACTATTGTCTGCCGATCGTCGAGATCGAGCAGGGTGCGGACGAGGTCGAGCGAGCCCGCTGCGTTGGGAAAGGCGCCGCTGAAGAGGGTGCCGCGCGAGGGCCAATCGAGGCGGGCATAGTAGAGTTTGTCGCGCAAAGTGATAGTGGGGTTGAGGCGGTATTCGGAGTCGGCGCGGAAGCGGTAGATCGTTTGTTCGGAGAGGTCGAAGGGCGATTGGTAAGAGCGGGTGCGTGGTACTGCGGGCAGAGTTTCGCCGATGATGGGCAGCCCTGAGTCGGAGCGATATTCGCTGGTCAGGTATTCGAAATCGAGATTGAGGGTAGCGCGCTGGCCGAGTCCGATTTCGAGTGTGGGATTTATCGCGATGATCGCGTTTCCCTTGTCGTTGCGATAGCCGCCGGCGTCTTGCCACAGGGCATTGAAGCGCAAGCCGAGATTTTTTTCGGGAAGTGCTCGGCCGGCGTCGAGAGTGGCGCGGTAGGTGGCGTAGCGGCCCACGGAACTGTTGATGCGGGTGAAGTTGCTCGTGGTAACGGCTCGCTTGCGGACGAGGTTGATGGTCCCCGAGAGCGGATTGCCGCCATAGAGGAAGGCGCCCGGACCCTTGAGTGCTTCGACGCGGTCGACGTTGTAAAGCTGGTAGAAGGTGGCTTCGGGTTCGGGAGCACCGTCGGAGAGTACCAGACCGTTGGCGAGCGAGTCGAAGCCGCGCAGATAGAACAGGTCGTGAACCCCGAAATTGGTATGGACGCCGACGCCGCTGATATTGGCTAATGCGTCGCTCAAGGTCGTGCCGTCCTGGGTCTCGATCAGTGCCTCGTCGACGATGCCGACGCTCAAAGGCGTGTTGCGCAAGGGCAGCGGTATTTTGGCCGCGGTGTTGTGGGTGGGAATCTTGAGCCGCGAGCCGGTGATGACGATCTCATCGACGACGTGAAGCGAGTCGTCGGAGGTTTGGGCCTGAAGTGGGGTACTGGCGGCCAGTGCGGAGAAAATGATCAGTGTTTTTAGCATTTTCATAGCCCTTGAGTTATGGGGCGACTTCCAAGGAGACCATTTCGCTCTCGTTGCGGATATAGATCCGACCCTCGGCGATGGACGGGACGGTCCAGCAGCGACCGTTGAGGATTTGAACCTTGGTTTTTTCGATGAAGGCTGTGGGTGTGGCTTCGATCAGGCCGAGTTCGCCCCCTTCGCCGAGGACGATGAGGTGGCCATCGGCGATAATGAGGGTGCCCTTGGCATAGCCGCGAGTCTTCCATTGCTCCTCGCCGCTGGCTGCGTCGAGGCATTTGAGGATCGAGTTATCAAAGCCGTAGAGGTAGCCCTCGTAGAGGATCGAGGTGCCGAAGTGGTTTTTCATCTTTTTATTTTGCCAGATCTGTTTTGCAGAGAGGCCGTCGCCGTTTTTCTCGATCTCGAATACTGCGCCGCCGCTATCGTCGCCGGTGGAGATGAAAAGTCTATTGGGCTCGATGTAGATTGGGGTCGAGGCGCTGACGTCCCAGCGGGTCTTCCAGGGTTGCCGCCACAGGACTTTGCCGTCTCTGGGCGAAAGTCCGGTGAGCGAATAGGCAGTGAAGTAGGCGATTTGGCGCTCACCAGCGGCGGTGAAAGCGATGGGCGAGGAGTAGCTCATCTTTTCGTTGAGTGCGGTCCAGATGGTCTCACCGGTATCTTTATCGAGAGCGACGGCGGTGGCTTCGGGCTCGTAGTCGACGACCATATCGATGACAAAATTGCGATCTGTGCCACCCACTTCCACAAGGAGCAGATCTCCTTCGACCAACGGCGATGTGCTGAATCCCCACTTGGGTACTTCGCTGTTGAATTCTTTGCTTAGATCTCTCTCCCAGATCAGTGTTCCGCTTGCCGCGCGATGGGCGGAAAGACGGCCTGTGGCTCCGAGGATATAAACAGTCGAGTCATCGACTGTTGGCGTCGAGCGCGGACCGTCTCCGCCCTGGCTCTCCTGGTAATAGGGCCCGGTGCGGTAGCGCCAGATTTCGGATCCGGTCTCGGTGTCAAGGCAGATGGCATATTCGTCTTTGCCCTGTGCAAACATGGTAAAGATCCTGCCATCGGCAATGGAGATGCCGGAGAAACCCTGGCCGAGAGGGATGCGCCAGCGGAGTTCGGGCCCTGTCGCTGGCCAGTGCAGGTCTGTTTCGTTGGAGATGCCGTTGCGGTTGGGGCCAAGCCATTGAGGCCAGTCGGCAGCGTACGCGGAGATGGTTAAAAGGAGGTGCAGGATAATTGCACTTTTCATCTGGATTTCCTACGTATAGCGCGCATTGCGGTATTGGGGTTCGTAAAAGTCGGGCAGCAATTGGTCGACGCGGAGCAGGCCTTCGGGGGTGAGGGCGATCGCGTCGGCATCGATGCGGAGCAGACCCTCATCCCGCAAACCGTCTAGCGCTTTTTTAAAGTGTTGGATGATATCGACATCGAACTTGGCGCGAAAATAATCCGCTGATAGCGCGCCCAATTTAAGCTGCAAGATCGTTTCGCGGGTCAGTTGCTCCTCGCGGGTGGTGGCGAAGGCGCGGTGGAGGGGGAGTTCGCCGGCATTGACGATATCGAGATAGTCTTCCCAGCGCGGTGCGTTCTGGTAGTGGACCCCGCTGATGTGCGAGAACGAAGCTACGCCTGCGCCGATCATGTCCTGGCCGGTCCAGACTGCGTCGCGATAGACGAAGCGAGCCTCGGGTGTTTTTTTCATGGTATAAGCGCTCGACAGGGTGAATCCGGCGGCGGCGAATTCCTCGAAGGCGTAGGCGTGCCAGGCGCGTTTGGTCTCCCAGTCGGCCAGGCTCAGTGAACCACTGTCGCCCGAGAGCAGATCCTTGGAGTAGACGGTGTTGTAGGGCAGTTCCATCTGGTAGATCGTGATGCTGTCAGGGTCGAGATCGATGGTCTTTTGCACCGTTTGCCGCCAACTCTCCCAGGTTTCTCCAACCATTCCGGCGATCAGATCGACGTTGATCTGGTCGAAGGCCAACTCGTGGATCCAGGGCATGACCTGGTAGATTTCTTTGGCTATATGAGCGCGACCGTTGTGGCGCAGGATCTCGTCGTCGAGGTTTTCGATCCCCAGGCTGAGACGAGTGACGCCAATCTCGCGGATCGTCTCGAGCTTGGCTCTGGTCAAGGTGCCAGGTTCGCATTCGAAGGCAATTTCTTCTGCCTGGGTCCAGGGCAGGGCGCTCTTGAGGCGGTCTACTAATTGGCGGAGGTGGCGCGTGCTGATATAGGACGGGGTGCCGCCGCCAAAGTAAACGAAATGCAGCGGCCGGTCTCTGATGGCCGGTTGTTGCGCGTAGTGTTCGACCTCGTGGGCCAGGGCGTCGAGATAGGTCTGGATCTGGTCGGCGTTCTTGTCGGTGTAGACGCGAAAATAACAAAATTTGCACCGCTTGCGGCAGAAGGGGATGTGGAGGTAGAGGCCGAGTCGGGCGTCGGGGTGCGGTGGGGTGGCGAGGGCCGTACGCGCTTTGGGCAGATCTGTTTCGCCCCAGAACGAATACGCTGGATAGTTGGAGACAAAGACGCTGCCGACTTCGGTTTCAGCACGGTCGGTGCGGGTGGTTGCCGGTTCAAAGCCCGGATCTGTGGTTGGTTCACTCATTGCCTTTGACCTTTTGGCCGAAAGAGTAGATTACGCCATCGGTGGCGCCGATGATAAGATGTCCATCGGCGATGGCGGGTGAAGCGGTGATGGACGCGCCGCTTTCAAAACGCCAGACTTCGGTCCCCGTGTCGATATTGAGGGCGATCAGCGCCCCGGCTCCGAAGTAGACGCGATCACCGGCTATGACCGGAGAGGAATCGACGCGGGCTTTGGCGTTGTAGGTCCACAGGGGCATGCCGGTATCCGGGTCGAGCGCGTGAACCATTTTGTCGCGTCCGCCGATTATGACCGCCCGCTCGTCTACTGCCGGTGATGAATAAAACGGAAATTTTCGCACCGCGTGCTGGTAGCGCCAGACCACAGTCCCCGAACTCAGATCGACGGCGAGAACTTCGTTGCCGAAGGTACCGACATAGGCACGAGTTGCGAGGACGGCGGCACTGGATGCGACGTAGGTTCCCATGGGTATTATATGCCGTTGGCGGCCGTCTTCAAGGGATAGAAGCCGCAAGTGCCCATCGCAGCCGGCGATGGCGACCAGGTTTTCGTACAGTACCGGTGTACTGTGAATATATCCGTCCGTGGCGATTTTCCAAACCTCGGAGCCGGTACTCGCATCGAGGCAGTATAGATGCTGGTCATAGGAGCCGAAATAGAGTCGGTTATGGCTGTAGTTGGCTGTAGAGGTTATCCCGCCGTTGGTGGTGAAGGTCCAGCGAGGTTGGCCAGTGCGGATATCGAGAGCGTGAAAGGTACCGCCTTCGTCGCCGAAGTAGAGCGTGTTTTCGGCGATGGTGGGCGAGGATTTTATCTCACTGGTGGCTGCATAGCGCCATTTAAAGGTACCGCTTTGCAGGTCGAGGGCATAGAGAAAGGTATCGAGGGAGGGGACGTAGACGGTGTTCTGGTGGATGGCGGCGGTGGATTCGATGGCGTCTTCGGTGGCATAGGTCCAGAGTAGATCTAGATCGGTGGGAAGGGGATTGGAGGCGACGCCGCTTAGTTGGGGGTTGCCGCGAAAGGTGTGCCAGGTGTCGTCCGCAGCGACCGCGACGGCCAATAATGAGAATAGGATTGAGGCCGCAGTGTGGCTCAGCGTGGATCTCCGACCGATAAAAGCCATTATAACGCCGAGGTATAAAGGTGGAGGAACTCTCGTTTATCCAGGGACAAGGGGTTGAACTCGCCGGTCCATTGGCGGCATGCCTCATCGGCCAGAGTATCGATGCGGTCTGTGGTGACCCGAGCTTCGGATAGTCGTTGCGGCAGATCGGCCAGAGTCTTGAGTTCGTCTATGTGATTGGCCAGGGCTTCGGCACCGCCTTTTAGTCCGATTTCTGTACAGATATCTTCATATAAATCACCTACTACCTGGGCGTTCAGGCGGATGACGTGTGGGAGCATCAGGGCTACTGCGTGACCGTGGGGGATATGGTAGTGCGCGCTCAGCGGATTGGCGGTGGCGTGGGCCGCACCGAGCATGGAGTTTTCGATCGCGGTACCTGCATAGTGGGCTCCTAGGAGCATGGCACCGGCGGCGTCGAGGTCTTCGGGGTCTTCGATTGCGACGGGAAAAGCGGGGGCGAGGAGGCGCCAGGCTTCGCGGGCAAAGAGGCTCGAGAGCGGGGTGCGTCGACGGGTTACATAGCTTTCAATGGCGTGGGCGATGGCGTCGATGCCGGCGGCGGCGCGCACGGGTAGCGGAGCGCTGCCGATGAGTTCGGGGTCGAGAATGGCGATGCGGAATCGGGCTTTGCGGTCGCCGCAGGCCATTTTCTCACCGGTGTCGGCGCGGGCGATCAGGGCATAGGATTGGGCTTCGCTGCCGGTGCCGGCGGTGGTGGGAACGCCGATGGATGGCAGCATGGGTTTGGTGGCTTTGCCATAGCCGTGATAGTCCTCCATGCGGTTCCCATTGGTGAGAACGAAATTAATGCCTTTGGCGCAATCCATGGCGCTGCCGCCACCCAGCGCGACGATCAGATCGATGGGTTTGCGGGCCAGGACGCATTCGACACCAGCGTCTACGTGCTGGGTGGTGGGATTCTCGTCTACCGCCGAAAAGAGCGTTGTGGTGAGGCCGGCGGTGTGCAGTGCAGATTGTGCTTTATCGGCAAGGCCGGAGTCGATCAGACCGGAGTCGGTGACCAGCAGTGCGTGGGGGCCCGCCAACTCGCAGGCCAGATCGCCCAGTTGGTCCAGGCCACCGGCGCCGAAGATTACACGGATCGACGGGTCGAAATCGAAACGGGCGTTTTGCACGTCTGGTTTCAGCCCGCCAGCCGCTGCAGCGCTCGCTGCTGGTAGAGGAAATCGAAGAGATTGCCCTCGTGCGGTTGGTCCCAGGAAATCTGGTTGGTGGGTATGGGTCCGAGATTGAGGCGCTCGATATGGGGCGAGGCGAGGAGTTGACGAGTCAACTCCTCGTCTTGAGTGAGTGCGGTGACGACCAGGGTTGGACCGAGGCGCTCGACGAGCTGGTCTTCGGGTACCTCGACGACAGCGGCGAAGGGGAACAGGTATTCGGCATTGGCGAGCGGGTGGTCGGCGTTGGGTGCATGGATCAGCGTCGGGTTCAGGAAGGTGCAGCCGCCAGTTTCGGCGACGCGAACGCTCTGACCTCTGGCTGTGTCTTCGGCATCGCCCAATTGAGCATCGATCAGCTGCGAAACTTGGTGGGCGATAGCGGGGTTGGCGAAAGCGGCGAGTTGGGCTTCGGGATCGTCGAGTGGGCGAGCCTGGATCTGGCTCAGGCGCTCGCCGAGCGCGGCGGCGATTTCGCGACCTCTGGCCGGCACCCAGATGCCGGAGGCGTTGATGCAGGAGCGTCCTCCGTTGGCGGCAATCGAGGTGACCATCGTATCTAGATACTGCTCCCACTCGTCGATCATATCCGCGCCAATAACGACCTTAGAGCGACCGGGGCCATGGATCTGCACTCCGGGGTCATCGATCCAGGGTTCTATCGTAGAACCGCCGCCGAAGAGTAGCGAGCGGCCGCAGCGAAGCAGGATTTCGGCGCTGCCACCGTGATCGGTTGGGTAGTAGCTCAAGGCTTGCGGTGGACAGCCGGCGCTGATCAGCGCCTGGGCGATGCGGTAGGGAGTCCAGGGCTCTTCGCGGCCGGGTTTGAGCACCAGCGGAGTTTTGAGCGGGATTGCGGGCAGCCAGAGCGAGTGGACGCCGGGCGAGTTGCTGGGCAGTACGCAGCCGAGGGCACGAGTCAGCGCTATATAGCTCAGCGGGCGTCCGTCCTGGATATTCTCGCCCGTATCGAGGACCGAGAGATCGAGACCCCGCGTCAGGCCGTCGAGGACGGCTGCCATTTCGTCGAAGACCAAATGTATTTTAGCCATATTGGCGCGGGCGAGCGATTGGGGCAGGCCGGTGGTGGCGGAGACCTGGACTATATAGTCGTCGGGGGATTGGGTATCCTCACCCAGGGGCAACTCGGCACTGGAGAAGAGTGCGGCAGCGTCTTTGCAGATACGAAGCAACTCGGCGACCGAGAGAGCTTTCAATTCGGCGCGATTTTTATCCATCGCATCGAGGTCGCGGGCGATCAGACCGCGATTGGCCTGACTGACTCGGGCTAAAGGCTCACCGGTGGCGATATGCGAAACATCGATCTGGTCGAGGCTGGTGTAGGGCTTGCCGGCCCGCAAAAGGGGTAGCTGGATCATGCGAATCTCTCAGTATACACCGACAGTGACACTTTCATTCATTTGAGTCAGCAGGCGCAGATTTGCAACGCCGTCCCAAGGGTAGAGTTCGATGGGCTCAGCGCGTTCGGCTTCGTCCCGCTCCAGGAAGCGGGGAATGAAGAACTCCTTGGTCAGGGTACTGAGCATTACGCGGCCAGTCTCGCCGTAATTAACTACGCGAGAGGGGTCATCGGGATCTACGAGTTCGATGACGGCACGCGGTTGGGGAGGAAAGTAGATGATCGCGTAGTCGTCGGCAGGGTCGAAAGGTTTGCAACACGCCAGTCCCATCAGGGTATTGCCATAGGTCGGTACGAAGTCGATGCCGGGCACCAGCTCTTCGCGGGCGAAGCGGTGGAACTGGGCATTCATCTCGGTCCCGCCGCAGAAGATGCCCTTAATGCCGAGCTTGGGCAGCGATACCTTTTCGGACAGAGCTTCTAAAAGTTTGGGAGTCGTGAAGATGCACTGCACATTATCGTGGGCTTTGAGCACCTTCAGAGCCTGATCGATGACATGAGTTTTATAGGCCTCGAGTTCGCGGAGTTTGCCGTCGCGGATCAGTTGATTGACCCAGCGCGGATCGAGGTCGACCAGAAAGCAGATGCCGTTGCGCAATTGAGCTAGGTGCTCGACTGCTAAGCGCAGGCGCCGGGGACCCGAAGGCCCGAGCATCAGCCAGTCAGCACCTTTGGGGAAGCCCGTTTCGGAGAGCGTCTCGCTGTACTGCGCGTAATCGATTTGGAAATCTCGGATGTTGATGCGGTATTTGGGCAGTCCGGTGGAACCGCCGGTCTCGAACACATATACGGGGTCGTTGGCATAGGCCTTGGGTATCCACTGGCGCACTGGACCACCGCGCAACCACTCATCCTCAAAGTGCCCCAAAAGGGCCAAATCGCTGTAGGAGCGGATTTTTTCGCGCGGGTCGAAGTCGAGTCGCTGTGCATAGTCTAGCCAGAATGGACAGCCGGTCTCGGGATCGAAGTGCCATTGCACTATTTCGCGCACGTGCGCGTCGAGATCGACGCGGGCGGCATCGACTTTAGCGGCTGCTATGCTCATTGCTTATCCGCCGCGATGGCAAAGAGCGTATTGCGCGATGCGATATAGAGGACGCCGTCGCGGGCGACGGGAGTAGTGTATATCGCACTGCCCAGATTAGTCTCGTGCAATACTTCGAGCTTTTTACCGACTTTGAGGACATCGATATCGCCGTCCTCGTCTCCTATATAGACCTTGCCGTCGGCGACAAAGGGCGAACCCCATATCGCAGCAAAGGTGTCGTGGGTCCAGTAGTGCTCTCCGGTTTGGGCGTCGAGGCAGTAGACGAAACCGCTCAGGTCGGCTGTGTAGAGCAGGCCGTCGCTGATAGCTACGGTTGAGATCGTGCGGTGGTAGTCTTTGTTGCCGAAGTGCCAGACGGCGCCCGTTGCTGTGATATCGCCTTTGCCGCTGGCATCGATGGCCCAGAGGTGGCCCTCTCCCTCCCCGTGTTCGGGATCTTGTCCGACGGCGATATAGACTTTGCCTTCGTAGAAAACCGGCGTTGAAACGATATTGTTGCGGGTGCCGCGACCTCCGAGTTCCCAGACCGAGTCCTTGGGGTTGCAGTCGAATTTCCAAATCAACTCGCCGGTGTCAGGCGTCAGCGAGTAGAGCCAGCCATCTCCGCCGGGGAAGATCACTTGCTTGCGACCGCCGGCGACGCCATAGGCTGGGTTGGCCCACTGACCGTGCAAGATCTGGTCGCCGGGCAGGCTGCTATCCCAGATCAGTTCGCCGCTTTGCTGGTCTAGCGCGATGAAACTCGGGGCGAACGGAGCCGGGATGTGTATGTGTCCTTCGTCCACGCCATTGCTGGTCAAGGCGAAGAGCCGTCCGTCGATTCCCAGCGGCGAACTCGTGGCGAGGTTGTGGGGGAAGACATCGAGTTCGGCGATCATGTCGAAGGTCCAGATCACGTCGGCGTCGATTGATTCGGTGCTTTCTTCATCGGTGATTGGGCCATCGTTCTCACCGTCGAGAAAACCCTCGGTGTCGAGAGCGACCATTTCGGCCTGGTTCGATATATAATAGAGGCGATCACCTTCGGCATATGGGGTGGAGCAGACGCCCTGCTGAGGCCAGTCGTTGACGCGTCCGGCCGGCAACTTGGGATGGGCGATCTGCCAGAGGAAGGTCCCGTCGGCGCGGTTGAAAGCCATCACTACACCGCGGTCGCCCCGGTGTTCGGGGTTGCGTTCGGCCTGATTGTTGGTACCGACGATGATTTTGTCGCCGACGATTAACGGACCCCCGTAGGTCTGCGATCCGAGTTCGGCGGTCCATTTGATGTTGGCACCCGTTTCGGTGTCCCAGGATACGGGAAGGTTCTTTTCTGCGGAAACCTGGTTGCGCGATGGAGATCCGCCCCACATGGCGGTTTCGGCGCCGGCGGATACAAGTAGGACGAGAATGGAACAGAGGCTGTAGATCGTCGTTTTCATTACCAGACTTTCAGATTGTCGTAAAAGATTTCAGCGGGGGAATAGCCGTAGAGTCCAGGGCTGCCGGTGCGGTTGGGCAGTGGATCCTCGACTTCGATGCTCCAGGCAGCTGGTTCCGCTTCATCGCGGGGCCAGACCTTGCCGCGGATCAAAGCGCTAGCGCCGACTAGTTCAACCTGCATCTTCATGGTGTACCAAACCCCGGTTTCCCAGGTGAAGGGAATGGTTTTGGCCATCCGCAATTCAGCAGCCCAGGTGCGGATCTGCAAGTGCTGGTGATAGCCCATCATATCGAGCGTATAGCGGTTGGCGATCAAGCCCATGTCGGGGAGTGCGCGGCGCTTTTTGTTGCCGAGCAGGTCGACCTGAATGGTATAGCCGGTCATGTCCGACGTGCCGAGATAGGTGTTGGCGCGATGCAGACCTCTTTTGGCCGGTGGTTTGACCAGCACTTTGTTGCCGTCGAGATCGCGTACTTTGAATTTGCTACCGGCGCCGACCCAGACCGGGGTGGTATCAACGGCGAAATTCTCGAAATCTTCGCTGTAGACCGGCGGCGGCAGAACGTTGATTCGGGCTTCGGCTTTCAGGTCGCCACTGGTTGCGCTGATCTGGCCGCCGCCGGGTGCGTCGGCCATCGCGAGCGCGTTGCCGCTGAGCGTTCCGACGTTGCCATTGAGCGACCATTTTGCGTCGACGGGGCCGATGAGCCGGCCTTTATCGTCGTAGGCCCGGGCCTGGAACTCGATCTGACCACCCGGTTGGGCGACCACTTCGGCGGGAACGATTTGCAGGTGTGTCGGTATGGCATCGGCAGGGGCTTTTTCGCGCGGGTATTCGGCTGGTGTCGTTTCGGCTTTGAATGGGCTGCTTTTGTCGCCGAGGCAGTAGATTCCGGCTTCGGTTGAAAGGTAAATCCGGCCGTAGGCTATCGCCGGCGACCCGAAGAATTCTGCCGGTCGGCCGTCTGCCATCTCGATCTCTTCGAGGTCGAGGGTGGTGGCGGACTGAGTGTCGGGAGCAATTATGGCGAGGCGCCCATTGACTTCGGGGGCGTAGAACCGACCGTCGGCGAAAACGGGAGAGCCCTTGCCGACCGTGCCGATATTGTGGATCCATTGCACTGCGCCGCTTGTGGCGTCGAGCGCATGGATATTGGCGGAGTTGTCGATGATATAGAAGCGGTTATCGTGGACTACCGGACTCGAATAACCAGCGAAAACGCCGTCGTAGCGCCAGAGTTCATGGGTAGTGGTAAGATCGCCCTGGCCGGTGGCGTCGATGCAGACGACGCGACCCAGGGCCGTATTATCGAGGTTTTCCTCGCTATGTGCAGCGTAGACTTTGTCGCCCGAGACCACGACCGAAGTGTTGATTCCGCGGCGACTGAGTTTAAAGCCCCAGACGGTCTCGCCGGTGTGGACTTTCATCGCGTAGATCGAGCCGTCGGCATTGCCGCCGATCAGCAAGCGAAGGCCGTTGATTTCCGCGATTACGGGTACGGAATAAGTCGTGTCGAGCGGCCGGCCGCCGGGAGTGGAGATCCAGACAATTTCGCCGGTGCGTTTGTCAAAGGCGAAGTAGCGGTGGCGTCCCGGGGTGTGGGTGCCCCAGTTGGAACTCAGATAGCTGATGATGACCAGGTCTTCATCTACGACCGGAGTATGTACTCGACCGCCATAACCCGAGATCCGTCCGAATTGCTCGGTCAGCGAGCGCGACCAGATAATCTGTCCTTCGCGATCGAGGCACAAGAAGAGTCCACTAACGCTATGGGCGTAGATATAGCCCGTCTCTGGGTCGCCGACCAGACTGGCCCAGCCGACGCGATTGAAGGGGATGGTGGTATGGAAGATATTGTAGGTGTGTTCCCATAATAGTGAGCCATTCTCGGCGTCGAAGGCGGCGACGACGCCCTGCTGCCTTATCCCCTCTCCACGGCGGCCGATGACGAAGACTCGACCGTCGAGGACGACCGGAGTCGAGCGGCCGATGAATTCGGCATGCCAGATCAGATTCTCGCCCGCGGTGGACCAGGAGGCGATCAGACCAGTTTCGCTGGAGACGCCATTTTGTGCCGGGCCGCGCCACGAGGGCCAGTCTGCCGATCGGGCACTGGAAATGGAGAGGAGTACAATGAGGGTGGCGAATGGAATTTGTTTATAGGAGGTGGACACAGCTAACCAGCCTTGGGATAGGTCAGAAACGGATGTCGGTCGATTGATTGAGCCAGTACATAATCAGGATAGGTGATATTTGTCAATGAGATCGAGTCAAGGCTCTGCGGCTGGAACTGAGTACGGCGTTTTGGCCACAGCGCTCTACCAGGTGGATCGGATCTGACCCAGGTCCAAAAATATGGTCTAATTGCCGCTAAATGAGGCCATTATAGCCGCTGACGAGAATGGTTCGATAAATTGATTTAGTCATAGAAAACAATATCTTAGAATTGATGTGATCTGTCAATTGGAGTATGGGTATCGACTCGTTTGGCGAGTGTAAAAGGGTTTTGGCCGATGCGTATTGGGAGTTTCGAAATGCTTTAGTAGTGGGGAGTTGTCAAGGGCTGGATCGATTGACAAATTAGTGTTCGCAAAATACCTGATCGACCTGAGAGGGAAAGGACAGGAGATATGCACTGCGAGAAAGAGTACAAAGTTCGTTCCATCCATGCTAGCCACCAGTCTTCGTTGGAAGAGATCTACGAAAAGCTGATAGAGATTACTGAGCCTCTGAGTCGGTCTTGGGAAAAAATCGAAAAGGCGCGCCGGATCGGGATCAAGGTCAATATGCAGATGCGGACCGATGCGATCCGCCGGATCGGTGGTCGACGTCAGGAATTGGTCGACGACGATGTGCTGCGTGCGACGCTGCGGCTCTTGCGCGAGCGCAGCGATGCGGAGATTTTTGTGCTCGATACCAGTACGGCGTCTCCAGGCCAGCGGCCCGGAGACGATTTTAATACCGGTCCTATACTCGAAGAATTCGGCGTCGACTATGTAGAGGCCGGCGACCCCCCCTTCGAACG
Source organism: uncultured Gemmatimonadaceae bacterium (assembly GCA_964520345.1). GTDB lineage: Bacteria > Latescibacterota > UBA2968 > UBA8231 > UBA8231. Next base: position 10,245 of record CAZFMY010000099.1, on the reverse strand, counting down.
TTATAAAGTACCCGGCGGCGGGATCATGTTTTCCGAGTACCAGCTCTCGGCTGCTTTGGGCGAAGCCGATGCCTTTGTCTCGCTCGCCAAGATGAAAAACCACGGTTTCATGGGGATCACGCTCTGCCTAAAAAACCTTTTTGGTCTGCCGCCGATTCCGCCGCACGGTCGGTTGCGGACTTATTTCCATCATGTCATCCGCCTCTCCTATGTGCTGCCCGATCTCGGGCTGATCGCCCAGCCTTGTCTCAATATCATCGACGGGTTGACCGGGCAGGCGAGAATGGAGTGGGGAGGGGAGGGTCGGATCGGCGACTGCTTAGTCGCCGGCGACCACGTTATTGCTACCGACGCTTGCGGCTCGTATCTGATGGGAACCGATCCCCGGCTCGATTGGCCACACCCTCCTTTTCGCCGCGACCGCAGTCCGGTCGCGGTTGCGGCCGAACACGGATTCGGGACGGTGGATCTAAACGAGATCGATTTTTCAATGGACGGTTTAGAGCCGCCGGTGGCCGAATTCGACTCCGCCGAGGCGGAACCAGCGGAACGGATTGCGCTCCTGCGACGGAGCGCGAGCGAGCAGGCGCTCTTTTATCGCGACAATCGCCAGCAAGTGATCGGTAACCACGCCGGCTCGTACGTGTTTTTGCAGGATGGCGAAGTGATCTGGAGCGGCTTGCGACCGGAAGAGGCCGGGGCGGTGGCACAGGTGGCTGGCGATAAGCCGGATCAGGCCGTTTGGCTCAAATTAGCTGATCCCGACGAGCGCGAAGGCGAGCGGATGGAAGTTTATGAAAAAATTCTGGCGCTTGACTAGGAGGCTGCGATTGTGAAGAGAGTCATCAAACCGGAAGGTCGATTCAATATCGCGATCGAAGATGTGCCCGTGCCCGAGCCCGGGGCGGGTGAAGTGCGAATCAGAGCGGTGCGCAGTCTGATCAGCCGCGGTTCCGAGATCGGTGCTCGCTATACGCGTGAGCATGCTGTCAGTCCCGATATTATGGGCTATTCGCTGGCAGGGGTGATCGATGCTCTGGGGCCAGGGGTGGATAGTTTTGCCTGCGGAGATCGCGTGGTCGCTCTGGCCCCGCATGCGGAGTTTGTGGTGTGTCCCGCCGTCCTTTCCTCGCCACAGGACCAGCCGATCGTGGTACCTGTCATGGGTGGGGTCGATTTCGATACGGCTCCCTACTGGCCGCTGGTGGCCGGTGCGGTGAGCTGGGTAGATATCGAAGAGATCGAACCCAATCATACCGTGGTTATTCTCGGTCAGGGGCTGGTTGGGAGCTTGCTTTTACAAGTTGCCAAGCACAATGGTCGAGGTCGGATCATCGCCGTTGATGCGTTGTCCAGTCGCTGTGCGCTGGCCGAGCGGCTCGGAGCCGATGCGGTGATCAATGCCGCCGAGGAAGATCCGGTTCGCGCAGTGCGCCGACTCACGGCGGGCGCCGGTGCCGATATTGTCGTCTATGCGGTGGGTGGCCCGGCCGGGGTCAAGGTCTTTGACCAGGGGCTGGAGATGCTGGCTGTGGGTGGTTTATTGCACCTGATCGGCCTCTACGAAGACGAGCCGCTGCCTCTTTTCTCGGGCAAGATCCAACGGCGCAAAATAATAGGCGGTTATTATGGGCAGGGGATCGGGTCTGGGACGGCGCGCCGGGCGATGCAATTGCTACAAGCGGGGGGTATTCAAACCGAGCAGATGACCACCCACCGCTTTTCCTTCGGCGAGGCGGCTCGGGCCTTTGATCTGCTCTATAATAATATTGGTGAGGCGCTTGGGGTCTTGCTCGATTGGGAAAGCTGAACGTATCGCGGGTGGTCTGTGGTCGCAGGAACGCTGACGCCAGCCTGGTATTGCGGATCTGCCAAGATCGGGGCTTGTAGAAATAGAAAATTGCTGCTTAATTCGCAATCGGATCCTGTTCAAAAGGACCAACCCATAAGAATAAGAGGTTAAGAAGCGATGACAGAGAAAGAGCAGTTTCTCTTCGATTTACGGGGGTATGTAGTTCTGGAAGGTGTACTCACTCCAGAGGAAGTTGAAGCTGGCAATGAAGCGGTGGATCGCCATATCGATCTGGTGGAAAAGCGGCAGCCCGGTCTCTCGCAAGGTGCGGACAACCTGGTCGCGGAGACGGGACGAGGCGAGTTTCGTCAGAATCCGTTGACCTTTGAACAGCCCTGGTGCATGCCCTTCCGCAGGATGCTGACACATCCGAAGATCATCGGATTCTTCAACGAGGTATTAGGGGCTGGGTTCCGTCTCGACCACGGACCGGGTTTGATTCAGATGGATAGCAATACGGAGGGGCATCGACTACACGGGGGCATGACATTCGATCCGAGCCAGTATCACGGCTTCAGCCATGGGAAAATGCATTGCGGACTCTGTGTGGCGGCCTGGCAACTGACCGATGCCGCATCAGGGGACGGGGGATTCGCCTGTATCCCAGGCAGCCATAAGGCCAATTATCGCCCCCCGATGGAGGTGCTGACGCTGGACGAGGATTGGAGTTGTGTTGAGCAGGTGGTGGCCAGGGCCGGTTCGGTGGTGATTTTTAACGAGGCTTTGGTTCACGGCACCCTGCCGTGGCGGTCCCCGAACCGGATGCGTCGTTCGATCCTCTTCAAATACTCGCCCGGCTTTATGGCATGGGGAAGTCCCGTCGAAACCTGTCCAATCGCCAATCCAACCCCTGAAGAGGAGGCGATTTATCAGTCGCCGCGGCGGACTGGAAGGGTAGTACTGGGGGAGGATTAGCGGAGAGCGTGCCGGTTTGTCGGATCGCTGCGATAGTGTGTGAGTTGTCGCGTTGCGCAGCGGTTGTGGTCGATTGCTGGTTCGACCAAACTCGCGAAGTTAAAAAAATGGGGTCCTCAGGGCTCAGTGGCGAAGAGGGATCTACTGCCGTTGTGAAGACCTACTGCTGTTGTGAAGACGGGTTGGTACTTTTCTGCCGTCGAGATCAGGATATGAGCGGGTGATCGCGATTGGCCAGGGGCAGTGCCAGACGCTGGCCCCCGGCAAAATGCGAGGCGTAGACCCCCTGGACCATTTCGTTGACGAAGCGGACTGCGTGAAGGTTGGAAAGCGGCTCGCGGTCTTTGGCGATGGCATCGATAAGATCTTTGGCCAGGGCTTCGTTGCCGATGCTGAGCCAGTTTTTGCGCAGATAGTCTGGAGTGTGTCCGGGTGCGTCGTGCCAATTTTCCAGATGGTACTTGTGCCAGTCCAGATGGGTGTGGTCGGGCAGGACCCGCGGCGCGGGGTAGATATAGGCGTCGCCGGGCTCGCGCAACTCCAGGGTGGCTTTTTCGCATTCGAGCGAGAGGCCGTAGAGGTTGTCGTAATCGGGAGTCTCGGGCCCGGCCAGGCCGGCGGTGGATTCGAAGTAGCCGCGCACGCCCCCGGCGAAGCCGAAAGTCGCCGAGATCGAGTCGCCGGCGATGGGGCCGACGGGCGTGTTGCCCTCCCCGCAGTCGGCGCGGGTCGCGTCGCGATCGCCGACCGCGACGTGGCCGCTGACCCAGCGCGGCGGTCCGGCGCAAGCCATCATCAGGTCGAAGAGGTGGGTGCCGTGTAAAAGCAACTCTTCGCCGCCGCCGCGGCTATCGTCCTTGGGCCGGGCGCGCAGGCGCAGCAAACGGCCGAAGACGCCCGAGTTGATCTCGGCGATGATGCGCTGGATCACCGGCATTCCGCGCCACTGGTGGGCGAGGGCGACTTTGGTTTTGGCGTGGGTGCAGGCGGCGAGGATCGCATCGGTATCGGCAAGGGTGCCGGCGAGTGGTTTTTCGCAGTAGATATGGCAGCCGGCCTGTGCTGCGGCTTCGAGCATCGGCACCCGCTCCGCGACCGAGCTAGGGCAAACCACCGCGATTGCGGGTTTTTCGGCGGCCAACATGGTGTGGTAATCTTGGTACAGGCGGGACACGGCGAGTTTGGCACCGGCTGCGTGCAGGCCTTCCGGGTCGGCGTCGGCGATGGCGATGACTTGGGCATCTTCCAGGCCCTGGAAGGCGGTGTCGAGCCGGTGTCCGTAGTTGCCTTTGCCGGTTGAGCCGATGATGGCGACGCGGTAGGTCATCTCGATCAGCGTGCCTCTCGCTCGACCAGCGCGCTGATCTCTGCGAGGTCGAGATCGCCGCCGTCCCTGGGATAGTCATAGGGCAATAGCCACCAGTCCTCGGTAAACGCCGCCTCGCCGCCGGGCGGGATATTCTCGCTCGGGCCGATCGGTTCCAACTCGCACATCAGGTCCTGGTAATACCAGATCGAAATGGTCAATCCGGCCAACTCGCCGTAGGGGCGGTCGAGGTAGACCGGATAGCGTTTGACCCATAGCAAGTCGTTTTTGTCGAGATAGGCGAACCACCCGGCTTTGGAATCCATACCGAGCTTGGCGCGGAGCGGAGTACTGAGGACTTCTAGGAAATTGTCGCGGACGCGGATATTGGGGTCTTCGGGATGGTAGTTGATAACCGGACCGGGGCCGTACATGACGTAGTTGTCGGGAAAGCGGCTTCCGGGGGTCAGCGGTACCAGCACGATGCCGCCGCCAGTGCCGAAGGTGCGGCTCCAATGGCCCCAGTGCTTGTCGCTGGTGGAAATGTTTTTGATGGTCTGGGTGACGCTCAAATGGGTGGAGTGCTCGTCGAGGACGATGTCGCGGATGAGTTGGACGCCGGTGGGCTCGTCCTTTTTGCTGATCAGGCGTGCTGAGCGCGGGCCGGTGATGACGCTCTCCCATTCTCCGAGCCAGAGGTCCGGGTGGGCGGGAATGGTCATTTCGGGGCCGATGTCGAGGCGGCCGCCGGTGGGACCGAAGGTCGGGTCGGTTTCAAAGACCATACCCTCCTGGGCGGGATCGAGGTAGATGGCGTTGGGGCCTTTGCGCGAGTATTCGAGAATGCGGCCGGCCGACGAGGTGAGGACGACGCGGGTGTGGGTGTTTTCGAGGAGGATACAGTCGTCATAGCCGAAGTAGGTTATGCGGTCGGTTCCTGGCATTTTATCGGCTCCTGCTTGGGATATTGCGAGGGCGAGGAAAAGCAGTGTTCGGATGGGCATGATTTTATTCTCCGTGATCGCGACACTGGAAATTATGGTTGGCGTTGTATGTGTTCGGCAAAGGCAAATGGCAAAATATCTTCACGTGTTGGGGTTGATGATAACTCGCCCCTGAACCTTTCCTTCGAGAATATCCTTGCCCAATTGGGGCAGGTCGGTCAGGCTGGCTTCGGAACAGATGAGATCGATTTTTTCCAGGGGTAACTCCGTGGCCAGGCGCTCCCAGGCGGCAGCACGTCGCTCGACGGGATAGAATACGGAATCGATGCCGAGTATATTGACACCGCGCAATAAAAAAGGAATGACGCTGGCGGTGAATTCGGCACCGCCGGCTAAGCCGACGGCGGCGATGGAAGCGCCGTACTCCATTTGCGCTAGGGCGCGGGCCAGAGTAGTGCCGCCGACCGAGTCGATGCAGGCAGCCCAGCGGGCGCTTTCCAGCGGTTTTTTCAAAGGCTCGGAGAGTTCCTGACGCGGAATGATGATTTGCGCGCCCAGATCTTTGAGGTAGGGCTCGAGTTCGGGGCGACCGGTCGAGGCGGCGACCTGATAGCCGAGAGCGGAAAGCAAGAGGACGGAGCAGGAACCGACGCCGCCGGCGGCGCCGGTGACGAGGACTTCGCCCTTTGCGGGATTTAAGCCGTGGCTCTCGAGCGCTGCGAGGGCGATGACGGCGGTCAGACCGGCGGCACCCAGACCCATGGCGGTGCGGGGGGTGAGAGAGGAAGGAAGCTTTACCAGCCAATCGCCTTTGAGCCGGGCTTTTTGCGCGTAGCCGCCCCAGTGAGCTTCGCCGACCCGCCAGCCAGTGCAGACGACCTGGTCGCCGGGCTGGAACTCGGGGTGGTCGCTTGTCGCGACGGTGCCGGCGAGGTCGATGCCGGGAATGTGGGGATAGGTTTTGACCAGGCCGCCGAGCCCATTGAGGACCAGACCATCCTTGTAGTTGAGTGAGGAGTAGGCGACATCGACCAGGACGTCGCCTTGTGGTAAGTCGCTTTCTTCCAGTTCGGCGATCGCGGGTGATATCGCATCGTTTTTTTCCACTAGTGCAAGTGCTTTGAACATGGTTTTACTCCATCGGGATTTCGTCGTTGAAGATCTGGGTGCGCTTCATCAGCCGGCGCTGGTCGGGCGGGAAGGCCAGACGGCGGTGCATGGTCGGGCGGTTATCGAATAGCACTACGTCGCCGACCTGCCATTGGTGGGTCCAGATGAAATCCGGTCGTTCGATATGAGAGTAGAGTTCGGCGAGCAGGGTGTCGCTTGCGTCCTTGTCAATGCCGGGGATGTAGCGGGTCAGGTGTGGGCCGATGTAGAGTGAGCGGCGTCCGGTCTCGGGGTGGGTGCGGACGATGGGGTGGGCGATGTGCTCTTTGGGATTTTGCGCCTCGACATGGTGGCGGTGTACAGCACGCATGCCCTTGAGCTTATCTTTGATCGCGGCGTCCAGCGCCGAGTAGGCGGCGGTGCAATTGCACCACTGGGTCTGGCCGCCCTCGGAGGGAATTTCGACCGCGTAGAGCACCGAGAGGGTGCCGGGGCGCTCCAGGTAGGAGAGGTCCGAGTGGAAGGGGATCAGCTCATCGCCCAGTTCGCCGATGGGTGCGCCGTCCTCCTTGATATTGGAGATTAAAAAGATCTCCTTGACCTTGCGCGGACGCTGTTTGCGCACGTGGGGTACGGGTTTGCCAAAATAGGCGGTGAAGCGGACCAGTTCCTCGTCGGTGATATCCTGATCGCGCAGGAAGACCACGCCGTGGTCGAGCATGGCCTGGCGCACCTGTGTCGCCTGGTCGGGCGTCAAAGGCGCGGAGAGGTCGCAGCCCCGGATCTCGGCACCGAGGGCGCCGCCGGTGGGGATGAGTGCGAGCCCATTATCAGGCATCGCAGATCCCGAAGGCGTGTTCGAGCGAGGCGATGGTGTTGCCCTTCGGGCGGTATTCGTGGCCGACGTAGCCCTGGTAGGTGGTGGCGGCGATGGCCCTCATGATTGGCGGGTAATAGATCTCCTGTTCGTCGTCGAGGTCCTGACGGCCGGGGTTGCCGGCGGTGTGAAAGTGGCCGATGCAGTCGATATAGTCGGTGATATTGCGGATCAGGTCGCCCTCCATGATCTGCATGTGGTAGATGTCGTGGAGCAGCTTGACGCGCGGCGAGCCGACGGCGCGGCACAGGGCTACGCCCCAGGCGGTGCGGTCGCACTGGTAGTCGGGGTGGTTGACGCGCGAGTTGAGCAACTCCATGCACAGGGTGATCTCTTTTGCCTCGGCCGCGGCGGTGACCCGGCGCAGGCCTTCGACGCAATTGGCCAGGCCTTCCTCCTCGGATTTGCCCTCGCGATTTCCGGAAAAACAGATCAGCGCGGGTATGCCGTTGGCCGCGGCGAGATCGATATTGGCGAGCAGCTCGTCTTCGATGCGGTCGTGGTTCTCGCGTTTGTTGAGGCCGTCGGGCAGTGAGGCGTGGCCGACGACAATGGCGATATCGAGGCCGTGGTCTTTGATCAGCGGCCAGTGCTCTTGGTCGGCCATTTCGACCGACTTGTAGCCGATGCGGGCGGCGGCGGCTACAAGATCAGCGGGTGTGGTATCGTCCTGGTTGAAAGGGTTGAAGCAGACGGATTGTTTGATTGGAGACATGGCGTCTTGGTTCCTCAAACGAAAATTTCGGCTGCAGGTTCGAAGGGAACGTCTGAATCGAGCGGGTACATCGGCCGCTGGCAGACATTGTGTCCAAGGGTTTTGAGATTGGCGCTGGTCGATCCGGGGGCATCGACGTTGAAGTTACGCTCAGCCCACTCGTCGAAGAAGTGCCACTGGCAGTGCGGCGACTTGACTACGATCAGGTCGTAGTCCTTGGGGTTTAGATCGTGGGCGATAAAGACTGAGCGGTCGATAAAGCGCACCGAGCGGCTGACGCAGACGATGGTTAAGTTGTCGCTCTGCAGGACGGCGGTGTGACCGGCGTGCTCGGGCGTGCCCCAGGATTCGGAGAGGTACTCGCCGTCGCCCAAGTGCACGACTTCGACTTCTATATCCAGCGGCGCGAAGCGCGAGTCGAGCGAGCCGCCTAGGACCACTGGGATGGTGGCGCCCAGGCCTGCGTCGTGTGCCATATAGACGGCTGGGGCGTCGACCAGCGGCGCGAGCACTTTGCCTTGGTAGCCGCTTTCGCACAGGGCTGCGATCAGGGCATTGCTGTCGCCGGTGGCTCCCGAAGACGGAGCGTCGGCAGCGTCGGTGAAGATCACCGGGCCGTCGTAATCGGATGCCTGGCTGACTGCGTCTTCGATCTCGATGAGCGCAGGTTGCATCTGCGCGCGGCGCGACCAGAACTCAGTGGCCATTTGCAGTGCCTCGCTGCGTGCAAGGTCTTCGTCGCTGTCGGCGACCACCACCGCCTGCGAGCAGAGTTCGGGTACGTCGGTAAAGGGATTGCCGATCATCATGCCGGCGGCGAGAATGCCTGGTTGCTGTTCCAGCGCTTGGGCGTAGCGGATCGATTCGCCATAGATGCCGGCGGCAGTGATCAGCTCATCGCCGCGGACTAGGGCCGGTACCCGCACGCGGGCGACGACCGGTTCGGCGCCGTTGAGGACCTTGAGTAGTACTTCGGCAGCGCGGCGACCGGTGTCGGCGAAGTCGACGTGGGGATAGGTGTGGTAGATGGCCAGGCCGTTGGTGTGCTCGAGCATGCGGGCGGTGAGTATTCCGTGCAGGTCCTGGGTGATGACGACGGGCAGTTGCGGGCCGATGAGTTTGCGCAATTCCTGCAGCAGGTAGCCCTCGGGGTCGAGTTCTTCGGTGCAGCCCATGGCTCCGTGCAGGGCGAAGAACACGGCGTCGATTTGTTGGACGTGGGGTTTGATTGCATCGAGGAATTCGGCGACGATACGGTCGAAGTCCTTTTGCGCTAAAGGGCCGGCGGAGGGGGCGCGGGCGCCGTAGGTCGGGACGGTCTCGATATCGGGATCGGTGGCGAATACAGAGAGGGCGCCGCCGATTTCTGTTTCTTTATTCTGGTGGTAAGCGAGTAGTTCTGGGCCGCGGTTTACGGTGAAGTTGTCGTACTCGCCGATGATGGGGTTGAAGGATGAGATTTCCTGTTTGCATTCGGCGAAGAGGATGCGGGGCATTGTATAACCGTTCTGTTTGCGGTCTAGGTGGTAATTGAGAGGCAGCGTCTCGTGCTGCTTTGCGTTGGTAGATAGTAAATGCTCGGCGAAGATGAGACACTCATGATACAATAGATAGAGAAGGGACACAAGCCCTGGGAATTAGGGGGAAAGGAGGGTGTGCAAGCGCCGAATTTCAGCACTGAGAAAATCGCGCATGTGGCCGTTGAAATTTTCGTCCGGAGCGGCGTTTAGGGGCTGAGCTTCAGCGCGGCCGAGGGTTAGCTCTTGAGCTGGCGCACTCTGGGACCCTCGGGGGTATCCTCAACCTCGTAACCGGCAGCGGCGATCTCGTCGCGCATCTGGTCGGCAGTGGTCCAGTCCTTGTCGGCGCGGGCCTGCTCCCGTTTCTCGGCCATGGCCTGGATCTCAGCGGGGATTTCCCCCTCCTGTGGTGTCCATTCGGCGAGTCCGAGACCCATGACCTGGTCGAAGTGCAATAGCGTCGCCTTTTTGACGTCGTCGCTGAGGTCGCTGGCGACCAGATCCCAGCACAGGGCCAGGACGCGCGGCATATTGAGGTCGTCTTCGACACGCTCTTTGAATCGGGCGATATATCCTTCGTCAGCGCTGCTGGGCTCGCCCCAGTTGTGGCTGGTGGTGCGCAGGCGGTTTAAGGCGGTGGCGGCGCCGTCGATGCTCTCCCAACTGAAGGAGAGCTTGGCGCGGTAGCGGGCGCCGAGGCAGAAGAAGCGATAGGCCAGCGGGTCGTAGCCCTTTTCAACCAGCGATTCGAGGCGCAAAAAATCGCCGCTAGACTTGGACATCTTCTCGCCGTCGAGTTGTAAGAAAGCCCCGTGCAGCCAGAATTCGGCCAGCCGGGTGTCGTAGCAGGCCTGGGCCTGAGCGATTTCGTTGGTATGGTGGACCGGGATATGGTCTTCGCCGCCGCAGTGGATATCGAATTGGGGGCTGAGGTACTTGGCCGACATTGCGGTGCACTCGATGTGCCAGCCGGGAAAGCCCTTGCCCCAGGGGCTCTCCCATTCCA
>CAZFMY010000098.1:0-24782 GCA_964520345.1 uncultured Gemmatimonadaceae bacterium | reverse complement strand
GGTGGAAGAAGCGATTGTGGAGAGGGCCCAGGAGGTATTGGGTATTGATGCGGAAAAAGTGAATCCTGCGATGTTCTAGGCATAGATGATTCGCGCGGAGGCATTCTGCGCTCATCCTCATTGCTGCGAGAAATTTTTTGCTAGCGCTGTGGTAATAGCTGTCACTAGTCCACTCATTCTCGCCGCGATCATCGCTTAGAAAAAGAGGAAAAAATGAGATTTGAGAATCAGGTGGCTATAGTTACTGGAGGGATTGGTGGACTGGGAAAGGCTATTGCAGAACGCTTGGCTGCAGAGGGGGCGTGGGTCGCTATTTTTGATATGGATGAGGAGGGTATGGAGAGGGTTGAAGAGGAGTTTGTGGGAGCGGGTTATAAACTCAGCACTCTGCGGGTAGATGTCACCGATGAAAAATCGGTGCAAAGCGGAATCGAATCGCTTGTCGCAGAAACCGGGCGGCTGGATATCATGGTCAATTGTGCGGGGATCATTGGTCCGAATAACCACAAGATCACCGAAGTAGATATGGGCGATTACGATGCGACGCTGGCGGTTAATTTGCGCGGTTCGTATCTGATGGCGAAGTACGCGCTGGTCGAGATGGAGAAGCGGGATTATGGGCGGGTGTTGTTGATCGCATCAATCGCGGGGAAGGAGGGAAATGCCAGGATGAGTCCGTATTCGATCTCAAAAGCAGGGGTGATTGGGTTGGTGAAGGCGGTGGGGAAGGAGTATGCGGAGACGGGAATTACCGTCAATGCGCTGGCGCCGGCGGCGATTTATACCTCGATGCTCGAAAACGCCGAGCCGGCGGCAGTACAGTACATGATTGAGCGGATTCCAATGAAGCGCTTTGGCAGACCGGAGGAACTGGCGGCGACGGCGGCATGGATCGTGTCCAGGGAGGCGAGTTTTAATACCGGATTTACATTTGATATGTCGGGGGGGCGGGCAACGTACTGAGTGTATTGCGCTGGTAATTGGCTTTATGCGGGAGGAGTTTTGCCAGCGCTGGATTCGATCTGCGGCATCCTACTTGAGATATTCTCCGGGTATCCGTGAGCCCTCGTATTCGGCTGCGGCATCGCGTTGCGCAATGGCCTCGGGGATTTCGCGGTTTCCCCAATAAGCGGGCACGGTCTGGGGCCGGCGGTGCCAGGCCAGGACCAGGGTGCGGCGCTGGTCGGTCTGGTTGCGGTAGGCCGAGTGCAGGACGCGGGCGTCGGCCAGGACCAGCGACCCGGCTTTGACGCAGACGTCGACCTGATCAGGGTGGTCGCTGAACATCACCGGGTGGTCTTCTTCGATAAAGCGGGCGCCCTGTTCGTGGGCCGGGACCATCTGGTCGTGGAGCGAGATGCGTTTTCGGTGGGTGCCGGGGATGACTTTGAGACAGCCGTTCTCGATGCTGGTGTCCTGCAGGTAATAGGACACGAAGATGATCTGCGGCCAGGGCGAAGTACTTAAGGGGTCGTTCCACTGCATCCAATCCTGGTGCCAGTATAGCGCCGGCTCGCCGGGGTCCTTGGTGAGCAGGATGATGCCGCCGGTGCTGGTAAAATCGCCGTACTCCATTTCCTCCAGCGCGTGCCGGGTCGGTGGCCAGTCGAGCAGCTTCTGAATAGTGGCGTTGTCTTCGCCCCTGGTGGTCACGTGTTGGCCTTGGTATTTGAAGTCGATCGGCATCACCCAATCTTCCATTAGAGACTCGGTCTCGACGCGCAATTCCCGCAGAAAATCGTCGCTCAGGATATCGTCGATCACGCAAAAGCCGTCGCGCTCCATCTGGGTGCGTTTTTCCTGTGCTTCTGCCGGGGTCATTTCAGCCTCCTGTCTTGAGTGCTTCGGCCATCGCCCGGATATGCGATGGACCGGTGGCGCAACAGCCGCCGATATAATTTATCCCTTCGGCCCTGGCGCGCAATGCGAATTCCGCCATCCCGCCCGGGGGCACCGACTCCATAAAGCGCGAGGCGACATAGCCGATATCTTCGGTGTCGGCGTGCTGGGTAAAGCCCTTGGGCTGGCAGGCTATGGGGATATCCACCGCTGCGCGCATCTCCACCGCGGTCGGCAGCATCTGTTCGGGGTCGCCGATACAGACGGTGCCGACGATATCTGCTCCTTCATCGGCGAGGATCCGTGCCGACTCCGCTGCCGTGGCGCCGTCCTGGGTGGTCTTTTCGCTGCCGATGCCCAGCAGGACCATCGTTGGCAGCGCGGTCTTTTTGCAGCTTTCGAGGCAGACGCGTACTTCGTCGAGGCGGAAAAAGGTCTCGGGGATCAAAAAGTCGGCGCCGGCCGCGACGAGAACGGCGATCTGTTCCTCCCATTCGGCCTGCGCTCGGGCGCGGGAAGCGGGGCTGTCGGGATCAAAGACCGCGTCGCCGGCGCGCGAACCCGTTTTGGTTGAGACCAGGCAGCCGCCGACCGGTGTTTCTGCGTCGCTAGCTGCTTTCGCGGCCTGGATTGCGGTGCGGTTGATTTCCTCCACCCGGTTTTGCCAGCCGTAGCGGGCCTCCAATTCGGCGCTGGAGGTGAACCAGGTCAGGGCTTGCAATACCTGTGCGCCGGCGTTGTAGAAGTCGCGGTGGATCTGCTGCAGAGCTTGCGGATCGGTACCGATGATTTCGGGCACGTCGTAGCCGCGCCAGTTGGCCTCGAGGAACATCCCCCCGTCGCCGAGGACGATGCCGTCGTTCACCATTTGCATAAGGTTTTTGGGCATGATTCGGTCTCCCCTGATTTAGGTGTCCGAGTCAGAATAGATAGTTAGCTCGGGTCTGGCGGATAAGCCTATTGATGTATTGGTATAGCTTGCCGGGAACCAACGATTCGTTGGAACGAGTGATGCTTTATGCTATCGACTAGCGGCATTCTTTTAATGGCCTGGGATCACCGGAAATACTATATGCGATGGATAGGCTTTGCTGTGGTATACCGTCTGCTGAGCCGTCCGCAATTCGTCGTCCAGCCCGTACTCGTTGCCGGTATTGGGATTGCGGTCGAAGCGCGGGAAGTTCGACGAAGAGATTTCGACGCGGATTCGATGCCCTTTTTTAAAGACATTGCCGGTGACGCCGACTTCAATGGTGTATTTGTAGACGGTACCGGGTTCGAGTAGTTTCGCCTCGCCCAGGCTCTCGCGGTAGCGGGCACGGATGATGCCGTCGCAGAGATTTTTGGCGTAACCGCTAGGGGAGACATCGACGAGTTTAGCGGTCCAGTCGGTATCGCGGCCGTCGGTGGCGGCGTAGAGCACGACCTGGATCGGGCCGGTGAGTTCGAGGTTTTCTTGCAAGGACTCGCTGGTATAGCAGAGTACGTCGCTGCGCATTTCGGCGGGGCGCTGGTCGTAGGGGCCCCAGGGGACGATATGGGGTGAGCAGCAGTTGTTGCCGCCCAGGGTTTGCACTGGGTGATGCGGGTCGTAGACGAAGTGGTCGGCTTCGGCGCCCTGTGGTTCGGTGAAGGCGAGGCCGCCGTTGCCGATGACCGAATTGGCCTGACCCCCCGAATCGAAAAAAGCCTTGCGCCATTCGGTGCGGGCCAGAGGCCATTCCCATTCGTCACGCCATTCGTTGATACCCATGATAAAGAGTTTGAGCGGGGGCTCTGCGGTGATGCCATTGTCGATACCCTTGAGCCAGTAGTCGAACCAGCGCAACTCCTCGGCGTCGAGGTCGTAGAGGGAATGGGGGCCGAAGTCTATATCGCCGGTGCGGGTCGATGTGCTCAGGGCGTGGGGCCAGGGGCCGACGATGAGCTTGCTTTGCCGGGCCTCCGGCGAAGTGCCCTCGTGGCGCAGGCCGTTGAAGTTGGTGAAGGTTTGCGAGGCATAGAGGTCGTACCAGCCGCCCATATTGAAGGCTGGTACGGCGATTTCGCCGAAGCGTTTTTCATCGTCGAATTCGGCCCAGTATTCGTCGTAGGCCGGGTGTTGGATCCAGTCTTTCCAAAAATCCAGTTGGCGCCCGGCTGCCTCATCCATCGCGATGACGGGAAGGCTGCGGAATGCTTCGGTCCAGTTGTGGTAGTCGATGTTCTGGCCGGTGCGGGCGTTGGAGCGCATGCCCCAGGTCATCATCACATTGAGTTGGAAGGCCCCGCCGGGAAAGACCAGACCGCTGTGGAAGTCACAGCAGATGACACGGGGAGCCATACAACTGAGGTGGGGACTGCGGTGAGGGGCCGAGGCCCATTGCACCGAGCCGAGGTATGAAGCGCCGCTCATTCCGATTTTACCGGTGCTCCAATCCTGCTGGCCGATCCACTGCTGAGTATCATAGCCGTCATGGGCTTCGCGGAAGGGGTAGAATTCTCCATCCGAGTCCCAGCGGCCGCGGCAGTCCTGGATGATGCAGGCGTAGCCATTGCTGGCCAGAGTACGGGCCTTTTCGATGCTCGGATCCAGATTGTTGCTATAAGGGGTGCGCATGAGGATGGTGGGGAAGGGGCCTGGGGACCGGGGCAGGTAGAGATCGGCGGAGAGGGCGATATCATCGCGCATCGGGACTTTGAGATCGAGGCGCATTTCTACGTCGTAGTTGGTGTTCATAGGGCTCCTCCAAGACAGGGCTGAATCTCCACAAGGTAAACATTGAGGATAGCGGCACCAAGAGCTTGGAATGGCTGGCGGTGATTTTCTTGCCGAGCAGGGTACTTGGGCGTATTATAGCGTCTGGTATAAGTGCGGTACAGGCGATCGAATTGAATCTCTGCTTGGGAGTTCGAGGTAAAATGCGATGAGCACAAAGAGAGGGACGCTATTCCACCGCGATCCGCAGCGCGAGTACCCGGTCATTGTACGGGGAGAGGGTATTTATCTCTACGATCGGAATGGGCGGCGCTATATCGACGGAATCGCCGGGGCCGGAAATGTCATATTGGGGCATGGGCGCAAACGAATTGCCGAGGCGATGAGAGATCAGGCCGAGATGCTGGCCTATTGCTTTTCGGCTTTTTTTACCAATCAGCCGGCACTCGATTTAGCTCCGAGGATTGCGGAACTGGCACCCGGAGATCTCAATAGCTCTTATTTCGTCTCAGGAGGGTCGGAGGCTATAGAGACGGCATTCAAGCTGGCGCGGCAGCACCACCTACTGGAGGGACGGAGCCAAAAATACAAGATTATTTCGCGCTGGCGTGGGTATCACGGGGCTACGTTGGGGGCGATGGCGGCTTCGGGGCTACCACCGCAGCGGAGTCCTTTTGCGCCGCTTCTGCCCGATTTTCCGCATATCGATGCTTGTTATCCCTACCGTTGTTCGCTGGCCGGATGTGAGGGAAGGTGTAATCTCGGATGTGCGTATCAACTCGAAGAGGCGATTTTGCAGGCGGGGCCGGAGAATGTGGCAGCTTTTGTCGCTGAGCCGGTGGTCATGGCGGGAGCGGCGGTGGCGGTGCCGCCGGCGGGGTATTTTGAGGAGATCCGTGCTATTTGCGATCGCTATGAAGTGCTTTTAATCGCCGATGAGATCATTACCGGTTTTGGTCGCACCGGTCGCTATTTTGCCAGCCAATACTGGGATGTGGCGCCAGATATAATCGCTTTCGGCAAAGCGGCCAGTAGCGGTTACACGCCTTTGGGAGGAGTGGTCTTCAGCGATGGGATTCGCCAGAGCTTTGTCGACAAGGGTGAGTCATTTGCCCACGTTTTTACCTATGTCAACAATCCGGTGGCGATGCGGGTTTGCGGAACGGTGCTGGATATTATTGCGGAGGAGGGGATCACCGATCACGTGGTGCAGATGGGAGATTATCTGGCCGAGCGAGCGCAGGGGCTTGCCGAACATGCCGTCGTCGGTGATGTTCGCAGCAAGGGGCTGATGATGGGCATCGAATTGGTCCGCGACAAAGAGAGCAAGACCCCCTTTACACCAGCAGAGGCCATTGCCGCTCGCGGTACCGGATTGGCGTTGGATAAGGGGCTGCATATTTCAGGCGTGCAGGGGGTGGCCGACTGGGTGCGGGGCGACGATCTGCGCTTCTATCCGCCGTTGATCATTACTCGCGAGCAGATCGATGCGGCGATCGATATCATCGATGAGGTGCTGGGTGAGTTGACGCGCGAAGCTGGTCTCGGTTGAAGAACGCCAGCTCTGGTATTTTCCGTTCGACCAGCCCGATACTGTTTCGTGAACGATTGGCGACAAGGTCTGAATCGGTGAGTATGATCTATCGCGAATTAATCGAGTACGTCTTCTCCTGGGAAGTGAATTGAATTTATGGTCGATCACCCAGTCTTTACGCCGGATCAATCCGAATGCATTCTCGATTTTTTCCATACTGAAGGCTACGCCGTCGTTTCTGATGCGTTGCAGGCGGACGAAATAACGTTTCTCAATGGGTTCGTCGATCGTTCGCAGGGGCAGATCCCCGGCGAGTGGGGTCCGGATCGGCGTGGGTGTTTCTCGCACGGGCAGATCCTCGTCAACCACGCGGAGTTGGACCCTTATCTCCAGTATCGGACCACCTTCCCGCTGATCGATGCGATCATGAGTCCGGGCGCCCGTTTCGCCCAGTTTGACTTCCGCGATATTCCGGCGGGCAAGGGCGATATCGGGATGAATTTTCATAAGGATGGACTCAACTACCAGCCGGAACAGGCACCCGAGAAGGGGCTCTATGGCTCTAAGTATCTCTGCGCAATCTATCATCTCAGCGACGTGGATCCGACCACGCCGCGCTTCTGCGTAGTACCGCGGAGCGGACCACATGCGACTGTGGAAGAAGCTCGAGAAAAAATGGGTGCTGAGTACTGCGAGGTGCCGATCCTGGGTCCGGCGGGCACGGTGGTGCTTTATGGTATCGAACTCTTACATACCCGCCTGCCCGGTCTGCGAGGTAGGGGGCGGCGTACGCAACACAACTATTTCAGCCGCGAGGGAAATCCGCCGCTGACGAGTTGGGTGTTGATTCCCGAGCGACTGGGCAACCATGCGGATTCTGAGATCCGCACTTATTTCAGTACTTGGCCTGAGGCTACCCAGGCTTTTGCTGCGTCGGGTTATACCCGCGAGTTCTACGATGAACACGTGCTAAGCAAGCCTACCTGAAGACCTCTTGAACAAGAAAATCCCCTCTCATTATCTGCGCCACTTCAATGCCCGCTACCGGGTGGAGTTACCGGGGTCGGGCCTGAGTGTGCGGGCCGTGCTCCTCGGCCTGGTTCTGGTGGTCGCGATCAGCGTCGGCGGCCCTTATTCGATCTGGATAGTGGGATCTTCGGAGATGACCTGGTCGTATTTCCCGATCATAGTCGGGGCACCGCTCTTCCTGCTGGTTCTGCTCAACGCCCTGGTAAAGCGGATTCTCGCCATTCGCTTTCTCGGCTCTGCGGAATTAGTCACAATTACCATCATGGGGCTGGTTGCCAGCGGGATGCCGATTTTCATCGTCGGGCTCATTCTCAGCATCGTTTCCAAGCCATATTATGGAGCGCTGCCCGATAATAATTGGGCTGACTATATCCATCCCTATCTACCGGGATGGGCGATTCCCAGTCCGGACCAGGACGCGATGCGCTTTTTCTACGAAGGCCTGCCCAGCAAAACACTGGCGGTCCCGTGGGGGGCATGGCTCGAGCCTTTGCTCTGGTGGTTGGGGTTGATACTGGGTCTCTATATCGTCGGTTTTTGCACGGTAGTCGTGCTGCGGAGACATTGGATGGAGCGCGAGCGGTTGACCTTTCCCCTGACCGAGGTGGCGTTGATGCTGACCGGGGAAGATAACTCTTCGGTACTGCCGCCGGCACTTAAGACCAGGACATTCTGGATGGGTTTTGTGGTTCCATGTGGGGTGGTGGCCTTCAATATTCCCAGCTATTTCTATCCCGGTTTGGCTCAGATTCCCATCTTCCAGGGGATGGACTTCCAGCTGATCCCGGAGGTACCAGCGATCAACCTTTTGATCTATTTTCCAGTCTTGGGGTTTATGTATCTGGTGCCGACCGCGATTTCGTTCAGCATCTGGTTTTTTCACTTATTCTATCTGAGCGAATTGGGACTGGTCAATCAGATGGGTATTTTCAACTTGCGCACTGATCCTTTTGTCTATAGTTGGACCCCGCTTTCGTGGCAGTCCTGGGGTGCTTTTGTGGCGATGGTGGGATGGAGCTTGTGGATGGCCAGGGAGCATCTGGCGGCGGTGTGGCGCACCGCGCTGGGAAGTCGGGAGCAGATCGACGATGCCGATGAAATGATTTCCTATCGGCTGGCTGTTTGGGGAGGGCTCTCGGGGCTTGCTTTTATACTCTGGTGGTTGTGGCGTTCGGGATTGGAGTTGCACCTGGCAGCGTTCTATCTGGCGGGGGCGATGACGATCTTCCTCGGGATCACCCGGCTGGTGGTCCAGGCCGGGATGCATTATCTGACCACGCCGATGAGTGCCCAGGGAATGATGCTAGCGATTACCGGCACGGCTGTTGGGCCGCAGAATCTAGTGGCGTTGGCACTGACTTTTTCCTGGTGCGGCGATGTGCAGTCGACCTTTATGCCCTCTGCGGCAAACGCGCTCAAACTGCACGACTATTACACCCATCGCCGCAATGCCTCTCTGGCGCTGGCGATCGGGCTGGCGGTCATCGTCAGCTTTGCCGCCACTTCTTGTTTTATGATCTATATGTGCTATGATTATGGGGGCAGCAATCTGCGCTCGTGGTTTTTTAACGCCTCCGGGGGTGCGGGGGGCAGAGCTTTCGACTGGGTTACTCAGCAAATCCGCGATCCCGCTCCTGCCGATTGGGACAAGCTGGGTTTCTTCGCCAGCGGGTCACTCGGATATCTGGCGCTGACGTTTTTGCACTATCGCTTTAGTTGGTGGTTCCTGCACCCAGTAGGGTTAACCATAGCCTCGACCTGGATGATCCGGCGGATCGCCTTTTCGGTCTTTCTGGCCTGGGCCTGCAAGTGGTTGATTCTGCGCTTTGGCGGTGTGGCGCTCTACCAACGGCTCAAGCCGTTCTTCATCGGGATGGTGGTGGGATTCTTCTTTGCTGTTTTCTTCTCCTTCGGAATCGATTGCTTCTGGTTTCTAGGTGCGGGACATCCGATTTTACATGGTTGAGGCTAATTGTCTACTGCGATTTCGCTGCGTAGATTGAATCCTCTTACCCCAATGAGGAATTAGTTGCTGATGAACACGCCCCAGCTTCATCGATTGCATGTGGCCGCCGCCGACGTACAATTCTATCGCGACCACGGTTATTTCGTCTACGGCCATCCTCTGTTGCCCGCCGAAAAGTTCCGGCGGCTACAAGCTTTTTTCGAGGGGCTTCTCGCCGATTTGCCGGAGGGGAAGCGGCCAGAAGCAATGGATGTGCCTCATTTTGCGCACCCGGAGCTTTTCGAGTGGCTTCTGGCCGATGAGGTCCTCGATTTTGTCGAGGCATTTATAGGCCCCGATATCGTTCTTTGGTCGAGCCATTTCATCAGCAAGCCCCCCGGG
This sequence comes from uncultured Gemmatimonadaceae bacterium, assembly GCA_964520345.1. Classification (GTDB taxonomy): domain Bacteria; phylum Latescibacterota; class UBA2968; order UBA8231; family UBA8231. The sequence continues at coordinate 15,335 of CAZFMY010000098.1, read as the reverse complement.
GATGGCAAGCGAGTGCCCTGGCACGAAGATTCGGCCTACTGGGCTCCCCGGCTCAGCGAGCAGGAGGTGCTGACGGTGTGGCTGGCCATCGATGATTCGATGCGGGAGAACGGTTGTATGCGGGTCGTTGCCGACACCCACAGCCACGGTTTTTCCGATTATGTAGGAGTTGACCCGGAGACCCATGTATTCGGGCGCGAGATCGTGCCTGAGCAAGTCGACCAATCGCGGATCGTCGATCTCGAACTCAAAGCAGGACAATGTCATATTCACCATGCGAAGACGGTTCACGGCTCGAACGCCAATACCAGTTCTCGGCGGCGCTGCGGTTATACGATGCGTTATATGCCGGCGTGGGTGAAGGTCATCTCCGACGGTCCGCATGCCGCGCATGCGGTCTATTTGGCGCGGGGCGAGGATCGGGCGGGAAACCGCTATGGAGATCCGGCGGTGCGATTTGATCCGGGTAGTCGTTGATGAGTAAAGATTTAAACGAATAAGGAGAGAACCATGCTTCGATTGGAAGCCAGTACGCCGATTTCTACGCCCGTGAGCTGGGCGGCCTGGCAGCGCCGACTTTTCGCTGCGATGGAGGAGTCGGTGCATCCCTTCCTGAATCATTTCACTCGTCCGGATGGCGAGTTTATCTGGAACGATGAGTGGGGTGGCGGTAGTCCTGATGACTATTACGAGCCCTTTTTCAACTGGCCGCTGGTCTATCTTATGGGTGGGAGTGATCAGCTGCTCAGTTTGGCGGAGCGCCAATGGGAGGCAGTCACCCGACAGCTTACTCGATTGGGCACTGTGCACAAGGAATACGGAATTCGCGAAGATCAGATGCATCAGTCCGAAAGCGATATCTGTTTCTATCATCTGAGTCTGGCCGATCCCGAGCATCCCCGGCGGCGCGAGCGGGCGCGGCGTTTCGCCGGCTTTTATCTGAACGAGGACCCGGAAGCGATCAACTACGACCCCGAGCATAAGATCGTACTCTCCGGGCTCAATGGCAGCAGAGGCCCCTACTATGCACCGCTCGCCGATCGCCAGCACCAGAGCTACAATCCGCTGGGAGGCACTATGGAGGTCTACAGCCTGCCCTTCTTCGATCTGGAAGGCATCGATAGTGTGCAGGATCTGGCCGATCCCGATAAGGCGAGGCGGATGGGACAAGCTCTTTTCGACCGCTGGCGGATGGGCGATACGCCGACCAATCTATCGATCACTTCGCTGGTGACGAATGCATTTCTATTGACCGGTGAGGAGAAATACCGCGCCTGGGTTGTCGAATATACCGATGCCTGGGTTGCGAGGGCAGAGGCGAATGGTGGGATCTTGCCCGACAACGTCGGGCATTCGGGGCAGGTGGGAGAATACTGCAATGGCAAATGGTACGGAGGGCGCTATGGTTGGACCTTTCCGCACGGATTTTTGACTTTGCAGAAGGCCACGCTCGATGCTGCGGCCAACGCCTATCTCTTGACCCGGAACAAGGACTATCTCGAATTGCCCCGGCGGCAGATGGAGCGAATTTTAGAACTGGGCCAGGTCTGCGACGTGCGCGAGCACGATATGAGTGTCAGCGAGCGCTGGAAGAGCCAGTTCAATTCCATGGACTCTCATCAAACTTTTCTGGTGCCCCATCGCTATGGCGATGCCGGTTGGTTCGACTGGATGCCGATCTCCCCGGTTTATATGGTCGCGCTGTGGAATCTGTCGATGGACGACGGCGATTGGGGGCTGATTGAGTCGGTGCGAACTCAGGAGGCCTTCGACTGGGATGCGGTATTTCCCTTTCACAACAAGGAGGATTCGGGGCATGAGTCGCCATGGGTGCGGTTTCTCGCCGGACAGAATCCATCCTATCCGCAGCGGATGCTGGAGGCGACGTACCAGCTGGTCTGCCGTCGTGCGAGCCAGGTCGATCAGGATCAGGATGTGGGTACCCGTCACCATATCCATCATTGGCAGTGGGGCAATCCGGTGTCTTCCGAAGCGCTGATCCAACAGACGCTGGGTGGCCCTCAGCCGATCTACAACGGTGGTTTGCTGCACGTACGAGTGCGCTACTTCGACGCGGAGCGACGGCGACCAGGTTTGCCCGAGGATGTGGGCGCGCTGGTCGAAACGCTGAGCGCCGATCGTACGGTTGTGCGCCTGGTCAATCTCAATCCGGTTGTCGGGCGGAAATTGGTGATACAGGCCGGAGCATTTGGCGAGCATCGCTTCGGGGATGTCAAATACCAGGTGCGGACGAGCGAATATCCCGGTTGGCTCGGTGGCTACGCGGGGACCTATGCAGCCCCACCGCTCGAAGTCGAGGAGCGCAGGGCAACCGTGAACGGTTCTCGTCTACAGGTTGAGTTGCCGGCGGGGACGGAGTTGCTTCTCGATCTGTCCACCGAGCGCTATGTCAACGACCCTTCTTGTACCAGCTTTTGAATTTGCCCCCGATGCAGGGATGGAATTCTCAAATCCATTCGGCTGGATGCGGCAGCGGATTTGTCGGTATAGAAGGATACCAAAGGGAGGGGTTTGATGAGTACGGCTAGTGCTTTGACAGAGCGATGCCGCTATGTATTCAGGGATGGTTCGCGTTGTCCCGGCGCAATAGAAGGAGAAAGGACATTCTGTTTCTGGCACGACCCTGCAGCCAATAAGGAGAGTCTGGATCTCAAGGATCGCCTGGAGCGCTGGGCACGCAGGAACCGGTCTTTGGAGGGGATTATACTTCGCTACGCCGAGTTGGAAGGCATCGAGCTTGGAGGACCGGAAGAGGTAGATCTGAGCAATGCCGACTTTTTTCACGCCAACTTGAAGAAAGCGCAGCTGACCAACGTCAATCTCAGCGATTCCAACCTGGTTAAAGTAGACCTCACCCAGGCGCGGATGAGCCAGGTCGATATTCGGGGGGCCAACCTGGTGGGACTGCAGTTGCGCGGTGCCAGATTGGAAAAAGTAGATTGGGGTCAGGTGATCCTGAGTGAGGAGCAGGGCGAGATCGCTGCAAGCGAGAATAAGCGGGGCAGGGCTCTCCAGGCTTACCGCGAGGCACTCTCTATCTATCAGCACCTGGGGCGCGTCTACAAGCGCAATCGAGACCGAGAGATGGTGAGTCGGTTCTTTCTTCGCGAAATGGCTATAGAGCGAAAGCTGATGCCCAGATGGTCGCTAGGACGGATGGGTTCGAAGGCGATAGACTTGATCTGTGGTTATGGTGAGAAGCCGTTCCGGGTGATTGGCCTTGCGCTCTTGCTCATCGTCCTCTGCTCTTTTTGCTATTCGTTTTACGGCGTTTTAGGTGTTGATTTGGATCTGGGGTTTAAAGCCGAAGCTTCCCTATTCGAGAACGCCTATGATTATATCGCTTGCCTGGTATATAGCGGCACGATCTTCGTTTCACTGGGCTACGCCGGGTTGCCCTATATGGGTGTTGCGCGGGGTATTGCTTCGATCGAGGCTTTCGTTGGCGGGCTGAATATGGCGTTTTTTCTGATTATTGCAGTGCGCAAGCTGCTGCGTTGATCGATCCGGGCCTGTGGTTTCTTCGCGGCGACTCCCTTTCTCGTTGGTCGCGGAGGTCCGGCGCGAATTGGCGCACTTATCCAGGGGCCGATTTCTCTGGAGGTCTAGTCCTGGGCAATGCAATAGAGAGCGTGCTCGCCGCGGAGAAAGATTTCGTCGCCAGCAATGGCCGGGGAGGCGCTGAACTCGTCGTCGAGTGCGTTGCTGCTCAGGATTTCGTACTTGGGGCCGCGTTTGAGGACCAGCGTAGTGCCATTGCGGCCGGTGATATAAATCCGGCCACCGGCGGCTACGGGAGAGGCATAGATTCCCTCGATGCCTTCGAGTCGCTGCGGTCCGAAATGTTCTGCGCCGGTTTTTGCGTCTAGACGGGAAAGGATTCCGTTGTTGCCCTTGAGGAAGTAGAGCGCGTCGTCGTAGAGCAACGGTGAGGGCACATAAGGCGTATCGCGGTCATGGCTCCAGGCAATCGATTCCGCACCGGTGATATCGCCTTTAGCATCGGCTAGGCGGATGGCCAGCAGGGCATTGCCGCGGAAACCGCTCATGATGTAGACTAAGCCGTCGGCCGCTACGGGTGTCGGTATCGCGTTGACGGTCATGCCGCCGCATTCCCAGATCTGTTCGCCGCTGGCGAGGTCGTAGCTGCGGATGCGGTTGGTGGCATTGACAATAACTTGAGTCCGACCCGCATGATCGACGATGAGCGGTGTGGACCAGGAGGTGCGCTCTGCGCGGGCGACGCGCCAGCGTTCGGCACCGGTGCGTGCATCTAGCGCGACGATAAACGACTCCTCTTCGTGATCCCAATTGACGACGATGGTGTCTCCGTGGAGCGCGGGCGATGAACCCTCGCCGAAGCTGTGGCGGGTACTCATATCGCCCAGGTCCAAAGACCACAGCGCCTGGCCCTCCATATCGTAGCAGTAGAGGCCATGCGAACCGAAATAGGCATAGACTCGTTCGCCGTCGCTAAGCGGCGATGCCGGCGCCCAGGATCCGTCCTGATGAGTGCCTGCATTCGGGACCTCTTCGCGAGCGGTGCGCTGCCAGAGGATGGCGCCGCTTTGGCGATCGAGGGCGAGGATCTCGAAGCGGTAGACATGACCGGGTTTTTTGGGATTGGGGCGCCAGCGGCGCGATGAGCGGGCTGCTTCCTCAGCCGCAGGTTTCTCTTGCGCGAAGGGTTCTTCGGTTTGAATGGCGGTCAGGATGAAGACCCGATCGCCCCAAACGATCGGGGAGGCGTGGCCCTGGCCGGGGATGGCGACTTTCCAGCGGATATTTTCTGTTTCGCTCCACGCTATCGGAGGTGTACTATAGGGGGCAGCTCCCGTTGCGAGGGGGCCGCGCCATTGGGACCAGTATTCAGCGGGGGCAGCGGGTTGATCGAGGGGCCATGCCAGGAGTGGGACTAGGCATAAACAAAAGAGCATTGATTTTTTCATCACTCGGTCCTTTTTTCGCGTTGAGTGCGGCGGAGTCGCCAGAGATGAAGATATTGCGGGTGGTGAGGCCGATCAAGAAGAGAGTCTGATGCCATGCCAGTGCAAATGGTGGGATCGGTATGGTATTGGTCCATCAGACTAAAAAATAAATCCCCTTTTTAAGAGGAGAGCCAGACTATGAAAAAGTGCCTTATCGTCTCGGCATTATTGCTCTTGACAGTTTATGGGGCAGATGCCGAACAGGAGTACTGGCCCCAATGGCGCGGACCCAACCATAACGGCGTCAGCCTGGCACAGGACCTGCCTACGACCTGGGGTCTAAACAATAATGTGGTATGGAGCAAAGAGTTGCCCTCCTGGAGTGGAGGGACGCCGGTGGTCTGGGGCGACCGGATCTTTCTGAGTTCGCCGAATTCGGGCGAGGAGATTCAGGGAGGTGAGAAGTTGCTCCTGGGCTGTCTTTCCTCTGTCGATGGCAGCGTGATCTGGCAGCGGACTCTCGACGAGGGCAATACCTATTGGCGCAAGCACAACAACACTTCACCTTCGCCGGTTACCGATGGTGAACGCGTGTTGGCGGTCACCGGTACGGGGATGATCAGAGCCTTCGATATGGCTGGCGAGGAGTTATGGTATTATAGTCTGCAAAAGGAACACGGCGACTTCGGCCTGAACCACGGTTATGCCTCCTCTCCCCTGCTCCACGACGGCGCCCTCTTCGTCGAGGTTTTGCACGGGATGCATACCGACGATCCTTCCTATCTCATCGCCTTCGATGCGGCAACGGGTGAGGTGCTGTGGCGGATCGAACGATCTACCGATGCCGTGGGCGAGTCGCCAGACGCTTATACCACGCCGACCGTTCTCGAACACCAGGGCCAGATCCAGATCGTCGTTTCCGGTGCCGACTACATCACCGGTCACGATCCGGCGACGGGTGTCGAACTCTGGCGGGCAGGAGGCCTGAATCCGGAGCAGGATTGGGCTTATAGGGTGGTCGGGTCGCCGATAGCCATCGACGGGATGGTCTATGCGACCAGCCGTCGCAAACCGGTGCTGGCGTTTCGCGCTGGTGGCCATGGCGATATAAGCGAGAGCCATCTCGTCTGGCGATGGGTGGGGTCGGGGGGACCGGATGTCCCTTCGGTGACTAGCGATGGGCGCTATTTGTACATGGTTGATGATCGCGGTCGAGCGACCTGTCTCGACGCTAAGACGGGTGATGTGGTCTGGGGGCCGGAGCGCACCGTACAGGGTACTGTCAGCGCCTCACCGGTTTTAGCTGATGGCAAGCTCTACGTGATCAACGAGAATGCGGTGACGACCGTGCTCGAGGCGGGATCAGAATTCAAGGTGCTGGCGACCAATGAACTCGATGGGGGCTATACGCTCTCTTCGCCGGCGATTGCCGGTGGACGGATCTTTCTGCGGACCGAATCGCATCTTTACTGTATCGGCCGCAGCAGGCAAGAGGACTAAGGCGGGCTCAATCGGCTTTCAGGGTCTGAAGCAGAGGGCGGCGAAGGGCCAACTCTAGTGCGAGAGTGCTGGCGAGGAGGCCCGCAGCCAAGACCAGACCGAGCGAGATGCAGAGCGAAACCCAGGGCAGAGGCCCGGGATCGTAGAAGCGGGGGGCCACGGCGATCAGGGCGGCGCCGGTGCCGATGCTCAGGCCTGTCAGCAGCAGGAATCCATTCTCGTATAAGAGCAGGGTGCTCAGGCGGGCGCGGCTAAAGCCACAGGCGCTTAGTGTGGCCAATTCGCCGCTGCGCTCGAAGACGTTGCGCAAGAGGAGTATGCCCAGGCCCAGGGTTCCGAGCAGGAGTCCGAGACCTCCGAGGGTCTGGAAAGTCGAGAGATAGGTGTTTTCGATTGCGCGATAGGCGTGTAGACGTTCGGTACTCGGAGTGACATCGAGGCCGTAGGCGGCTAGATCTTTTTCGAGGCTCGCAGCGAGTGGAGCAGGCGATTCGGTTTCGATGAGAAAGTAGCCATAGCCGCTGCGCTCGGGAAAGTGCGCGGCGAAGCGATCCTCAGCGATGAGCACTTCGCCCTGGAATAAGCTGCCGTGCAGGAGTCCGACCAACCGCAGTGCCAACGGTTTTCCATTGCCATCCTCTATAACCACATCCTCGCCGAGATTTTTGTGCAGAATCCACTGTGTTGAATTGAAATCGCCGATGGCCGGGACGACGTCCGGCCCCAGATCGCGTTGGAGCAGCAGCCAGGGATTCTCTTTTTCTGCGGCGTTCGGTTCGAGCGTTTGCTGGAAGCTAAAACCACCCCGGTGCAGAAAATCGCTTGGTGCGCCGAGAACCCGGGGCGTTTGGGGCTGGTAGAGATTGAGGCAACTGATATCTTCACCGGGCAGGACGCGCATGGGGAAGAAGCGTGCGGAGTCGAGATTGGCTGAAAGTCCCAGCTCAAAACGGCCGGATTTGCTATTGAGATCCTGGTGCAGGGGAATTTCCGCTTCGGCCAGAAGTGGAAAGCCTCCAGCACCAGGATCTCCTTGTTGTTCGACCCGGCGGTTGGCTCCCACAGCGACGATGACAAAGGTGGCGCAGGCGACCAAAGCGGTGCAGAGGACACTGCGACCAGGGTTGCGGGCGCTATTGCCAATGCCGATGCGGAGATTGGAACCGGAACTATGGTGTTGGCCGGAGCGCAGCCAGATTCTAAAAAGGGCCAGCAGTGCCAGGAGCGCTGCGCTGCCGCTGGCGAAGAAGAGCGCTGCGGCGGTGGATGCCTCTACTGCGCTGGCTGTTAAACTGAGCGCCAGCGCCATGACCAGTCCGAATACGGCGAGGGCTGGCGCGCGAGTGCGTTGGGTCTGAGTTCCGGTGTGGGTCAGGCCGGCCAGCAGGGAGGGGATCGGTGTTTTATGGAAGCGGCGCACGGTGTGCCAGATGGTGAATGAGACCAGGACTAAGGTGGCGATAAAGCCCAGGATCGGGCTTGACCAGGTGCTGTGGAGTTGGAGAAAGGGAGTGCCGATGGCTTGCAACCACCAGGTGCGCAAGCCCACCAAGAGCAGGTAGGCGTAGAATTGGGCCCCTCCTAGTCCCAGCAGGGCGCCCAGACCGACTAAGGCTACGCCCTCGCCGAAGAAGCGCCGACGGATAGCGGTGAGTGAGTAGCCGGTAGCGAGGAGTAGACCAGCTTCGCGTGAGCGCTCTTCAAGGCCCAATTTACAGAGGAGTACAACTAAAAGTGCAGCGGCGGCGATGAGGAAAAGGCTGAAGCCGATAAAGAGGCCGCTGAAGTCAGTGGCGCCGCTTGCCGCCTGAATGGCCTCCTGGCGCACTGGACGGAAGGCCAGACCAACCGACTCGGGTGCAAGAGTCCGGCGCAGTGCCTGGCGCAGGGTTTGATAGTGATGTGCCAGGTCGTCTGACTCGGGTGTATAGAAGCGCAATGCGGTCAGGTCTCCATGGCGAGTGCGCCATAGGCGTCGACCGGCACTGGCCGCTACAAAGGCCTTGGGCGCGGCGCCGTACTGGTCCCAGTAGGCTTCATCCTGGGGACGGATTTTGCTCATATCGATCGGAAAGGGCGCGTTCCAGGCGGAGATATCGTCTTCGTCCTGCAAGCCTGGATACTCGGGTGTCAAAGATCGGTCGATGGCCAGTCCATCCATCCGCACTATTCCCGCCAGGCGGAACTCGGTCTGGGTGGTCTGCAACGCTTCGCGGGGGCCAAATACATAATAAGATAGGGCGATAGTAGCGCCGGGTTTGACGTCCAATTCCCGTGCGGTCCAACTGTCGAGGTACAGTTCGTCGTCGGCGAGGGCTGGAGCGGGAGTGCCGTCTACCAGATAGAGACCGGTCGGATCGTCGAGAGCGCTAACGGTCGAGTAGGGCACCGCGCGGTCATTAGCGGTAATGGAGTTGGCCAAATAAGTGAGCAAAGCAGTGGTTTTCAGCCCTTGTGCTGCAGCGCTCTGGATGGCGGCGGCGATGGTAGGAGTATTGAGGATAAAACGGGTGCTTAGAAGGTCGATGAACTCTTCGTGCAGCGTGAGGCGCAAACCGAGGTCGGCGAGGTCGAGGTTCTGGCCGAGAACAGTCTGCAGGTCATCGCGTGAGTTATGGGGTGCAGCCACCAGCAGGGTATTGATCTGCCCTTGTTGGTCGAGAGCGTGTTGCAGGGTTTGGAGATCGAGGTAGGCATTGAGCGGCAGGTGCTGGTTCGGTTTGAGGCCAAAACGGCCTGCACCATTATCGGGCAGCACGCCTTTGAGTACCACCCGCAAGGTGGCGACGATATCGTCGGTAGCGCGGTGGCCAAAGAGCGACTCGCGGTGGACCTGGCTCTGGCGCTCCAGCGAGAGCAGGATCGGATCGCCGATGGCCGCACCGAGTTCGCGTTGTAACGATGCGCTGATAACGAGTGAGGGGAAGGGCTGGTTGTCTGCCGGTACCAGGTCCGCGAGAAGGGCGGCGCCGTCCCGGGGGAAGAGCTGGGCGAAATCGCTATCGATGCCCTGGATTTGTACTCTGGAGGCGCGGGCCTGGGTCGTGGTGTGACGGGCGGCGCCACTGAGCGAGATAGCGTCAGCGTTGGTCCCGGGCAGGCCCTCTGCCAGGTCGCTGCGGAAGAAGCGCTCCGAGACCAGGACATGATCGATGCGGCCCAGGCGTTCGAGAGCGAGGTCGCGCAGGCTGCCACGCACCGAGTCGCCGACCAGGAGGGCGCCGGTCAAAGCGGTCGAGGCGATAGCGGTACCCAACAAGAAACCCAGGTGGATTCGCCAGTAGTGGATCAGACTTCGACGCACGTTCCTGCTCGCAATTCCAGGCGACGGTCGCAGCGCGCGGCTAAGTCGAGATCGTGGGTTGCGATGACGAGCACGGTCTCTTCGCTGCGGTGAAGTGCGAAGAGCAGATCGGCGACGGTCGCGGCGGTATGGTGATCGAGGCTGCCGGTGGGCTCATCACAGAGCAAGAGACCAGGTTGGTTGATAAGAGCGCGAGCAACGGCGACGCGCTGGCATTCCCCGCCGGAGAGTTCGGCCGGGCGGTGCTGCAGGCGCTCTGTCAGACCGACGGCGGAGAGGAGGTCCTGGGCGCGGCGGGTGCGGTCTACTTGCTCTGAGGCCAGGGTCGGGATCAGGGCGTTTTCCAGAGCCGAGTACTGGGGCAGCAGATGGTGGTTTTGAAAGACGAAACCGATTTGCAGATTGCGAAAATGGGCGAGTTCAGGTTCGGAAAGGTCGAGGGGATTCTGTCCACCGATGGATATCTGGCCCGCACTGGGGGTTTCAAGGGTACCGATTACATGCAATAAGGTGCTCTTGCCCGAGCCAGATGGGCCGATTATGGCTAGTGATTGACCCGCTGCGACGCTGAACGAAATGCCGCGCAGTATTTCTATGGTCTCTGCGCCGCGGGCGAAGTGCTGGTGGAGTTCAGAAACGACGAGCGCTAAGGGCTTGCTCATTGCTGCTCGACCAATTTGCTGGAGATAAAGGTCGGAATGGGTATTGCACGTATTTTTTCGCCCGGGTTACAGATCGAGCAGACGACTTTTAGTCGGCCCTGGGCGATGGCTTCACCTCCGCGGTCGAAGTCGAAGCGGTAGCTGAGCGATTTCTCTCCCTGTTTTTCGATCTGCAAACGGATATCGAGCACGTCCTCGAAGGAAATCGGACGCCAGTACTCGCATTCGGCGATGAGGCGTGGCCAACTGATGGTATCTCCTGCGTGTTCGATATGGACGCTCAGTCCCACAGAGCGCCAGAATGCGTGCTCGGTAGCTTCCATGAAGATGAAGAAGCGCGCAAAATGGACGATCCCGGCTTTGTCGGTGTCGGACCATTCGACCAGGCGCTGCGTACAGAATTCAATCGGCATCTCAATTACCCGGGCGGAATAAGGTTACCAGGCAGCCGCCGAGGGCAGCGAGACCGATACCGAGGACGAAAGGCCAGCGTATGGCTGCCCAGCCTCCCGCGGGGGGATGGGCGAAAGCGGCGACGACCGCATTGACGATTGGGGCGCCGGCGAAGACGATAGACATGACGAAAGTGGGTGATCCTTTGGCGCCGAAGGCCAAGAGCACGCCGAGTGCCCCGATCGCTCCGGCGATGCCGGCGGCGGTGGACCAGGTTATACCTTTGATGGGATAGGTCCAGTTGGCGCCGTTGAAGGCGAGGATCGCGAGTGAGCCGAGGACCGCAGTCAGCAGATAGGCGAGGCCGACGAAGAGGAAAGCTTTGATGCGGCCATTAACAGGATCGGCCATGGCGAGTTGGCCGGTATGCAGCAAGACGCCGTAGAGGCCCCAGCTGGCGACGGTCAGCAGGGCGAAGAATAGCCAGTTCATCGAAGCTCCTTTCGTTTGAGCAAAAATGGTGTTGCGGCAGTGGTTAATGGTGTCCGAGAAAACGCGGAGCAAAGGGGGCCGATCGATTGGAGATTGCGCATCCACGGACTGCAGAACAATGATCAGAGAGGAGATTCCACCGGTGCTAGTCCCCATCTGGCAGAAATCGCTAAGACGGGCCGCTAGCTGATACTAACGTCTGCATATTGGTTGTAGATTGCAAGCGTGGCTTGAGCGGTCGCGGTATCATTGAAGCGGCTATGCACCGATTCCTTGCCGGTCTCTCCTAGCTGGAGTCTGAGCTCATCGTCGCGGAGCAAGCGGGCGATCCCCTTGGCTAGCGCAGCGGAAGAGTGCGGCTCGGTCAGGAGCCCGCCGCCGGTTGCTTCCAGTATTTCGGGGAAGCTGCCGTGGTTGGGTTGGACTACCGGAGTGCCGTTGGCCAACGATTCCAAGATGGGGAGCCCTTTAGACTCGGCGTAGGTCGTCGGTACGGAAAACACGTCGAGGTCTCCGAGAATTCGAATTTTTTGTGCGCGATCAACTTCTCCGTGATAGGTGAATGAGTCGGCAAGCCCCAAGTCCTGAATCTTTCTCAGTTCCGCATCGAAGTAGGCTTGGTCGCGAGTGCTGAGATAGCCGGCGGCGTCGAAGTGCAGGGTGTCGAACTCAGGTTGTTCTTTCAAGATTCGGAAGGCATCGATCAAAAGGTGAAAGCCTTTCTCGGGACAGATTCGGGCCAGGTAGCCAATTTTTTGCGGGCCATCGGTTCCAGAAGGGGAACTCTCGCCATGGCCGGAGAGGTTGAGACCGAGTGGTATTACGTGGATTTTTTCCGGTGCAACCTCTAAATACTTGGCCATGTGGCTGCGGTAGTATTCGCAGGGGGCGATAAAGGCATCGATATCCTGGGCGCGTTTGCTCAGGATTTTCCGGGCCCGGGTTTTGTACGGGTCGGCCAGGCCGTCTAAGAAGAGATCCTCACCCTGGAGGGCGCAGAGGACCGGGACATCGAGTTGGGCCTTGAGTTGGCGTCCCATGCCGGAAAAGATGGCATTCGTCAACTGGACAATATCGGGTTTGAACTCGTCGCGAAGCCAGGTGACGAGGCGAGTCAGTTCTTTGTGCTGGTTGCCTTCTTCTCCCTCAATCACCGAAACGGTGAGCGCCCCAAGGTCGCGGGCGTTGGTCGAGGTGCCGAAGCGCGCGAGTGCGCTGAGCAGCTGTGGTTGGTCGAGGAGGCGATCGAAGGCGCGGGGCGTATGGCGAAAAACGGGCCATTTCTGCTGTAGAAAGATGTTGATGCCGCCGTAGAAGATCTGGTCGAGAGAGACATTTTCTTCATCGGTGCGCAGCGGAGTATAGGTCGGGATCAGAGCGAGATCCACGCCTTGTTGCTTGAGCGCGGCGGCCAAGGTATTATCGTGCAGACAAGTGCCGCAATACATGCCGGCGGCGCCGGCGGCGATATAGGCCAGGCGCATCTTCAGAAGAATTTCCCGATGGTTTCTTTATCGGGCGGGCGGGTCATCAACGAGACGATGACCATCGCCGCAGCGGAAGCGGCTAAGATCACCGCCACGGGCATTACGCCGCTCATGCCGATGGTGTAGCCGGGCACTTTCCAGCCCTGGAAGAAGAAATAGGACCAGAGTACCGCGACTGTGATGACCGAGGCAAAGGCACCATACTTGGTGCTGCGCTTCCAGTAGAGCGCGGCGACGACGACCGGAAAGAGCGCAGAAAAACCGGTAAAGGACCAGACGGCGAGGGTGAAGATGCTGCGCGCTGAGATCAGTGAGAGCGCATAGGTGATGGCGAAGATGAAGAATACGAAGAGGCGGCCCCAGCGCACCTGTTGCTCTTCGCTCAACGCGTCGCCTTTGCGGTAGTGCCGGACGACGTCCTGGGTAAACATATTGCTGATTGATAGGACCTGAGAGTCGAGTGAGGACATGATTGCAGCGAAGACTCCGGCGGCGAGCAGGCCGGCCAGGACACCGGGAGCATGAAGGTCGATCATTTTGACCAGAACCGAGTTGGCTGCCGGGCCTTTAAGGCCGGGAAAGTCGATCTGGCCGAAAATACCCAATAGCACGCTGGGGATCCAGACGATGGCGATGCACAGGGGGTAAAACATCAATGGGTAGCGGAAGGTGCGGGCGCTGCGGGCGGTGAGCCAGTGGGTGAAGAGATGGGGAAACATGCCCACCGAGAGTGGGATACAGGTATAGGTCAGTAGTTTGAGCGGGTTGATATGGTCGCCTTTAATCAGTAATTCAGGGTGTTTTTCAGCGATCTGCGCCATGGCCTGATCGAGTCCGCCGAGTTTGTCGACGATGACGAAGAAGGCCACGCCGCCCAGGATCATGAAGACCAGGGTCTGGAAGGCATTGGCCCAGGCGGTGCCGCGCATCCCGCCAAAGCTGACATAGGTCAAAACCACCCCGCAGACCAGCAGGCCGCCGACCCACTGCGGAATCTGGCCCTTGGTGATTTGAGCGAGGGTGATACCGCCACCCATGACGCCGATTAGGAGGTAGGGGATCAAAAGCGCGATCATGACGATGAAAAGCAGCAGTCCCAGTCCGTCAGAGTCCCAGCGCTGGCGGAAATACTGAACCTGGGTGAGAAAGTTGTGGCGTTTGCCCAGAGCCCAGACGCGGGTGCCGATGAAGAAGAATACAGTGGGGATGATCAGTGCAGCGCCCGAGGGCATCAGCGCGAAGACGCCGATGCCGGTGTGGTAAGCCTCGCCGGAGGCACCCAGAATGGCGAAGGCGGTCATATTGGTGCCGAAAAGCGACATCAGCAGCAGGAAGGGACCGATCGAGCGGCTGGCGACGAAATAATCTTCGCCGGTGCCGCGGAAGAGGCGGTTGGAAAGGATGCCGATCAGTAGCACCAGCCCGAGATAGCAGAGAATGATCGCAGTGGTCATACCTTGGAGTCCTCCTCAGGCTCGAGATCGGATGGCCATGCGTAGTTGACCAGCAGGATCATCAGACCGGTGGCGACGACGCAAAAGCCGATGTGGTAGAGCAGCCCGACGGGCAACCCGAGCAGCAAACTCGCATCGTGCCAGAGCCAGAGGTCGTTGTGGAGGATATAGAGGATGGCAACGCCCAGATAGAGGAGGTGACGGAATGTCATTCGATACTCCAGAGGAATAGGTGGATAACGCCTTTGTTCTGTAGACGGCTACCGATGAGCAAAGACGTCGATTCGGGTCGTTTGCCCCAACCGGAGACCGAGAATTCATTGGGCCAATTCGGCTGGTGGTACGCGCCGTTTTTTACCGGTTGGGATAAAAAGCCGTACATCGAACAAGGCCGGCATCCACCTATAAAAGAGAAACAGAGGTCACTTCGTCAAGCCAATATCTTCGGGTATATTGCACATCTCGCCCATAGGTCCAAAAATTGGTTCGACGTGTTGGCTGAAAAGGTTTCCGCTCAGTATATCAATAACCCCCTGTTTACATTCGGGGTGGTGCTTGAGAAATTTGGCGAAGCTGAAATCCTCAGAGTAGAAGGCGTAGACCATTTTGCGCACTGCTTCCATACCGCGGATGAAATCGGGCCCGAAGCCGCCCAACTGTTCGGCGGAGAAGTCGTCTTTGACGAAGGCTTCACAAATGGCGTCGGCGGCCATTTCTCCCGACTTGAGCGCCAGATAGACCCCTGAAGAATACATGGGATCCAGGAATCCGAACGCATCTCCCACCAGAACCCAGCCCTCGCCGGCGATCCGAGTGGCGCGGTAGGAGAAATCTTTGGTGGTCCGGACGGGTAGGAGTTGTGCGGCGTCTTGCAGTCGCTCCTGGATGGGGGCGCATTTGGCTAGTTCCTGGTTGAAGATCTCTTGTGCCTCTTCGCTGCGCCCCTGGACCAGGTAGTCCAGGTCGCCGACGACACCGACGGAGACTTTGTCGTCGGGCAGTGGGATATACCAGAACCAGGAGTCGCGGTTTTCGGTGTGGAGGATCAGAGTTGCACCTTCGTCGATTCCCTCGTCGCGGTGTCCCCCGGTGAA
>CAZFMY010000097.1:14256-24955 GCA_964520345.1 uncultured Gemmatimonadaceae bacterium | reverse complement strand
TGCGGTGGCCTGCTTCGACTGGTCTCGGTGCTGAGCGATCCGGCATCGATACGCAACTATCCGGCATCGATACGCAACTATAGGGGCTCGGCTTAGCGGCCGGTTCCCCGGCTATCGCAGCAACTCGTTCTCCCCGCAGCGGGAGTTGGACCTGGTGGCCTGAGCTACAACGCCATTTTTCCCATAGGTGAGTTAACACACGATCCCAATCGTTATAATCCCTCTTTATTAATAGACCGGTAAATCGCTTCTTGTATCCTTGTCCTTATGTTATGCTTGATCAGCTTTTTATTACTGGCATCAGGATGGATCCGGTTCGATAAAAATACATAAACTATATTTTCTTCAGGGTCTGCCCATGCCATGGTGCCAGTAAATCCGGTGTGGCCATAGCTATCCCCTGATATGCATTGGCAGGTCGGCCCATCCTTGCTGTAATCCATTTCTGGCCTGTCAAAACCGGCGCCCCTTCTGTTTTCCTCATCACAAAACTGGCATTGCGTGTACTGTTTTAAAATGGCTGAGTCCAGGTACTGGGTGCCGCCGTACCTGCCATTTTGCAGGAGCATCTGCATGAAGACTCCCACATCGTTGGCATTGGCAAATAATCCTGCATGGCCTCCAACTCCGCCTAGTAAGGCAGCGCCGGAGTCATGTACATCACCTTGAACCAATTGTTTCCTGAATACCTGATCATCTTCTGTGGGTACGATTCTATCCAGGGCAAATCGGTTTCTGGGCAAATACCCCAAGGTGGGTACTCCCAATGGGGAATAAAAATGGTCATCTGAATATTCTTCTAAAGGCTGGCCTGCGATGTCTTCAATGATGGGTTTTAGAAAATAATATCCAAGGTCACTATAAAAATATTCGCGTTTTTCTCTAAGCGGCGTTTTGAGTATTTGCTTCAATATGGAATCAGAGAAGGAAGGGGTGGTGTACAGTCCATCCGCGACCCTTATGGGATGAGCAGCGGTTTTTTCGCCCCTATAGATGCCAGGCCTATGGATGACGTTGCTTTCAGGTCTTCTTTCTCCAGATTTATGGGTAACCTCTTCTGCCGTTTCTAACCAAAATGGAGTCCATAAATTTAATCTACCATGGTGGGCTAGGATCTGCCGCAGGGTAATGTATTTGTACTCAGAGTTGCCAATCCCCTTGAAATAGTATCCCAGAGTGCTATCCAGATGAATTCGGTTTTCTTTCTCCAATTTGATAAGGGCGGCGGTAGTGGACAGTATCTTGGTTATGGAGGCCAGGTCGTACAGGTCCTGATTATCAACCCGGTTCTTTTTCTCATAGGTATGGTAGCCAAAAGACTTATTGTAAATCACGGTACCTTCTTTGGCTATGAATACCTGGCAACCAGGAGTATATCCATTTCTAATGCTATAATGGGCTAGGCTGTCTATCGTATCCAGGTCGCTTGTCTGTATTCCAACACTTTCGGGCCAGGAGTAATTTAATCGTATGGGACCGGAAGTGGTTAAGCCCGATCCGGCAGGAAGCTCTTTTGAAATACTGACCGGCAGCGTTCCGCTGGCTGGGATACCGCCAAATAATAGCTGGGCAGCAAGTTCCTGCTCATCCTGGTTGTTGGCGTAAGCTACCAGCAGGGCCTCGGTATTCATCAGGGATTTGATCCGTTTAAGGCCGTAGGGGTTGGCAAAGGCGGTCAGTACGGTCTTTTTCTTGGCATTTAAGTTGTTGATCATCTCTGCACATTGGCTGGAAATGCCAAAGCTTTTTGCGGGGCCGTTGGTATGGCTGTGAATGCTGGCTAATATCAGGTTGTATTCTTCCAGGGCGAACATGGTTTCAGCAATTTGTTTCGGGGAGGGTTTGGCCGGTAGGGAAAAGTGCCTCACCTTCATGTACTTATCCATCATATCCTGGAAAGAGGTATTGGCAGAAGAGGAGTTGCCTATTGCCAGGGAAGCAACTCGCAAGGTATCCAGGCTTTTTAGCGGTATGATATCGTTTTTATTAATGGGTAAGGTGAGGGATGCCGCTATTAATTTCCTTTTTAAAACCCGAGCGTGATTCGTATTTAATCTATGGATTAAACTGTCTATTTTGATGTCCTGAAATACGTGTACTTGCATCCATTCTTTTGCCTTTAATATTTCGTGAGATCTGCGATCGACTTCCTCCTGGCTTATCGCTCCATTGCTAATAGCCTTTTTGATTTCTTCAATGGCTTTCGGAATGTCCTCAGAAAAAAGCAATACATCATTACCTGCGATCAATGCTTTTAGTTCCGCCATTCCAGGCGGGTAATAATCGCTCACTCCTTTCATATTAAGAGCATCGGTAAAGATCAGCCCATTAAAGCCCAACTCTTCTTTTAATACCGCAGTTACGGTATTGTGAGATAAAGTAGTCGCCGTATTTTTCTCGTTTTCAAGAGAGGGAATGTATAAATGGGCGATCATGATGCTGCCTAAACCCCTGTCAATTAGCTTCTTGAACGGGAATAGTTCCAGGTTATCCAGCCTTTTTCTGTCGTGGAGAATGACGGGCAGCGAGACGTGGGAATCTCTATCCGTATCGCCATGGCCGGGAAAATGCTTTGCATTGGCCAGGATGCCATGGTCCTGCAGACCTCGCATATAGGCAATCCCCTTTGAAGCAACATTGTCTCGCACCTCTCCAAACGATCTGTAATTGATCACCGGGTTTTTGGGGTTGCTGTTGACATCAACTACAGGGGCAAAATTGATATGGATGCCCATTTCTTTACATTGCCTTGCAATCTCTGCACCCATCTCATATATCAGGTGATTATCTTTTATTGCGCCAAGAGCCATTTGGTAGGGAAATTTCATCGTGCTATCCAGCCGCATGCCAAGCCCCCATTCTCCATCAATAGCTATCATGAGCGGTACTTTGGCCAGGCTTTGATAGTGATTGGTCAACCGGGCCTGCCTTACTGGGCCACCCTGTAAGAAGATCAAGCCCCCGATTTTGTGTTTTTCGACCAGGTTCGCAATCGTAGTCGCATGGTCGGGGCCTTTATTCGAGTAGGCTGCTGCCATAAAAAGCTGTGCAATTCGCTCTTCTGCATTGAGGCTGGTAAATACCGAGTCCGCCCAGGGTGTCTCAGAGCGTAAATAGGGGGGCGATGGGTCTGTTTGTATTATTGGTTTGTCTGAAGGGTTCGAGAATCCACTAAGCAAAACAAAAAGCATTATTATAATTCCAGATCTTGCCATATGTACACGCTCGTTTTTGTATGGTATTGCCTTCAAATCGGGTCCCTTCAGCCGTCGGATCGGCCTCGTCCGAAGTGGGCACCGCACCAAGGCCCCCAGCCTGGTAGGGAAGACAGTCCAAAGACACTCACACCGCTTAATCCGATTCCCTAGAAGGCCTTTGAATTTCCTATACTTTTTTTGTTATGCGGCAAGGTGAGATCCAGCTAGTGAATTTTCTGTTTTATTCGAAGAACCCTTCGTCGTGAGGCCGCAGGTCTATTTCGAAGCACCAGGCGCCTCGGTCCTGCTGTACCAGATCCGAATAGGCCTGGGCGACCGCGTCGGTATTGAGCAGGGGCTCGTCTTTTTCAATATGCCCGCTGGTGCGCACGTCGGGGGTGTCTAAAACGCCGTCAATGATGATGTGGGCGACGTGTATTCCTCTGGGCCACAGTTCCCGCGCCAGCGACCAGGCCAGGCCACGCACCGCAAATTTGGCACTGCTGAAGGCCGTGGCACCTGCCCGGCCGCGAATCGCCGAAGTGGCTCCGGTGAAGAGAATGGATCCGCTGCCCCTGGGTACCATGTCGGCGGCAGCTTCCTGCGAGCACAGCATTGAGCCGTAGGCGCAGACCCGCCAGGATTGTTCAAAATCTTCCGGTGTCAGAGCGAGGAATTCTTTCCAGGCGGCATTGCCGGCATGATTGATCATCAGGTCGACCGGACCCAGTTGGTCGCGCACCTGAGCAAAGCTCTGGGCGACCTGTTCTTGGCTGGTTATATCGGTGGGCAGAGGCAGGGCGGTCTGGCCCTTCTGGCGCAATTCGTCGGCCAGTTCCTGGATGTAGTCGGGAGAGCGCGCCAGCAAAGCGACCTGATACCCCTCAGCGGCAAATTTTCTTACTAAGGACGCTCCCAGGCCGGAGCCTATGCCGGAAATCACAGCCGTTCTGGACATGGTTTTTCTCCTTTTAATTAGAGGATATTACTTCAGACACCAGCCCCGGCATCCTGATCGCTGCAGCATTTCTCCATTGCGCCCAAACTTCCACTGCACGCGCTCTAGAGCCGGTGTTTGAACGCCAAGAATAACTTGGGGGATGGGCTGTTGAATTGACTACGATTGCGCTAGCATTCCGAAGGTGCTACGCAACAATATCTCAACACATTCCCCGTTTTCGCAATGCTAATCACAGCCGCCATTTAGTGCCCATCAGGCAGGGCTTTGCACCCTGCTGATCGACCTGGTAATATATAGTCAGTATAGAGCCATCTGCGAGTTGTACAGAGGCAGGATAACCAAGGTCGGCGTTTGGCGCCGTAGGGAACACTCGCTCGGCGGCGACATCCCAAGTGAATCCCCCATCCTCGCTGATGCAGGCACGTTGCCCAAAAGGAGGCATGCGCAGACCGTATACCACCAACAGGCGATCGTCTTGAAGACGCACCGCGTGCGGGGGGAATCCGAGCATGGACGTTGTGCGGGCCGGTGTCCAGGTGTGGCCACCGTCATCGCTGGTGGACTGAAAGACGAAACGGTCGTCTGGTTCGATTCCGCCTATGCGGAAAAGTCCGATAAGCTTACCGTCTGCGGCTTCTACCAGGTGGGGCTCTCCAAGCCCTCGGTGTGCGGTCTCCGGCGCATGGGAAACGGTACCGATCACCTTCCACGAACGACCGTCATCGGTAGATTCTTCGGCGATCACCTGTCGATCTCCCTTGTCATTGCCCAGATAGAGCAACCTGCCATCGCTCAGCTGAACCGGTCCGTGGGGGGCGAACGATTCTACGCGAATCGGATCGTTCCAGGTCTGCCCACCATTCTCTGATCGCTGCACCCAGCTTCCGAGCCATCGCTCCCGAGTTGCGGTGTTGATGGTCGCAGCGTGTTGCTCGTAGTCTGCCTCCTGTTCAAACTCCGCCGTCGTTATCCAACTCGCCAGGAGGGTGCCCTTGGCAGTTTCAATAATACCGGCATCGCGGTCGTCGAGCGGTGAATCGCGAATTATATCCGCAGCACTCCAACTCTCGCCGTCGTCGCAACTGCTGATGAGATGAGTCTTACCCCAGGGGCAGACGTGAGAGTCCCGGTCGCCGGAGAAAACTATCAAGAGCTCCCCCGATTTGAGTCGCGCAATCGACGGCCAACCGATATAGCGATCCGGTTGTTTGCAGATTACCCGGGTCCACAAAGAGTCAGCGGGTTGAGGCATGGTCATGGCTCCAGATGAATTATTGGTGATCGGTCTCGCAGAACACTGGCAATGAGCGTACTACTATACCCAAATTTCCATCTGCACGCGCTCTAGAACTGAAGCCTGGCTGCCAGCATAACTTGGAAGAGGGCTTTTGCATTTCCTATACTTATCGATACGGTCGGCGGAGACAAGCGTTTGTCGACCATGCCGGGCAACCTTTGGACCGTGCCGCCGCCCTATGCCGTCATAATGCCCGACGGATGCTCTGAATACTGAAGGGCGCAAGTTCTGTTGGGCACCTAGTGATGTTCGCGCTATAAGTTGCCCACTCTGTGCCGAGTCGCTAGGTTTAGCCCGGTACGCCAGGAGCCAGGCCATGCCCAACCCCAAAAAGACCCTGCGCCGCACCGCGCTGCTCACCTTTCCCAGCCACTCGCTCAAAGCCTCCGTCCTCGACGAGATCGCCGCCGCTGGCTTCACCGACGTCGGCGCCGGTGTCGCCGCCGAATCCGTCATCGAGAGCCAGGGGCTTTCCCTGCAGCAGGGCCGAGAACTGGCCGCCCTGTGCCGGCAGCGCGGCCTCGGTCTCGTCGCCTTCACCGGCTACCAGATCTACTTCCCCGAACGCATCGCCCTCGAAGACCCCAAACGCCTGCTGGTCACCAGCGACGGCCACAGCCTGCAAAAACCCTACCAGCAGGACGCCGACCGCATCACCTTCGCCGAAATCGGCGATGTCTCGCTCTGCCCCTTCCAGCCCAAAAACAAAGCCTGGTACCTGGAGCAATTGCTCGAAATCAGCCGCTGGCCCGCCACCTGCGAAATCCACCTCAATGACGAGGCTAGCCTGGCGTGGTTCGGGAACTGGAAGATGGGTTGCTACTGCGACTACTGCCGGGCGCGGTTCAGGGAAGTCGCTGGCGCCGACCCGCCAGTGGAGCGCGACTGGGACGACCCGTTGTGGTACGCCTGGATCGAATACCGCTTTGACCAGTGGATCGCCGTCCACGCCGAATTCCGCGCCGAAATACACAAAGTCCGCTCCGATATCGCGGTCGGACAGCAGCACAGCCCGGCCATCCCCGAGCGCATGTACAATGCCTATCTCTACGGCATCGACTTAGCGCGCCAGGTCAAAACCCTCGACGTGGTCTGCACCGACCCCTACCACTACAACCACGCCAAGGAATTTAACCACCGGCCGCACCGCCGCATCCTCACCGAGGGTGTCCGCAGCCTGATGGGCGCCGCCTATGGCTGCCAGGTCGATATTTACACCCAGGCCTTTATGCCCAATACACTGGCCGTGCCCATGGGCCGTCAGGACGGGTTATTGGAGGGCGTCGTCCCCTTCGCTCTCGGCGCGGACATGGTCGTCCCTTTCACCTATGAATTGATGAAAATCATCCCCGGCTTTTTCGAAGCCTTCCAGGACACTCGCAAACTCCTGCCCGTCTTCGCTGAGCACGATCCCTACGCCTTCGCCACCGTGGTGATGCCGCACCAATCCGAAGTACGCGGGCACCACCAGTCCCACTGGGGCATCGAGCACCTGCAAAAACTCGTCGATATTTTCTACCAGACCGGCCTCTCCTGGCGCTGGTGCTGGGATGGCCGCCTCACCGACGACGCCAGCGCTCTCAAAGGCCCGCTGATCCTGCCGGAGACGCACTGCTTGACCGTGGAACAAATCGCCGCCGTTCAGACCGTCGCCGGCCGCGGCGAGGGTCTGCTGTGGATCGGTAACACGCCCGATGCGCCCTGGTCCGGCAGCGGCCCCTGTCCGCTGCCCGCACCAATAGAATACGGCACTTTTCCAGTGGACCTGGACCCCGACCACCCGCTGACCGTCGAACTGAATGATCCGCTGGTCCTGACCAGCCGCGTCGAGTACCACGGCCCGCCCGGCGAAGTCGTCGGCACCATAGAAGGACGCCCTGCCCTGGTTCTGCGCGAAGCCGATGGCCGCCGCGAAGCCTGGATCGCCGGCATCCCCATCCGCGACTACGCCCAGAGTCGCGTCTATCGCTTCAACCAGCCAACCTCGAGCATCGAGTTATTGCGGCGCCTGATCCTGTGGACCGCCAACGCCGCGCCCTTGATGCGCCTCGACCCCTACCCACCGCCGGACGAGTACCGCACCCTGCGCCCCTCCGACCGCCGCAATATGCCCCCGGTCGAACTCCTGCCCATGATCGGCGACGACACCCTGCTCGCGATCGTCTTCCCCTATGTGCCTCTCGGCTGCCAGACCTCGCTGTCGATCGACCTCCCGTCAGAACAGACTCTGCGCAGCGCCGTCGACCTGTGGTCCGGCCGCGACTGGACCGATCGCGTCGAGCAAAGAGACGGTGTCTGGCGGATCCCGCTGGACATCCCCGGCGATCTCGAATTCCTGGCGCTTTCGCTCGCCTGCGAGGAATTATGATCAAACTAAAACTCGCCAAGGCGGAGCTGAATCGCGTCTCGTTGAAAGTAGACCTGCAAGGTCACGACGGCGCCTATATCTATCGCGCCCGCCGCGTAGCCGGCCCCTACGAAGAAGTCGGCGTCGCCCGCAGTGACACCTATGTCGATACCGCCGACCTCGAAGCGGGCAAAACCTACTACTACCGCTCCGCACCCTGGCTCAACCCCTGGTACTATCCCGAGCCCGCCGACCTCTCCGCCATCCGTCCCATCAAAGCACAAATCCCGCGGGCGCCCAAAGAGAAGCGCCTGACGCTCACCCGCAAACGCCAGACCTTCACTCTCCGCCTCGGCGGCCAACTAGACGAGAACAACACCGTCACCAAGGGACCGGAGGAATACTGCCCCGGCCCCGGCCACATGAATCCTCCCTACGACCAGATATTCGAGCCCAACCTCTACGTAGCGATCGAAAATACCGGCGACACCGACGTCGAAAATCCCCGCGTCGTCGCCAATGGCCGGCGCGACTGGTTTTCCATTGAGGCCATGGCTCGCGAGATCCTCCAGCGCGCCGGTGGCCGCCGTGCTTCAGAAGGCGAAAAGGCGCTCGCCGTCTGGCAATTTCTCGTCGATGAGGTCTACGATAGCCGCGCCGGTCTATCCTGGCGCGACAGCTTTGCCGATCCGGTCAAGCTCTGCAATGTCTACGGCTTCGAAGGCTGCGTCGCCAATGCCGTGGCCAGCAGCCGCCTGGCCCGTGCGCTGGGCTTGAAAGCCCGCGAAGTCTGGATGGGCGATCTGGCCTCTATCGACGGCTACGGCCGGGGTCGCGTTTGCAGCCACGCGATCTTCGAAGCCCATGCCGATGGCACCTGGCAGTTCTTGGACACCGACCTGATGGTCTTCTTCCTCAACCGCGACAATCGCACCGTCGCCTCGGTCGAAGACCTCGCCCGCGACTTCGACCTGGTGCGCCGCTCGCACCGCAACCTCGGGCTCTGCGGCCGCGACATGCCGGATAAAGTTTACTACGAGCAGTACTTCCAAGAGCGCATGCTGATCTATCCCCCGGGCGATGCAGATCTCGCTGCTCATCCTCCCCCCCACACCATGGCTCTGCGCCTGCGCCCCGGTGAGAAGCTCATCCGCTACTGGGACAATATCGGCAAAAACGTCATCCGCTCGCCGTATTTGCACCCCGACTTGCGCTTTGCAAACGGCAAACTCGTCTACCGGCCCGATCTGCGTCAGCCCCTGGCGTTAAAAGGTCTGGAAAGCGCGCAGCACATAGCGCGCGGAAGATCCCGCTCCGCTCCCGCGCTGCATCCAGAGCGCAGCGGACAGCCCGCCGAGCTGGTATGGAAAATCACCTCGCCCTACGCTATTGCCGGTGCCCGCGTCGGATTCAAATGTCGCCGCCAGACCCGCGCAGACGGTCTCGAAGTCCTGTTTTCTAAAGACGGCCATAAGTGGCGCTCATTGTGGCTTATGGCCGGTCACGCTAATTCCGCCCGGCAAAATATCGCCCGCGAGTTGGATGCTTCGCTAGCACTCGACTGGTTTCTAAACCCGGCGCTTCACGACTGGCGCGATGACAATGGCCAGATCCAGGCCGAGGAACCCTGCTACGCCTACTATATCAAAGTGGCGATCTGGGCCGGTTCAAAGCCCTGCAACGCGGGCCTCGATGCCATTCGCTTCGACACCGATATCCAGTGCGCCACCCGTTCGCTGCCCTCGCTATTCTGCGGCGACAATGCCATCGCCTATTGCGACGACAACCGCACCCGCCGCAAGGTCCGCCTGACCTACGGCTGGCGCGAAGAGCACCGGATCCGCCCGCCGCAAGCGCCCGTACCCGTCTTTCCGCAGGATGGTAAAGATGTGTCCGCGCTCGACTTCGAATTCCGCTGGCGCCGCCCCAAAGGCGGCAGCTCCGGAGTGGACGAGTACCATATCCAGATCAGCCGCTACCCCGATTTCCGCTTCTGCGTCTGCCCGACCTTCGACCGCTATGTCGGTCGCACTCAGTATGCCGGCCAGACGCGCTGGCAACCCGAATTTCCCAATCTCTTAAATCCCGACCAGACCTACTACTGGCGCGTGCGGGCGCGCAATGCCCAGGGCGCCTGGGGCCCCTGGAGCACCGCCAGCGCCTTTGTCCCGCACGGCCCGGCGCTTCCCCTCGACCTCGCTGTGCGGCGCCGGGGCGGCAGGCGCCTATTGACCTGGCGCGCCAACCCGCAGGGCAATCCGGCTGTGGCTTATCGCATTTATGGCGCAAAGGAAAAAGGGGGATTTTCCGCTGGAGACGAAAACCTGCTGGGGACGACGACCGCTAACTCCTGGCCCATCGCCCACGAATCATTTTCGTACCGCGTGGTTGCTATAGACGACCAGGGTATTGCCAGCACGCCATCAGATCATTTTGATCCCAGCTCTTAAAAGGCCCTTGTGGTGTGGGTGTTTTA
Organism: uncultured Gemmatimonadaceae bacterium; assembly: GCA_964520345.1. Lineage (GTDB taxonomy): Bacteria > Latescibacterota > UBA2968 > UBA8231 > UBA8231. The sequence goes on along the minus strand of CAZFMY010000097.1, from coordinate 14,677 downwards.
TCGCCCGCTTTTCTGTTGGGGGGGTCAGGTGGGATGAGCGCCACCGGCGCGCGTCAAGAGCTGATGCCTGGCTGCCAGAATAACTTGGAGGAGGGCTTGCAAAGAGCTGTTTTTGACCGTCGCTTCGTCGAGTCGTCCGCAGGCCTGCAGCTCACGGTCAATTCAGTTGATCCAAGATCGGGGAGGAATCATGCAACCCATCCAAATCGACCGCGCCCATTTCATACGTGAGGGTTATTGTGTGGTGCCTAACGTGCTCACACCCGCGGAGATTGCCCATTATGCACCGATATTTGAGCACCGCTTGCCTCCGGACAAGCCGCCTCCGGGAATCTCGGACGGCAGTCATAATGGACGCAAAACCCTCATCTACGAATATACTGACACCGAATTGGCGAATTTGGTGGCCCACCCACGCATG
>CAZFMY010000097.1:4531-14156 GCA_964520345.1 uncultured Gemmatimonadaceae bacterium | reverse complement strand
CATCTACGAATATACTGACACCGAATTGGCGAATTTGGTGGCCCACCCACGCATGGGTGGGGGAGGATTTATGCTCTATCCCCAGAGCCACCGTTTAGTTTTGCAGGGTTTGAAAAAACCAGAATTACGCCGGCGGTTGCTCGACCAGGATTTTGAGAAGTTTCCGGGACTGCTCGATCCTCTGGAAATGTGCGTCCCTGCTGGCTCGGCAGTGTTCTTTCATGCTTTCTTGGTCCATGATCGCTCAGAGAACATACTTGAGGAACCCCGCCGGGTGCTCTTTACCCACTACAGGGGATTCGACAATGTGGAGCAGCGCCGAACCTGGGCGGCCGGTTCTCAGGAGCGCTTTGCGCCCCGGCATCTAGAGGCGATGGACTCGCGGGTTCGGGCCCTATGCGGATTGCAATGAATGCTTTTCCTGAAGGGCTTCTTTTTTGTGATTTTGGTATCTAGATTGCACGTGCGCGATCTGAACGGTGTCATTCCGTCAAATGAGCATCAAGAGACGAAGTATCGGTGGGTGTATGACCGTCTTTGGCTTGTGTGAGCAAAGAAGAGAGTTGCTTTACTACAGCCGGTTGTTCGGCATAGAGATTTACTTGCTCGCTGAGATCCTCGTTTAGATTGTACAACTCACCGGGCCAATCGTGTGCGGTGTAACCTCGCCGTTCTATAAACCAGTCCGGCTCCTGGTTGTCGCCTCCCGTCTCGTCATCGATAAACACCCAGTCGCCGCGGCGTATGGCAAATCGGCCACGCATGCTGTGGTGTATGGCAAACTCGCGCACCGGTTGATCGCTTCCATTGAGCAGGGAAAGAAAACTAACGCTGTCTTCGCCTTGATCTTTAGGTAATTCGGCGTTGGTTATGGCGGCGCAGGTGGCCATCAAATCGCCTAAGACGATTAACTGATCGCAAACGGCACCCGGCGGAGCTAGTTGTGGCCAGCGCGCGATAAAGGGCACGCGGTGACCTCCCTCCCAGGCGTCGCGCTTTATACCGCGCAAATCGCCCATGCTGTAGTGCTCGTATTCGCGTACGCGCTGATATACGCCGATATCGTCCTTGGTGCGGTTTTCCGGGCCGTTATCGCTGGTAAAGATGAGCAACGTGTTGTGTGCCTGGCCGCTACGCTCCAAGGCATCCATAACCTGGCCGACGACCCAGTCGACCTCGCAGACAAAGTCGCCGTAAGATCCGCAGCCGCTCTTGCCCTGAAATTGTGCGTTGGGCACGATGGGCGAGTGCGGGGATGTGAGCGGGAAATATAAGAAGAATGGGCTTTTTGCTCTGGCACGTGATTCTATGAGCTCTATAGCCCGGCGTGTAAACTCCGGAATCATGTCTTCGAGTCGCCAACCGGGTTTGGCCGCGCCCGGGTGCCCGTACATTTCGTCGGGTTTTTCTTCCGTGGGCGCGTCGGTCAAGTGATCGTTTTCAAACCAGGTGTAGGGTGGAAAATTGGGTACATCGACGCCGAAGTAGGTGTCGAATCCGCGGTCGACAGGACCGCCGGAGATACGTCCGGCGTAGTCGATGTTTTTGCCCATGGCATAGCGAGCATCTCGCTCGAAGTGGCCATAGGGCAGCGTGTCGTTGGCGTGCCCGCCGTCTTTTAACGGCCAATCCCAGCCCAGGTGCCATTTGCCCAGGCAGGCGGTGTGGTAGCCCTGCTTTTTTAAGAGCTGGGGAACAGTCAATCGATCGTCTTCAATCAAGGGCGCGTCCCAGTCCCAGACGATGCCCGTCTTCAAGCGCGACCGCCAGCAATAGCGACCGGTTAGGATGTTGTAGCGGCTGGGAGTACAGACGCTGGAACCGGCATGGGCGTCGGTAAAGCGCATGCCTTCGGCAGCGAGGCGGTCGAGGTTGGGGGTGGGGATTTTGCTATTGGGATTATTGCAGCGGGCGTCCCCGTAGCCCATGTCGTCGGCCAGGATGTAAATGATATTGGGTCTCATGTGCCTGTTTCCGTGCTCTGGTTTTGGTGTTTGTTTTGTCGCGGCCAGTGGTTGTGCCCATTCAGGCGCAAATTCGGCGCTTCACTGCTGTAGTAGCGAAACCTGGGCGTACCAGCTATTGTGCTGAGAAGAAAAGCAATCCGGAAGCTGCTGAACGGACAGGCATAACCGGAGGAATATGGATCCAATGTTGCATTACATAGTGGAGCGGGGTGCCATACAATATCCATTGGCGCAGTGACACTTGAGGGTTTACGGCGTTCAGGCCTTGGTTGCTAGCCTCGGCGGCGGTGGAGTCGGGCGTCCCTCGTTATCGAAGATTCCTATGCGATAGTTGCCCTGGGGGTTTCCGCCCTTGTTGTACGAATAATATTCGACGTCCGTGGTCGGCAAACCAAAGCTTCGGGTGACCGCCCGCCCTTCCTCGTCCTCTTCCTCTTGCCACATGTGAAACCACTTTCGCACCTCTTCGCCGTCTTCGAGCTGCCCGGCCGCGGCCGCGGCTTCTAGGTCGGCCGCAGCCAGCCAGCGGTGATCCAAGCTGATATCCGGCGCGGTACCGTTCAAACGATGGCCGTACACCCGACAACGCCATTCGTCCGCTCCGCCGTCGGGCGTCCTGCCGGCAATATCCTGCAACCAGCTTAGCCATGGCAGCGGCAGGCCTAGCTGGTCCCGCGCCTGTTTTAGCACAGATCCCATCACATTGCAGACATCGAGTATACTAGCGCTTGGGTCCTCCTCCGCCGCATAGCGCGGCAAAGCCCAATTGCCCGCCCCATCGCCCAGCACCAGTACTCGGTCCTCGTTATTCTCGATCAACAACCGTCCCTCGTCGATCCCGCCTACCGGCACATCCCGCACCGCTGCGAACTTGCCGTCGCCTCGGTGATAGGGCAGCAGGTGCTTTGTCTCCGGGCGCAAGATGTTATGGGCCGCACTGGGATAGATCGTCGGCCCGCAGGCCGGGGGCGAGGATTTGGCGAAGAATTTCATATAGAGGCCACAGCGGTCGCTAGGGCCGTAATTGGGCCGGGCCTCGTGCCAGCAAAAGCCGTGCATCAAGACCACGTCTCCCTTCTTCAGCTGCGGATCGACGAAGTTGGTCTCTGCCGCTGCCGGCACCTGCGCCACATCCACCGGGTGCACCCGCCCGTCCGAGGGCAGCACCCTGGTTTTGCGGTGGGAGCCGGGGTCCACGCAGAGCGGCCCCACTTCTTCGGTATAGTCGACAAAGGGAATCACTGCGAACATCCATTTGACAAAAGAGCCGACACAGCGCCACGGCTTGTAGTCGACATGGGCCCCGCTGCCTGCAATAAAAGGCTCGTCCCCGACCCCGGCTCCTGGCGGCCGCATAATCGACCAGTATTGCACCAGCGTCGCCGGCTCGCCAAAGAGCTCTTCTATGGCCCCGACGATTCTCGGGTGCGCCAGGCTGAATTCGGCAATCTCAGGATGTTCCGCCAACACCCGCGGTCCCATCGAGTACACGCCCGGCTGCGGATAGGCCGCCTCTGCTTTAAAGTTGTCGTATGTCCCGTTGGCAAAAGCGGCGCGGATGGGCGCGGCCAAGCGCTCGACTTCACCCTCGCTCAGTACGCCCCGCAGGACGTAATATCCATTTTCTTCGAATGCGGTCTGCATAGCTCTATCCATCTTTTAGGGTCGTTTGCACTCATGCCCGTTTGAGATCCGCAAGCATTTTTTGCAGATTTAACGCGATAAAATCGAGTATTTCGTTTCGCCCAGCAAGCGCGCCGCCAAGGTAATCTACCGGCTCTAGCCTCGATTTTGCGTTGTATTCCCTTCTTTGGGCTATTTCACCTGAGAGGGAATCCAGCAGATCTGCATTCAATCCCTTCTGCTCCATGCGATCGACCAGGCCAATGTAGCGGTCCAGGTATCCGACGTAACGGACGCCTTCCGCCAGTGAGGCGGCATACCAGCGAAGGTAGGCGCGGCTGCGGTCTTCTATATTGTCCTTTTGCAAGCCCTTTTCCAGCACTGCGGATGCTTTGGCCGTGGCTGCCAGCGATTGCCGTATTCTGACGCGTATCCGGCCTTTGGTTTCTTTTGTTTCTGCTGAATTTTGACCGGGCCAGCTGTAGAATTCAAAAACAATGCCTTCGCGGCGGCCCTCGCCATCTTCTTCCCCTCTCACCTCACCGCGAATAAGCCCGCTGTTGTCCAGATAGGGTATGGGCGGCTCGCCGTTCTCTCCTTCTACCAGGAACATTTCGTGCATCACTCCACCCGCCACTTCGCCGTAGAGTTTTGCACAGGCCGTTGCGAGGAAATCCTGGTACAGGGCCGCCGGTTTGAATTGCTTGTATTGGCATTGGAAGTAGAGCTTTTTGAAACCAGCATAATCGGCCGGCTTTGTCGCCAGCGTAAAGAAGTCGCTTGTATGCGGGTTCCACGAATACTCCGCGTTGAGCAACTGCAGCGGCTCTGAGTACGAATGCCCGCTAGAGCTGACCAGCATCTCGACCCCGTCGAATATGTAGTTCAAAGCCGGCGTCGCTAAAAAAAGTTGGTCGTTATAGTGCCCGTCTGCGCCATAAAAATAGAAGATGCCATACCCCAGTTCAGCGTCGTCGGCTGCTAGCGCGGCTTGCAGTTGGGGCACCCGGCGCGAATTATCGCCGTGGTTGAGAAAAATCTCCCTGAATCCGGGAAATACCTTGTCCCGATACTGCAAAAGCCCGCTCAAGGTCGACCAATACTGCAAGCCTGTATTCCACGCCTCATCGTCCATGCTATGGGATAAATAACCGGGGCTTATCGGCAGGATGAGGCACTCCTCCTCCGCTGCATAGGCTTCGCTGCTGACGCTCCGCACGGTCTCGACCAACCGGTTGTAGAGGTAGGCGTAGGCGCCGGCCATACCGTCCGCTGCATTCACTTTGTCGTTGGGCCATTTCTGGCGACAGGCCGGACAGCGCGTTACCCAGGTTTGGGAATCCAAGCCCTCATCCTGCTGGTGTATGTATAGGGCGCCGGGCTCTACCGCCTCGACGAAGGTTCGGATCCCTTCCAGCCTCTGTTCCATTAGGGCTTCGTTCGACAGGCAAGTGCCGCAGTAGCGTTCCCCTGCAATACAGGAATAGATCTCGCCGTGCGGGTATTCTTTGCGGTTCTCCAAAATCGGGCCGCGGTAAAGATGGGGTTTGTCGCGAAAACCGCCGGCTATCCCCGTCCCGAAGCCGCTGTGCATAAGGTAGATGCCGCGCAATCTGGCTTGCCGATTGAGCTCTCGCATCAAGGCGGCATACTCCGGAAAACTATCAATTCCCCAGCCGAATCCGTCAAAGATGATGAAATTGACCTTGTACTGCAGGGCCATATCCAGTTTTTCCAGGATGCGCTGTCGGTAGGCTCCAATCCCGTCGCCCCAGTCGTACCCCCAATCATAGGACTCGACTCTGAGCAGCCACCGATTGCCCCGGTACTTGTACTGGGGATAATCCTCGACGTGTACATGCGGTAGCCCCAGCTCGCCGGCGTCCTCTGCAAATAGCTGGATGAGCGTAGCCATGCCGTATTGCGCCCCTTGATCGCTCTGGGCGCAAACGTACACCGGCTGTTGCGGAGCGCATACTATGACGTACCCCTGCGCAGCGGCGTTTTTTTGCTGAAACACCCCCAGATCGAGCTCCGGCGGCAGATTCCTCTCTTGCAGCACCGCATGGCTGTAGAGGACGATATCTTCCTCTGTCGCTGGCATTCGACCCCATTGAATGTTAAGATGAAGGCCAAATTTTTCTCGCAATTCTCTCTTTAAATACTCCGCGGCAAAGAGCAGTTTGGCGGTCTGCTCTTCCATGATGCACAGGGTGTAGACCTTGTCTCTGGCATAGGTTTTCCGGCCGGCGTCGAAACGGCGGACTTTTTGCGGCGTCGGGATTATTTTCAGGGCGTTGGCAATCAATGGTTTGGTCTCATTCCCCGGTTATGATAAATGGATTTATATAGGGACTTTTAAGGGGTGGGGTCAAGCGGTGCGGGGCCGATCGGATGGGTCCTATCCGGTGTTTGACCCTTGCGCGGAACTAGGGTATGATAGACGGCAGATTGAAGGAGGTGCGAAGTCCTATGCGTTTGAAGATTGCTACCTGCCAGTTTCCCGTGAGCTGCGATATCGGGCGCAATTTCGGCCATATTGTCCGGCAGATGAAAGAGGCTAAGAAGCGCGGCGCCCACTTGGCGCACTTTTCCGAGGCTTGCCTGGGGGGGTACGCGGGCGTCGATTTCGATTCGTTCGCCCGCTACGACTGGGATTATCTGCACCAGTGTACGCGGGAAATACTCGATTTGGCCCGCCAGCTAAAACTGTGGGTCGTTTTGGGATCGAACCACCCGCTCACGGGCCGGCACAAGCCGCATAACAGCCTGTACGTCATCAATGATCGCGGCGAGATCCTCGACCGCTACGACAAAATGTTCTGCACTAAGGGCATGCGTGGCGCTAAAGGCGATCTGGGCTTCTACAGTCCGGGATCCCGCTTGGTCGTCTTTGCGGTGAAAGGCGTTCGCTGTGGTTTGCAGATATGCCACGATTTTCGCTATCAGGAACTATACCGGGAGTACAAAAAACGCGAGGTGCAAGTGGTGTTCCACTCGTACCACAATGGGGGGATGACAAAGAAGAAGAAGACGGCGGCACGCGACATCTGGGGCGTGATGGTGAAGGCGACTATGCAGACCTATGCGGCCAACAACTATATGTGGATCAGCGTCAACAACACTACGCGGCGCGAGAGCAGCGGCTCCAGTTTCGCGGTGCGGCCCGATGGTCTTGTCGAGGGCCGGTTGCCCTTGCACAAGACCGGTATTTTACTCTCAATTATAGACACTCAGAAGCGGTTTTACGATGCTGCGGAAGCCTGGCGTGGACGGGCCATGAAAGGCGTGTACCACAGCGGCACGCTAGTGCGCGATCAGCGCTCGGCGGACCGGACGATTTTTTGATGGAGTGCTGATATGCTGCTACCCGGTCAACCGTTTCCAGAGGGGATTCGCGAGCGGCTCTCATCCGATCGCCTGGAATTGATCGAACTGGCCTCTTACAATCACGTCAAGGAGATCGTCAGAGACCGTTGCGACGATTCCTTTCAGGGCCACGACTACGAAAACTGATAGAGGACTTCACCTTGATGACACCCGAACAGCGTTACTTCTTCGACCTCACCGGCTATCTCCACCTCCAGCAGGCCTTGTGCAGTGAGGAGCTCGAGCTGGCACAGCAGGCGGCACAGCGCTACATCGACACCCCGAACGAGCAGCTCTCGCCCGGTTTCGAGTTCATTTCCGAGCGCGAGCATTTCAACTGGTACGTGCACGCCTTCGCCTTCGACAAGGCGCTCGAAGCCCTGACGTTCCACCCGCAGACCTGGCAGCCCAAAAACCGCGAGCGTCGCTTCCTCACCCTGCGCTACAGCCAGCAGCACATGGTGCGGGAGAATCCGTTGCCCGAGGGCGTGCTGGCGAAGTTGTCACCGGAGACGCACGAGTTGGTCGCCACCTTGCCTTTCACCGAGATCAAGGCGATCGCCGAGCGGGACGTCGTCCACCTCACCTAAATCGAGCTATCTACGATGGAGGAAAAGGGACTACTGGTAGAGCGCCTCCCCCCGCCGGCCGGCTTCGCTTCGGTTGATGCCGGTTCCCGTGAAAAGAGCCTCACTACCTGGCCGCTCCGTTTCTCCGGCCGCAACCTGAGTGTTAACGCCGACGCGGCCGGTGGCAACCTGCAGGTCGAGACGCTCACTCTCTACGGCGCTCCGATACCCGGGTTTACCCGCGCCGACTGCCCGATGATCGACGCAGACAGCACCGACCAGTCGGTGGCCTGGACCAGCGGCAAGACCCTCGATGCGGTCGACCAGCCTATCCGTCCCTACTCATTCCACATCAACTGACCTGTTGCGCGCGCTCCCGGAGCCGCGTCCACCACCCTGAAGGGAATCCATGGACGACCTGAAAGCAGCAACTAGACCATTCCTCGACTGGTATGGCATCTTCGCTTCCCATCGCAAAGAGGAGGCCGACGGCCGCATCTGGTCCCAGGAGCCGCCGACCGGCGTTCGCCTGGCGATCGAGCCGGCGAAGAAGTCGGAGGTATTCTTCCACCGCGAGCGCCCCTGGGAGCAGGACGCCAACCTCCACATTAACACCATGCTCTACGACGAGGGCCGCTATCGGCTGTGGTACGGGGTGGCAAAAGTCGACGACGTGGCCGGTACCTACGTCTGTTACGCCGAGAGCGACGACGGCTTCGAGTGGGAGCGGCCCGAGTTGGGCCTGGTCGACTACGAGGGCAACAGCCGCAACAACATCATCTCGGCCGGCCGCGACCACTTCCTCGGTTCCGTCTTCATCGATCCCAACGCACCGGAGGCCGAGCGCTACAAGGCCATCGGACCGGTGGGCCGCTACTTCCGCGACGGCGTGCTGGACCCGGACATGGACAAGCAGAAGTTCAAGGAGTTGCTGGTTGCCCTGGACCTGGGCGGCGTCTCCGCTGCGGAGCGACGCCGCAAGATAGAGATTCGCCAGGCCGTGAACGCCTCGGTCTCACCCGACGGCATCCACTGGACCAACGTGGAGGAGCCCATCCTTGACGTCGGCAACACCGCCCTGGACACCCACAACCTGGCTGTCTGGGATCCCCACGAGGAGCGTTATGCCCTGTACCTGCGCGGTCACCTTGAGCGCCGCCGGCTGGTGCGCCGCGCCGACAGCGCCGACTTCCGCTCCTTTCCGCAGGCCCGTCCCTGCCTCATGCCCGATCCGGGCGACCTGGCCGACGACGACATCTACAACTCCTGCTACACCCCCTACCCGGGACGTCAGCTCTACCTGATGTTCCCGTCGTTCTATCACCGTATCCCCTCTACCGTCGACGTGCAGCTGGCTGTGAGCCACGACAGCCATACCTGGCTTCGGCCGGAGCGCAAGCCGATCATCGACCTGAGCAACGACCTGGGAGAGGACTACGGGTGCATCTACGCTTCGCCTAACCTGGTCGCCCTCGACAGCGGGGACTGGCGGCTGCCCTTCAGCGGCCACTACCGCCTGCACGACTTCCTGGAGCGGGGCGCCTCTTATCCGATGGATACTGAGCTGCGCTGGGCTGAGTGGAAGGAAGACAGGCTGGTTGGGCTGGAGGCCGAGGGGGAAGGATTCGTTGCGCTGGTGGAGAAGACCTGTCTCGGGCAAGAGATGCGGCTGAATTACCGCACGGAGCCAGGCGGCTCGATCAAGGTGGAGCTGATCGCGCCCCCGGGCACGCCGCCCAAGAAAGTGGAGGCGGTGGACGGGTTCTCGTTGGCAGAGGCCGAGCCGCTGGAAGGCGACGAGCTTGCGGCCGTGGTGCGGTGGAACGGCAGCGGAGATCTTTCGGCGCTGGAGGGGCAGCTGTTGTCGGTACGGCTGCACCTGAACAAGGCGAAGGTGTACTCGATCGCGATGTGAACGGCGAAGCGAGGCTCCATATGGTGATCGCCGAACAGCGCGATCTCTTCGACATAAACGGCTATCTGCACATTCCGGATGTCCGGATCAAAGCAGAGCTGGCCGCGGCGCAAGAAACCCTCGGGCAACTCCCGATGAGGAGCTGCCCGAGGGTTTCTCCCATTCCGAGGACGGCAAGATGT
>CAZFMY010000097.1:0-4431 GCA_964520345.1 uncultured Gemmatimonadaceae bacterium | reverse complement strand
CACCGCCTTGCAGTACGCCTATTCCCCAACTCGTTGCATCGAAAACCCCCTTTTTCGTCCGTTGGCTGGCCACTCCCTAAAAAGGGATGCCTAAAGCGCGCACCCGGCGGCAAACGGGCCGAGCACACGACCAAATTGCTTGACCCGAAGACCTAAAAGGGCCTTTATATTTCCTATACATCGGATTGGCCGCGACCGTAGTGAGGGAAGGCTCGACCTTCTGCGTCTACTTCATGGACCACGCGCCGGTCGACTGGCACGATCTGGCCTAGCACGATTCCGGCCTGGATGTCGCTGTCCGTCAGGCGATGATCCGGCGTGGCGTCTTCTTCTTCCCAGTCGCCACCAAGCAGTGCTCCATCTCGCTGGCCCACACCGAGGAAGAGATCGAAATAACCATCAGCGCCTTCGGCCAAGCTCTCGACGAGGCGATACCCGTTTCCTGAAGGCGCACGATGCCGCAACGACGCACCATCTACTACGACGACGCCCGCCACTTTTTCCTGTGGAACTTCGAGCCGCCGATGGACGTGCGCGATGCCCATGTGCCGGTCGACCAGGTGGCCGGCACGGCGGTGGACACCTTCATCTACGGTGTGGCGCGGGACGACGGTCTGTTCTACGGCACTAAGGCCAGCACCATGTTCGGCAGCGACCAGGAATCGTTCGCCAGTCACTACGCCTGGCGGGCCCACCATTGCCTGCAGAGTCTTGCCGACCGCGGCCTCGACATGCTCTCCCTTCTCGTCGACCGGGCCCACGAGAAGGGGATGGAGTTCATAGCCAGCCTGCGCCTGGGCGGCTACGCGACGATGCCGAAGGAGTGGAGCACCCACGAAGGGGGCGGTGGCTGGGTGCACGAGGAGATGCGCGCTCATCTCATGGGCATCGTGCGCGAGCTCGCCCACGACTATACCACCGACGGCGTGGAGCTCGACTTCGCGGCGCCGCCGGGTGGTTCGCCGCACTGTCTGCGGAGCGAAGATCGGCCCGAGCATGGCCACCTGATTCCGGAATGGCTGGGGCAGGCCGCCGACACGATCCGGGAGCGTCCGGGTACACCGGGCGTGGTTGGTGTGCGAGTCTATCCCACCGAGGAGATCAATCTGGCGGCTGGCTACGACGTGCGGGTCTGGCTGCGCGACGGCCTGGTGGACTACGTGGCGCCGCTGGTCTATGCCCACAACCTGCTCGACGCCGACATGCCCATCGAATGGCTGGTGGAGGCTGCCCATGCCGCCGGCGCCTCGGTCTATCCGATCCTGATGCCGTACTACAACAACGAGCAGCGCCACTACCACGTGCGCGAGTTTGCAACGCCGGCGATGACGCGGGCGGCGGTGGCCAACTATTTCGCCAAGGGGTGCGATGGCATGTACGCCTGGTTCATGCGCTGGCCCTTGGGTGACGCAGAACGCCGCACGCTGTCGGAGATTGGCGACCCGGACCTGGTGTCCGAGGGAGAGAAGCACTACGTGGTGAATCGACGTACCAGGTACACCGAGCTGGTGGGGTTCGAGCGTCCGCTGCCTTTGGAGATCGCGGAAGCCGATCCGGACAGGCGCTACCAGGTGCCGCTCTACCTGGCCGACGACCCGGAGAGCCCGCGGGTGTCCCGCATCGCGTTGCGGGTGCGCGCTCACGGCCTGGTCAGCGCCGACAAGCTCGAGCTCTGGCTCAATGGCCGCTCGCTCGGCGGCGAGACCTGTTACCGCGAACGGGCCGAGACCTTCTTCCCCTATGACCAGTGGATGGAGATCCACCTGCAGGCGGTGCGGCCGGTCCGCGGCGCCAACATGCTGGAACTGGCCCTGACACGGCGGGCGGCGGGCCTGGTCGGCGCGGTGGAGATCGAGGATGTGGAAGTGATCATCAGCCATGGACCGTACCCCAGCGGGCTCTAGTGCGTCGTTGGACAGAGTCCGCGGATCTTTTTCTGTAGGGATCCCAAACCGACTAAGCGAGGAAGGCAACAGATCATGTCCGAACCCACCCTGCGTCTGTGCGCCACCGTCTGGTCCCTGCGGCAGTACCCGACCGAAGAGGGGGAGTGGTCGTGGCCGCGGAAGTTCGCGGCGATCGCGGAGGCCGGCTTCGACGGCCTGATGTCACCGCCGCTCCCGGAGCTCGCCGAACGGGGAGAACTGATCTACTGGGCGATCACAAGTCTCGGGGTTGGGCACGACCCGCGGCCGTTCTACGATGAGGCCACGGCGCTCGGTGCCGCCGTGGCGACGGTGCAGCCGTGCGACGTCGACACGCCCCTGGAAGACTGCGTGCAGGTCATGCGCCGCATTCAGGAGGTAGCCCGGGAGTACGATCTGCACACCGGCATCGAATGCCACCGGGACTGCTTCACCGAGACCCCGGAGCGCACCTGCGACATGTACGATGGCTACGTCGCTGCGGAGGGGCGGCCGCTGCCGCTCTGCTTCGATCACTCCCACTACGCCGTGGTTCGCCATCTGAAGCATCCGTACTGGCCGGACCTGAAGGGACGCGAGGAGCTGCTGGCGCCGACGCGGCAGTTCCACATGCGGCCGTTCAACGGCCACCACTGCCAGATTCCGGCCACCTTCGACGGCGAGGAGCGCACACCGGAATACCTGGAGTGGCTCGAGTACGCTCAGGAGCTGTTCCGTTTCATCAAGGCCAACGGCGAGGGTGAGATTTTCGTCGTGCCTGAGCTGGGCAACGCCAATCCGGCCTACGGACTCTCCTGCTTTCCGGATGTCTGGCGGGATGCCTGCGTTACCGGAGCAGACCTGCGGCAAGCCTGGGCGGAGGCGTAGGGCCGGATCCCAGGGGCCTCTTGCCAGCTGAGTGCCGACCGCTCTCCCGGAGCCGTCCCCGGTGCATTACCAAGATGTAAAAAAGGGGGCGCCTAAAGCCGCGCACCCGGCGGCAACCTGGCGCGCCACGTCTGCGCCCTGCAGCTGACCGACTCCACCAACCTCTACGTCGACACCTCGTCGATCCAGTCGATGACGAGCCGCCTGATCGAGTGGGCGGTGGAGCAGGTGGGGGCGGAACGCCTGCTCTTCGGCACCGACTCGCCGCTCTACTTCACTGCCAGTCAAAAGGCGCGCATCGAGTGCGCCGAGATGGATGAGGCCGCCCGGCGGGCCATCCTCTACGACAACGCCGCCCGTCTGCTGGGCGAGAACGCTACAGTGAGATGAGGGAGACCGTGACCAAGCGACCTAACGTTGTCCTATGCATCAGCGATCAGCAGCGCGCCGATACCATGCCTGGCGACCGCCAGGTGCCGGTGAGCACCCCGCACCTGGACTGGCTGGCCGAGCGGGGGACACTCTTCCGCCGCGCTTTCTGCACGACGCCTATGTGCTCGCCGGCGCGCTCTACTATTCTCACCGGCCTGTATCCGCACGCCACCGGCCTGGTGGCCAATCACCAGGAACGGGAGATCTCCCGCGAGATCTCCCTATCGCCGCAGGTACGGATTCTGGCCGACTACCTGCAGGAAGCCGGTTACGCCTGCGCCTACACCGGGAAGTGGCACCTGGGCACTGGCGGCGATCGCCGAGGCTTCACCGACTTTGTGACCCGGGCGGGTATTCACGACGTGGACGGTCCGGAGCAGAACGACATGTTGCGGTTCGCTGGCGAGGCGGGGTTCGAACTCGGCGGCAAGCTGACAGGCAACGACGTAGACCGGTCGACCTACGATGCCCGCACTCAGGTTGGTACGTCGCTACTGCCGCTGGCTTTCCACCGTTCGGCGCGCGATGCGGCACAGGCCGGGCAGTTCATCCGCCGGATGCGCGATCGGGACCAGCCCTTCGCGCTGGTCTACTCCTGTCACGAGCCGCATCCATCCTTCGTCTGTCCGGCGCCCTTCGCCGGGATGTACGATCCGGCCGCGATGCCGTTGCCGGAGAATCGCGGCGACCGCAGCGCCTACAGGCTGATGCAGCAACGCAACGACTGGCAGCTGCGCCCCACGCGGGACTTCGACGAGGGTGACCTGCGCCGGATGTGGGCCTATTACGCCGGAGCGGTCAGCTATGTCGACCACTGCTTGGGCCTGTTGCTTGAGGCGCTCGTCGACACGGACCAGTTCGACGACACCCTCTTCATCTTTACTTCGGACCACGGCGAGATGCTCGGCAGCCACGGCATGCTCATGAAAGGGTCGGTGTTGTTCGACGAGCTGATGCGGGTACCCCTGCTTATCCGCCCGCCTGGGAATGGGACAGGAGGGCGGGTGAACGACAGCCTGGTCTCCCACGCCGACCTGGTGCCGACGGTGCTCTCCGGGTGCGGGATCGACGTCCCGGACGGGTTACACGGTATCGACATCAGCGCTCTTGTCGACGGGGGCCGGGAGCCGGTCCGCGCAGGGCTGGCCTTCCAGTTCTACTCTTCCAACTGGGGCGAACGACCGACGCCGCTGCGGGGCTGGCGGAC
>CAZFMY010000096.1:395-25062 GCA_964520345.1 uncultured Gemmatimonadaceae bacterium | reverse complement strand
CCGCCGAGATATTTGGTCAATGCGTAGAGATCATCACCTGGATGCAGCGGGATATCGTCATACAACTGGAAATCGTTCCAGTAATCGGCATCGAAATTCAGTGAGGTATGAAAGGGGCCGGTGTGAATCAGCCGCTTGATCCCACACGCGACACAAGCCTTGGCCACATTATAGGCCCCGACCATATTGACCTTGAAGGCCAAGACCGGATGTGGTCGCAGCACCGAAACATTGATCGCGGCATCCATGCCCTCACAGGCGGCGAGCACCTGATCGTAATCGACGATATCGACAACCCGGTTCTCATGCGGAGCACCCAATACCTCGGGAATCGGTGCCCGCGGATTCTGCGGTGGCGAAGCGGCCACTTCCTCCATCGGCTTCAGGTCGGTCACGCGCAAGGTGTAGTGATCCTTGAGCGAAGCGATCGCCGCCGCCCCGACCGGCCCGCCGGCTCCGAATAATACAACGCGTCCCGTCTTTACAGTTGCCATCAAACTACTCCGGCGAAACGGCCTTTAGAGGCCACATGACTCAGCGACCAATGATGACCGAGCGCTTCCGCACTGAGTGCCGCTTGCACTGCTGCCACTGCATCTTCGCTACTCGTTTCTTCACCTATAGCGCCCAGACGCAAGCAGCGAACGTCTAGCTCTCCTTTGCGCGCGATCTCGCGACCCGTCAATTCGACCAGCATCGGTGCCAAAGCTGCGGCCTCGGCCTGCGGCAACGCGTTCCACTGCGGATTGACCACATAGTCTTCTGGATAGTCTCGTAGCAAATCGAGATTGCTCAGCAACACCGCCCGTCTAACCCCGGCCGCACAAGCTGCGCCGAGGACCACGTAGGTACTCCGCGCCACAAAATCGATCAATTCCTGTTCGCTGGTCATCTCGGCTGCAAAAAGGGCCCCACAAACCACGGCGTCTATGCCATCCAGTACCGCATCCATCTCCTCGGGCGCAAGCAAATCTACCTGGCGGTAACCCTCGATATCGGATTCGATTCCCGAGCCTATCGCCGCGACTTCGAAGTTTTGTTCCAACCCAACCACCAATGCCGCCCCCAAAGAACAATCGGCACCGATCACCATTATCCGCATTTCATTTGCCTCACCAGGAAAGTTTCTCAGACAAATTATTGAAGAAGTAATTGTCGTCCAAGTAGATCAATCGCGCCCGATCTCGAGCCTGGCTGATATGTACATCCTGCCCGGGTACCAACATGCAAAGCTCACGGCCATCGACAATCAGCGCCACGTGTTCATCCCTGGTATCAGCGCTGATATTTAAGCGCACTCGCTTATCATCCGACAGGATCAAGGTCCGCGAAGTAAAGTTGTACTCATTGATGCCTTCGAGGATCATGCAACGCACTTCAGGCATGACCAGCGGTGCCCCCATAGACAACAACAGGCCCGTGCTACCGGTCGGCGTACCGACCGCGACACCGTCGCCGCGAATCGTACGGATTTTGGCATCGTTGACAAAGACATCCGTAAAAAGGAGCTTGTGGCGCCCACGCAGGGTTACTTCGTTGAAAGCCAGGGTCTCCCCACCGGGATAGCGACAGTGAAGCACCAGGCGCTCGCTAAGAAAATAGCGACCACTGACCAAAAGCTGGACGATCCGAGCCAGATCTTTGCGATCCCCGGCAGTCAGAAAACCGACTGTGCCGAAATTGATCGCCAGAACCGGGCAATGGGGAAAACGAGCAAAGGCCTTCAGCACAGTACCGTCTCCCCCCAACGCCACGACCAGATCCAATCCCTCGGGATCTTCTTCACCTTCGATGAAACAGACATCGATCTGGTGGTCTGCGAATAACGCGCGGACCTCATCTACGGGATAATCTAGATCTCGATCCCGTGGCAGGATGCCTATTTTCTTTAAATCGAAAGCCATAAGGCCTGATTATCTGACGTATCGAGGCCACTTGAAGCAACCCTGGTACGCCGCCTGCAAACGAACCCTATTAGGCCCGTGCCTCTTTACCAGCCTGAGCTTCGTACGCCTTGATCAGCGCCTGGGTACCCTCTTCCCCACAACCCGCGCGCTCGACAATATTGAAAAACTGGTGCGCCATACTCACTGCCGGCAGGGCGAGCTTGATATCATTAGCAGCCCCCAGCACCAAGCGCAGATCTTTCTGCTGCAAGTAGACCATAAAACCTGGGTCAAAATCGCCCGCGGCAATCCTCGGGCCCAGATTGCTCAACTGCCAGGAACCGGCTGCCCCGCCGCTGATCGCATCGATGACCTTCTGAACATCCAGATCGGAAGCCGCCGCCAGCATCAGAGCTTCGGCCATCGCCATATTGTTAACCGATACCGCGATCTGGTTGCAGAGCTTAGTAGTCTGCCCAGCACCATTGCCGCCGATCAGATTGATATTCTGTCCCATGGCCTCAAAGACCGGCATGCATTCATCGAAAACTGCCTGAGCACCACCGATCATGATCGAGAGCGTACCATTGATCGCACCGACATCGCCACCACTAACCGGCGCATCGAGCATCTCGACCCCCCGCTCCTTGAGCGCTGCGGCTACTTCCTGGGTCGTCTTCGGCGACACAGTACTCATATCGATCACGATCGCGCCTTCTCTGGCCCCGTGGATCGCACCATCGGCGCCCACCAACACCTCCTCCATATCGGGCGTATCGGTGACAATACTGATGATGACGTCGGCTCCTTCAGCCGCGGCTTTAGGAGAGTCGACGCGAACTCCGCCGGCATCGACGACTTCCTGTACACGAGGCCGGTCACTGCGATTATAGACATTGAGCGAATAGCCGGCCTTGAGCAGGTTCTGAGCCATGGGCGCACCCATGATCCCCAGGCCGATAAAGCCGATCTGCGTTTGTCCTGGCACTGCTGGCATGGGTCCTTCTCCTATCTAAAGACGCTCGCCCACCAATTGGTATAAAGCCGGGCGACCGCCGGTAGTTTAAAACGTAAAAAAGCGATGTCTATTGTCCTCGATCTCGGCCGTCTCGTAGATGTGCGCGAACCAATTTTGGATCGCCAACTGCTGGCGCTCAGCGTGGAGCTGAGCAGCGACCTGCTCACGCTCCTCGGCGAATTTTTCCTCATCCTCCGGCATCTTTTCAAGAACCCGCATCAAATAGGCCCCCTGATAGCCTCCCTCGGCAACCGCAACCACCTCGCTGAGCTGGTTCTCTCCGAGATCGAAAGCCGCGGCGATGACCTTGTTGTTGCGTCCGATCCCCGACACCGACTCGGTGCGCGCAAAAGCTTCCGGCGAGCGAAGCTCCAACTGAGCCGCTTTAGCCGCCTGTGCCAGTGCAATCCCTCCGGAGACTTCCCGCCGCAGCGCTTCCAACCTGGCTGCGGCGAGATCGACCTTTTTGCGATTGCGCACCAGGCGCTCAATCCGCCCCTTCAACTCGACCAGAGGCATCGTGCCCGCGGGTCGTTTCTCGACCAAACTCGCCACCCACAATCCCCGATCATTCTCAAAAACCTCGGAGACAGTGCCCGGCAGCTGCTCAAAAAACCAATTGACCTGCCCGGCCGTGCCCCTGCCGAGGGCCGGTATCTCCTGATCCTTCTGCAAGAAACCCGTATTCGTCGCCTCCATCCCGGCAGCCATCAGCGCCGATGCAAATCCGGAGGTGGATGCCCGCTCCTGGAATTCCTCGGCCCAGTTGCGCAACTGGTCCTCGGTTTTGCGTGAAAGCTGGTACTTGAGCAAAATATGGCGAGCGCGAACCTGCTCCTCGCCGTCTTCCTCCAACCGCTCTTCCACCTTGATCAGATGCCAGCCATAACGCGTCTGTACCGGCGCGGAAATCTCACCCACTTCCAGGGCGAAAGCCACGTCGGCAAAGGCCTTGACCATCCGGTCACGGCTGAACGTTCCCAGATCGCCCCCATTGACGGCCGATCCCTCGTCGTCGGAGACAACCCTGGCCAGCTCGGCAAAATCAGCTCCGTCCACAATCTCCTGGCGCAGCAACTCGATCTCCTCGACGATCTGCAACGAGTCCTCGGAACTGGCCTGCTTGGGAAAATAAGCGTATTCGACATTCACCTGATCGGGGTGCTGATAGTCGGCGATATTCTCCTGATAATAAGCAGCTATATCGGCATCGCTAACCTCGACAGCGTCATCGGCCGTGCTGCCTCCCGGAGCAAAAACATATTCGATCCGAACCTTCTCGTTTATTTCCGCAAAACGATGACGCACCTCGCCCGGACTTACCTGCACCGTACTCATCAACATTCGCTGCAACTTATAGCTGAATAGTTGCTGCCTGAGCATCGACTCGATTTGCAGGACAAAAGCTTTATTATTCTGATCCTCAAAGTTTTCATCATTGCCAATGAATTGGAGATATTTGCCCATATCGAACTCACCCTCGGTCTGGAAGGCCTCAATAGCCTGCACAGCGGGCGGAGGATTATTCCGCGTGTAAAAGGCGAGCTCCTTATCAGTGACTTCAATTCCCAGACGCTGAATCTCCTGCATCAAGAGGATATCGCGAACATAGCCGTCCCAAACCTGGCGCACTAATTGCCCCTGGTCGAGGCGTTGATCCTCTGGTGTCTGACGCGCCATCTGGCGCAGCGCGCCCTGGAAATCCTGCAACCCGATCTCCTCGCCATTGACTACGCCGATGATAGTACCTGCATCACTTTGGTTCGGCCCGGAATAGTCGGCACCCCACTCTACGACAATAAGGCCGATGAAGGCAAAAATCACCAACCACAGGACGAGTCCTGTCTTTTCGCGTAACAAAGTCATCATAAGCTATAATTCTCCCGATCTCTAAGTATCTCCGTTTGCCGCGTCGGCTTCCAACTGGCTCCTCAGGTCTTCGGGGTAGCGCAGTAGGCAGGCGGTGCAGTGACCTCCACCCAGATCAACTAGGCGCGGCACGACGCGAGTGCATAGCTCTTCGCGCTCCGGACAACGCGGATGAAAAGGACATCCGGAAGGCATGAATGCCGGATTGGGCACGTCCCCCCCGAGCACCGTGCGACTCCGTACAACCTCCGGATCGGGCACAGGCACGGCGGAAAGAAGCGCCCGGGTATAAGGATGAGACGGCTGCTTGTAGAGCCGATCCTGGGGCGCAATTTCTACTACGCGCCCCAAATACATCACCGCCACCCGGTCGGCAATATGGCGCACCACGCTCAAATCGTGGGCGATAAACAAATAGGTCAACCCCAGCTCGCGCTGCAAGTCCTGCAGCAGGTTGATGATCTGGGCCTGGATCGACACGTCCAGCGCCGATACCGGCTCATCGGCAACGATAAACCGCGGACGCAAAGCCAGAGCGCGAGCAATGCCGATGCGCTGACGCTGCCCCCCGGAGAACTCGTGCGGGTAGCGCCGCGCATGCCCGGGCGGCAACCCGACCATATCCAGCAAACTCCCGATCTGCTCCACCAATTCCCCGCGCTCGGCGAGGCGGTGAATCTTCAATGCCTCACCAATGATCCCCCCCACCGTCATCCGCGGATTGAGCGACGAATAAGGATCCTGGAAGATGATCTGCATGCTCCGTCTCCGAACCCTCATCTCCTCCTTGCCCAACTGCAAGAGATCGACGCCTTCGAAGAATACCTGACCCTCGGTCGCCTTGACGAGCCGCAGGATCAGCCGACCCAAGGTGGTCTTGCCACAACCGCTCTCTCCGACCAGGCCCAGTGTTTCACCCGGGTAGATCACCAGATCAACCCCATCAACGGCCTTGACCTGAGCCTGGACCCGACCCCAGAGTCCACTGCGCATCGGGAAATGCTTTTTAAGTCCCTTGACCTCTACAAGTGGCGCAGTCTCGCTCATCAGTTCTCCAGCACCTCTGCCGCATTCCAACAGCTGACCCAGTGACTATCCTCAACCTCTTCGAGCGGTACATCCTCAGCCTCAGTACAGCGGGCATCGGCCAACGGGCAACGCGGAGCAAAACGGCAACCGCTTGGAAAAGCGTGAGCATCGGGCACCATCCCCGGGATGATATCCAGCCGATCCCGCTCCTCGTCCAGACGCGGAATCGAACGAAGCAAACCGCGCGTATAGGGATGCATCGGTCGCGCGAAAAGCGCCTGGGTACTCGCGTACTCGATGACCCTTCCGGCGTACATCACTGCCACCTGGTCTGCCATTCCGGCGATCACACCCAAGTCGTGGGTGATCATCAGGATCGCCATCTCTAGCTCTTCCTGCAATTCTTCCAAGAGCTCGATTACCTGCGCCTGAATCGTTACGTCGAGGGCAGTAGTCGGCTCGTCGGCTATCAGCACATCCGGATTGCACGACAAAGCCATGGCAATCATCACCCGCTGCCGCATTCCACCCGAAAGCTGGTGTGGATACTCGTTGATCCGCTCTTCGGGCGCGGGAATACCCACCAACCTCAGCATCTCGATCGCTCGATTGCGAGCCTCTTGCCTGGACACCTGCTGATGCAAAACCACCGACTCGGCGATCTGAAAACCGCAGGTCAGCACCGGATTTAGGCTGGTCATCGGCTCCTGAAATATCATCGCGATATCGTTGCCACGAACCCGACACATCTCCTCCTCATCCAGCGCAAGCAAATCGCGCCCTTTGAACATAACGCGCCCCGACTCGATCCGACCAGGCGGATCGGGCAGCAGTCGCATAACCGAGAGTGCGCTGACGCTCTTGCCGCAGCCGCTCTCGCCAACGATACCCAAGGTCTTGCCTCGCCCCACCTCAAACGACACGCCATCGACCGCCCAGGCGACGCCTTCTTCAGTGTAGAAACAGGTTCGCAAATCGCTGACCGCGAGCACGGGATCCGAATCGATCATCAGGCAACCTCCACCGGTGGAACCGATATCAGATCCTCCGCCAGTTCCACCGCGCGCCGAATCTCCTCCTCGCTCAGCGTATCCCGAGACATTTCAGCCCCCAATCGACGGCTAAATCCCCGAACCAGGCAATTCACTAACTCGGCCCGATCCACTGGACGCTCAACACAAGCCGCCAAATCGATACTCCTCGCCTGCAAGTGCCGAGTCCACTCTTTCCGCGCCACCGGATCTATTCGCATCAGTTGCGGCAGGCGCTGGTGCGCCCGACCGAGCAAGATCGACCCGTGCTGCAGTATGCAGTGGCGGTAGCGCCGCTGAGCACTGCCGACCAATTTGCGACCCCGGTATTTGAGTTCATAACGCGCCGCACTGCTAAAACAGGGCCGAGTCGCTCCCTTATCCCGCGTTGGGCCAATCGAACGGCGCACCCGTTCCAATTCAACTGCGGCCCCAAAGATCCGCAACCCCTCCACCAGGCATTCTCCGATCGCGCGGTAGATCTCCTCGATCCCCATACCTGGCCCCAGTGCTTCAGGATCGCAAACGATGCAATACGTCAATTCCTCCCAGTGCAGGACCGCCCTCCCACCGGTAGGTCGGCGCACTATATCAACACCCATCGCACGACAGACGTCTGGATCCACTTCGCGCTCGGGGCGCTGACCATAACCACAGGAAACGGCCGGAGGGTACCAATCATAAAAACGCAATACCGGCCCTGCGGCCAGATCTTCGGCCAGTGCCCGATCTACCCCCATATTATAAGCACCGCTGCCCACGCCGGTATCCACGACCCGCCAGGGAACCATTAGAAGACGGCCAAACGCTGCAAAGCATCTTTGGCCGCCATCTGCTGAGCTTCCTTCTTACTGCGCCCTTGTCCCCGACCAACTGCTTCACCGGTAACACTGACTTCGACGCTGAAAACCTTGTCGTGATCAGGGCCTTCCTCAGAGTGTACCAGATAACGCGGATGGCCACCGCCTTTACTCTGCGTATGCTCGAGCAACTTACTTTTGAAGTTGATGTAGTCGTCCTGCTTAATCAAATCGTGAAAATCGTCGAGCACCACCTCCTGTACAAAAACGCGGGTAGCGGCCAATCCTCCATCGAGATAGATGGCCCCGATCAACGACTCTAAAGCATCGCAGAGGATCGAAGGCTGGCGTCCGCCACCAGAGTCGCGCTCTTCCACACTGAGCAATACAAAATCGTCCAACCCGAGGCCATCGGCCTGTCGCGCCAGTACCGTACGACTGACTAGCAGCGACTTCATCTGGGTCAGATCGCCCTCGCGCTTGTCCTCAAAACGCAAGAAGAGGAACTCGGCAACTAAGAGATCCAGCACCGCGTCCCCGAGAAATTCAAGCCGCTCGTTCGACTCGATACCGCTGCCCTGCTGCGCATAGACATAAGAACGATGCTTAAGGGCCTTGACCAGCAACTCGGTATCCTGGAAGCGATACCCTATCAGATCCTCAATCGCCAGCAGCGATTGAGGCGAAAATTCCTCCGGGGCGCTCTTCGACTTGAAGCGATTAAAGAGGGTTGTGAACCAGCCCATAAGATCTGATATCCGCGAGAGCGGAAAACCGCGGCTCAGCCCGCGAAGCGGCTAAAGACCAGTGCCACGTTATGGCCGCCGAACCCGAAAGAGTTGTTGAGAGCATAGCGTACCTCAGCGCTACGCGCCTCATTGGGCACACAGTCCAAGTCGCACGCGGGATCGGGATTCTCGTAGTTGATCGTCGGCGGCAGGATCCCGTTTTTGAGTGCCATTATACAGGCGATGCTCTCGATGGCTCCGGCTGCGCCCAGCAGATGCCCCGTCATCGACTTGGTCGAACTAAGAGCCATTGAATTGGTGTGGCCGTCGAAGACGGTCTTGATCGCCGTCGTCTCCTGAGTGTCTCCCATCGGCGTAGAGGTGCCATGAGCGTTGACGTAATCGATATCCCCGGGAACCAGGCCCGCATCCTTTAGAGCGATGCGCATTGCCCGGGCGCCGCCCTCCGCCTCCGGCGCCATCGCCGTTTGATGATAGGCATCGGCGGTAAAGCCGAGACCCATAAACTCTCCGTAAATTTCGGCCCCGCGCTTGCGAGCATGCGACAATTCTTCGAGAATAACTGCCCCGGCGCCTTCGCCGATCACGAAACCATCGCGCTCGGCGTCGAAGGGACGGCTGGCCCGCTCGGGCTCATCGTTGCGCGTCGATAGCGCCTTGGCCGAAGCAAAACCGGCAACCGAAATGGAAGTGATCGCCGCCTCGGATCCGCCACTCACCATCATGTCAGCCTCATCGTACTGAATCTTGCGTGCGGCTTCGCCCAGAGCATGGGCCGATGACGAACAGGCAGAGACGGTCGCGTAGTTAGGCCCCTTGGCCCCCAACTCCATCGAGATCACACCTGCAGCCATATCGGAAATCATCATCGGCACATAAAAAGGACTGACGCGCCTGGGACCCTTTTCCATCAGTACAGTGTGCTGTTCCTCATGGGTCTGGATCCCGCCAATTCCCGAGCCCCAGATCACCCCTACGCGCTCGGGATCGACCGTTTCCATATCGAGCCCGGCGTGGCTGGCCGCTTGCCTAGCAACGTTGACGGCATAATGGGTAAACGGGTCGTTGCGACGAACATCCTTGCGGTCCATCGCCGCCTCGGGATCGAAATCCTTGAGTTCACCGGCAATTTTCGAACGATGGTCTACAGGGTCGAATTTGGTAATTGGACCGATCCCCGAACGCCCTTGCAAAAGCGCGGCCCAGAACGAATCTAGGTCGTTGCCATTCGGGGCGAGTGCACCCAATCCCGTAACTACTACTCTACGTCTGGACACTGGCAGTGCCTCCGCTCAGGACTCAATGCTCTCTTTGAGATATTTGATTGCATCAGCTACGGTCGCCATTTTTTCGGCGTCCTCGTCCGGAATATCAATCCCGAATTCTTCCTCAAAAGCCATAACCAATTCGACGGTATCGAGCGAATCGGCGCCCAGATCATCGATAAAAGAGGCCTGAGGGCTGACCTGATCCTGGCTCACGCCCAATTGCTCGACAACCAAATCCCTTACGCGTTCATCGATAGATGCCATTTCAAATTCCCCTTGGGATAATGGGTGGATAGTGCGACAAATGTCTTTACTGAGTCAAATATATGCGACCATAGACTTCTTTTTCAACCGCTATCTATATCGCCATCCCACCATCAACGGACAAAACTTGCCCGGTGATATAGGCAGCCTGCTCCGAGGCGAGAAACGCCACCGCGTGCGCCACGTCCTCAACGGTCCCCGCCCGCCCCAGCGGGACTCCGGCCAGCATCTGCTGCTGCACCTCCGAGTCCAGTTCGTTGGTCATACCGGTTTCGGGGACCAACCCCGGTGCCACGGCATTGGCGGTGATGCCCCGCGAGCCGAGTTCGCGAGCCA
This sequence comes from uncultured Gemmatimonadaceae bacterium, assembly GCA_964520345.1. GTDB lineage: Bacteria > Latescibacterota > UBA2968 > UBA8231 > UBA8231. The sequence goes on along the minus strand of CAZFMY010000096.1, from coordinate 14,812 downwards.
GGCTCTTGGTCAGGCCGATCAAGCCAGCTTTGGAAGCGGCGTAGTTGGCCTGGCCGGGATTGCCCTGTAATCCCACCACCGAAGTGATATTGACAATCCGTCCACCGCGGGCTTTGAGCATCGGCCGCACCGCGGCCTTGGCGCAATTGAAAGCGCCTTTGAGATTGATCGCCAGCACCTCGTCCCAATCCTCCTCTTTCATCCGCATCAATAAATTATCACGGGTGACACCGGCGTTGTTGACCAGTATATCCAACCTTCCCAATTCCTCGATCGTACTCGCAATCAGTCCACTAGCCTGCTCGGCCTCGGCAACGTTAACCTGGCGCACTAGACAACGACGCCCCAAGCCTTCGATCTCCGCTGCCACCGCACTTGCGGTTTCAAGATTGCGGGCACAAATCGCCAGGTCGGCGCCTTCCGTTGCCAAACGCAGTGCGATAGCCCGACCGATACCCCGCGAACCACCCGTCACCACCGCTACTTTTCCGTCCACTAGTCCCATATCACTCCGCCTCCTGCACCGCTTTAAGCTCCTCGTCCGTTCCCGCGCGAGAGACATTGATACCCCGCTCGATACGCCGCACCAACCCCTTGAGCACCGTGCCCGGTCCAACCTCAAAGGCCCGGTCAACTCCCATCTGCGCCAGATTACGCACCGTCTCGGTCCATCGAACCGGGTGGGTGAGTTGGCGGATCAAATGCTCTCGTAACTCCTCCGGATCGCTCACCGGGGCAGCCGAAACATTGGTAAAAACCGGCACTTGGGGGGCCTGCAAAGGCGCGGCCTGCAAGAGCGGTTCCATCTCGTCAGCCACAGGCTCCATCAGCGGCGAGTGGAATGCTCCGCTGACAGCCAATTTGACGAAACGCGTGGCGCCTGCAGCCTCGGCCAATTCCCCCAAACGAACAACGGCGGCCTCCTGCCCGGAAACCACGACCTGGCCCGGAGCATTGAAATTGGCCGCAACGATCACCCCTGTATCTGCTGCTTGCACGCAGAGCGCAAGTACCTGCTCATCCTCCAAACCAATAACTGCCCCCATCGCACCCGGCTGTGCAACACCAACCTCCTGCATCAGTCGACCCCGCGATCTCACCAGCGCCAGCGCCGCCTCGAAGGAGAGCGCCCCGGCGGCCACCAGCGCCGAATACTCCCCCAGACTATGCCCGGTAACCGCCACTGGGACCTGGCCCCCCATCACAAGTAATTCCCAGGCGACAACACTGTGGACAAAGACGGCTGGCTGCGTCACTTCGGTCTGCATCAGCCGCTCTTCCGGCCCCTGGAAGCACAACTCGCTGAGCTTGAAATCCAGGACCTGATCAGCCTGGGCGAAGCGCTCGCGCACCGATTCATGCCGCTCGTACAGGTCGCAAGCCATGCCCACGACCTGTGATGCCTGTCCCGGAAACAAAAAGGCACAGCGACCCACTTCAGACTCCCCAGCGAAAAAGAGCGCTGCCCCAGGTGAGCCCACCACCGACCCCGGTCATCAGCACCAGATCACCACGCTCCAAGCGGCCCTGGTCTACCGCTTCGGACAGAGCGATAGGAATGGTGGCCGCGGTAGTATTGGCATAGCGGTCGATATTGACCATCACCTTTTCGGGTGGAAGATTCAATCGTTCGGCCGCGGCATCGATGATGCGCCTATTGGCCTGGTGCGGCACAAAAAGCTTGAGATCTGCACCCGTAATTCCATTGCGCTCGATCAGGCTCGCCGACACCTCGGCCATTTTTCCCACCGCAAACCTGAAGACGGTGCGTCCTTCCTGACGAATATAATGCATGCGTCCATCAACAGTTTCGTACGAAGGAGGATACAAACTCCCCCCACCTTTGATGCATAGACAATCGACGTTGGAACCATCGGCATAGTGCTCAAAGTCGATCAGCCCGGCCTCATCGTCTTCCGCGCGTTCCAGCAGCACACCACCGGCCCCATCGCCAAAGAGCACACAGGTCGCACGGTCTTCAAAATCAAGTATCGTGCTCATCTTGTCGGCGCCAATGACCATCACCCGACGCTGGGCACCACTTTCGATGAACTGGGCCCCGGTGGTGACGGCAAAGACGAAACCGGAACAGGCCGCCGACAAATCGTAGGCCCAGGCCCGATGGGCACCGATCGCGTGTTGAACCAGGCATGCCGTCGCCGGAAAGATCATATCCGGCGTAATGGTCGCGACGATGATCAGATCGATATCACCAGCCGTGAGACCGCGGCGCTGCAGGAGTTCCTCGGCCACGGCGATCGCCATTGTCGAGGTTGGCTCATCTTCAGCTAGAAAGCGTCGTTCGACGATGCCAGTACGAGTGCGAATCCACTCGTCTGAGGTTTCGACGCGCTCTGCCATATCGGCGTTGGTAACGACTCTTTCGGGCAGAAAACGACCGGTCGCGGTAATCGCCGCCCTGTATCTTTTCTCCTGTTCAGCCACTCAATCTCCCACCCCACAAAAGAGCTTACACGTCGGGATCGACGTATTCGCGGCCCCGATAGAATCCGCAACTAGCGCAGACGCGATGGGGGAGAGTGGGCTGCCCGCAATGGGAACAGGTGGTCCTGGCCGCCGCTTTGATTTTCCAGTGGGTGCGCCGTTTGTCGCGGCGGGTACGCGAAATTCTTCTCTTAGGTACTGCAGCCACGTATCACTCCTTTCGAGTACTTTCTTCCGTTGGCGTAAATTCGATCTGGCCGAGCACTGCCCAACGCGGATCCGTACCTTCTTCTTTGCCGCTATCGAAATTGCCCGCAAGGTCGTCGCCACATTGGGGACAACGCCCTTCGCTGGCGGTCGGGATCCTCATCGGCAGATCTAGCACCACCGCCTCGCAAATATAATCGCGCAAATCGACCTGGCGAGTCCCCGGATCGACTATTTCAATAAAGCCGTCTTCTTCAGCCGACTCGAGTTCTTCAGGACTGGCCTGACGACGCTGTATGAGCAGGCGAAATCGGGCCTCGACCCCTTCCTCAACCTCTTTGAGACAGCGATAACAGTCACCAGCGATACGCCAGCCCACAACTCCTTCGAGCTTGAAGCTATCCATGCTGCGCCACACTTCGATCTCGGCTTTGACCACAGAGGGAAAAGAGAAAAACTCATCTTCGAGTTCCAACTCCTCCGCACTCATTTCAAAGGAGAAGGCATTGCGCCCCTCCAGAAGGTCGTCGAGTTCGAGTACAGCTTGACCACTGGCGATCATCGCCCACTTAATCCGCGAAGAAAAACTCGATCTCGATCGCAGCGTTTTCACTTGAGTCCGACGCGTGCACAGCGTTGCACTGCACATCGGTGCCGAAATCACCACGAATCGTGCCGGCAGGAGCCTCGTTACTATTAGTCGGACCAATGAAACCGCGCAGGTGCAAGACGGCATCATCGCGCTCGAGCACCATCGGCACCACGGGCCCCGAGGTCATAAACTCGATCAACTCGCCGTAAAAAGGCCGTTCCTTATGCACCGCATAAAATGCCCCCGCCCGCTCCGCGGACAGATGGATCATGCGCAACTCGCGCAAGACAAAACCCTCGCCTTCAACGCGGGCGATAATTTGACCAGTGGCATTTTTGGCAACAGCGTCAGGCTTGACGATCATCAACGTGCGTTCCATCTGAATAGCAATTCCTCGTCATAATAGGTCTGAAATTCAAGCGAAGTCTTTTAAAATAGGAGCTACTCGGATTCATGTCAATGGACGTATCACGAAGAAAAATACCCCTAAGTGACGTGTCTATAAGGAGTTCGGCTGATAATTATCTTGACAGGGTAAGCGACTCTCCCTAGATTCGCCTCGTTATGGACCATCCGCTCCTAGCCGAAGAAGGCAAGGCCATCCGCGATCCGGTCTGGGGCTATATTCACCTCCCCAAACCCGTCCTGGCCCTTGTCGACACCGAAGACTTCCAGCGCCTCCGCAATATCACCCAACTCGGCTACGTGCATCTGGTCTATCCGGGCGCCCGCCACTCCCGTTTTGAACATTCTCTAGGCGTCTATCACCTGGCCAAACAGTTTCTATCCCGCCTGCTGGATTCCAATCCGCCACTGGACCTCGACGACGAGGACGTACGCGTCTTTATCGCTGCCACCCTACTCCACGACATCGGTCATTATCCCTTCTCGCACACTCTGGAGGAACTCATGCCCTTCTTCGTACTCCACGAAGAGCGGGCCAGGCAGATCATCGAAGACCAGGATGGCGCGATTTACCAGACCATCGAGAAACAATTCCATATCGACCCGGAGCGGGTAGCCAACGTCATCGACTACAAGAATAAAGAACGCGATATCCCCCCCGGAGACCTGCTGCTGGCCAATATCCTCAGCGGCACTCTCGACCCCGATAAAATCGACTATCTCCTGCGCGACTCGATGTTCTGCGGCGTACCTTTTGGCGAAAGCGTCAACCGCGACCGCCTGGCGGCTTCGATCAAATTCGACCCCGAACGCAAACGCCTGGCCATCACCAGCAAAGGCGTTTCCGCTGTCGAGGCATTGGTCTTCACCAACTATCTGATGTACCGCAACGTCTATTGGCATCACGCAGTGCGCGCAGCCTCGGCGATGTTCAAACGCGCGGTGCAGGAAATTCTCCTCCACCCGCAAAACCAGCTCGACTCCTCCGGCTTTCACCGGCTCACCGAAAGCGAACTGGTTTCCTTGCTACAAAATGAGCAAGAGCGGCTAGGACTAGACACTTCGGCCCGTCTCCTGCAGGGAACCATCCACCGCCGCTTATACAAGGTCGGTGCGGTAATCCACCCCGGCGAGCGCAAACAAGATCTAATGCACTATCTCTACGACCTTTTCCACCACCCCGATAAACGCCGCGCCAAGGAGATCGAACTCTGCCAGGTTTTCGGACAGAAACTCGGTCGTCCACTGCAGGGGCATGAGATCCTCATCGACATCCCCGGCTTCAACAAAGCGCCGGAAGTCGACCTCAAGGTCTTCTACGGGCACGAGATTCCCTCTGACAAAACCGATCCCCTGACCTTCGACGACCCTGAGGTCACCCGTCTGCGCGACTCGCTTTTACACAACTTCGAGGACCAGGCCAAGATCTTTCGCATCTTCTGTATCGACGATACCGAATTGAGAGCACTCGTACAGCAAGAAGCTAAACAGCATCTGATCGAAAATTAATGCCTATCGAGCATCGGACTTACCAGGCTACTTGTCCGCCTCGCGCAGCGCAATGCACAACGAACCAGAGAGCGGAATGAGGTCCTTGAGCGAGTTATTCGAATCCAACCGCGAAGGGCACCGGGCATCCCGGCACAAAGACAGCCCAGAGACCTAAAAACGAGTCAGCCGTTTCCGGTAGCGGTCGGCGGACAATTATAGCGAAACGTCCGCGCAACTGAAGCGTCCTTAAGAAAAGACGACAACCCTTACCTAAACCCGATAAATTCCATGCATTATCTACTCACATCCCTGATGATCCTCTTGCCCGCGGCCATTCTCTACGCCCAGTCGCCGCTGCAAATAGCCGTCGTCGCAACCGAAGGACCCAGAGTCGACTATGCCCAGGCTCTACTCGAAACCGAATTGCAAAAGAGCGGCTCATTCTCACTGGTCGAGCGCGAAAAGGTCGGCGAAATCATCAAAGAACTCTCCTTCCAGCATTCCGGTGTCACCGAAACAGAAAAGGCCACTGAGATCGGCCGGCAGCTCAACGTGCAAAAACTCTTCTTTGCGCAAACGCACCGCGTCGGCGGAAAATACGCCCTAACGGTCAAAATCATCGACGTGGAGACCAACCAGGTCCAGCGGACTGAAACGGAAAATTTCGGCACCGACCCGCAGGAGATCCAGGCCGGTATTCGCCGCCTGGCCCGTCGCCTTATCGCCACCTCGACCCTACTGCTCCCCGAAGAGATGGTCTTGATCCCCGCAGGACGCTTCCCAATGGGCTCCAATCACGGCCTGCCCGACGAAAGCCCTGTGCATCAGATCTCCATCAGCCGCTTCGCAATCGACCGCTATGAGGTGACCCGGATCGCCTACGAGAACTTCCTCGTCGCACAAGGCCGCAAAGCCAACGCCGATCTCCGCACCCCGAACCTCCCCGCCGTCGATGTCAGTTGGACCGACGCGATGGCCTATTGCCGCTCACGCGCAATGCGGCTGCCCACCGAAGCCGAGTGGGAATACGCTGCCCGCGGCCCCAATGGCCGTACTTACCCATGGGGTAAAAGTCTGCCCAACGCCTCTTTAGCCCGCTTTGGCGGCCAGGGACGCACACCGCTTAAAATCGGCTCCTTGCCCCAGGGCGCGACCCTGGAAGGAGTCCACGATCTGGCCGGCAACGTCGCCGAGTGGGTCCAGGACTGGTGGCATCCCACCTACTATGGCCAGAGTCCGGCCAACGATCCGCAGGGCCCTGCAGAAGGCGATTATCGCGTAACCCGCGGCGGATCCTGGAACCAACCCCCCGACGAGTTGCGCTCAAGCGCCCGCTCCTATCAAAACCCCGACAAAGGGGCCGGCCATATCGGCTTCCGTTGTGCCCAGAGCGCCGAGTTCTGAATTTCCTTATCTTATACGGTCAAAACCGCCTTCTTAGATCAATCGCGATCGGCACCAGCAACGATAAGGCCGTCGGTCAATCGCGGGTCTGCCGATTAACCCCCAGTTCGAGCGCGTTGCCCATAGTTTCTATCGGCTCTCCAACACACTGGCGATCGCGCCCGGGAATTAGCGGAAATTTTAAGCAGGCAGCTAAGGCTGGTAACTCCCCGTGCCCGATGTTCTCTCTCTCCCCCTGTACAAGGTGGATCGGCCCCTTAAAATCCACAGCCGCTTGCTGCAAGATGAGTTGTGGCTGGTCCCTGCAGGTACGACTGGAGAATTCGACGCCCCGACCTACTCCCCCGAAGAGTGCCGCTTGCTTCTGATTCTCAACCTTTCCAAGAGCGAGCTCAAAGCCGTACATCTGAGCAAGAGAGTCTTGCAAGGTGATCTGGTATTAGACATCGAATTTCTGCGTCCACTCTACCGCAAAAAACTGGAGTCTTACCACCTCCTCGCGCAGCGCTACGAGGCCGGAGAACGCGAACTCGAAATCGAACTCCAAGAGCACTCCCGCCAACTCAGTCGCCTGCTCACGCAGGTATCTCAATTAGAAAAGTCAACGTGAACTACCCACCGCTCTACCTGAGAAAAAATAGCGAACGCACGGTGCGCAACGGCCATCCCTGGATCTTCTCCGGCGCCGTCGAACGCCGACCACAGGACGCTGCTACCGGCGATATCATCGACGTTTTCGACGCGCGCGGACACTTCGTCTGCCGCGGTTTTTACAACAAACGCTCGCTTATTCGCGTGCGCAGCCTCACTCAAGACCCCGAGCGCGAAATCGATTCCGGCTTCTTCCGAGAGCGAATCGACCAGGCCGTCGCACTCCGCCGCAGCACCGATCTGGCCCACCACACCAATGCCATGCGCCTGGTCCACGGCGAGAGCGACGGACTGCCCGGCCTGATCGTCGATGACTATGCTGGCTATCTAGTCGTGCAATTCCACACCGCTGGAATGGAAAGGCAGCGCCAGCATATCCTCGACGCGCTCCACTCGGTGCTCGCTCCGCACAGCATCTACGAACGCAGCGATGTCGGCACCCGCCGCGCCGAAGGGCTCAACAATCGGCCCACGGGCCTGCTCGCCGGTGCGGAACCACCTGAATTCGTCGAAATAGAGGAGCACGGCGTCCGGCTCTTCGCCGACCTCTACCGCGGCCAGAAAACCGGTTTCTTCCTCGATCAGCGCGACAACCGTTTCCTGCTCCAACGCCTCGCAGCCGACAAGCGCGTCCTCAACCTTTTTTCCTATTCGAGCGGCTTCTCCGCCCATGCGCTCAAAGGCGGTGCGGTCAGTACCCTCGATGTCGATATTTCGCCCCAGGTCTTCTCAGCCGCCCAGCACAATATCGCAGCCAACCGCCCCGAAAGCAGCAAAGCAGACGCCCTTGTCGCCGATGTATTTCCCTTCGTCGACCAACTCGCCGACCGCGGTCCCCGCTACGATGTCGTCGTCTGCGACCCGCCCTCACTGCTGCGCAAACACAACCAGCTCAAACAGGCGATGGGCGTCTACACCAAACTCAATCGCAACGCTTTCCGCCTGGTCAAAAACGGCGGACTGCTGGTGACGGCCTCGTGCTCATCACGGGTCAGCCAGGACGATTTCTTCCAGATCGTCCGTCGCGCCGCATCAGGCGCTAGGGTACGCACCCGAATCATCGCCTACAATCTGCACCCGATCGACCACCCGGTCGATCCGGCCTTTCCCGACGGGCGCTACCTCAAATGTATCTTTACACGGGTTTGGCGCTAGTTAGCTGATTCAATAGAACGAGGGGCACCCCCAACCAGGAAGTGCCCCTCGTCTATTGAATCGACTCTATTTGAGCAGCAGCAGCTTGCGCACCTGAGAGAATCGAGCCCCATCCTGCTGCGATATCTGGCCCGCAGCATCGCGGACCTGCAGCCGATAGAAATAAACCCCCGCTGCCACCGGACGACTCGAATCGTCGCGACTATCCCAGAGCACCTGGTGCATACCTGCCGGCTGGACCTCGGCGATCAGGGTTCGCACCTTCTGCCCTACGACATCGAAGATTTCGAGGTGCACGCTGCCCGATTCCGGCAACTGGTAGCGAATGGTCGTCGAGGGGTTGAACGGATTGGGATAGTTCGGTTCCAGCGCGAACCTCTCGGGGGCCAGACGCACCTCGACCTGCCCCAACGCCTGAGCTTGCCCCAGATCGCCATCAGCCCTCCGCACCTGCGCCTCGCGGATGCGGAAAACCCCTTCGGCCGCCGGGTAGAGCGGCTCGAAATGCAATTGGGCGAGCAGGCCCTCTACCGCAGCCCGACTACCAGTGCGGCTCCCGGCGAGCAGAATCTGCCCCTCGGCATCCTGCTCCAAGAGCAGCGCTCGACTCGACTCGCCGTGCAATACACTCCGCGCATCCGAAACCTCTATCAACCGGAAAGCCTCTGCATCGTACTCGACCACGGCTGCATACCCCCGCAGCCCCAGCTGCTCAGTGCGCAAATCGAGCCAGACACCCGACCCGGACGATTCGGCTGCCAGGGCCAAGCCACCTTCCTGAGTCGGCATTCTGCTACTAACCACCCACTTGGCAGCCTTGCCGAATGCATCGGCGAACATGAAAAAATCACCGAAACCAATCTCTTCGTCTCCATCCAAATCATAACGCAGATCTGGCAAGGGTTTGCCGAATGCATCGGCGAACATGAAAAAGTCGCTAAAACCCACTGTTCCATCGCCGTCGAAGTCGGCCGTCGTCGCTCCGGCAGCAGTAGAAGAGGAAATAGGATCGGTGCTGACTCGAGCAAAAATACTCGACTCGACCTCTGCCTGCTCAGCACCGAAGGCCTTGGTAGAGTAGCTGACCAGAACCAGATCCGTCTCGGTGAACGTATCCTTGGTACTGAAGGTGAAGCTACCCACTAGATGCGACCCTGATACAGCCTGCTCCGCACTCGGGCCCAAAACCGCACCACCGACATTGGCACTTTCTTGCGTGAGTAACGGATCGAGTTCGATCGCAGTGCCACCAGATGAGGCGAGGAAATTCTTGCCCGACCAGGTTACGTAATTGAGCTGCTCTGGATCGAATAGTAGAGTGAACGAGTAATTGACCAGTTCACTGACCTCGTTGATATAGACCTCGACGTTTATCTCCTCGCCCTGACCGACCTCGCCCCGGTGAAAAAGCGTACCGCTACCTGGATCGAAATCGAAAGAGAAGGTGCCTTTCTCCGTGCTTAAGAGATCGAGCGGCGGCGTCAACAACGCCGTAGGCCGAGTCTTCAACGTATCTTGAATTCCATCTAGTGAATTCAAGATGGTCTGGGAAAGCGTCAACGTAGCGCCGCTATACCCCTCAAGGGCGGTGAAACGCAAGACGCCCAAAAGGCCTTGCCCATTAGCAGCGGTATTGCTCGTCGGACTCAGGATCGCCCCACCGTATTCGGCCTGGGCCGTCCCACCACTCCCCTCGGCATTTTCGCGCAGCCGAGCCGGCAGGAAAAGCGGAATCGAACCCTCCTTCGACGAGAGCAGATTGACTTCGCCAGTGCCCTGGGAGAGCGCCTCTTCGAAAGCCAGTTGATCGGGATCGAAACTGAGGCCGAGCGATACTCCGGTCAGATCCTGCAAACCGCTCCCATAAACTGAGATCGATATGGTCTCACCGGCCGCGAGTTCGCGTTTGCCCAGACCCTGGTCTCCATCATTTTCGTCGAGATCCAGAGTCACCAGGGCCCCGGCGTTGGGACCAACCGTGCTAATCAGCTCGACATCACCTTCCTCGGTCGCAGCCGCAACCACTGGCCCCAAAGCGCCCAGGTCTTCGTCGACCAATTCATCCAGACTCTGCAACACCTCGCTGGGAGCGGGCTCGTCCGGATCCTCCGACTCGGTGATTATAAAGGTCACCTGAACGCTGCCTTCAGCCAACTCGACAATGAAAATTCGCGACGGATCGATGCCCAGACTGGCGGCCAATTCATCGGTGAAATCAGCTTTGAATTCCTCAACCGCCAACTCGTCTTCCAGATCCAATTCGGTAGCCAGCGTCAGCTGTGCGGGCTCGCCCGCGGGTATCTCCTCCTCGACTTCCACGACGAACGAAAAGTCGATACCTTCTGTTTCGCCCTCGCTGACCAGGAAGGAATCCCCTTCGTAGAGCAGGAGGATATCCAAGCCACTCACTGTCTCCAGCTCTAGATAGGCAGCATACTCACCCTCGACCACGCCCTCAACTAGGAAGGTTCCATCGCCCTCGACCAAGGCGCCTGCCAGAACCTCGAGATCATCGTCTTCCGGGTGATAGAGGATAACGGCCGCCTCACTGATCTCGTCGCCTTCAAGCTTCACGGTACCACTGACCGATCCCAGTACCAACTCTTCTGCCCCAAGAGTACGCACCACCAGGTTGAAAGGCTCGGGCAAGTCCTGGTCGGAGATGCCACGTGCAGAGGAGATGGAAAACTTGTAAGCCGTGCCCGACTCCAGCTCGATATTGCGAAAGACGATGATCCGTCCTTCTGCCTCAATATCAAAGCTGCCCATGATCGGACCAGAAATCGGCTCGGGCCGCATCAAGGCCTCCAATTCGATGAAGTTGCGGCTGAAGATCAGCGACTCGCTGAACTCAACCGCGATGTCGACCACTTCGGGGGCTTCCTGCAGATCTTCGGGCGAGGGGCTCACACTCAGCACCCGCAGAGCAGAGCGCCGCACGTCCTCCGGCCGCAGCAGAATATCGATACCTTCGCTGCCGGCGCGCACGTCGTCGCGGACATCGCCCGACTCGTCTTCCGAATAGCCGAAGAAGCTGAAACCAACAAAGTCGGGCGGGACTTCGCGCCCGAAGCGGCCTTCGCGCGCAAAGGCGAGGAAATCGCCTTTGAGGCCGCGAGTGCCGAGGCGGAAATCGCGTGGCAGTTCCACATTCACTTGTGCCATCACCACGTAACGCCCTGGCGAAACCCCCTCGAATTCATAGAACCCATCGTAGCTCAATGCGCCCGATACGGCGAAATTCTTCACATCGGGATCGAGTGAGTCGAAATCGCGAAAGGGAATCAGGGCCAGCAGGGCCGGCCGCTGAATGACGCGCTCCGTCGGCAATTTGTCGGGCAATCCCAAGCGCCCGGAAATGATCTCGCCGCCACCCTCTCCAGTGCTGAAGTGCACTACCACCGGCTCCTCGAGACCCAGACGAGCCTCGTTTTCGGCGTGGAAGAGCATCAAACTGTAGTTGGTATCCTCTTCCAATTCTACATGGATCGATACGATAGATCCGTCTTCGCTGATCTCGACATCCTCACGTGCAAACTGACCTGAGATAGGTTTGGGAAAGATCACCCCATCGACCACCGGCACGCCATCGAAATCGAATCGCAAAGGTTCGCTGAAGACGATCTCTATCTCCGTTTCCGCATCGACCTCGACCGCGCCGTCGGCGGGAAAGGTCTCGTCAACCGCAAGCGGTTCGGGCGGGAGGACGCTCAAGTCCACCTGGTCCACCAGACCACCGCGCACTTCGACGAGATCCATCTCTCCATCACCGTCCTTATCCAGAAACGCCTCCAAATAGAGTTCGTCGCCCGGACCGAACTCCAGCACCACCGTCGCGAAGACGAAATAATCGCCATTGGGAAGATTGTCGAAACGATAGACTCCTCCCTGATCAAAGGGAGCGGCCGCTACGAATGCAGCGTCAAAGAGCGCGGCTTCAGCCTCCTCATCCAACTCCTCATCCAACTCCTCATCCAACTCCTCAGCGAAAATATCCCCCAAAACCTCGGCATCGAGCAGAAACACGCCCGACTCTTCCTGAGCAATCAGATCAAAGGGAATATCCCGGGCATCTATACGTCCCATGATCCCACCCTGAGGCAACACCTCACCCGTAGTGAAATTGAGCGTGAAGCGTCCGAAGCGCCCGGATTCGACGAAAAGCTGATAGACCGTATCTTCACCAAGATTTTCATCCGGCGTGAGGATCACGGTGCGGCCATCACGGCTCAAATCCAGATCGAAGTCCACGGGCGGGAAAAGGCCGATATCGAAATCTTCATCGGCCAGCAGATCGCGAATCGCTTCGTTGAACGTCACTTCAAGCTCGAGACTAAGAGGCACGAAAGCCTCACCAGGCCCGGGATAAGTAGAGACTATTTCGAGTCCTCCACCACCGAAAATCGGACCTTCAGAGCCACCAGCTACTTTAATTCGCGAAATAACCGCCCCTTCGTCGCCCTCCACGATCTGCATCCGCACTTCATCACCGATCTGAATATCTTCGAAAGTACCCAGCGAGCCATCTGCCAGACGAATCTCTTTAGTGTCTTCATCGGTCACTGCCGCAACCAATCCCTTGAGGAAAATCTCCTCCCCATCCGGATCCACCGTCTGCAACGGTGCCACGATCAGCTCGGGACGCGGCGTCGGTATCCGCAACGGATCGAGCAAAGTCACTCGCCGGGCTAAAAGCCGACCGTCGAATTCCTGCGATACATTGACCGCTACCAGTTCACCCTCCAGACCCATCAGCGCATCGAGGTCCAGGTCCGCACGATCGACCGCATCGACCACTTCGGTGCGAAAATCGGTGCGAATGGCGATCGGTTCCAACTCCAACCGGCGTTGGTCGAAATCGATATCATAGACCAGACCGGAAACATCACCCGTCTCCACTGGACGCACATCCGGTCCGCCTTCTCCGCCGAATTTGGGATCGACCTCCAGCCGTGTAATCACTTCGCCGAAGGGCGAATATATTCCACCCATAGGATATTCTATCCGTACCCTGACCCGAGTACCGCGATTTATATCACCGATATTGCCATTTATCAACTCGGCATCCACCGCCAGATAACGCGGATGGTCAACTGTAAGAATCTGGTCTCCTTCGATACCAGCAAAGTTCGTAAAGAAAAGGGTGGGGCCATCGTAGGAAGTGTCGTAGTTCTGGATCTCGACCGAACGAGCGATCGGAGGTCCCCCCGTCGCCGAAAACGTCTGGTTGATGACGATGGGTTCGCCAAGGGGGATCTGATCTATACTTATCTCACGCCCATCGCGGTTGAGAAACTTGGTGCGGCCGATAAAGGAGACCGGTGGACCCGCGAAGCGAACTTCGCCCGTCTCGCGATTCACCGAGAACACCTCGAAGTCGCCCTCCCATTTATTATCACCAGCGTGGCCAAAACGCTCGCTATCCGGATCGCGCTCAAGCGCGGTAAGGATTGGGCCTATGTCAGTATCCTGAACGCGGATAGCGATCGGGTCACCCACGCTGAAATCCTCCAAAACCAACTCCCCGCCGGTAACACCGTCGAGAAGCAACGTTTCATCTTCGACAAAAAAGCGACCGCTCTCTGTCTGAATCTCATCGCCATCAACAGACAGGACATTAGAAGTAAATCGGGGCCACTCGAAGAATTGGCGATCATCCTCCCAGGAGGGATCGACGAGGATTTCACGCGCCAGTACCACACCGAGGTCCGTAGTGGCCAGCGGGTCGACTCCGATGTGGAGTCCCGACTCCAGCTCATCAATAAAAAGGCGACGCCCGTCTTCATCGAAGATCTCGGTGTCCCGGTTGACGATAATCCGGATGCCACCACGGACAATTTCGCGATTATTCAGGTCGACAAAGCCCAGCACCCCCAGATCTTCCCACTCACCATAGAACTCGGTCGGCTCGGGCCGCTGACCTGGATCCAGCGGCTGATCGCTCGGATTGAGACCGATTTCGACAATCAGATCACCGAGGCCGTCCTCACCAGGCTGCGGCGGGCGCACAAGCGCCCGCCCAACCAGACCCCCCCCCAGGCCCCCGGCGAGGGGGGCACCCCAGAGG
>CAZFMY010000096.1:0-385 GCA_964520345.1 uncultured Gemmatimonadaceae bacterium | reverse complement strand
CGCACATGCGCCCGCACAACCTGACCGACGAGATCCTCGACGCGAATCTCTGCGGTGCGATTCTCTCCAGTCTGCTCGTCGAAGACAAGAGCATCGAGTGAAATCGGGCGCCCGTAGGGATCGTACGTGATCAACAACTGCTTGCCGTCTTCGTCCTCTTCAATACGGGCGAAATAGGCAAAGTAGAAAGCGATCCCCGGATCGTCCTCAAATTCATAGTGGCGCTCTGGATCCTGGATCTCAACCCTCATCACCGTAGGTATCTTCCTGCCGTGGTCAACCCACAACACCAACTCGTCGTCGGGAAAGAGCTCGTCAGGGCCGATTTCGAAGCCAAAGGCATCGAAAAACTCCGTGTCCTCGTCAATCGCCTGCGGCCAATTTT
>CAZFMY010000095.1:0-25270 GCA_964520345.1 uncultured Gemmatimonadaceae bacterium | reverse complement strand
TCGCCTTGTCCTTCTGCCGCACCACCGCCTCCATATCCCCGTTGCGCGTCCAGCGCTCATAATTTTCCATGGCGATATCGCTGCTGCGCGGCTCGCCCAGCATCAGCCCACCGACGCCCAACCCGCCCAAGAGTGACTTGTGGTTGCTGGCGACCATCATAAAGCTGGCGCCGGTGCCCGCAGCGATTTCGTTCGTCTCGGGCGTCCACTCATAGCTTGCGTTGACCAATAACTCGACCCCATCGCCGTACCACGGCAAGCCCTCACGAGTCAAGGCGTGCGCGTTGGCGTTGCCCGCGGGCAAATGGCGGGGAATGTCGAAACCGTAGAGCACGTCGTCGGTGACGTCCCAGGCGACGTAGAGCGCCTGTCCATCGTGTTTGAGCCAGACTTTAGCGTAGAGGTCCTCGCGACTCTGCACTTCGAAGAATTGGGGGGTCCAGGCGCTGAAGTCGTCTAATTGCGAGGCGTCGTCGTATTCGCCGGGAGCGATGACGCCGTCGAGCTGGGGAATGCTGCCCTGGTAAACACGGACTTCTTTGGGCCAGCCCCCGGCATGGAGGCGTTCGGCGCAGCAGGCCGACAACACCGCCATAGTATAAAGCACTAGTCGAAAATGGGCCGGGTATTCCCCAAAAGAACGAGTCATGATTATCCTGTCGTCGGTTGATTGATCGGAAACATCTCGTTGACTTGTTGATAGCGTTTGTTCTACATCGTTAGCGGGTCCCAGTCCTGCCGCTCGAATTCGGTGTGGCGGCGCGCGTAATCCTGCGAGGCCAAACGGATTTCCTCCAGGCAAGCGCCTTCCAATTCGGCCGCGTGCGGCGCGGCGTTGCCGTCTGCAGCCAGGTTCTTAAATTCGTGCGGATCTTCGGCGATGTGATACAATTCCCGGCCGTGCGGCCCCTCGATCAGTTTCCATTCGCGGGAACGAATCGCAGAATGTAGCGAGCCCTCCCACAGGAATTCCGTCAGCGTCGCGCGCCGTTCGCGCACCAGAGGTTTCCCTTCAAACAGCGGCTTCAGGCTGATGCCCGGCAAGCTGTGGCCGCCGTCCAATCCGGCGAAGTCCAGCAGCGTGGGAAGCAGGTCCACGAGGTTCACCAAGGCGTCGCTGGTCGTGCCTCGCGCACCTTCGTAGCCTTTGGGCGGCTTGACGATCAACGGCACGCGAATGGCGGGATCGTAGAGACTATACTTGCTGAACGCCGCCGGTCCGCGCGCGCCGAGAAGCTCGCCGTGAGATGTCCCGTATAGCCATTCGCGTCGTTGTGGTAAAGAGACCACTCGTTAGTAGGCCAGCTGTTGTAGCAGGCCCAAGTCGTGTCGCTGCACTGGAAAAGCAAATTGCAGGGCCTGTCGTCGCGCACAGTGAAAATGACGTAACTCTGCACGCCCCCCTCCTTGGCCGTGAGTTTGCCCAGATAGACGCCGCTCAGCCAATCGTCGGAAATCGCAAATTCCACCGACGGTTCCCAGGTGCATTCACGCAGGCGGTTTTCGCCTATCGGCGGATCGGCCTGGGTTTTGCCCTGTATGGAATCAAAGCGCTTAATGAGACGCCCTCCGCTACCGCCGTAGTACCCCGTGCGGAAGATTTCCAGACTGAACTCCGACACTGGATTCGTGCTCACCATGATCTTGAGCGTGTCGCCGGCGCTCACACTCGTCGCGGAGCAGTAGCCCTCGATGCGCGGGGAACGCCACAGCGCCACTGGCTCTTTGTCATCGATGTCGGTCTTGGTGAGTATCCAGTCGCGCGTTCCGGGTTTCGCGTTTTCACGTCGGATTAGGTCCCGCCCATGCGAAATAGATCGCGACGAGGGAGCGGATTCTTTCGGCGCTCCATACGCTCCAGTAGCAAGAGCCAGGCTGACTGCGGTCATGCCTTTGAGTGCATCGCGGCGATTCAAGCCAGATACGAGGAGAGAAAGCGATAGCTGTGCTGGTCGCTGAGCAGGAAGAGAATATTGGGACAGTCCATTGGGAGGCTCTACTGGGTAATGGGTCTTCAGCGCACGATCACGTCCCATACCTTCGACATCCGCGCCTTGCCCTCCGGCCCTTCGACAGAGAGCGTGACCGTATAGGTGGTTCCCGGCTCCCGGTACTGATGGATCGGATGTTGCTCACTCGACGTCTGTCCATCGCCGAAATCCCAGTGCCAGCTGATGATCTCGCCGTAGGACAGATCCTTGAAGGCCACCAGGCGCCGCTCCATATCGAGGACGGTGAATTCCCACTGCGCCTCCACCGGATCGCGGAATTGCTCTGCCAATGGCATCAGCCGGAAGCCCACCAACTGCGAGGCATTGCCGTACATAGTGGTCTTGTGCGACAGATTCCAGAAGCCCTCAAACTGCTGCTGTTTGACCTCGACGTCGTCGTAGTCGAGAATGCACCAGGTCAGACCGATCAGGGCGTCTTCCTCGAGCTTCGACTCCACCGCTCGCTCCGGCCCGTCGGCCGGGGCGTAGTCGAAGGGCGTGATCCAGAATTCGAGCGTATAATGCCCGCTCTCGCCTGGGGCGAAGTCGTAGTCGGCGGCGGCGTTGGCCCAGGGCAACTCGTAAATCCACTGATTGGCGCCCCAGACCATGGTCCAGGGCTTGTCGAGTGCCGGGGTTAGCACGTGGTAGTTCTGAGCATGGACGCCGTGAAATTTCAAGTGACCATCCAGGCCTTCGAGCCCATTGGACTCCTTGTCCTCGCGCAATTGCGGAATCAAAGGCCCGCCCGACAAATCGCCATCGACGACAATCTCTAAAATATCGTTGTGCAGGTCGCGATGGCTGAAGTCCCAGTAGTCGTCGTAGGCCTCGTAAAGAAAGTAGAGGCGATTGAGTCCCTTCACCCAACCGACGCGCACCGTGACGTCGAGGTCGGCTCTATCGATCGGGCTCTCGTGCACCGTGTCTTTCAGCTGATCGATGCCGATGGCATAGTCGACCGGCACCATAGCCCAATCGTCGGGATCGCCGTCGACGCGGGGAATCTGATCGGCGGGGAACTGGAAAATCTTAAACGTGGTATCCGGCCGTTCCAGCGCGGCGGCATACGCCACCCATAATGCCCAGACGGCCACTACCATACCGTATTTGATCGGGGGATTGCTGACAAAGCGCATTCTCTACTCCTCTCTCGCTACGCGGCATCGAAACCAGGAGACCGCCGCCTCATCACTGGGGCAAAAGGTCCTGCAATCGATCGTCATGCAGAACGATCCGGGATTGATAATCGCGCCTCAGCCCCATCAGAAACTCGTCGGCCAGCCGGCTCTCTTCGGCGCGTTTCAGCATCGCGACCGCCCGCCGCTCCACCTTTTCGAAAGGCTCGGCACTCTGGCCGAAATTGGACTCCAGCACCTTGAACACCGAATAGTACTCGCCCCCGTGGTGCATCGCAGCCGACTCGGCCAATTGGGCTGTTTGCACCCTTACCAGCATCGGCCCCTGAAGCTGGCCGACCTCAGCCGTCCGCACCGCGTCGATCAACTCCCTATAGAAAGCCTGTTCGAAGGCGTGAATATGAAATTTGCCCGCCTCGCCCTTGCCCACGGCACGCAAGGTGTGTTCATCGGCCAGCGCCCCCATTTCCTCCCCCGCCTCGATCCGCCCCTTGAGCGCCATGGCCTCCTCGCGAGTCTTGACCATGATCTCCTGCAACTCGACCTCCCCCGGCGGCGTAAACAGCTCGGGGCGTTGATCGTAAAACTTCCTGGCGGTCTCCGGATCGATACGGATCTGATCTTTGACCGCCGTTTGCCGCAGCGCCAGCAACAGGAGCGCATCCTTGCGGCGCTGCTGCCATTGCACGATCCACGCATCGCGATCGACCTCCTTGCGCGCTGCGTCCAGGAGAAAGAGCGCGCGGGGCAGCAGCACATCTTCGGCAAACCAGCGCACCGCCTCGGGCACATCGCCGGAGAAGCCCATATCCAGCTGCTCGGCATAGTCCCAGAAATCTCCGATCGACACGCTGCCGCCGCTGAACGAATAGAGGATCTCACCGTGCTCCTGCTCGGAAAAATCGCGGCGGCCCGCCTCGATCCACTCCTGCAGCTGCTGCAAAACCTCGGCATTGGATTTTAGCTGTATATCTGCCCTCAGCTGCTGCAGGTACGCTTCGACCAACTCGGCGGTTTTTTCATCTCTCAGCTTGACAGAAATCGCATTGCTCGCTGCGGCGAAGGGGACCTCTCTCGAATCCAGGATATGATAAATTCCATACTGCCCGTTGGGCAGGCGAATCGGCGCCGAATACTCGCCCACCGCGAGAACCTCTATGTATTTCTGCAAATATATCGGTATCCGCTGGGGACTCAGATAACCACCCAGCTCACCGCCCTGCTGCGCCGTCGACTCGTGCAGCGATCGACTGATGGCCAAAACGGCGAAATCTTCTCCCTCGCGCACAAGCGCTAGGATCTCTTCGGCCTCCGCTTCGGTATCGACGATGATCAGACGCAGCTTTATTTCGGTCTCTTTCTCCGCCGCTTCGTAAGCGGCCCTGATTTCATCCTCTTCGATCCTCACCTTATCGAAAAATTCCTGTGTAAAGAGCAAACGCAAGATATGGTCTTCTTTTTCCCGGTTCAGTTTCTCTGCCACCTCAGGAGTTGTGTCCAGCCCTCTTTTCATCGCCTCCTGCAGGAAAATTTCCTTATCGATAATCGTCTGCAAATAATCGCGGTATCCGTCGAGCCCGGATTTCTTCGTCTTCAGCTCGTCGGGCAGGCGCTCTGCAAAATCCATGAGTTGCGATGCCGTTATTTTACTGCTTCCTACTTCGGCCAGCACGGGATCTTCCAAGTCCTGCGAATCCTTGGCACATCCCATCACAACCAGAACAATTCCACTACAGACCAATTGCAGATACGCTTTCATAAGTTCAATAAACTCTCAATCTAGTTGGGTGAATATTTACGGACACTAAAAAGGACCAGATTTGAAAAACCATTCCCATGACCTGGCCGGGCGCTGCTGCGAATGCATCGATGTACTGTGCAGACAGGCGTTAGCGGATACTGCCGTATACCGATATGAAGGAGAGAGCACTGGTCTCCCTGGCACTCTCTGCTGCGAAGAGCTCCAGATTTCGCCTGCTGACTCTGAGTCCCATCAGGGTTTTCAAGGTATACCCCAGATAAGGCCTGTTGATCGCCAGCTGCAGGGCAATCGAAGTCTCTGCGAAATCCCCTGTCGTTGCGCCGACGAGCAGGCCGGAGGGTTTCTCGCTCAGCGCAACCTCATCCTGGGTGAAATCCCTGAAGATCAACCGCTCGATTCCGAGTTCTATGGCCGTATTTTTCAGCAGTGGCCGCTGGAGCAAAAGAGAAAAAATTCCACTCCAATCCTGGCGTTCAGCACTCGGGTCGCCGAAGAACCGATCCCTATTATAGGGCGTATTGTCCATAAAGAGTTCGTGCTTGAATCGCGGCTGGATAATGGTCCGGCCCAGCGGGAAAAGATAATCGACTCTGTTGATCAATCCTAGACGCCGCGTATTCTGCGCAATTTCGCGCCCCTGTCTGTCGCGGGCATCTTCGTTGCGCTGACGGATGAACTCGTAGATGAATTTGCTCTCGCTATTGATGCCCTTATAGGTCTTGCTCTCGAAACCGGCCCACAGCCGATTGACCAGGGCATCCCGCATCGCCAACGGATCGCTGAGCGGTTTCATCGATCCGGGCGAGTCCAGCGGTCGACCCAGTCCGGGGCGCTCCTCGACCCATTGGACCACGTCATCGGCGATATTGTCCTGCACCAATTTGAACATATTGTAGAAGGCCGCATTGCCCGCACCGGCAAAATTGCGCTCATACGCGAGCAAGGAGTAGCGCGTCAGGTTTTTATCGCCGGTGGAAAGGCGGCGCACCCGTTCCTGACCAACCATCCATTTCAGTTCCGGCGTCAGCCATGCCCCCAAATAGACATTATAGCCGAGCTGATCCCGCTTGTAGGGGTAGTCGGGTTCGTCGTCGTTTTCGAAACGCTCGCCCCAGCCGTTGTTGTTCAGGTCGACAGCGAATACGAATTCCGGCCGATCGACGTAGTGGCGCAGAAACTGCTCCTCGTAATCCGGCAAAAAATTGGGACGCACAGAGGAGTTGTTCTGATTGAAATCGGAAATGAAATCGTTGTTCTCATCGAGACCGGGGAATACAGCATCGTCTGTGCGCCCTTCCTTATCGCGGCGCTGATCGAGTTGTATATCGTTATCGTCGTTGTCATCGACCAGATCGTAGATGTATTCCGATTGCGCTTCCTCGTCGTTGCTATGATCGATCCGCCCACCCTGATCCACCAGGTACGAGGTGGTATTGTATTCGGCATCCATGCCGAACGCCTCGCCAAAGAAGAAAAATGGATCGGCATCCCTGGCGATATTGATCATCCAACCCGTCGCCGCCCTATTGCCGAGCAAGCCTGAACTGCTCGAGTGCACCTTTTTGGTCAGGTTGGGGTACTGCCGGAATTGGTGGTTTATATTGTACTCAGCATACACGCGAAAACCGGCCCAATCCGAAACTTCGAGACTGAAGCCGAAAACCTGTGTGGCCGTCGGTAGACCATAGTCGAATACGACCCACTGCTGGTTGGAATTGTCTTTGACATTGCCCGCAGCCCGCGCCACGTTGAGAAACTTGGATTGGGCACCCAGCGATTCATTATCGGTCTGGACATCCGAAGTCACATCGACTCGGTAATCGTTATTGAGCAGAAAGCGGAACTTGACGGCAGTGATATTGTTGACCAGATCGGCATCCTGGATAATATCTTCCAGAGCGGCCACCCCGGGATCCAGCGAGGAGAAATTATAGCGATAGGTGATTTCCCCCTCGCTACCAGTCCCTTCGGCGACCGGAAAGCCATTGCGAGTGATCCCTCCTTCGACCTGCGGCAGAAAACCGATCTGGCTGCCCACCAGCACGGTGTCCCGATCGCCAATCTTGGTGGTGATTTCGATATCCCTGCTAAAGACGGTGGGGCCACCCATTCCATCCTCGGGAGAGTCGTCCGATATCCGCACGATTACCCAATTGATCCGCTCTTCCAGTTGGCCGTTGGTCAACCTCCCTTTGAAGGGGTTGCCACCGCGATCGGACTGTGACCTACCGTTGTGCGCATTGACGAAAGTCGCACCCAGATGTACCGCGTCGCGGAGTTTCCACACCCCTCTGAAGCCGAGCAGATTGGTGAAGTTCTCGGTGATGATCGGCACGCGAATACCTGGGGCAATCTGATGTACCGGCAAGCTGATCCTCGACATCAGCACGGTGGCCTCCAGACGATCGGCCGCATAGTCGAACTGGACCCCGTTGAAGCGGGTCTTGCGCAAGGTCATCGGCGTCAGCGTCGTATTGATCTGGTCGCCGATCGTCACCCCCAAATAGTGCTGACCTTTGGAATCAGTGGAAATTAGCAGCTTGTTGAACCACCTGTCATAGCGCCCAGACGGCTTGAGTACCCCTGAGCCCTGAGAGCTGGTCGGCTGCCGCTGCCGCCAATCGTAGACCAACCACCCTTTGGACAGGTAGCGTCCATAAATATCGTAGAAATAATCGCCTTCTTGTTGGGGAGAGAAATAGCGCCGGTACTTATCCCGAGCGTAATTGGTGTACTGCCACTGCCAACGGTGTTCGCTAGCGATCTCCTGAGGCATGTACCAACGCTTCAAAGACGGTGCAAAGGACGCTCCCTGCATGCTGGGAGCGGTGGCATAGTAGGAAACCCGATCCGATTCATTGATACCGAGCCGGTTGCCGTAGTCCAGCTGAGCTCCGACCGCAGCGACACCCAAGACTAGCCACACAGCTGCCGCCCACCCGGCAAATGCCAGGCGGCCATATCGGCGTCGGGTCGGTTGTCCCGTTGTAAAGCGCGAATTCGGTCGCATCATTCTACACCGGCATACACCGAGATAAAACTGGTGCCGAAAGATCGGCTCTCACTCTTCTTCTCCAAGCCCGTGTCGCCCAATACAACAGCCTCGTCCCATCGAGTCGTATAACTGAAGCCGAATTGCGTTGTGATCTTATAGCCGAGATAATGTCCCAAAGTCGACCATTGCAGGGCCAACACGAGATTGCGAAAATCACCGGTGTCCTGAACCGGACCATTTTCCAGCAATGCGTCTTCGTCCAGTGCCAGCTCGCGAAAAATCGAATATTCCACGCCACTCTCGATAAAAGAGTTGTTCAAGATCGGCAACCGCGTCTGCACAATGCCGATCCCCACCCACTCTTTGCGGTCGGCAGCACTGGCCAGGAAGGGCGTCTGATTGAGGTACTCGCTCTTCAGCTTGGGCTGCAGGACCAAACGACCGAATTTGTGCGTATAATCCGCTTTATTTATCAACCCCAAAAACTGGGTGCGATCCCTTAGAATCGGCGCATCTCCACTCTGGTATTCCTGCCCCCGCTGATGGTAAAAACTGTATTTGAACTTATTGATCAAGTTCAGATTTTCTCGAGATGTATAATCGAACTGCAGGTAGGTCGAATTGACCCAGGTATTTCGAGCCGGCAGGATATCTTCGACATTGGCCAGGGAAACCGTCTGCAGGTTGGTCGTCGGCTCGCGTCGATCATCGGGAATATTATCCTCGACTTTTTTCAGTGAATTGAAGAACCGCAGACGGCCCCATTGCGGGTGGTCGTGGTCGTAGACCAAAATCCCGTAGGTCACATGGTTGCGGCGATTGGAGGATATTTCGTCCTCCTTCATCTGCCCCAACGTCAGCCGGGTCTCCGGCGTCAGGTGTTGGCCGATGTAGACATTGTAACCCCGGTGATCGCGCCGATAGGGATAATCGGGCAAATCGTCGTTTTCAAAGCGATCGATCCAGTTGTTGTTGTTGAGATCGATGCCGAAAAGGTACTCCGGGCGATCGACGTGATACCTGAAAAACGGCTCCTCGTAATCGGGAATCCGGTTGCTCAATGAAATGTTGTCATTCTGGTTAAAATCCGAGACGAAGTCGTTGTTTTCGTCCCAGCCCGGAAAGACGATGGGGTCCGGTCCGCCCTGGCCCCAGCGACTCCAATCGGGGGTGCGGTCCTGATCGTCGTTATCATCGACGAACTCGTACATCGAAGTGCGCTCATCGTCGTAGAAAATATTGCCACCCGAATTGACGATATACGATGTGGTCGAGTAATTCGGGTCCATGCTGAAAGCTTCGCCAAAGAAAAAGTACGGGTACGATTGCTTGGATACATTGACCATCCAGGCCTCTGCATCGCGCGTGTGGGTACTCAAACTGCGGTCGGCATCGGCGAGGGTCAGGTTGGGGTACTGGCTGTAGGCACGGTTGATATCGAATTCAGCGTAGGCATCGAAACCCATCAACTGCAATACTTCCATCGTGAATCCGAAAACCATATTGGCCGATGGCAGGCCGTAATCGAAGACGACGCGCTGCTGGTTCGAATTGTCCGTCACATTCCCTGCAGCGCTGCGGACATCGAAGAGCACGGCACCAGATTGATCCAAATCCGCACCGGTGATCGGTGTATTGGGCAGGGTGCCACGGCCAATCTGGCGATCCGACCAGATCTGGATCTTGTAATCATTGGCCACCACCAGATCGAATTGAATATCAACGATCTCAGTCGGCCTGGGGCCGATATAGGCCAGGTCGGTGAAATCGTAGTTAATCACAATCTTTTCCGTACCGTCGGCGGATAAAAAGCCTTCTTGTGGGAAACCACCGGTGACCACCGGCCATCTGGTCGGGTCGGAAACCACCTCCCGCAGACTGAACTTAGTGCGTTTCCGAGTCTCGAAATCCTCAGCGGTGATAATGATATCGTGGGCAAACAACGCCGCTCCACCCGTGTTGTCTTCGGGTGAATCATCGCTCAGCACCACGGCGATGGCCGTGACCGGACTGCTGCCCTGCTCAGCACCGAGCGTACCGACAAAGGGATTGCGCTCGAAAGCCTCGGCCAGCGTCTGAGAATTGTGGGCATTGACCATCGTAGCACCGAGCTTGACAAAATCGCCAACCTGTGCAGTCGCCCTACCCCCCATCAGATTACTGGCATTGGTGACAACACTTGGCTGTCGCTCGGGGGTCGTACCGAGAATCGCCTCACTAGCTCTGGAGAAAAGCATTGTTGCCTCGTACTTGTCCGAGGCAAAATCCATTTGAATGCCATTGAATCGAGGCTTGGAGAAAGTCAGCGGAGTTAACGAAGTGCGAATCCGCTCTCCTATAGTGATGGCCAGATGATACTGATCATGCGAGTCGGAAGAGACCGTGACCGCATTAAACCACGAATTAAACCTGGGATCTTTGTATATCGAAGACCCGAACTGTCCCGGCTGCGTCTGGTTCCAATCGAAAATCAGCCAACCCCAGGTCTGGTAATTACCATACATATCGTAAAACGGACCGCCCTGCCGACTGGTATTTACATAGCGCTGATACAAATCTTTGGCGTAATTGGAATACTCCCATTGGCGGAATCCGTAATCGGCATAGAGCTCTTGCGGCACATACCACTTTTTCAGCGCCGGGTCGAGGGCATCGAACAAAACACCCGGACCTCTGGGCTCAAAGCTCAGTTGGGAGCCACGCTGGGTGCCTAATCGCCGATCTCGCGACTGACCATCAACTCCAGTGGCCTGGAATGCCACCGCCAATGTCAAGAGGATCAACCAAGCGAATATCCCCCGAGTTCTGCACATCGAATCCCTCCATTAGAAAACAAATACGCCTTCGCTCACCCCCATATAGCGGGCAAGCGAAAGTTCAATAGGCCATCTCGACGATGCCGACTACGGCCTCGTCTCTGGAATCGGTGTCCAAATCGACGCGAAAGAGATAAATACCAGGAGGCAGATGCTCTCCTGCACTGTCAGTACCGTCCCACTCGGCCGCAAAGCTTCCTCCCCCCTGCGCACCTGAAAAAAGCGTGCGAACGAAGTTGCCAGCCAGATCATATACGCGCACCGCAATCGGTGCGGCACCGACCAACCGACTCAGATCGTAGTGTATCCTCGTCTGATCATTCACCCCATCCCCATTCGGACTAAAGGGACTGGGCTGGGCTGCAACATTGATCATCAACTCGCTACCGACCAACGGCACTTTTACCGCCAGATCCTGCGGATCGACGACCCCCAGCGGTATCAAATCGTCATCTGCACTCCCTAGATCAGCCGCGTTGCCACCGAGGACGCGTTGTCCCAGATTATCGCTACCGCTCTTCCAGGCAGTACCGGTAAACATGGTACCAAATCGGAGTACGCGACAACGGAATCCAATCTTTACCAGCGCGGCGCGATCCGTTTCCAGATCGCTATCTGCGATCAGCGGGAACCGCACTCGAAAGCTTCGCTCTTCGACGGCCTCTACCGCAAATTGACCGCTGGTATCCGCAACGGGCAGGTCACTCAGATCCACGCCACTGAAATCAGCCGTCTCGACTCGACCATCGGCGTGGATGACCTCAATGGTCTGCACTTCTTCAACGCGTACCGGCGTTGCGATCTCGAAGAGATCAAAGCCCAGATCTACGCCGGGACGCACCTTGGTCGGCAATACGGCATAGGTAAACGAAACCGGCTCACCGAGAGCAACCTGGCGCGGTACAACCTCGCTCAAGATCCGTTGCGCCATAGGTGGGTTCGACACGGTAAAGGTCAAAGGGCCCAGCGCTCTGGCAGAGGACAACTCCTCACTTTCGAATTCGAACTTCAGCTGAAAATAGCGACGGGGGCCGGGCGACAGAATCGGTACCCCCATTTCGTCGACCTCGCCGATTAGATCTCCTCCAGTGGCCAGATTATAGGGCGGCGACCAGCGGCTCCAGGCAACTAGATCCTCATTGACCGCACCCTTTTCGGAGGACTTTAAATCGTCGTAATCATCCAGCGTCAAAGAGACCCGACCGCGCTCGGCAAAAGGCAGTGCATTGAACAAGTCCTGCGCTTCCTGAATTTCAGCAAAACCATTCAGATCGAACTGATCCCCTCTAGCCGTAGTAACAACGGCCTCCTCCTGCCAGGGCACCTCCTCCCCGCTAGCCTCGTCGATCCGAGTGAACTCCAGCGGCGTATCGTCCCAGCCACTGCGCGAACTCACCAGGAGGCGCGAAAGACGTTCTAAGCCGAAATGCTCTTCTTCCCAATGGATCTTCCCCCACAACGCCAACTCCTCGCCAAAATCGAAAACATTGGAAAGGTAGTCGGCCCGGGGTACGAAACCAGAGCCAAAAACACGAAATTCTGCGATCTCAAAGCCCACGGTGGTCTGCGACTTCAGACGGATAAAACGCACATACTGCGGCGGAATACTCAGATCGACAATCGGTTCCTCGTTCTCAGGTTCCAACTCAACCGTAGTCAATACCGGCCGGTTCGCTACCTGTGTTTCCTCGCTGCCGTCATTGAGCAGGATTTCGAAGCCCCTGAGATAATCGTTGTGGAACGGAAAATCTGGAGCGAGAAAATCGGGATGGGCATTGCGGGGAAAAAACTGTATCCGCTCGACCCCGAAACGGGCTCCCAGATCGAAATCCATGATCACCCCCAGCGCATTGACCTGGCTAGCGCCGCGGGCGGTTTTGCGTTCGAAAGCGGTCGTAGGATCATCATCGACCATAAAAACCAGATTGTTTCTTATTTCCTGAGACAAAATGGTCGGCGCATTCAGACGGCCGCCCCGATCGAGGAGACCCAGGGCGATATTCACCGTTTCATCGGCTTTTTGAGGAGCCAACCAGCCGACACGACCTCCAGCATCGAACTCGATCACATTGCCCGGAGTATTGCTGATCTCGACCTGATTTGGACTGATTTGAACCAGTGCCGCGAGCGTTCCTCCGCCATCCTCCCATGCCGCGCCATCAACTCCGCCCATAATGATAGTGCGGCGTTCTGCCCCGAGATCCTGGACCACCAGGCAAAAGACGCCCAATAGGACCATGCCCAGCGTACTCAGCTTTTTTTTTGGATCCAACACGGCAGTACTACCTCCTTGACAATCGCAACCTAAAACCCAACCACGTCCCCGGGGTTCAAAATGACACGTACAACAAGCGCTGCATACCCGTTTGCTGGACACTAGACTGCGAATCCGCATCGACATCGAGACGCAAAATATAGATCCCAGGCGGCACCATCTGCCCCTGCTTATCATCCGCCGCCCAGTCGACCGAATACGACCCCGCCACGGTCGGCTGCAACACATCTAATATCCGCACCAACCGACCGCTCAGATCATAGATCTGCACCTTGACCGGGCGCGCCGCATCCAGACGGCGCACAGTAAAATCGAAGGACATCACATCGTTGACCCCGTCGCCATTAGGCGTCACCACCGGGGGGCTAATTTCTAGGTTACCCAGTACTTTGTTATCCTGCACCGAAGCCAGAATCTGCAAACCCTGAGTCTGAGCCAGTTCGGTTACATCTCCCGGATCCACTTGTTGCCACGAATTTTCCAATGACGAATTGCCCAGTGCTGCTTTCACTACAACCCCGGTGGAGAAGAGCGCGGTCGTGAATCTCACCTCGATCAAGTCGATCTCTCCTCCTCGCTGTACCAGCCGGTCAAGACTCAACCATAGCGAGTCGGAGCGCGTCTCGATCACCTGCGTTGCGATCACTTCTTCAGCCTGGCCGTTTTCCCATTGCTCTAAGCTGCCCAGGCGCAGAGAATTAAACGCCAACGACATATCCGGGGGAGTGCGCACCAGAATCTGGTCAAATCCCAAATCCTGCGGCGCAAAAACAGGCTTGATATAGAGCGAAACCTCCTGCGAAACCCCCAACTCTTCGAAAACACCCGTATCCAGCTCGCCCTGAAGTTGTTGCGCCACCGGTGGGTTGAAATTCAACTGAACCGAGCGCAGCGCCGCAGCATTGGCTGGATTTTCAGTGGTCAAGCGAGTGCGCATCATCAGGTATTTACGCGGACTGGGCGAAGTGATCGGCTCTCCGGAATAGGTGTAGGGTGAACTCCAATTGCTCCAGTCGGAACCAGCTACGAGCAAGGTATCAATACGACCTTTTTTGAAAAATCCCAGTTTCTCGTACTTACCGGCAGAGACTTCCAAGCCGCCACTATTGTGATAGCGGTATTCATCGGCCACCTCGTTCCCGGTCCGAGTTTGTATCTGTACTGATGTACCTGGAGGACTCTCAGCGTCCCATTCGATCGTGCTGAGATTTTTGGCCCCCTGCAACGGAATCAGTCCCGATACGAGTTCGACCTCGGGGTGATATCCCTCGCCGTAGAGCTGGACTTCTCTGATTCGACCTTTATTGCCTTCTCGGCCAGACTCGCTACTGGCAAAGGGGTAGGTCACCCGCACAAAACGAGCATGGATCGGATCGAAGGTATTAACTTCGGCTGAAGTACCGAAACCGCGAACCTGTTCGGGCCGAGTCCACAACCGACCACCACCCGGCACAGGAGTACCGTCCGATATCCGAATTTGATAGGTATGCAAGCTGGCCGCGGAAAGTGGGTAAACACTGAGGTTATACCAAATCTGCACAGTGTCGAGCCAGTACGAGGCACCTAAGTCGAATTCCAGATAGCGCTCCCCAAAGGTTACACCTCCAATAGGGAAGGCCTTGAGGTTAAAGGTCAGCGCAGTCCCTTCCCCATCGACCAGATTACCCAACGACCCCTCGTGAGAACTCTCGGCACTGCCGTTGCGATCAAGGATCATTCCCTGGGATATATTCCTACCCAGTTCATACACTTCCAACTCAGCCAAGCGCGGACGCTCCCGACGATAATAGCGCACCGAGCCCTGTAACTGGGGATCGACCGCCTCGTATATCGCCTCTTCCACCTCTACTTCTCCTGTACCAACTTTCTTATAGAAAACCACAGCTCCTTTATTCTGCCGCGTCAGGGTCTGATATTCGTCAGCCGATACTTCAACGCCTCGCGCACCATCGCTTTCAGTTACCACAACCTGCACGAAACGCACCATATCACCCTCGAAATCGACACCGGGAACGGGATCGATCAACTCCCCTCGGTCCAGATCAAACTCGAACGCACGCTGACTCTTATTGTCGCTAGAGGTTCTATAGACCTGGTGCATGGGAATGTTCCCAGCTACCTGATCACCCTTATCGGCATTGTCGGCAGTGAGCACGACGAACTGCAGAAAGGGATCTCCTTGATCTTCTGGTACGAATTTCAATCCAAGGTGAGTAGCATTGATCAATCGCCCCATATCGACCCTGAACCACCAATCGCGAAGTGGGCTATCCGGGTCCGGTTCCCAATAAGTCGTTTCGTCCCCGTCGAACAAGTTGGCGACGGCTCCGGGATTCGAACCGGCTTCGATCGCATCGAGGATACTCGTATTGGCAGGATCTTGAGCGGTGCGTTGCAGGTGATCGACAATATCCAGCACGGCGTTGTTGCCTTTAGCCATGAACGCTGGTACTACCTCACCATCAGCAGCAACATTCAATGTCCCCTCGACAAATTGCCAATTGTGCCAATGATCCTGCGTGTTGATCACGACGCGACCAGACTCCAGAGAATGATTCTGCCCCCAGACCGGATTGAGCAATCCGACATAGAAACCCAGCGCAATTGCGATCTTGTTGCTCACCATAGCCCTAACTCCCGAAATAAACTGGCCATTTAATAAGCGACCGATACTACGCCCGAACGCTGCTGTCGACCATCTTCGGTCTCGGCCTCGACGCGGCAAATGTAGATCCCGGGGGTCACTCGCTGCCCCCTGCCATCCAGCCCATCCCACTGCTGCACATGGCGGCCAGCGACATCGAAACCATCATACACCCGTCGCACCAAGCTGCCCGCCAGATCTCGTATCTCTACGAGTACTGGAGTCGGCGCGACCAGTTTGAGCAGATCATAGGAGATATCCAACCCATCGTTGACACCATCGCCATTGGGCGTGAAAACGCCTCCGTCCAGATCCAGCGAACTCAAGATCTGGGAGCTCAGCGAAAAGGCCTGGACCGAGAGGGTATTGCCATCCCGCAGCGCCGTGGCGTCACCGACCTGCACCGGCTGCTGTATATCGCCAGGGGTCTCGCTATTGAATACGTGGCCGGCGAAGGTCGCCCCAAAGCGAAAGATTTCGCCGCTGAAATCCACTTCCACCACTTCTTCGGTACGGGCGATATCGATCTTCGGCACGCCCACCACCAGGCGATCCGGCCCTTCTTCGACGCGGGTGAACTCCACGTCCTCGCCGCCGACGCGGACGGCGTTCACGCCCACCAGGCGCCCGCCCTTGGCGGCGATCTCGACGTGGTCGAAGCCCGGGTCGTCGAGGCCGAGGGTCGGACGGATGGCGTAGGTAAATTGCGTCACCTCGGCCGTTGGCGCCTGCCAGGGATCGATTTCGCCCACCAGCGCCGTGACCGCCGGGGGCGAGGCCGTCCACTCCAGGTAGTCCAACTGCCCGCCGGCGGCGATCTCCGAGGCGAAGTCCATCTGGAACTGGACGTAGCGGCGCGGCTTGGTCGCCGCAAGTTTAATCCCCGCGCTATCGGCGAAATCATAGTTCATCGACCAGAATTCCCAGTTATCGGCATCGCGGGTAATTTTGCCGCGCTCGGAGGTTTCCAACCGACTATAGCTGCGCAGGGTCAGCGGGTCGCCGTCGGCGTTGTAGATCACCTGCTCGTCGCCCCTGAGCGTTTTGCGCCAATAAATATTGGGATCGGTATCACTGCCGCTCTGGCTGCGGATGTCGACTTTGGCGGCGGCGTCTTTGTGCCCCGACCAGCGCAGCGCGCCCAGCGTAACCTCGCGCCCCAGGTCGAGGATATTTGAGGTGTAGGAGGCGTTGGGCACGTAGCCGGGGGCGAAAATCTCGATTTCGGCGATCTCCCAGTCGCGGGTCTGCTGCGAAGGCACGTGGAGATTCACGCGACGGATGTACTCGCCGGGGAGTTCCACCTCGACCGTGGACCGGGTGTTCTCTTGCACCTCCAAAAACGGGTGGAAGTACAGGTCCAAGTGTTTGTAGAGATGGTAGTGGTCCCGGGCAACGAAGCCAAGGCAGTTGTCGGTGCGCCCCGCGCCGCAGAGATCGACGCTACTGATCCCCGCCTCGTCGTTGGTCAGGGCGTTGGTCCAGAGGTGAAAATGCTCGATGAAGTTGGCCTCGTTGCCGGCACGGGTGGAAAAGCGGATACGATTCACCGCGAACAAGCCACCGAGGTCGACGAGAAAACTCTTACCATAGCGCTGGCCATGCACCATGACCGGGGAACTGCCTCCTTCCTCGTAATACGCCGTCGCGAGGTCTCCATCGCTGACCAGGGAGGTTTCATCCGCCTCTACCCATCCAGGGCAGGTTCCGCAAGTTCCTCCCCCAGTGTTGACATAGCCGCCGCGCTCCCCGACCGTCTCCACCAAACTCTGGTCCGCCGTAAAGAACAGCGGGGAAATGCCCCCGGCCTCGATCGTCAGTGACTCGCCCGCCCCCTGCAAATTAGCATCGAGATCCGCCCAGCTGAACTGGACAAAGTCAGCGCCATCCTCGGTGACTTCCGGCGGCAGTAGCGCCCCCTCGCCGCCCAGCCGGTAGACGGTCAACCCCGCAACCGGGGTGCCCACTATCCCGACCAGCAACAGCGAAGCCAAGATACAACGGCCTAAGATCATAAAAACGTCTCTCCTAAGGAGTGCGCGAATTTTCTGTAGATATCTCAATAGCTTATAAAGTTTGGAGGGGAGATGCAAAACGCACCCCCCCTCCAAATACCTATCGTTTGATGATACTTGGAACAGGTCCAGCTACTGGATATAGACCGCCTTGATTCGGCCCCAGCTTTCTTCCTCAACCGCCGTAGGAACACTGCTGAAATCTACGCGGGGATCGATGGGTGCCAAGAGGAAATCTGAGCAATTAGCGCAATCAAACCACATCTGGATGTTGGGGTTGATACCCCATCCGCCATCGCTTGCTCCGCCATTGTCCTCGGCAGCAGAATCCATATCATGCACAACCCAGCCCAAACCGATGGTGTTGCCCTCGGTAAAGGTGTGGAGCTGGCTGTCATCGGGACCAACCCAGTGGAAATCATCCCAGGCAGCCGACATCACCTCGATCCGCGCAGTAACTTCACCGGAGTTGATTTCGCCGTCCAACTGGAAACCATAGTCGCCCCACGGAGGCTTGTCGTGCCAGGTCGAGGCGCTGGGCCAGAACCATTTCCAACCGACGGCGCGGTTGGCGTCGGGCATTTCGGGCCAGCAGAGGTGGGCAACCTGGGAAAAGCGGCCCTGGTTGCGCTTGTGCTCATCAGCATCTTCGAAATCATCGGCCGGATACCAGTGCTGCTCGCCTCCGTGGTCGGAATCGATCATGATCTCCCAACTATCATCGCCGGCAGCAACAGCGCCGATTCCATTGCGATCCCAGTAATTGTCGAAACGCTCCATCATGAAGTAGAGCCGATTGGTACCCGCACTCCAGCCGGCCACCACGCGAAAGGACAGATTGCTCTCGTCGTTTTCCTGGCCCAGGCCTAGATAGTATTCGAAATGAGAGTCGAAGGGAACAAAATAATCTTCGGGAACGATATCCCACTCGGAGAGATCTCCATCCAGATTGGGCTCCTGACCGGCTGGCCATTGGAAAAGCGTGGCCGAGTCGATACCAGGAATCGGAACGTGCGCCGAGACTGTACTGGTCTGCAGCATGATGCCGAGAGCCAGAATACTAGCTGTACTCAGGATTTTTTTCATCGTGCAATACACCTCTCGTATTGGGGTTCAGAGCTTTGTAAAAAAAGCAAAGGGATTGTTTGTGCGCTGACGTAGTTTTAGACACCTCCTTTCACAAGCTAAAACAACCCTTGAAAACAAAATCGCATGTTCATGTCAATATACCGCATATTGATCAGGAATGTCTTTTTATATCCAAACAAATTATTCCCATCTTCTAAAGCGATACACTACATAAAGCGATGCACCATAATAATATAGATATAATATATACTCAAGAGTGCGAAAAACCTTGACAAAATAGCCAATTAATAGCATTATTTCGCCAATAACGTGTTCGTACTAGTCAAAAGGACCCATTCTGATAAACGTTCTGAGTACTGACAATACCCGTGGCAAAGATTTCGAATTCGCAGGCCGCGATGAATTGCTTGAGACCTGGTTTAAAGTGCCCTACCAGAGCATCGCCACACGCCGCGAAACCAATCAGACCAACAGGGCTCTGCACAAGCACGACTTTATCGAATTGGTTATCATCCTCGACGGCCATGGCACCCATCTCATCAGTGGCATCAACCACGCCATCCATACCGGCGATATCTTCGTAATCCCCCCCAACATCGATCACGCCTATACCGATACGAAAAACTTGAGCTTGATCAATATCCTCATCCGCAACCATCATCTGCAAACACTGGAACGCGAATGCGGCAACATGCCGGGTTTCTATGCGCTTTTCAAATTGGAACCTAGAATCCGGACCATGAGCCAATTCAAAAGTCAACTGCAGTTATCTTCAAAGGTCCTGGCGGAAATCAGCGAGTGGATCGCTGCCCTGGAGCAAGAAGCGAAGAAAATCACTCCCCTTGCCTGTTCCAGGGCCAGAGCATTTCTCCAACTCATTGTCGGTGATCTCTGCATGCAGTATGAAGCACTGGTTTCCCTCGATAGCACCAAACTACTGAGGATCGCCAATTGTGTCCAATATATGGACCGCCATCTCGGCGATCCCCTGAACCTGGCCGATCTTGCACGCCAAGCACGCATGTCCGAGCGCTCACTCTCGCGCAATTTTCACACCACTATCGGCCAGAGTCCGATAGAATACCTGCTCAATATGCGCATAGAGCGCGCAGCGGACCTGCTCCTGACCAGCCCGGCAACGATTGCGCAAATCGCCTATGAGGTGGGGTTCGGCGACGCCAATTATTTCACCCGGCAGTTCCGCAAGCTGAAGAATCTATCACCGCGGGAATTCCGCAAAAAACACCGATCGACTTAAGCAATCGAATATCGCCTAGCCCTTTATCGCACCCTGGGTAAGTCCAGCTACGTAGTATTTCATGCCCAGAGCGAAAACCGCAATCAGCGGCAGCGATCCGAGTATATAGCCCGCCATGGTCTCCCCCGGTTCCAGATTGCCCTCGCCGGCAAAAAGCGTAACCCCCACCGAGAACGTCTGCACCGCGGCATCGCTGACCGTGACCAGAGGCCAGACATAGTCGTTGTAGGCACCGACGAAAGCGAGAATGGCCAGGGTCGCTAGGATCGGCCGACAGAGCGGTATCGCCACGCGGATGTAGAGTTGGAATTCAGACGCCCCATCGATACGCGCCGCTTCGAAGAGCGACTCGGGCAGGCGTTGAAAAAAACTCCGACACAAAAAAATCCCGAAGACCTGACCGCCGGAAATATAAGGTATCAAGAGTACCCAGCGAGTATTGAGAAAACCCGTGCCGCCCTGCCCCAGCCAGTCGTTGCCGCCAATCAGTGGAAATTCCTTAAACCACATAAACGCCGGGATCAGGGTGAGAATCCCCGGCACCATCATCAGCGCCAGGATCAGCAGGAACACGGTCTGCTTGCCCTCGAACTCGATACGGGCAAATACATAGCCGCCTAGCGACGAGAGAAAGACCACACCGAGAATGGTAGCGCAGCCAACCACTACGGTATTCCAGATATATCCGCCCAGGAATTTCAGCGCATTGGTGTAGTACTCGGGACGCAACCTATCGGGCAAGGCCCAGAAGTGGTTTATAATCTCGCCATTGGTCTTCTGCGACATGATCAGCGTCATAAAAAAAGGCAGCAGCGTCAGCCCGGCCAGCAGGGCGAGCAGGGCTCCGACCACCAGTCGCTTTAACCGTTTTTCGCGATTGGAGATCAAGAAGGTTGCTCCTTGAATATCCTCATATTGAGGGCGGTGATCGCCAGCACCAACACAAAGAGCAGCAGACCGATTGCCGCCCCATAACCAAAGTGTCCATAGACGAATGCCTCGTTATACATCCGCAATGCGGGTACGTACGTAGCCATACCCGGACCGCCGCGAGTCATCAGCAGTACGGTTTGAAAATCCTGCACGCTGCCGATAAAGGTGAGGATCACCAGCAATCGGGTCTGCCCCATGACCAGGGGAATGTCTATATGCCAGATCCGCCGCAAGGTATGGGTCGATTCCACGGTATAAGCGTCGTAGATCTCGCTGGAAATACCCATCAATCCAGCCAGATAGATCAAGAGACCGAAGGCTCCGACCCACGGCAAACCGATGCCGATGATCGCCCCCAGCGCCAGATCGGGATCGCCCAGCCAATTGGCGGTGAGCCCGGTCAAACCAAGGATCTGCAAAGCCTGATTCAGCAAACCCATATCCGGGTTGTAGATCAGACGCCAGATCAACACGCCGACCAGCGCGGGCACCACCATCGGCAGCAAGAAAGCGGTGCGG
This sequence comes from uncultured Gemmatimonadaceae bacterium, assembly GCA_964520345.1. Lineage (GTDB taxonomy): Bacteria > Latescibacterota > UBA2968 > UBA8231 > UBA8231. The sequence goes on along the minus strand of CAZFMY010000095.1, from coordinate 3,834 downwards.
AAAATATACCGCATCCGGTCGCCTAGCAGATAAAGAATGAGTTCCGCCGCCAGAAAAGGGACGACCGTAGCTTTGACCAGCGCGGCGACAAGCAGGACCAGCATATTGCCGAAGCCCACATAGAGCATATCGTCGGCAAAGAGGCGGCGAAAGTTATCCAGCCCATTGAATACTGGATCGCGTCCCGACTCCCATTCGGTAAACGCGTGGTACAAACCGGACAACGCCGGGAAATAATTAAACGCCACCAGCGTGAAGACCGTGGGAAACAAAAGTAGATACGCGGTACGAGTCCGATGGCGGGCTGCCCCCTTGGCCCGGGAGACCTGAACCATCGCGAAGCCTGCGAAAAGCACCAGCACGATAGCCAACATCAGCGTGCCGTTGGCGAAGGGATTCCACAGATTCTTCTCGCGGTGTAGTACCGGCGGCGGATCTCGAGTCGTCGGATCCATATCGAGATTGTCGCGCCGGATCAAGCGTTCAGCAGCGCGATGCATCAGCTGGTCATAGCGATCGAGAAAGCCGTCGAGCGAGAGGCGCCCCCCCATGTATTCCTGCGCGACAATCACCCACTCCTGCACACTCTCCTGCTCGTCGCTCAGGCCGCGATAGTTGACCTTCTCATAGCCATGCCCTTTGAATACCGCGAATTTCTCCGCCAGATCACCCGGCAATTCCACCCCTTCGATCAAGAGCGGACCGGTCAGCGGCTGTCCATCGGCCAGCGTCGATTCGACCAGCAGGCGCCCCGATTCCGGCGTGGTCAGAAAGTGCAGAAAGTCCATCACATTGCGCTCGTGCACCGGATCGTTTTTCTGCATCACCGCCAGCACCATTCCCCCGCCCCCGACCCCGCGAAAAGGACCTTCGACCAGCGGGTCGTCGGTAATGGGCGGAAACCAGAAGTTGGCGAACTCAAAACGCTCCTCGGCTTTGAGCTTGGCGAAGTCGTGGATGATACCGGTGATACTGCCGCTGTGCATCAGACACATCGCCGCCCGCTGCGTATAGAAAAGCTGCGTTGCACTCCGCGCATCAGCCCCCATGAATCCCGGCTGAAAATGCTGCGCGAGTTCGTTCAACCTTTCGTAGACCCGGCGAAATTTGGGCGCGCGAAAATCGAGTCGGCCATCTAAAATAGCCCCGAATTCCCGCTCCCGGTTCAACACCACCAGCATATCCGAATACAGATCGTGCGAATTATAAATATAGCTGCCGTTGCGTGCTTCCTCGTAATCCCAATCCCCGGGTTTGGACATCAGTAACGGCGCATAGTTGCGCAGATACGCATCGCCCAAAAGCCGCACCAGCCAGCCCATCTCCCCAGCCCAGAATGAATCCGCATCCCCACCGATCGCGATCGGCACATAACCCGCCTCGGCAACACGTAGACAAAGCGCCAGCCATTCGTCCCAGGTCGTCGGCTCGCGCAATCCCAGTTCGGCAAAAATTTCGCGATTGTAAAAGACGGCAATATCGATATAGTCGATCGGTAGAATATATGTATGACCATCGGTGCGGTAGCGCTCGATCAATCGGCCGTCGAGACCATCGAGCCAGCGTCTGCCGGTATAGGGATTCTCCGCCTCGAAATAGGGGTCCAGCGCCACCCAGCGGCCCTGACGATCGTACCCATTGGTGTAGTTGCCGTTGTAGATATCGGGCACCAGATCGCCACCGGCCGCCACCCGAGTACGGATCCAGGTGGCAAACTCCTGTCCCACAATCGACAATTCGACTTTGCGCTGGGGGTTCCGCTCTTCGTAACGGCGGATGATCTCCTCCAGGGCCACGCGGTAATTGGCGTTGATGGTTGCAAAGCGGATGATATCAGGATCGGACGGCTGCACCGCTTGAGCCGGGAGGAAAGAGCAGAGCAAAAGCAATCCAAGAAGCGGTGAGCTGAGGGGATTCATGCGATTAATGCGCGGTGCTCCTGTCCAAATACCAGGTCTCCGGGTGGTAGGGCCATGACCAACGCGAATCCCACCCCCAGTAGCCACGGCGCGGCACATTGCGCAATGCATTGTGCACGACGATCGGGTGCGGGCCCAGGCCGATAACGCCAAGAGCCCATAAATTCTCGGCCTGGCTGCGGAGGATCTTCTTACCCATCTCGATCCGCTCCGCCTCGTCCGTAGCGCGGCGCAAGATCTCCCACCAGCCGATGAGTTCCTTGATCTGTGCCGGCGGCTCCCAACCGCGGACGCCGTCGGAGAAGTACCACCGCGTCCACGCCGACCACTGGCTCTGCTCCCAACCGCCATTGGTCGGCACATACCAGTACGGTTCGATCGGAAAGAGGATATCGGCATTGCGGTCGGCATGCCAGATCGTCATGTCCATCAGACCCGCCCGGGCGCGGATCCGCTGCAGGCTGCCGCTGATCTGCTTGAGATTGACGTTCACTCCCACTTCGCGCCAGTGCGCGGTAACCAGGTCCAGGGTGATTTGCTTCGGCGTCTCACCTACCATGTACTCCAGGGTGATTTGCAGAGGATCTCCGTCGAGCCGCTCGCGGCTCCCATCGCCATCGCGATCGACCAGCCCCATCTCGTCGAATAAGGACGCAGCCCTGACCGGGTCGAACTCGGCCCAGGCCCGGGCGAATTCCGGCTCGAAGTAGCGGCTCGAGGGCACCACCGTCAACTGCCGCGGTACCCCGAGGCCGAAGTAGACGATCTCGTTGATCTCCGCCCTATTGATCGCCAGCGACATCGCGCGACGGAAACGCCGATCCTGGAAGATCTGGCGCAGGCCCTCGTCGGGATGGTTCAGATTGAACTGCAGCACTACGTCCGAGCCATAGGGGCGCGGCCATATATAGGTCGAATAATCGTTGTCTTGCTCGAAGCGTTTAAAAAGCGGTAGATCGGCGGTCATAAACTGCCGCCCGGCAAAATCGACCTGGCCGGTCGAGGCCTTGGCCGCCATGATATCCGCGCTATCGACCCGTTGCACTTCTAAAGAGTCGATATAGGGCAGTTGATTGCCTTCGGTGTCGACCTTGGGATAGTAGGGATTCCTGCGCAGCAGCGCGCGCGTCGAGGTCCGACTGACCAGCATATAAGCCGTATCCACCGGACGCCCGAAATAAATCAGGTCGGTGGTGCTGTTGGCAGCCTGAAAATAGACGCGCCAATCCTGCAGTCCCAACTCCTCGGCCTCGCGCTCCAATTGCTGCTGATTGATAAACGCCGGGTGGTAGCGGCGCATGAAATGCGCCGGCATCGCCAGACGCGAACTATTGTGAGCCAGGTGATTGACGAAGAGCGGCATCGGATGGGGAAAATGATAACTGAAGCTGTACAGACCGTGCTTCTCGATCCGCGCGCCTTTGAAGCGGGGCTCGACGACCGGTGTGAGTTCCTTGTTCATCAGCACATTTTCGAACCAGAACAGATAGTCATCGGCGGTCATCGGATGGCCATCGGACCATCGATGACCGGGGCGCAGGGTGATTTTCAGCGTCTTGCCGCCATTGCGGTACTCGGCTTTTTCGGCAAAATTCGGCAGGTTCAACCGCATCTGCGGCCCCGGACGCAGCATGCCTTCGGGCACGTTGATCAGCTGCTCCCCAGCCGCAAAGAGCCTGGCCGTTCCGCCGTAGCTGCCGATCTCGTCTATCGGCTCCACTACGATCGGATCATCGGGCAGCCGCTCCTCGACAGGTGGCAGCTCGCCAGCAGCCACCAACGCCTCGAGCATCGGCGCCTGGCGAAAATTCGCCAGACCGAGTTCGGATGCCTTGCGCGGCGGAGCGAACCAGCTCTCCGGCCACGCATCCCTGGGAATATCACCTCCGACCGGCCCCAATTCCCCGCTCTGCTC
>CAZFMY010000094.1:0-25514 GCA_964520345.1 uncultured Gemmatimonadaceae bacterium | reverse complement strand
ACCGAATCTACGACCGTACTATCGCCACCATATGATAGCCCTGCAGAGTGAGTAAATAATTGTTGAATCGTCATCGGTTTACTAGGTGCTCTAGTGATCATGCTATCAACAGTACCACTCACATATACTCGCTGATCTTTGAACTCTGGAATATGATCTGAAACGGGATCATTAAGCTCAAAGTGTCCCTCTTCGTAGAGAATCATAGCTGCTACGGACGTAATAGCTTTCGACATAGAGTAGATGCGGAAAATCGTATCTCGTTCCAGTGGAAGTTCATTTTCTATGTCTCTGAGACCTATTCTATTTAAGTATGCGAGTTTCCCATACCGAGCAATAGCAACTGCTAAACCAGGAACCTGCCCATCATCTACGTATTTCTGAAATGCGCCTTCGATTTTATCGAGCCTCGCAGATGCTAACCCCACCGTTTCCGGTTTAGCATCTGGTAGCGTAGTTGCTTGCCCATTCTGAGGAGCAGCGAGACAGAATATCACCAGCCAGCAACACAAGATAAGGCGGGCTACGGCAAGCAGACGTATGTCATATTTGGACATACTACGATTGTAAACATTGATGTTCGTTGACACGATCAAAGCAATACCTCCTGCCAAAGGTTATAGGGAAAGCTCGAAGGATTCTTTAGCTGTTAATGCCAGTAAACCTACGCAAGAACTGAGCCACAAACAAAATATGTATAGGAACTTAATACACGACAGCAGATGTAAGCCGCAGCGAAACATAGGAAACTCAAAACCCTCTTCCAAGTTGATCTGTCGCTCAGGCATCAGCTATAGAGCGTGCACAGGTGGCATTGGGGTGTAATGAAAAACCGTTGGAGCAGTTGGGGGGGGCCGGGACTGGGATCCAAAGGCCCTGATCTTGACAGGTCAATGATTTAAACCCTATGGGGTACTTACTCACAGGCACAGGAGCGCCCTTTCCGGCCCCTTAGCGGAACAGCCGGCAAACGGCGACATCGAAAAGAGTGCATCGGGAAGCGGTAAAGAAAGCGGGCGAAATTACGTGGGATAGAAAAATTAACAGCAGCATTGTGGACGCAATGATCCAGGGCAGATACCCAAATGAAACGGAGGTGGTTAGTAACAGGACCGCACCGAGCCGGAAGATTAAGGGCAATATTTGACACGCGGTGAGTTCGTTGAATAGAAGTAGGTCCGTTCGGACCATCTTACCGGGTGGCCCACTGCCGCCCCGCTTCTCTTTGCCTATCGTCGCCCCTCAGTTACCCCACGTACCCACTGCGTCTCTCTACCTATCGTTCGCCCCTCAGCGACCCCAAGTATCCACCGCCGCCACATGTCCGTTCGCGTTAAACTGCATAGTTAAAATCAGATTGATATCCGCTATTCCCAGAAGTGTCCCACTCGATTCCATGGTCTTTATATTTGTTGACACTGGATCTGGATACCACCATTGGCTCCCCAGGTGTTGCGTCCAGGGGAGCTCCGGAAATCACAGTATCTTGTCCATCGAACCCTTCTATGGCTTCAATAGCACCTTCTGCGACACTACCTACTTTAATACTTCTCTTTTTACCATCAGATATAAATTCGATGGAGGAACTTGTCACCCCAATAATCTCACTAATAAATCCAGCTAAAACTTCAAATATACCTCCACTCTGACCAGAATATATCTGCTGCAGTGCAGCATTTTGCTCCGCGCTTGCATCCTCGTCAATGTAGAGTGCAACTCTCCAATTTCCATCAACCATCAAGCCAGGACAATTAACTGCAAGTGCCACTTTTAGTCCGTCAAGCGTTGTTCCAGCAAAATCCCCACTCTCTATATTCCAAGCAAGAAGAGCCTTGCAATCACCATCATCCGAGGTGGGAGGTGTCAAGAAGATACAAGGACAGGCAACTTTACAATTACACGACTCGAAATATGTACCAGAGAGATTCCATTTCGTTGCTGTTGTCATCGGATGCACTCCTTCCCAATTGTTCTGAATCTTTGAGTGGTTGATTGTAGCTTAATTACGCAGATCCGCAGATCCCATGTCAAGTAATTTTCTTGTCGTGGTGGGATCTCTCGTATTCTACCTCTTCGATGAGGTCGTTGTTCCTCTATTATTCAATGGGTTTTTTGACTGGAGTCAAGCGTCGTGGTCTCTCTCCTAAGAATTGCTGTATTTAGATAGATCTTGAGATCGGGCAGGAGCCCGATCGCGAAAGAAAAACGCTTATTCCGACTACAAATGGGAGTGTAGGTCAGTAGGCCACCGCGACCGCGCGCAGGCCGATGTCGTCCCCCTGGGAGTCCCCTAGGTCGATGCGGCAGACATAGGTCCCGGGCGGGGACCAGACCCCCGTCGGCTTCCATCGGCGCGAGCCTCGCGACGCCGCGGCCGGGCCATGACGCCCACCCTGCCCTCAAACAAAGCAGAAAATGCGCTTCGGATTTTCGCTCAGGATGGTATCGATCTGCTCCTGGCCGAAGCCTCTTTGCCGCATCATCGGCACCACGTAATTCAAGATGTGGGGATAGCCCCAGCCACCGTAGCGCACCCTCGTCGACTTGCGGCAAATATCCTGTGAGACGAGGATCTGCTCGAGGTGACCCGCCTCCATCAGCGCCAAGATCTCGTAGATACGCTGGGTATCGTTGGGTATATCCATGAAATCGTCGGCGGTCCAGTAGGAGGGGAAGTGGCCCTCCCAACCAAAGACATCGTATTCGAGGTAGCACCCGGTCTGCGCCAGCCGCAGGCGCTCCTCGGGAGCGCGCAGGCGGACGTCGATATGGCACATGATGACGCGGCTCAGATCTGCGCCGGCGGCAGCGATGATATCCACTATTTCGAAAGGTGCGGCGCGGTTGCGGCCCGGATGAATGCTGAGGCACGCACCGGTGTGCTGCTGCGCCCGGGCGGCGGCGCGCAGCACCTTGCGCTCGTTGTCATCCAGCGGCCAGGAGCAGCCGATCTCACCGACGATGCCGGCCTTGATGCCGCTGTTGCCGACGCCGCTTTCGATGTCCTGGACGATCTCCGCAAAGACCTCCTCCTCGCTCTTTGCGGCAAGCTCGGGGGGATGACTCGGGGCGGTATAATAACCGGATCCCATGATGATGTTGAGCCCGGTAGAACGGGCGATCCGCGCCAGGCCTTCCGGGTCGCGGCCGATGCCGTTGATGGTGCAATCGACGATACTTTTGCCGCCCGCCATTTTGAAGAGCAGGGCTTCGTCTATGGCTTCGCGCTCATCCAATAGGCGCAGGTTGTCCAGATTCTCGAAGGAGTGGTAGCGCAACCAGCCCAGATTCTCTATGCCGACCGGCTCGTAGGCCCGCCCTCGCTGACTCGCCGCGGCGGGCAGTGCAAAGGCGCAGGACAGATCGGCGAGCAGATGTTCGTGGGGTAGTGCAATGCCCAGCTCGTCGCCGCGTATCAAGCCCAGGACGGTCTGCACTTTTCCAACTAGTGCGGCATTGGCCATATCTGCACGCCTCCTCTAAACGGCCCGGCACGACCAAACGCCGAAAAGCCGTAGAAAACCGTAGGCCAGGATCCTGCCTACGGTCAATACGCCACATGGAGCAAACGCTGTACTTCCGTTTGCGATACCCACGAGTCCGAATCCACATCGACGTCAATACGCAGGATATAGATCCCCGGCGGCACCACTTGGCCCTGTTGATCATCCACCGCCCAGTCGATTGAATACCTCCCCGCCACTACTGGCTGCAAGGTATCCAGTATCCGCACCGGTCGGCCACTCAGATCGAAAATTTGCACCGTAACCGGGCGTATCCCGCTCAAGCGGCGAACAGCAAAATCAAAGGTCATAGCATCGTTCACGCCGTCGCCGTTCGGCGTCACCACCGGCGGGTTGATTGCCACATCATCGAGCACCTTGCTGTCAGACGCCGAGGCCAGAATCTGCAAGCCTTGGGTCTGGGCAAGCTCGGTAACGTCTCCTGGATCTACCTGTTGCCATGAGTTTTCTAAAGACGAATTCCCCATTGCCGCTTGCAAAACAACTCCGGTAGAAAACAACGCCGTCGTGAACCGTACCTCAATCAGCTCGGTCTCGGAACCCCATTGCACCACTTGGTCAAGGCGTAACCACAACGAGTCGGCACGCGTCTCCACCACCTGTATATCGGCCTGTTCTTCAACCTGACCGTTATTCCACTGGGCCACGCTCCCCATACGCAGCGAGCCGAATTCCAGCGACATATCGGGAGGAGTGTGTAGCAGAATTTCGTCGAAGCCCAAATCCTGTGTAGTGAAGATCGGCTTGATAAACAGGGATAGCTGTTGCGGCGTCCCTAAACGCTCGAAGATCGCCGCATCGAGTTCCCCCTGCAGTTGTCGCGCCACCGGCGGGTTGAAATTGAGTCGGATGGAACGTAGCGCGGCACTGCTCATGGGATCTTCCGTTTTCAACCGGGCACGCAGCATCAAGAGCTGGCGCGGGCTAGGAGAAGCGATCGGGGCGCCGGAATGGACGTAAGGCGCACTCCAATTACTCCAGTCGGAGCCGGCCACCTGCAGGGTGTCTATCCGGCCTTTCTTGAAGAACCCCAGTTTTTCGTATTTCCCCGCGGAGACTTCCATACCACCGCTATCATAGTACCGGTATTCATCCGCTACTTCATTGCCGGTCCGGGTTTGTATCTGTACTGAGGTACCCGGGGGCGTATCGACATTCCATTCGATAGAGACCAGATTTTTGGCACCACCCAGCGGGATCAATCCTGATTCCAACTCCACCATGGGATGGTACCCTTCACCGTAAAACTGGACTTCGCTGATCCGGGCCTTATTCCCCGCTCGGCCCGATTCGCTGCTGGAAAAAGGATAGGCCACGCGTACAAAACGGGCAGGGGTGTCCCGAAAGGTGTTGACTTCGGCCTCTTTCCCTAGACCGCGTATCTGTCCGGGTGTGTTCCATAAGCGGCCACCACCAGGTGCGGGCGTGCCGTCCGATGTCCGAATTTGATAATTATGAAGGCTAGCAGTACGAGACCAGTTGTACCATATTTGCACGGTGTCCAGCCAGTAGGAAACGCCCAAATCGAATTCCAGGAAGCGCTCCCCGAAGGACACGTTGCCTTGGGGGAATGCCTTGAGACCAAACGTCAGCGAGGTACCTTCCCCATCCACCAGCGTTCCCACGGATCCGTCGTGGGAGCTCTCTGCACTACCATTGCGATCCTGGATCATCCCCTGAGCGATATTCCGGCCCCGTTCATACACCTCCAATTCAGCCAGGCGGGGACGCTCCCACCGGTAAAAACGGATCGCGCCGCGCACCTCCGGGTCAATTGCGGCGTAGATCGCCTCCTCTACCTCTACTTCCTCCTCCCCCACCTTCTTGTGATAGACCACACTGCCCCGTTCTGAGGCCGCCAATGTCTCGTATTCCTCGGCTGGCACTTCAATCCCGCGCATACCGTTGCTTTCCGTAACAACGATCTGTACCAGACGCACAATATCGCCCTCGAAGTCCTTGCCGGGTACAGGGTTTATCACTTCCCCGCGGTCCAGATCCAGTTCGAACACCCGCTTGTTCTTGTTGTCGCTCGGAGTCCTGTAGACCTGGTTCATGGGGATATTCCCCGCCACCTGGGACCCTTTATCGGCGTTATCCGCGGTCAGCACGACGAACTGCAGAAAGGGATCGCCCTGGCCCTCGGGCACGAACTTCAATCCGATCCGGGTGGCATTGATCAAGCGCCCTAGGTCAATTTGAAACCACCAGTCCCGCAAGGGGCTAGCCGGGTCCGGCTCCCAATAGGTCGTTTCGTCCCCGTCGAACAGGTTGGCGACGTCAGCTGGGTTGGAACCGGCTTCTATCGCATTGAGGATGGTTATATCATCGGGATTTTCGGCCGTGCGTTGCAGGTGGTCAAGAATGTCCATTACGGCGTTGTTGCCTTTGGGGATAAATGCTGGAACAACCTCGCCGCTGGAGGAAATGTCCAGTGTGCCTTTGACAAAACTCCACTTATCCCAATGGCGCTCTGTATTGACTATCACCTGGTCAGATCTCAGGGTGTGATTCTGGCCCCAAACGGCGCTAGCTACCCCGATAAACAACCCCAGTGCATACGCGAACTTACTGTGGACCATAAACTAGTCTCCTGAGTCAAGCCGGCTTCTTTTGAAGCTACCGACATGACTAATTATAGGAGATTGAAACGCCCTGCTCCAAGTTATTCCGGCACCCAGGCATCGACCATAGAGCACGTGCAGAGGAGCATTGAGCCGTAATGGAGGACCGATGGAACCATCAGGAGGCCGAGACTGGGGTCCAAAGGTCCGGATCTGGGCCAGGCAACGAGCTAAACCCGATGGGGTCCTACCGAGCAGACACAGAAGAGCCCTTCCGATCGCTTTGCGCAACGATCGGCGGACGGGAACAACGGAATAGCCTACCTCAAACAAAAAGGTCTAACTCGCGCTGTGGAGAAGAACGAAGCGCTGAGATCACCAGAGGATCTGCCGCGCGGTCGCTTTCTGGTGCGCCTGCGCTACATCATCGGCCTCATGGTCTACCAGCGGCACGACACCAACCTACCCGGTCACAATAACAATATACGTTTTCTCGAACGCCTGCACAGCTTCGAGTTCCCCTCCCACATATCGTCCCACAATGTACCGATTACCACCGATTTCTGGGATGCCAGCGAAAACCCAGACGCGTTTGAGCGCTAGTGGGAAGCGACGAAGTCGGGGCCGGCCTGAGGGCAGACGAGGCACAGCTAATACATTCGCTGGACCAACCCTAAAAAACTTGACAGACCCACCTGAAAAAAACTTTGTTCTTGCAAAACAACGCACCCATTTCAGAGGGCGACCAAGCTAGCTCAAAGAGGAGAAACATGACACAGCGACTGCAGGGCAAAGCGGCCATCGTCACCGGCGGTGCCCAGGGCATCGGCGGCGGCACGGCGCGACAACTGGCAGCCGAGGGCGCCCAGGTATTGATCGTCGATACCGATGCCGAGTTGGCGGCGATCAATGTCGCGCAGATTACCGACGCTGGCGGTGTGGCGGATCACTTCACCGGAGACGTGTCAAAAGAAGAAACGGCCGAGCAGATGGCAGCCGAGGCCATGTCGCGCTTTGGGCGGCTCGATATCCTGGTGCAAAATGCCTTTGGCATCAGCTCGGGCGCTTTTGGCGGAGGGGCGGTCGACACGCCACCGCAAGTCTGGCGCGAGACCATGGACATACTCTCCGGGGCGCTGTTCTTCGGCGCCAAGTACGCCGTGTTGGCTATGGAAACTTCGGGACCGTTGCAGGACTTCGATACCAGCGCCCTGGCACAACACGGGCTGCACGCCGGCACCCCGCCTCCGGCGGGGGTGGGACGTATCGTCAATATCTCGTCGGTGCACGGCATACTGCAGGCCGCCGGCGTCCTCAGTTACGAGGCGGGCAAAGCAGCGGCCATCGGCATGACCCGGCAGATGGCCATCGACTACGGGCCCAAGGGCATTACGGTAAACGCCATTGCACCGGGACACATGATAACGGAGAAGCTCCAAAAACTGTGGGAAAAGGAAGGCAACGAGGAGGGCTACCGCCTCTTTGAGCTCCAGTACCCGGTGCGACGTTTGGGCACACCGGCAGACATCGCCAGTGCCGTGGCTTTCCTGTGCACCGACGAGGCCAGTTTTATCACCGGGGTGTGCCTGCCCGTCGACGGCGGCCTATCGATTCAATTACAGGAAAACATCGTGATGGAACTGAAGGACTACATCCAGCAGCACCCAGGCATCAAGACCCACTTCGACACTTGGGGAGAAGGCAGTCAGCGCAAATGACATAACCAGCGGCACTATTCTTCGCGAAAGGAACAGCTATGAACAAACCGACAGGGTCTTTTCCCGCAGTATAGGAAATTCAAACGCCCTCTTCCAAGCTAATCTGGCACTCAGGCAACCTATATGCGCTACCTGGAGTCGCTGGATTTGGACGCGCTTGCGGCGAATATGAATCACGGCGAAGGGGGCCCTCGAGCTTTCTTGCCCATACTCGCCAAGTACGTCGAAAGCGGTAGCGCAACAGTTCCTCGCTGTCGTCGACACCCCGGACCACCGACCGGGACTGCGCGTCGGACAATCGGACCGCTCAGCGGACGGTCAGGGAACCCTCGTTGATGGGATTCACCATTTCAGCTCGCGCCGGGAGGTGATCTTGTCCTCGTCGAGTTCCATACCCATACCCGGCCCTTCGGGCAAGGCGACCTCGCCATTACGGGGTTCGATCGGGTTTTTCAGGAAGAACTGGTTTACCACGTTCCACCGTACCAGGTACTCCAGCAGCGGGCAGACATCGGGGGGCTGCGAAAACAACAGGTGCACCGTGGCCGGCACCGAGTGAACGTGCGGAACCACCTGTGGCTCGCTGAGGGACGCGAGGGTGCAAATCTTGATCGTTTCGGTGATGCCACCGACCCAGTATATGTCGGGCTGCAGCACGTCCACCGCCTCCGCCTCGATCAGATCCCGGTGCCCCCAGCGGGTGTATTCGTGTTCGCCCGAGGCAATCGGGAAAGGAAGTGCGCGACGGATGGCGGCACAGCTGTCGATGCGATCGGGCGCTACCGGCTCCTCCAGCCATCGCGGCCGGTACTCGGCCATGCGCTCACCCATGGCAATGGCGTAGGGCACATCCCAACTGAGCCAAGCGTCGAACATGATGTCGACCTCATCCCCCACACTCTCCCGCACCACGCGCACGAGTTCCAGATTTTCTGCCATTCCTTCCCGCCCGGACCCCGGCCCGTGGAGGAAGAACCATTTCATGGCCGTGTACCCCTCAGCGACCATGCTCTGCGCCCGTTCCCGCACCTTGGCCGGTTCCAGTGAACATCCCGTAGTGCTGGCATAGGCCGGTATGCTCTCTCGCGTGGGGCCGCCCAGAAGCTTGTACACCGGCTGGTCGAACCACTTTCCCTTCAGGTCCCACAGAGCGCAGTCCAAAGCGCTGATGGCCTCGATTACCGGCGACTTTCGACCCGGTACGGTACTTCGGTAGAATCGATCCCAGAGCCGCTCGTGGGCCAGCGCATCCTCACCCACTGCCCTCGGGAGCAGCTGCTGGGCGATTAGTTGTGCCGTACCGGCGTGAGTGGGACCAGCCCGTCCGGTAACACCTTCATCGGTGTCTACCTCAACGAAGACACCTCCGATCAGGTAATCGCCCTCGGGCGTCTTGGGCGTGTAACCCCCACCTTTGCCGCGGTATTCGGGATAGATTTGAATGGGGCTGCAATTCAGCGATTCCCACAACTCCCCCTCGTACTTGAGCACGCCTTCCAACTCGACGAAACGGATGTCGGTGATTTTCATTTCTTCCTCTCCTGATAAGGTGCCCCGGGATGGAAAAAAGAGGGGCGCATCATATTCCCACCAACCTGAACGTACTGCCATGCGGCAGATGCTCTGCTCTCAGGCCATCGATGTTTTCATTGATGTAATTCGTCATGGTGACCATCCCGTATTCTTCTGAAGTACCGTGATTGACCCGGATAACCGGATGCCCAATATTGCGGGCGCGCTGGATGGTGGACCACTAACTGGAACCATCGTCACAGACGATGGAACAATCACACCCCATTTCAATCTAGGTATACATGTTGCAGCCGCACCCAGTACCGATACGAGAGATTTCGGCGTCGGCGTCGCCAATAACCTGCACCTGCAACTCGCCATATCCCTATCTCGCAATTACCGGCAGGACGATGTGGGAGGGCCTGAATTCGTCGTGCAGCACCGTATTAATGGCGCTTTGTCCAGCGGCCTCCTTGTTGAGCGGCCCCCCGGTATTCAGATTGCGGTCAAAACGAGGGAAGCAACTGCTAGTCACCACCACGCGGAGGCGATGCGCGGCCAAAAAGGCATTGCTGGTAGCCCATAGATCCACCTCGAAGCGATAGATTTTTCCAGGTTCCAACAGTTCCGGGTGTTGAAATGAATCGCGGTAGCGAGCGCGCAGAATGCCATCGCAGACATTGCGCGAATAACCATCCGGATGGACGTCCTCCAGCCGCACTACCCAGTCGGTATCGAGCGCCGAGGACATGCCGTAGAGTACAGCCTTCACCGGCCCGGTGACCTCCAACTCTTCATCCAGCGGCGCGCTGGTAAAAGTTAAGCACCGTTCATCCACCTCGTGCTGGTTGTAGACGCCGCCGGGGATGTTCAGGGTGTTGCCACCCCGGCTGGGCACTGGATCGTCCGGATTGTACACGAAACTGTCCGGATTCTCGCTCCCCACAGGAGCCGTCGTCGATAGACTCCCGTCGTTCAGCGAGGCAATCGAACCGCTCCGTCCGGCGCGCAGGTAGTAATTGGTATAGCGGGTGTCGGGCAAGGGCCAGTCCTGCTCGTCGCGCCAGACATTGCGGCCCATGACAAAAATGCGCACTGGCGCATCTTCCATGATCCCGGTGTCGACCCCCTTGAGCCAGTAATCGAACCACGGCAGCCGCAACTCGTTGAAGTCGACGGCAGCAGCAGCGCCAAAGTCAAATTCGCCAGCGACCTGCTTGTTGACATTCGCCGGCCCGTGTACCCAGGGCCCAAGGATCAGCTTCTGGCTCTGGCGTGCCTCCGGGGTACGGGCCCTCTTCTTCAAACCACTAAAGTGCTTGAGAGTCCCCGCCAGGAAAATATCGAACCAGCCCCCCAGGTGGTACATCGGGGTTTCGATCTGGTCGTGACCCTTTTCGATGTTGAACTGCCACCAGTAAGGTCCATCCTCGGGATGGTCCAACCAGGTATTGTGCCAGTCACTCAAACCCTCCAGGAAAGGACAGGGGTACAGAGGCAAGCGCGCATACCAATCATCCATTTCCTCGTGGACTTTGTCCAGAATGCCCTTGTGACGCTCGTATTCCTCGCCCGTGGCCAGATGGGCTAAATTGGTACGGGTTACGTGGTGCGCCCATGCGAGGCCGAAACCCAATTCGAAAGCACCGTCTCTATAGACCCACTCGCGCACGTAGTCAGCGGATGATTCACGCACGAACAAAGCCCGCAAATGGGGCGGTCTGCTCAGCGCATTGCGGTACTGGGTAACACCAGAGTACGAACCCCCGATCATGCCCACTTTGCCGTCGGACCAGGGCTGAACCGCGGCCCATTCGACCGTGTCGTAGCCATCGCGATTGACGCCAGCTCCATCGTCCCGGAAGGGATAGAACTCCCCCTCCGAAGCAAAGCGACCCCGCACGTCCTGGACCACAACCGCGTACCCCCGTTGGGCAAAAAACTCGGGCGAACCAATCGAATTCTCGGAGCCGCCTTCCTTGTTATATGGCGTGCGCTCGATGATAACCGGGAACTGACCCGCGCTGTTGGGTCGCGTTATATTGCCACGCAGGATAGTCCCATCGCGCATGGGCATCTCCTGGTTCTTCTCATGAACCGTCTCGTATTGCGCTGGTGAAAGCACTGCCTCCCTGACCATCGATTCCTCCTCAATAAAGTTTGCTGGACTCTTGTTGCTCGGATCCTTTTAAAAAATCTATATGCCTTCACTTGCCTGCTCATCTACCGCGCGCACGGCAACCGACCAATCCCGCCTAAGGTGCTTGACCTCTCTTGCTATCCTACGGATTGCTTTTTTGTAATGAAAGACATAATCCAACATGGCCTGGTCACGGTGTGTCTATTATAAAGGAGACCTGGCTGTTTCTCAGCATGTGCAGCTAACTCGAACGGCCAGGTAATAGAGGAATAATCCGTAGAAGCCTGATACTATATGGGAATCGCTATGCTGGTGGGTGCATCCATATGGAATGTATGGCCTGCTCGGAAAGCAGGAGGTGAATCCTGTCCCGGACCTTGATCGCCCCATCAATCTTCTATTAATGGCACGAAAAAAGCGGCAGCAAATTCGATGGCTTCGTGCAAGGGAAACACCTGTCGGCTCTCGGTTTCAGATCCCTGCCACTCCTTCGTCCGATTGCGATCTCCTAAGAATATCATTTCGCGACACAGACTGTGTGCGGCACAGGTCGTTGGTGTTTGCCAACGGATTCCCACATGTACATCGAGAGATGGTTGTGCTTCCAGTATCTCCATTCCCCGTTGGCGAAGGTAGATGGGTTCCTCACTGATATGGCAACGCGAATCGATCTGCGTTGCCATCCCGAACATCGGACTGACGGCCAACGCATCGAGAGCACACATGGCGTGGATTTGGTGTCCGTTGACGACCAGCCTGTGGGGCGTGTTTTCCATCGTCATCGGATAGGCACCGATGGGCTCTCCGCTTTCTGGATTCAGGATTAGCAGATCATCTTCACGCAGACGCACCAGCGCCGTCGTCACATCGGTATCGGACAGCATATCGGCGATTTCCTTCTTTCCCAGAGGGTATCCTCTTTCCACAAAGGATCGAAGGATCGCCTTATGAACCTCTAAGAGTTCTGGATCAAGTTGTTGATGTCTTCCCCTCAAGGGCAGTATATCGTGCAAACGACGTACCGCTTCAGCTATGGCCATATTTCGACCCTCTTTTTGGCAAGAATGAGCGATTCTCATGCTTTCCCTCTCTCCTCTCCTCTCCTCTCCAACTATACGGATCACTTGAACTCACCTCCACCCTCCTAATTTCAGTCCAGTTCGACAGCGAAAATCAGCCGGCATTTAAGTGCGTTTGAGCAAATTCATTGATTTTCTCCCGTCTAAGGTCAATATACGAACCGAAAATCGCATCCCGAATGAACCGATTATTGGGGAGCAGACCACCGGTTTCCCCATCGCCAACGATGCAGAAACATGAGTCTTGTCTTTGCTTAGATCTGCGGTGATCTGCCTGTCTATCATATCGAAGGGGGACGTCAACTTGTTATGCCCTGCTCAAGCAAATACTCGTACATTTTCTGATTCTTTCGTCCCCGCGCATATTCAAGTGCCGTCATTCCCTCGTGGTCTCGAAGCCCGACCTCAACACCCCGTTCGATAAGAGCAGCGACAAAGGTCTTGAGCCCCCGCGCCGCCGCGATATGCAGCATGCTCTTACCATTACGTCGCTGGGCATCCAGATCGACACCACACTCAAGCAGCAGAAGCCACGATTCGTAACGGGGGTGGCGGACGTGGACAAAGGCGCAGTGCTCTTCATCGGCTCGACGTGCATTGATGTCAAGACCGTAGCGAAAGAGCAAATCAATCGAGGCCTGCCGACCTCCGTAGGCCGCCTGCGCGAACGATATACAGGTCTCTACCTCATCCCCGGGCACATCGCCCGCCAGCATCAGCGTTTCGGCTATATCCACATATCCCCTGCAGAGCGCTAAGGCCAACCTCGGCATCAGCGTCCGCCGACTCCCGTCCAATTCCGGACGCACAAGGGCACCAGCCTCCAATAAATCAACTAGGATTTCCCTGCGACCGCAGAAGACCGCCGCATGTAGCGGTGTCAATGGAAAGCGTCCTTCGGGGTCCATCACGCGAATGGCGTTGGCCTGAGTGCGATCAGCGTGCAGGATAGCTTTGACCCTGTCGCGCTCACCAAGCGCACAGGCGTCGAAAATGTCGATAGGATCGACATAGTGGCGCAGCAGTTCCACCACCGCGCCGTGTCCATTGCGAGCAGCGACATGGATCGGTTGCTCCGGCAGACTACATGAACATCCGTCCCATCCGACGCAGCAAGGATCAGCACCGCACTTCAGCAACCGTGACGTCAATTCGGCATTGCCGTGCTGTGCTGCGACCCACAGCGGGCTCCGAGGACGACTAAGCTGCAACAACTGTGGTGCGTTTTCGAGTAGGGCAGCGGCATCCTCCGTCCGGCCCCGCTCCACTGCCCGCACGAATCTCTTCATCTCCAACTGGTTGTTCAATTGCAACCTCCAGTGTTTCACCTATGTGCCTATGAGTAAGCACCCCATAGGATTTAACTCGTTCACCAGCCCAGATCCGGGCTTTTGAACCCCCGCCCCGGCACCCAATACTCCAAATGGTCTTCCATTAACAATGCCCACCTGCACGCGCTCTATGGCCGATGGCTGAGTGCCAGATTAACTTGGAAGAGGGCTTTTGAATTACCCATACTTTCATAACCCATTGTAAATACTGTATACCCTCTTGCTTGGCATGCAGGAGGTCCGCAGTGCACTACCGTGGTTGCGACCCAAGTCTGCGATTGCTCACCCTGTGAATAGCCCCCGGTGAGTGCCGATGGCTCATCAGGGGCTATTCTTCTTGGGCCTGAGAAGAGCCAGACCGGTTGAAAGAGAGACTCACGCCGAAACTGGATAAACTATTGAAGCTCACCCCACCCACCACAGCCTATTTAAACAGGAGCACGGCAAATTCACGAAGGTGGGTATGCCAAATCGGCCAGGCATGTTTGCCCGAGGTAATTTGTGCAACGTGGACAATTTCATTTTTGTCGAGTGCTCTTAGAAAATCATTATTGCTTTCGTAGAGAAAATCTTCAGTACCGCATCCTACCCATAACAGCGCCAGATCTTCATTGACCTTAGTGGCTTCGGAAAGGAGTGGCTCAAAAAAAGGCAAGTGAATAGCCGAACTAAAAGCACCAATCCAACTGTAAACGTCAGTATTTTTCAACCCAAAAAACAGGCTCTGCCCACCACCCATAGAAAGCCCTGCGATTGCCCGACTCTGCGCGGCAATCCCAACTCTGTATTCGACCTCGATACGCTTTCGTAACTCAGTCACGATATAGGGCTCCAGTCGCGAACTCACTGCGGAAAACCAATCCCACCATTCTCCGCTATTATCCCCTTCCGCTGGAGGTGCGTATCCATATGGCATCACTATCACCATAGGCGTCGCTGTACCTTCTGCGATCAGATTGTCCATGATGACACCAGCTCGGCCGGTATTTGACCATGTCCTTTCATGATCAGAGTACCCGTGAAGCAGGTATAAGGTCGGGTATCGTTTTTCGGTATCTGCCTCGTACCCGGGAGGCGTGTAAACCGCGTAACCGCGAGTATCACCAAACAATTCGGACACGTGCCTATGCAGGTGAATTTTTCCGCGTGGAACATCTTGCTCTTCAGTAAAATGAGGTGTATCACCCGGAACGATAACACCGGAAGCATTGTGAAAGAGCGAAGCATGCACGAAAGGATTTACCGGATCACATATGGTTAAACCATCCACAGAAAATGAGTAAAAGTGAACACCAGGTTCAAGCGGATTTGACCTGGCGTGCCAAGTACCAGTGCTATCACGGGTCGCCACCAGAGACTCACCCGGGTGCGGTTTAACATGGACTGAGTCAGCATTAGGCGCATGAAGCGCAAACGTTACCGATCTATCATCATGGACGACTGGCGAAATAGCAGGCTGCATTAACTGTGAATGAACTGTATTTGCAACGAGTCCAAAAAGGAAAATGGTAAAAAGATAACGCATGCACTTCCTCCTTTTTTTACAATTGACCATCAGAGATCTTTTCAAGCAAGCTTGATTTTAAACAAAAGAAAATGAGAAAGCCAAAACAGGCAATCCAATCAGGTCCCTGCGCCCTTTAACACAATATCTTTGCTACCCCCTTGCCAACGTACAGTGATGGTCAAAGGCACTGAGCTAGTCACCTTGATCTGAGGCTCGATTGCCGCCGAGGCACGCCCGGCGCAATGTAGATCGAGAACACCCTTGGCGCCGAAGGGATAGCCCTTAACTCCGTGTGCTTCGCAGGCGCGAACATCCCAGATCAGCGTTGCGGCCGGAACATCGGGTCGCAGACCGAGCCAGAGTACCGAGAAACGAAATCGGGTCGCCCAGATCGACTTTCGCCAGATCTGTAAGTATCGCTGAAACTTGTAAACGCTGCTGCAATTGGGCGAAATCGACGCGCAGCCGTGTAGGCGTTCCCAACAGAATTTTGCTGCGCGAATCTCGTCGGACCAGCGCGGCGGCGAATAGGCGCACAAATCGTAGGCATCGGCTATAATCTTAATCTGGTCAAACCGCACAGAACAATCTTGAACCTCTAGAAAAACAGGCATCCCTTCCAGTGAACGACAGGCGGTTCACGATCGAACCACCCGTCGTTCCATTCGAAAATTTTCACGCGCGTACCTGGAGCGCTGAGAGTGGGGTTGTAAAAAAAATCGACATCGACGAGAAAGTAGAACTTGATCGAGTCAAGATATCTCCCCATAATCAGGCACTTCTAATCTTGGGATAATATTGGTAATTTTTTGAGGAAACAATGATTAAACTGTTCATCTCATTCGCAACGGAAGAATTTGTCACTCCCGTTCACAACGAAATCTTAATGAAAATTGCGTGCATTCTTGCCGACAGACATATCACCGGCAGCTTCCACCTGACCGGTGAATTTGCAAGATATCTGCGGAACAATCAGCGTTGCGACATTATTGAAGCGTTGCGACAACATGAAATTGGCTATCACAGCAATACCCATGGCGCATATCCTTTTATCGGGAGCATATGCGAAAATAACACATGGGATTCCACTGTGGAAAAACTCATGCGTACGGAGGCCAAAGGCATTTTGGACATCGAGAATATCTTTGGCAGGCGACCAACGTACTATGTCACTGAATTCACCAAAGCGCCGCAACTCATCTACGCGTTGCGGTCTCTGGGAATTGATTTGTTGGGGTTCTCTGACTTACCCAAAAGTGCTGAGATGCCTTTCTGCTGGTATACCGGATCATTGTGCTACACCGGCCCTATGATGGGCATTGAATCTCCACCGCACACAGACCGTTTACAGAATATGAAAGATAAATTTGACCTCCTATATCAACAGGAAAAAGCCAAAGGTCCAAATGGAGTAATCAAACTTTTCAATCATCCCTACAAATTTGCCTATAACAACACTGTCGCCTCGTGGGTATCTAAAAATAAAATCTACAAGAGCTACAATATCCACACCCCATGGATCGTGCCGCAGGAATCTCTATACCCCGAAAAAATCACCGCTAGTTTATTCAGTGAATTCGAAGATTTGCTCGATTATATTCTGGATAAAGACGACACAGAATTCTTATCAACCTCTGACATCGCCCTGCCCTACAGCAATAAGCCACCGAGTTTTGTCTCTTGTGAAATATTTTCTGAACTACTCCAGCAAATCGACGACAATATTATTTGGCTAAAAGTCGGCGAAACGACTTTTTCGCCTTGCGAGATCTTTGCGTTAATGACATATGCCCTGAAATTTTATTCTATTTACCATAAGCTCCCCGACTCGCTGCCATTGCGCGATCCACTAGGCCCAGTTCTCGAATCACATGCTCTAAATGAAGCCGTAGATGTATCGATTGGTGTTATTATGGAAAATATCGCCGATATTGACCGAGAGCTTGAGTTTTCTCAGCACTCACCTTGCGAAATGGACTTTTCAGATATTAAGATCCCGCTAGCCTCTGCCTATCTTGCATTCGCCAAGATGCTGCAAAATCCAATTGCAAAATCCGGCGATCTAACTTTCCAACCAACTGGTCCTCTGCCTGAAATAATGTCAGACGACTATTTTGCAGCTCAGTTATGGACTAAAGAATCCTATCCTGCAGATTTCACCGGGGAAAATATCTGTACTCATTGCCGACTGCAGAGTTGGACCTACAAACCTGCTTCATAGAAAGCCATGGGCGGGCCACCTCAGTTCATATCGCCGACGCGCTGGCTCAGCGCCGCCCGCGCGTCGGGCTGCGCCTCCATCTGCCGCGCGTCGCGCAGCGCACCGCCCAGGCCCCGCCGCGCCAAAATTGCCATGGGATCCCCCAACTCGTTGTCGATTAACTCGGCCAGCAGGCGCTCGCACAGCAGGCGCTTGACCTCCGCATAGTCGGGATCGTTCCAGAGGTTGTGCAAATCCTCCGGATCTTTCTCCACGTCGTAGAGCTCTCCATAGGGCGCCGACCCGTAGTGCAGCAGCTTCCATCGCTCAGTCACCAGCATTTTGACCTTGAGCACCAGCCGCTCCTCCTCGCCTGACAATGGCGGCAAGGAGCTGATCCGCTCGACGACCACCGCGTCGCGGTGTGCCACCGTCTCCCCCCGCAGCGCAGCGGCGAAGGAGCGCCCCTCCATCCCCGGCAGCGGCTCGGCCCCTGCCAGCTCGATAAAGGTCGGGGTCAAATCGAGATGGGTCATCACCCCATCGTAGAGGCTGCCGGCAGCGACCGAGGGATGGCGCCAGAGCATCGGCACCCGGTTGACGCACTCGTAGGACATCATGGGCTTGGCCGCGATGCCGTGGTCGCCCAATCCCTCGCCGTGGTCTGAGGTAAAGACCACGTGCGTATCGTCGGCCAGCCCCAACCGCTCGAGCGCCGCCAGCACCCGGCCGATCGCATCGTCGATAAAGGTCGTCAGTCCGTAATAATGCGCCGCGATCTCCTGAAAGTGAGCCCCCGACCAGCCCTTTCGGGTATTGTAACCGCCATAGGGCTGGCCCGCCGCAGCGCGATGGTACTGCGGCGGCTTGCCCCCTACATCTTCCTGCGGCAGGGGCTCGGGCCACTCCACCCCGTCGTACATATCGCAGTAGGGCCGCGGCGGCGCAAAGGGCTTGTGCGGGTCGGCGAAAGACATCCACAAAAAGAAGGGGCGATCATCCCGCCGCGCATCGAGCCAATCGATGGTGCGGTCGCCCGTCCAGTGCGTGTAGTGGCATTCGGCCGGCAGCGCGCTCTTCCAACTCGCATAGGCCCCGCTGCGCGGTACCAGGGCGTTTTCGGGCCGCCATTGTTCCAACCCCTCGGGATAATTGCGCTCCAGCCATGTGCGCCAGTGCCCGGCTGGATAGGCGTGGCCGGTGTGGATTTCGGCGTAGTCGAAGCCGTAGTACGGCCCGTACCACAAACCGTCCTCAGCCACCGGCGCGCCCGACGGCGGCCGGTCGGGCAGCAAGTCTTCGATATCCGCGGTTTTGAAGTGCGCCTTGCCGATCAACGCGGTCTGGTACTCCGCCGCCCGCAGCGAATCGCCCAGTACCGGGATCGCCTCGCTGAGATTGACATCGTGGTTGAAGACCTGGTGCCCGCGCTGAGTGCGGCCGGTGATCATGCTGGCCCGCGCCGGCATGCAGATGGCGTTGGTCGGGTACATCCGGCCAAAACGCATCCCTCTCGCCGCGAGCGCATCCATAGTCGGGGTCTTCAGCTCCGGGTTGTGCAGGCCCAGCGCATCCCAGCGCTGCTGGTCGGTGGTGATAAAGAGGAAGTTGGGGCGTCGGGGCGAATTCATAGTGCAACCGTCCTTTGCATTACCTGCGGGATCGAATCCTCATAATACACACAAAACCGACCGCTGCCCCCCGTCCACAGGTGCTCCATGAACGACTCTATCGCCGTCGTTTCCCCGGCCCGAAACCCGGCGCGGCGGCGGACAATTGTCTCACTTTAATCGTAGGTGACGATCACCTCGACGTCGTCGATGCGGATTTCTGAGAATACGTCGGGGTCGGCGGATTCTACGCTCAGCCTCAGGGCGTTGTCGCCGCAGGTAATGGCCGCAGACGGGATGGGCCAATCAATGATATAACTCCGCTCTCCCTCAAGTGTCTGCGCACCAAGTCCGCTCCCGTTCCAGGCAATGGCCAGCACGTGGGAGCCGCCGGTCATATCGGTGGCCATCAGGCGGAGGGTCGCATCCATTTTCAGGCCCGCGGCTTCCGCTTCGCGGGGATCGTCGGCGATGCGGAGCATCGTCTCGATGGATTCGCCCTGCTGCAGGTCGGCAGGGAGGACCGGTTTGTCGAGCGCCGTGCCCCATTCCGAGATCAATAGACGATCTTGCATCTCGCTCGACCATTCCGCGAAGGTCGTGATGTCCGTGCGGTGACCCGATCCCTTGTTGTCGAAGATGTAGTGTTTGTCACCGTGCCGGATATCGTCGAACGAGCCGATTTCGCGTAGTGGTCGGAAGTCGTAGTTCATACCAAGTCCCGCCGGCGGCGTCTGGCCAGCCAGCCAGCGGTATCGGTAGGCGGTCATATTGAACACGTAGATGCCCTGGACGCCGGCTCGGTAGTGGTTGGCGGCGATCGCGCGAAAGGCCTCCGGGGAATAGTGGCCGCGTCCGAGGATGCCGTCGGTTTTGCAGGACGCGTAAACGGCGCAGTTGTGACGGCCTCCCAGATCGACGGCTTCGCGCAACTCGAGGCGGTTGCGATCGACGATGCCGCCGATCCACTGGTCGATATAGCCTTCTTCCAGCCACTCGTCGACGTCGAGACCGATGCGGCGGGCGGCGGCGAGCGGTACGAGCGTGCGCACCGCAAGACAGAGATCCTTGCCGCGCTCTTTGCCGGTGCGGTCGAGGACGTCCCGCACGCGGCCAACGAATTCGGTCATTAGATGGGCGTGGGTGCGTTCTGCACCCGGTTTGAAGACGAGGGGATGGCGCAGAAAGTCGAGCTCGATGCCGTCAATATCGTACTCCGCGATGGCCTCTTCGATCAGGGCGAGACGGAAGTCGCGCACGGGTTGGTGGGCGTAGTCAAAAGCGATCGCGCAGATGCGAGTGAGGGAGTCGTGCTCGCCGATCAGCCACTCGGGATGATCGAGTTTCATCCGGCAGATATGACCGCGGATATTCCGCTCGTTGAATTTCCCATTCTCGAACACGGGATAGCTCAACGGGGGTTTCGCGCCAAAAAGCGATTCGCGGTTGCGCTCGATGATGCGTCCGTCGTGGGCGTCGTTCATCCTGAACGATAGCAAGAAGTCGAGCCCGCGCTGATGGGTGGCTGCGGCGAGGACCCGCGGCGGATCGTCGCCTTTGGCGATCATTGCTTTGACGCGATCGGCCATCACCTTCCAGCTGCGGGCGTGGAAGGGACCATCGTGTTCGTAGAAGCGCTCTCCGACATCGGTCCGATGGCAGTAGAAATTGGTAGCACGTCCCGCCCCCTGGATATCGGGCATTGGCCAGACGTCGGTGCCAAGCGTCCACGAGAAAGCATCGACCTGGGTATGCTCGAGATAACTGAGCGTGGCATCGACGAAGCCCTCGGTTGTGAAGGGCACGGCGGATGCGGGTGCGAAGGGGCGGAAGAGTGTGCCGCCGTCGTTGTTGAAGATGAGTCTGTAGGGTTTTTCGCGCATTATATTCCCAGGGCACTCTTAAATGAGATCCTATCGCCCGGCTGCCAGGTTCGTTCCAGGCGGAGATAGCCATCTATTAAACCGGTAGAACCGCACGCAACCCCAACGATCAACAATCCGATAATTCCTACAATCATACGTTGTAATACTCTCTCACGCTTAATCGCTCCAGGTCTGACGGTACGATCTGATCCAAGTGCACCTGTTGAAACCATGCAGGCAGTCATGAGAAGTATAGGAAATTCAACCGCCCTCTTCCAAGTTATTCTGGCTCTCAGGCACCAGCCATAGAGCGCGTACAGGTGAGCATTGAGGCAGTCCAAAACCCAGATCTGGACCGGGCAACGAATTAAACCCGATAGGGGTCCTACTGGGCAGACACAGGAGTGCCCTTCCAATCGCGTAGCGATCGGGAAAAGAAGGAATAGCCTGGCTCAAAAAAACCAGGTCCGACTCACGCTGTGGCGGGGGCCGAGCCGCTGCGATCGCCGGAGGTTCGGCCGCTAAACCAACCCCGCTCAAATAGCGGCCTATCGAAACCGCATCGCTCAACACCACGACCAGACGAAGCCGGCCACCACAGCTCGGACAAAGCGTCACATCCACGGAAAAGTATCTATGGGGCTGGTTGCGCAAAAACGGATTTGTCAGTATCTATGGCCTAGACTCTTCTCCCCGATTTGTTCGTACTGGCTTTGTTGCGTTGTAGGAGGGCTGCCATGAATATCGAAGAACACTACATCAAGACCTACTCAAGTATTGATGCCCGTCGGAGTGATTTGCTTAGATTAGTAGAGGAAAACCCCGATCGTGAGGATTTTCTGCATGAATTGCAGGTACACGTTGAGGTCTTGTATGAGATGACAGAACGGATGCGCCAAGAGATAGAGAAGCCAGAATTTGAGCTGGTCGAAACACCGGTTAGAGAGTCAATTGAAGAAGTAGAATCAGGCTCTTAGTAGCCCGGGGCAGTAGAGTTTACTGAACCGGGAAGGTATAACAACTCACACTGTTGTTTGGTATTGCGGCGCGGATTTTTTTCTCGCGCCGTTTTTTTGTGGGCGCTGTCTGTTGAATACGAGTAGTCAAATAGAACCACCATAGGTCGGACAAAGCGTCACATCCACGGCGAAGACCCGCGCCAATAAAGCGGCCCAACCTAAGCGACGACGAGAGGGGGAAACCGTAGAGACCCCCACCGATGACGCGCCCGGAGACACCAAACGACCCGGCACGACCAGGCGACGAAAACCGGCATTGGGCGCCAGGCGGTGAAGACTAGCTGAACCAGAAAGAGTAGAGCCGGGCCTTTTCCAGCGAGATCCGCAGTTTGACAGCCTTGCCGGCGAGCGCGCCCAGATCGGCTGCGCCGTTCCAGGTCACCTCGCGGTCCAGGCTGTCGGCGGTAATCGGGTCGCAGTCGGCGTAGGTATAGCCGGTGATCATGTGGCTGGTCGGGCCGAGAATCTGCACTTTGACGACCATCTCGTGAATGTGGCCGCCGACATTGAGGTGGAGCCTGTCGCCGGTAAAGGTGAAACTGCGGGTGGTCAGCTCGCCGGGGGGCTCTTTGCCGCCGTCGACCGAGACGTAGCGGTCGGCGGGCAAGGTCGCCAAGCCGATGGCGGCGGTCAGTTCCTCGCCGCCCTCGGGGTTGTCGTAGATCGGCCCCATCTCGTGGCCCGAACTGCAGCCATAGTAGTAGACCAGTACCCGGTCGCCGCAGACGATGGGCGCCTGCGGGTAGATTTCCTTGGCGTCGAAGGCGTCCGCGGCGCCGAGGGCGATAAAGGGCTCGCGGAAGTCGCGCAGGTAGTGGATACGGTCGCGGCTGAAGACCAGCGTGGGGTAGATCGCGCCGGAATTGAGCCGATAGACGTCGACCAGTCCGAGGTAGGTGTCCTGGTAGGTGCTTAAGGCGATAAAGTAAAATTGCGCGTCGGGTGGATCCCGGTCGTCGGGGACAATGACGGTCTCGGGCAAAGTCCAGTGGACCATGTCGGGGCTTTCGGCGCGGCCGACGGTGCGGCCGTGGCGCTCCATGTCGGTCGAGCGCGAGTGCTGGCTGGGCTCGGTGTAGACAGCGTAGGTCCCGGCGAGCGGATCCCACATAAAGCGGGTCGGTCCGGCGAAAAGCGGCGCCGAGGCGGGGCTGGCGATGATCGGGTTTTGGTGATGGGGCGTCCAGCGGATGCCGTCGGGCGAGTGGTAGAGGTCCCAGTTGGTGGTGCTTTTCACCCCTCGTTTTTCGAGGTCGTCGATCCAGTGGGGCTCCTTGGTGTAGTAGATCTCCGATTCTTCCTCGATCTTGCGCACGTAATCCGGGTTGCCGTTGCCGTAGCGCGCCAGCCCCTTGAAACGCCGGGTCGGATCCCCGTCGTACGGGTCGCGGAAGATGTATTTAACCGGATGCGCGGACGGCAGGAGGTTATTGGCGCGCGAGCCCTCGAATTCGACCAGGCCGAGTGCGGGTTTCTCCCAGGCGAAGCCGTCCGCGGACGTGGCCAGGCAAAGTCGCGTGCTGTCTTCGACGAGGACGGGTTTGATGCGGTTATAGCTTTTGGAGGCGGGATCGGCGATAAAGCGGGTCGCGTAGCGGCAGGTAGTGTACCACATTTTGAAGCGCTGTTCCGCCTCATCGTAATACACGTAGTTGATGGAGTTGTAGGTGCCCTCCCAGGGGCGATCGACCGGGATGACGGGGTCGCGCGAGACTTTTTGCGCCGGGTTGAGCGACCTGCGGGCGTGCTGCAGGCTTTCGATCAGATAGTCGTCGATAAAAAGCTGCCGGGTCGAGCCGATATTGATCAGGGCCATCTTGATCCTCTTCCGCCCATAACGCTCAGACTGCTAACTACCTGGAGCGACCATCGGACCCGCCGAGTCTAAAAGAGCAGCCCACTACAAGCGCGCACGCGGCAGAGCAAAGGGCCAGCACACGCCCAGACCGCTTGACCCGACGGCCGAAAAGGGCCGTTATAGTTCCTATACACCGCCTTTGCCGATGAGCCCGGTGGCGTACAGATTCGTCAGTCCTGTCAGGCTGAGTAAAAACAGATTGGCTTTCCTGTCCACCGGCGCCTCAAAGAACAAAAGGTGCGCCCGGACGAGGAGCAGAACTCCGGAACTGACCTTCACCCAGCGGCGGCGTAGATCTTCTCCGAAGGCGAATAGGCCGCCCAGCCAGGTCACACACACAACGAGCATGTACCATCGCTCTTGAGGTGGACTGGCCCTCAGCACCAACCAGGTCATAAATATCAGAAAAACGACTATGACCCATCTCCTGCGGCGCAACCAGGCGGGCAGGGCCGCTCTCGGCGGCCGGTTTTTGTCGAACAGCCGGCGGGAGGTATCGTAGCTGCCCTCCCGCCGGCTGGCGCAGGACCGTGGCAAAGTCCATTCCCGGTTCCAGACTCTGGTCGGCGCGGTGCTCCCAGATGTCGGCCCGGTCGAGGCTCAGGACCATGCGGTCCTCCTCGAACCACAACATTGCCCCGAGCTCGCCGTTGCCCAGCGGCACCCCTTCGAAGTAGGAGTCGGGCACGAAGTCGAACAGCAGGTCGTGCTGGCAGACTCGGTGGTGGATACCGGCCTGACTCATTCGGTGAACTGAATGGAAAAGAGGCAGGCGGAGCGCATCTCCAGGCGCAGGCGCACCGGCTCGCCCTGGAGCCGCGACAGGTCGGCGCCCTCCCAGCTGATCTCGTGCACGCCGCTCTCGAGGACGCTGCTCGAGCGGTCGAAGCTGAAGCCCTCGATGGGCGCTCCCGACTGATCGGCCAGCGCCGCCCGCACCTCGCACTCGTCGAAGCCCATCACCTCCTTGGGCACTGACTGCGGAATCGAGGCTTCGATGTCGATCAGTAGCCGGCTGCCCTTGAAGATCACCGGCCGCGTCGTGATCCGGGCCTGATCCGGACCGGCGAGCAGGCCGGCCCAGTGATCCTCGGGCAGCGTGGCCAGGCAGATCGTCATCACGTTCTCGTCACCCAGCTTCGACGGGTTGCCGCTGTGGGCAGCGCTGAAGCCGGTGTAATAGATCCAGATCTGACCGTCGTGGGTGATCGGACCGGAGGGCATCAGGTAGCCGCCGTCGTAGCT
Source organism: uncultured Gemmatimonadaceae bacterium (assembly GCA_964520345.1). Lineage (GTDB taxonomy): Bacteria > Latescibacterota > UBA2968 > UBA8231 > UBA8231. The sequence continues at coordinate 342 of CAZFMY010000094.1, read as the reverse complement.
GCCGACCTCGCCGCGCCCGAGGAACGGCTGGTGGCGGTCCACCCAGGTCCAGTGGAAGCCGTCCCGGCTGCTCAGCAGGAAGACATCCCAGACCTGGTCGTGGGTCGTGTGCACCATCAGGAAGCCGACGTAGAACTCGCCGCAGAAGCCGGCGGTGAAGTACTGGAACTGGGTGTCGACCCGGTCCCGGTGGTCAGGGGCCAGCATGATCCGCGTCGGGGTCCAGTTGTCGTAGTCGTCGCTCTCGGCGTAACCGACCGTGCGGATGTGCCGGTGGTGGCCTATGCCGTCGATCGCGGATGCCCGCGGATGCCCCGGCCGGGGATACCTTGAACGGGCCGG
>CAZFMY010000093.1:0-25746 GCA_964520345.1 uncultured Gemmatimonadaceae bacterium | reverse complement strand
GGTCCGGACCAGGTGGGTCCGCAGGCGCCGCAGAATATATCGGCGGTGCCGGACGGAGAGGACTTTGGTCGGGTGGTGGTGCGCTGGAGTCCGGCCATACAGGACGCTGATGGGGGGGATTTGACGGGGTTGGTCAACTATGTGGTTTTTCGTTCCAAGGGCAGTGCCAACTCCTTTGTGCCCATTGCCACGTTGGCGTCGGATGCGCGTGAGTTTGCCGATACGGGTCTGGAGCCCTTGACGACCTACTTTTACACGGTATCGGCTTCGGACGAGGTGGGTAACGAGGGGCCGCGTGCGGCATCGGTGCAGGTGCGGACAGAGGGTCCGGATCAGGTGAGTCCACAGGCGCCGCAGAATCTTTCAGTGGTGCCGGACGAGGAAGATTTTGGTCGGGCGGTTGTTACCTGGAGTCCGGCAGTACAGGATGCCGATGGAGGGGATTTGACGGGACTGGAGGGCTATGTGGTTTTCCGTTCCAAGGGCAGTACTAACTCCTTCGTGCCCGTGGATACGCTTTCGGCGGATACGCGCGAGTTTGCCGATACGGGTCTGGAGCCTTTGACGACCTATGTTTATACGGTGTCGGCTTTTGACGCGGCGGGCAATGAGAGCAACTGGGCGAATCCGGTGCAAACAACGACCGAAGGCCCGGATCGGATGGCACCGGCTGCACCGGACGATCTGGTGGCGATCGCCGACCCGAGTGCAGCACAGATCATCGTCACTTGGGCTCCTCCCTTAGAGGATGCCGATAGTGGCGATTTGACCGGGTTGGCATCCTATATCATTTTGCGCTCCGAGAGCGGTACGACTTCGTTTGTCGCGGTTGATACCGTGAATTCGACGGTGGTCAGTTATGTTGATACCGGCCTCGATCCGTTGACGACCTACGCCTATGCGGTGCGCGCCGTCGATGATTCGGGCAATGTTAGTGAGAGTTCGTCGTCGATATCGGCGACGACAGCGGGTATCGAAATACCCATTGGGATCAGCGCGACTGGTGATATTGGTCAGATTATAGTCAGTTGGAGCGGCAGTAGCGAGGAGGATCTCCTCGGCTACAACGTCTACCGTTCGACGCGGTCTGATGAGGGCTACGTGCGCCAGATTGGGACCGAGGGAACCTCATTTACTACAGGCCAGACAGCTTATATCGATTCTGGAATAACTGGTGGGACGACTTTCTTCTATCGTATCTCGGTCGTAACCAGTGATGGAGAGAGCGATCCGTCTTCTTTCGAAGGGGCGACGGCGGTGTCGGATATACGCGCTCCGGCGGCGCCAAGCTTTATCGAAGGAGTGCCGGTGGAAGGTGAACCAGAGCAGTTGTCGATAACCTGGAAACCGCCAACGACCGATATCAACGGTTCGTCTTTGACCGGTTTGAGTTCATATCAGATCTTTCGCTCGGAATCCAGTGGCGGAATATTTACGCAGGTCGGCACCTCGACAGATGCGGCTTTCATCGATACCGGATTGGTTGCTGTAACGACCTATTACTATCAGATCCAGGCTTCGGATGGGGCGGGAAATTTGAGCAATTTCTCAGCTACTACTGCCCTGACGACGGGCGGGGTCGATATGCCATCCAATGTTCGGCTTTCTTCCTCTACTCCCTCTGATATAACCGAAGCACCGACTGTTACGATTCGTTGGGATGGTTCTATCGGCGCGATTTTGCATTACGAAGTGCAACGAACGACGGTGGCGGCCAGTACTACGGACTCCGATTTTACGTCGATCGATCCCAATTCGCTGGATACCTTCAGGGATGATAATACGGTGGTGCGGGGTACGACCTATTATTACCGGGTCAGGGCTCGCGATGTGGATGAAAGGGTTAGCGACTGGACGGCGCTGATGAGCGTCGAAGTCAAGAACTAAGGGACATTTAAAGCGGGATTGGTTAGGGGAATGGCCTGATCGGTCATTCCCCTTCTTCGTGTTGCCATTGCAATACGGCACTGAGGATTTCTTCCAGTTCGCGTGCTTCTTGGTGGATTAGGGAATTTTCTTCCTGATACGCGGTTAGTTGTTCTAATAATTGGCTCATATTTACGTGGATTGTGTCAATGGCATGATTGAGTTGGGCCTGGGTTTGTTTTGTGAGTTCTAGTTCAGAATTTTTTTCAAGTTCATCTTTAATTAGGGTGTATATTTCGATCATCCTTGCGGTCTGTACCCGGATCGAATCCAGTTTAATATCAGGGAATTTCATCAGTCGCTCCTTTTAAAAAGTCTGGTTGGTATCGACTGTAGCAATTCCCGTTCCACTTGTTTTGCAAACGGTATCAGCGGATGGAATCTATAGTAGAGCGCGTTCGAGAGATGCTCGATAGAGTGGGGTTGATGGCGGGTGATTGTCTGGTGGTTGCAGTATCGGGGGGGATCGATTCTATGGTACTACTCGATGTTCTAGATCGGTTGCGGGGTGAGTGGGATTGCCAATTGTACCTGGCGCACTTGGACCATGGTTTGCGCGACGAATCGTCTGCAGATAGCGATTTTGTCGCTGCAGTAGCGAGCCAGCGCCGTCTTTGCTGTGCGGTGGAGCGACGCAATGTGAGGGCTTTTGCAAAGAGTGAGGGCTTATCGCTCGAGGAGGCCGGACGTCGTCTGCGCTATGATTTTTTCGATGTCGTAGCTCAACGGGCAGAGGCTTCATTTATCGCTTTAGGCCATCATGCCGACGATCAGGCCGAGACGGTGATCCTGCGTCTTTTGCGCGGGAGCGGTACCACGGGTTTGGGAGCGATGGAAGCGGTGCGGGAAGGGCGTTATTTGCGGCCTTTGCTCGGTGTGCATCGTGCGGAGATCGAGTGCTATGCACGCGAGCGGGGATTGGAATACAGAGTGGACTCAACGAATTGCGACCGCCGTTTTTTGCGCAATCGGGTTCGTTGGGAATTATTCCCTTTACTCAAGGAATACAATCCCAATATCGCCGGTGTTTTGAATCGCACTGCGGGATTGCTCAAGGACGAAGACCACCTACTTACGGAACTGGCCCAAGAGGCTTTAAGAGCAGTAGTTTGCGAGCGATCTGATGACAAGATTACCCTTGAAAGGACTGGATTTCTGGATTATCATATAGCGATGCAACGACGCGTGGTGCGCGCCGTGCTCCAGGGTCTTAGAAGTGCAGACGGCTCTTTTGATTTTGCTCGGGTTGAGCAGGTTTTGAGGTGGATTAGGGACGGCGATAAACACCTGAGAGACCTGGGTGATGGTGTGAGGGGGCAGGGCAGTGGTCCGCGCTATATTTTGCGTCGGGGGTATCGATCCCCTCTAGAGTGTTGGATAGAATTACCAGGCGTTGTGGTGTTGGCCGAATACGGAGTTGAGCTTTGCACCGAATTCGTTTCCGGTGAGGAATTCGCTCGGATTCGGGGTGCGTTGGGAGGACGACGGGTGGCTTTTGACGCCGATCGTCTGGGGGAGCGGGTACAATTGCGCAGCCCGCGCAAGGGCGATCGTTTTCAACCCCTGGGCATGGAAGGACACAAGAAGCTGAGCCATTTTCTCATCGACGTAAAATGGCCTAAGATTATGCGCGATGAAGTGCTGGTATTGGCTAGGGAAGAAGAAATCGCCTGGGTTGCACCGTTGCGTTCTAGTCACACCTTCAGGGTGGATTCTTCAACGCGCCGCATCCTCTTGTGCGAATTAAGGCAGCGGAGCGATCACGGGGCTTGAAAATTTATGAGTGGACAAGAAGAGAAAGATCTGGAGAAAAGGGCGAGATTCCGCAGGTCGCCAGATAAGGGTGGGTCAGATCGCCAACAACCCGATGGAGAAGATAAGCCGCGTCTTTGGCGCCGCCCCTCTCGGACCCAGACGATCTGGATTTTCTTAGTATTGGTGCTGATCTTTGCTGCCAAGTTTTTTGGTAGTATGCCTTCCGATGCTCCCGAGATTTCCTGGAAACAATATCGCCAATACCTGGCAGAAGGTTTGATTAGCGATGCGGTGATCGTCGGGGAGAATGAGTTCCGCGGCCGTCTGCGCGATGGGGAAAAATTCGTAGTTAATCTGGGGCCGATCGATGCTGCTACGAAGCGGGAGTGGGAAGAGCGAGAGCTCAATATTACGTTTAAGGAAGAGCCCTTCCAATGGTATAATCTCCTTTTTAGCTTCTTGCCCTGGCTCTTTTTTATCGGCCTATGGATCTTCATGTTGCGCCAGATGCAAGGAGGATCCCGCGGGCTCTTTTCATTTGGCAAGAGTCGAGCTAAGCTTTTAATGGAGGATAAGCAAGAGACGACTTTCGCCGATGTGGCCGGTGCCGATGAAGCGAAGGAAGAATTGGAAGAGATCATCGAGTTTTTGAAAGATCCCCAGAAATTCCAACGCCTCGGTGGGCGGATTCCCAAGGGAGTTTTGATGATGGGGCCGCCGGGTACCGGCAAGACCCATCTGGCCCGGGCGGTGGCTGGTGAGGCGGGGGTTCCATTCTTCTCAATCAGTGGTTCGGATTTTGTCGAGATGTTCGTAGGAGTTGGCGCATCGCGGGTACGGGATCTTTTCGAACAGGGAAAGACCAATGCTCCCTGCATCATCTTTATCGACGAGATCGATGCGGTTGGGCGTCATCGGGGTGCGGGTATTGGCGGTGGCCACGACGAGCGGGAGCAGACTTTAAACCAGCTTCTAGTCGAAATGGATGGTTTTGAGTCGAATGACGGCGTGATCCTCATCGCTGCTACTAATCGTCCCGATGTACTCGATCCAGCGCTTTTGCGACCAGGTCGTTTCGATCGACGGGTGGTTGTCGACCTGCCCGATGTTCGTGGTCGGGAGGGTGTACTCAAGGTTCACGCCCGCAAAGTGCCGCTGGATACGGGGGTCGATCTCCAGAAAGTAGCACAGGGCACCCCGGGGCTTTCGGGGGCGGATCTTGAAAATCTGGTCAACGAAGCAGCATTGCTCGCCTCGCGTCGCGATCGCAAGGCAGTGGCGATGAGCGATTTCGATGCGGCCAAGGATAAAGTTATGCTCGGCACTGAGCGCCGCAGTCTGGTTTTGACCGAGGAGGATCAAAGACTTTCGGCCTATCACGAGGCCGGCCATGCCCTGGTGGCCAAGCGTCTTGTAGGGGGGCCGTCGATAGGTAAAGCGACCATCATTCCCCGAGGTCAAACTATGGGGATGGTCTCCTTTCTGGCCGACGAGCGGCGTTCGCTTACCGAGACGCGTTTGAAGGGACATCTGGCTACCGCTTTAGGTGGCTGCGTGGCCGAGAAATTGGTCTTCTCCGAGCGTTCGACCGGGGCTCAAGGAGATTACCAGCAAGTGACGAAAATGGCTCGGTCTATGGTTTGCGACTGGGGGATGAACGAGAAAATCGGACCACTCGCTCTAGGGGGTGATAGCGATGAGGTGTTCTTGGGAAAGGAATTGGCGCGGAACCGTCAAATCAGCGAGGAAACCGCTCAGACCGTCGATCGCGAAATTCGCAAGTTGGTGGGAGAGGCGGAGGAAGAAGCGAAGCGGATTCTTGCCGATAATCTGGTTCAACTCCACGGCCTGGCCCGTGCTCTGCTCGAGTACGAAGTGCTCGATGACCACGAGATCGACCAAGTCTTGGCAGGGGAGTCTCTTGAGCGTGAGCCCGTGCGTCTCTTGGCTGATGAGGGGGGAGCGTGATCTGGAACCTGGGGGGCCGAGTCCTCGATTTTAGCGGCCAGGTCCAGCTCATGGGAATTCTCAATGTGACGCCTGACTCGTTTTACGATGGTGGTCGTTTCTTTGATCCGGAGTTCGCGATCGAACACAGTTTGCGGCTGGTGGAGGAAGGGGCGGCAATTGTCGATATCGGTGGCGAATCGTCGCGGCCGCCGATGTATGGTACTGCGAAAGAAGTTTCTGTCGCGGAGGAGTGTCGCCGAGTTGTCTCCGTTGTCGAAGGACTGCGCCGCCAGAGCGATGTCTTTATCTCGATCGACACGGTCAAGGCCGAGGTGGCGCGGAGGGCGCTCCTGGCCGGGGCGGATATGATCAACGATATCAGCGCCTTGCGCCAGGATCCCGCTATGGCCGAGGTCGCTGCCGAGATGAGGGTGCCCGTAGTGCTCATGCATCGTCGCGGTACGGCTGCTACGATGCAGCAAGATACCCATTACGACGATTTATTGGGCGAAGTATATGGCTTTCTAGAAGAGCAGGTCCGCGTAGCTCGGTCAAGGGGTATTGAGCATGTGGCGGTCGATCCGGGCTTGGGATTCGGCAAGTCGCGGGAGGGCAGTCTGGCTTTGTTGGGCCAGCTGGATCGGTTCTCTGGGCTGGGCTGTCCGCTGGTCGTTGGAATTTCGCGCAAATCCTTTATCTGGAGGACCCTTGGTCTCTCGGTTGAGGAGAGTCTGGAGGGCAGTTTGGCCGCGGCGGTGCTCGCGGTCGGGGATATGGATGCTCAGGTGTTGCGAGTTCACGATGTGGCAGAGACGCTGCGGGCCGTCCGCCTGGTCGAAGCGGTGCGGGGGGAGGTCGGTGCGCGGTGCTAGAAGGTCAATTGGTCCTCTTCCACCTTTTCGGATTTCTACCGTTTTCGCTCGCCTCGTTGGTAGATATTCTATTGGTGGCTTTTATTTTCAACCGCTTGCTCTTTCTTATCAAGGGCACCCGGGCTGCCCAGATGCTGGTCGGGCTTTTGTTGATGGTCACAGTGGCCATGGCAGCACCCTGGCTCAAAATGGATGCTCTGGCCTGGCTTCTGGAACAGGTGCGCTCGATTTTATTGATTTTGCTGGTTATACTCTTCCAGCCTGAGTTGCGGCTCATTCTCCAGGGGTTGGGGCAGAGTCGGATCTTGCGTTGGTTTTACAAGGTCGAGCCCTCGCGGGTTATCGATGAAGTCGTCAACGGAGTCGAGCGGCTAGCTGGTCTGGGCTATGGGGCGCTGATAGTACTGATGCGCCAGGCCCAGTTGGGAACGATCATAGAGACGGGCGTACGGCTGGACTCTACGGTGTCGGACGATTTGCTGACCACGATCTTCAACCCCCGGACTCCGCTACACGATCAGGCGGTGATCATTCAGGGTGAGCGTCTGGTGGCGGCGCGTTGTACTTTGCCTCTGGCGGAAGACGTCGAGGACCAGCGATTGGGGACTCGCCACCGCGCAGCGTTGGGGATTTCTCAGGAATCGGATGCGGTGACTATCGTCATCTCCGAAGAAAGCAGTACCATTTCGCTGGCGATTGGTGGGGTTTTGGTGCGGGGTTTGGATCCCAGGGAACTCAAGCAGCGCCTGCAAGAATTGATAGCTCCGGACCAAGCGAAGGTGGCGGTAGACGCGGTCGAGGCCGAAGAACCGGTTTAGATCGGAGGTTCTCCCTTGCTTGACACTCAATCTCTTTTCCCCTAGATTATAATTTTTATTGCACATAATTAATAATTATTGAATGATAGAGCTATGCGCAACAAGCAGGCGCGACAGACCAGGATTCGCGAACTGCTCTACGAAGAGCTAGTTGATACGCATGAGAAATTGGCTGAGGTCCTCGAACAACAGGGCGTTCGGGTCAGCCAGTCGACGCTTTCGAAGGATTTGCGCGAGTTGGGTGTGGTGCGAGTGCCGCAGGCTGATGGGGGTTTTAAATATACCCTGCCCGATTCTGGTGCTACGCTGCACGATCGGCATATACTCGAGAGAGAATTGCAGGATTTCTTAGTCCATGCTGAGCAGGCGGCCAACCTGGTGGTCGTGCGAACGATGTCTGGTCATGCCCAGAGCGTCTGCGAGGCTATCGACCGTATCGGATGGTCCGAGGTTGCGGGGACCATTGCCGGAGAGAACACGATTTTTATCGCTGCCCGTTCCGACCAGGAGGCAGCGAAGATTGTCGATAAGATTTCTACGGTGTGCGATGAGGATGATTGAAGAGGTCAGACCATGAGTGGGTTGCAGACTCAGATCGACAAAGCAGCGACGCTGATTGAGGCTTTGCCCTATATCCAGACCTTCCGCGGCAAAATCGTGGTGGTCAAGTACGGCGGAAGCACTATGGTCGATGAGGGTGATGAGGACAGTGTGCCTATGGATATCGTCTTTATGCAGAGCGTCGGCATCAACCCGGTCATCGTGCATGGCGGTGGCCCGGCAATCAATCAGCGCCTGCAGGAGCAGGGTGTCGAGACCCGGCGCGTGAACGGGTTGCGGGTGACGGATGAGGCGACGATGAAAGTCGTTGCTGAAGTGCTCTGCGGTGAGATCAATTCCCAAATCGTTCAGTCGATCAATGGGTTGGGGGGACAGGCGGTGGGAGTATCGGCTAAAGACGCTGGGGTGTTGCAGGTGCGCAAGCACCTTGCTCAGACTGAGAATGGGCCGGTGGATATCGGTTTTGTCGGTGATGTCGACCGGGTTGATGTCGCACCCCTTTTGGAATTGATCGGCCAGGGTATGATACCGGTTGTCGCACCGATCGGGGGTGGTCCAGCGGGTGAAAATTACAACGTCAACGCCGATACGGCTGCGGGTGAGATCGCGGCTGCTCTGCACGCTGAGAAACTGGTCTTCTTGACCGATGTACAGGGCATTATGCACGATCCTGCCGACGATGCATCGCTGATTTCTACGCTGCGTGTCGCGGAGGCGGGCGAGCTGATTGAAGAGGGTGTGATCAATGGGGGGATGATACCCAAGATAGAGGCCAGTATGAAATCAGTTAAATCCGGAGTGAGTAAGACTCATATCATTGACGGACGCGTACCGCATGCGATGTTACTCGAATTTTTGACCCATGAGGGCATTGGTACCCAGATTATCTAGTAGGACGGAGGCAAGCATGAAAACCGAAGATATTATCAAAGGCGAGAGCCAATATATTCTGCAGACCTATGGTCGCCCCGAGTTCGTTTTAGAACGGGGCAACGGAGTTTACCTTTTCGACACCGATGGCAACCGCTATCTCGATTTCGTCAGCGGCCTGGCGGTCAATGCTCTGGGCTACGGCGACTACGAGGTGCTCAAGGCCATTGAGGAACAGAGCGGGAAACTGATGCACGTTTCCAACCTTTATCACACCATTCCCTCGGTTCAATTGGCCCAAATGCTGGTCGAGAATTCGTTCGCCGACAGAGTCTTTTTTTGCAACAGTGGCACCGAAGCATGGGAGGCTACACTCAAATTTTGTCGCAAGTGGGGCAATACGACCCACGACAAGCCTAAAAACCGCCTTATCGCCTTCAATAATTCCTTCCATGGCCGTACCTACGGATCGATCTCGACGACGGGTCAGCCCAAGTATCACCAGGGGTTCGAACCCTTACTGCCCGGTATCGACTTTGCCGATTTCAACGATCTAGAGTCGGTGGAAAAATTGGTTAGTGACGAGACTTGCGCGATACTGGTCGAGCCGCTGCAGGCCGAGGGCGGAATCCATGCTGCCACGCCGGATTTTCTCGAGGGGCTTCGCAGTCTTTGCGACGAGCGCGATCTGCTGCTGGTTTTCGACGAGATTCAGGTCGGATGCGGGCGTCTGGGTTCGCTCTGGGCCCACCAGCAGTACGGGATCGAGCCCGATATTATGACGCTGGCCAAGGCTCTGGGCGGAGGATTGCCGATCGGCGTTGCGTTGTTGCGGCAGAAAGTGGCCGATGCTATACAGGCCGGAGATCACGCCGCGACCTTTGGCGCCAATCCGGTGGCTTGTGCTGCGGCGGTAGCGGTTTTCGCCAAGCTTAGTGATGAGGGTTTTATTGATGGAGTTCGCGAGAAGGGGGAATATCTGATTCGGCGCTTGGAAAAATTGCAGGAGCGTTGGCCCGAACATATCTCAGGGGTCCGGGGGAAGGGGCTGATCGTCGGCGCTGTAACCGAGCGGCCGGCGGCCGACTATCTGGCCGCCTTTCGCCAGCGCGATATTCTGGTGGCTACCGCTGGACCCGACGTGGTGCGTTTTCTCCCGCCGCTGGTTGTCGAGAAGGACCGAATCGACGAGGTGGTAGACGTTTTCGACGAGATTTTGCGCCAGGGACTCTGATGGCGATAGTGGAAACCCCCTGGGGCGGTCGTTTTCAGGATGGGCCCGATGCGTTGATGGAGCGTTTCAATGCCTCTATCGGTTTTGACCGCAAGCTCCTGGAAGTGGATTTGGCCGGTAGTATTGCGTACGCCCGAGCCCTTGAGCGAGCCGGGATATTCGACGCGGGGGAATTGGCGCAGATCGAGGAAGGACTCGAGCTGGTGCGGCAAGAGTTCTCCAAACCTGAGTGCGCGCTACCCGCGTCGCTCGAAGATATTCACATGGCGGTGGAGAAGCGGCTGACCGAGTTGGTCGGACCGGTCGGGGGTAAATTGCACAGCGGCCGCAGTCGCAACGACCAGGTCTGTGTTGATGAACGTCTCTATCTGCGTTCTGCTATTCTCGCACTTAAAGGCCGGGTTCGCGATTTACAGGGCGTACTCCTCGCTTCCGCCGAGCAATACCGCGAAGTGGTATTGCCAGGATATACTCACTTACAACAGGCCCAGCCCGTTCTTTTCTCCCACTACGCGCTCTCGCTCTTTTGGATGCTCGATCGCGACTGGGGGCGACTGGGTGACGCTTGGCAACGGGCCGATTTTCTGCCTCTGGGTTCGGGGGCTTTGGCCGGGAGTACTTTTGCGATCGATCGTGAGTTTTTGGCTTCCGAGTTGGGTTTTTCTCAGGTCAGTCCCAATAGTATAGACGCGGTAAGCGATCGAGATTTTCTGCTCGAAACATTGGCGGCGCTCTCGATTTTGATGATGCATCTGAGTCGTTTCTGCGAAGATTTGATCGTCTGGTCGTCGGCCGAGTTCGGTTTTATCGAGCTCAGCGACCATTTCGCTACCGGATCTAGTATGATGCCGCAGAAGAAAAATCCGGATTCACTCGAGTTGGTGCGTGGCAAGACCGGCCGTGTCTATGGTAGTCTGGTTTCGCTGCTAACGACGATGAAGGGGCTGCCGCTGACTTATGCCAAGGACATGCAAGAGGACAAGGAGCCATTCTTCGACGCCCTGGAGACGGTAGATATCTGTCTGGAGGTTTTTAGTGGTGCGTGGCAGGGCATGGAGGTGCGCGCCGAGCGGATGGAGTCGGCGGTCGATTCGCTGGCTCTGGCCACGGACTTGGCCGATTATCTGGTGCGTCAGGGGATGCCTTTTCGCGACGCCCACCGCATCATTGGCAATCTGGTGCGGGCGGTGCTGGAGCAAGGTCGTGCTCTGACCGATCTCGAGCTCGAAGATCTGCGGGCTCACAGTGCCCATTTCTCCGCGGACGCGCTGGAATTGCTCGATCTGCGTCATAGCTTGGAATTGCGCAATATCGCGGGGGGTACCGGGCCGCAGGCAGTGGATGAACAAATTGAAAAGGCGCGGCGGGTATTGGCGGAAGACTGAGTTTGTTAGTGCTGCACGATCCATAGACCCCGGGGGTTTCCCCGGGGTCTTCTTTTGCTTGCTAGGGTTGGGGCTATATAGTAGACTTTGGCCATGAAACTTAGTGTCAAAGATATTGAATTTTACGTGCGCGAAATGCCGATGCGGATGCCGTTCAAGTTCGGAAACGTGATCATCGATTCTCAGGCTGCGCTGCATGTGGAGATGGTCGTAGAACTGGCGGATGGGCGTCGAGGTCGGGGTTGGGCGGCGGATATGCTCGCTCCCCGATGGTTTGACAAAGATCAGGGCAAATCGGTTGGGCAGGGTTTAAGGGATTTGGCCGAGGGGGCACGGATTGCGGCGGCGGCTTATCAGGAGGCCGGGCGCCGTGGCGCTTCGGCATTTTCGATCTGGGATGCCGGCTATGAAGCGGGTCGAGTATGGGGGATAGAGCAGGGTATAAATTCTCTGCTGGCATCCAATGGTTCGGCCTTGATGGAGCGGGCGCTCATAGATGGTTTGGGCGTGGCTTCAGGGCACTCTTATTTTGCGATCTTGCAGGGCGATATGCTGGGTTTGGCCTTGGGGCGAATTCACGCGGAACTGGCAGATCTCAAATTGGCGGATCTTTTGCCGCCTGCGCCGCTGCGCTCGTTGCATATTCGTCATACCGTTGGCCTGGTCGATCCGATCCGCACGGCCGATATCGTGGCCGAGGATCGCTTAGATGATGGGTTGCCACAATCACTGGAAGAATATATCGACCTTCAGGGCGTGCGGTATTGCAAAATAAAGATCGGTGGCGATCCCGAGGCCGATCTCGATCGGTTGCAGCAGATAGCCGAGGTGCTAGCTCCACGCGGGCAGGAGTATGGCATCACACTCGATGGTAACGAACAGTATCAGGATGCGGGCGATTTGCTGATTTTGCTGGAGCGCTTAGAGGAAAGTTTGCCGGATTTTTACAAGAGCGTGCTCTACATCGAGCAACCGCTGGATCGGGAGATATCGCTGGATCCTGGACTGGAGGGCGATATCCGAGCTCTAGCGGCTAAGCGGCCGATGTTAATCGACGAAGCGGACGAGGCCTTGGATACCTTTCGTCGGGCGGTGGAACTGGGTTATAGCGGAGTCTCTTCTAAGTCCTGCAAGGGCTTGATCAAGGCACTGGCCAATTTTGCCCTGGTGCAAAAGCTCAATGAATCGGGTCGCTCCTGTTTCCTCTCTGCGGAAGATCTGACCACGGTGCCGGTTGTGTCGCTGCAGCAGGATCTGGTGCACGTCGCGGCATTGGGTATCGATCACCTCGAGCGCAATGGGCATCACTACGTTCGAGGTTTGGACCATTTATCGGCAAGTGAGCGGGGGCGGTGTCTTGAGCGGCATGGCGATCTCTATAGGGCTGAGGGTGCCAGTGGGTTTCTCGATATTCGCGATGGACGGATCCAGGTCGAATCGTTGCAGACGGTCGGGCTCGGGATCGATGAGTTGGTTGATCGAACAGCGATGGAGCCGCTCGAGTCATGGTTGCCGCAAGCGGAGGAAAGTGTATGAGCGCAGTTTCGATTGGTCTTGTGGATGCACAGTTCTATATGCGCAATGTACGCACGCGGATGCCTTTCAAATACGGGGTGGCTGTACTTACTTCGGTGCCGATCCTGCATGTGGTCGCTCGCTGCCAACTCGGGGATGGCACTGAGGTAGCAGGAGTCGCAGCTGATATCCTGCCCCCGAAGTGGTTCGACAAAGATCCGGCGAAGGATTATGCCGATAACGTCGACGATCTGCTCTTTGCCGCTCGTGCCGCTCGTGCCGCTTATATGGATGCGGGGCGTGCTCCTGATTCATTTTTTGAGATCTGGCAAGCGGGTTATGCCGAAACGTTGGCTGCCGGCGATGGTCGGGGACTCAATCGTTTGACTTCCGCTCATGGCAGCACGCTGATGGAGCGGGCCTTAATCGATGCCTTGGGACGGGGTATAGGGGCGACCTACTTCGAGTTGATCAAGAGCAACTCGCTGGGATTGGATCTGGGGGCGATCCACGCCGAACTCCGAGGTGTTGATCCCGCCGAAGTATTGGGGTCTGTGCCGCTTCCCCGGGTGCACGTACGCCACACGGTTGGCCTGGCCGATCCGATCGCCACGGACGAGATTCGATCTGAGGAGCGTCTGGATGATGGATTGCCCCAGTCGTTGGAGGAATATATTGAGCGTCAGGGGTTGAGTCATTTCAAAGTCAAGGTCGATGGCGATCTAGTGGGCGACCTGGAGCGTTTAACCGCAATTGCGGCGTTGTTGGACCGGCGTGATGCGGAGTACCGTATTACGCTCGATGGCAACGAGCAGTATCGCGATATGGAAAATTTCATTGAGTTGGTTGTTGGTGTCGAAACCGGACTGCCGCGTTTCTACGAGAGTATCCTCTATATAGAGCAACCTCTGGAGCGGAGCATTGCACTCGACCCTGCTCTCGAGGACGGCATCCGTGCGGTCGGCGCCCGGCGCCCGGTTTTGATCGACGAGTCCGATGAAGCACTGGATACATTTCGGCGGGCCCTGGACTTGGGATATCAGGGCGTTTCATCGAAGGCGTGTAAAGGATTGGTTAAGGCCCTGGCCAATTTGGCTTTGGCTCAGCGTCGTTCGGGGTCTTTTCTCTCGGCTGAAGATTTGATGAATTTGCCGGTGGTGCCGCTCCATCAAGATTTAACGCATGTCGCGGCGTTGGGGATTGGTCATGTCGAACGCAATGGCCATCACTATGTGCGGGGGCTGGATCATTTGTCTGCGGCTGAGTGCAAAAGGTGTTTGCAGGAGCATGGCAGTCTGTATGCACAAATGGATGGACTGGCGGCGCTGGATATCCGAAGTGGAGAGATCGATCTGCGTTCGTTGCAGGTTCCTGGTTTGGGAATCGGGTTGGACTTACCGGTAGAGGAGATGGTTCCCTTGGAGCAATGGGAGTTTGAGTCGTTGGCTTGATGGCGAAGGTGGGGTACTAAAAAACGAAATCGATGAGATGGTGGTGGCAGGTGGTGCGGTTGTTTAGGAGATATCGCTAATAGGAATGGACTTGTGATGGCTATCGACTGGGAAAAAGAGGGTAGAGAAACCGTTGAACGACTCAGGGCAATGATTCGGTTTGAGACAGTCAATCCACCGGGCGATGAGAAGGAACTGGTGGAGTGGTTGGCACAGCAGCTGCGGGATGAAGGGTTGGAACCGGAGGTGATCTATTCGGGTGTGCAACGGGCGAATCTGGCGTTGAGACTCAAAGGGGATGGGAGCGAGAGACCGCTCTTGCTGCTCTCGCATCTGGACGTGGTTCCGGTAGAGGAAGAGCGGTGGAGTTATCCGCCTTTTGCTGCGGAGTTGCACGATGGTTTCGTCTACGGTCGTGGGGCGATAGATTCGAAACTGACGGGGGCGGTGCAGTTGCAGGTAGTGCTGATGTGCCATCGATTGGGGTTGCCTTTAAAGCGGGATCTGGTCTTGGTGGCGACGGCAGACGAAGAGCGCGGGGGGCGTTATGGGATGGAATGGTTGGTGCGGGAACGGCCGGATCTGTGGGATGCAGAATACGGACTGAATGAGGGTGGGGGATTCGCCTTAGTGGTTGACGGCAAGCCGCTCTATACGGTGCAGGTGGGGGAGAAAGGAGGGGCGGAATTGGATCTGGTAGCGCGAGGAGAACCGGGCCATTCTTCGGTGCCGCACGGGGACAATGCGGTTTTTCATCTGGCGCAGACGTTGGCGAGGATGGCGGAACTGAAAATGCCGCATCAACCGCCGGCTAGTGTGAGAGCTTTCTTCGCTGCTGCAGCTGAGGCACAGGATCGATCGGATGTGGCTGCCGACTTGCGGGCGATACTCGATCCAGCGCTCCAGGAAGAAGCGCTTTCGCGGCTCCCGGTCAACGAACCGACCCGGCGGATCTTCGATGCGATGGTGCGCAATACCTGTGCCCCGACAGTGCTCGAAGCCGGACTCAAACGCAATGTGATCCCCTCGGAGGCGGTGGCGCAATTGAGTGGCCGACCGTTGCCCGGAGCGGATAGAGAAAGTTTTGTCGCCCAGGTTGAGGCCCTGGCCGGTTCGGGGGTCGACTACCGTATGGGGATTTTTCGTCCAGGAGTGGAATTCGATCACCAGACCCCGCTTTTTGATGCAATCGCCGAATCGGTGCAGCGTTTCGATTCGCAGGGTGCGGCGGTTCCCTATATGCAGACCGGGGGTACGGATGCGCGCTTTCTCGTCGATTGCGATATGAGCATATACGGGTTTGTGCCAATGCGCTACGAGGAGGGGCTGGATTTTTTCGATCTTTGTCATGGTCACGATGAGCGAGTATCGGTTGATAATATTCTCTTCGGCGTCCAGTCCATCTTCGATATCACCTGTAGATTGAACGGAGTTGGCGATTATGCTTGATGGTTTCTCGATCGAAGTGATCGTCTTCTATCTCGAGGCGAACCCGCTTCTCGCGGTGTTGTTGGTTTTGCTGGCTTTGCTCTTGCTCGGTACTTTGTTGCGCAAATTGCTCAAGTTCGCGCTACTCTGTGCGATCGCGTTGCTGGTAGGTCTGTACTACACCCACCGGGAGGCTTCGGCCGACTGGCGGGCCCAGGCCGAAGTAGTTAAGCAGCAGGCGACGAAACTGGGTAAGGTGGCGTTGGAGAAAGGTGCCGAACTGATAGAGGATGGCAAGAAAGAGTTGGAGAAACAGATTGGGGAGACGCGTTAGACGATCCCCGATTCCCGCAACTGCGAGATCAGATCGGCTTCATCGAGTACTTCGACGCCCAGGTTTTGTGCTTTGTTCAACTTCGATCCCGCTTTTGCACCCGCGACCAGTAGATCGGTCTTAGCGCTTACGCTGGAAACCGTTTTTCCTCCCAGTCGTTCGATTAGCGCTGAAACCTCGTCGCGGCTATAGTTGGTTAAGGTGCCGGTTATGACTACGGATTTACCGCTGAAATAAGATGTTGTTGCTGGTTGCTCTGCATCGGTCATTTCAAAGAGCAATCCGGCCTGGATAAGCTTGGCTAATACTGGTTCGAGTTCGGGAGCGGCAAGGCCGGTGTGGAGGCTGTGGGCGATGGTTGGTCCGATTTCGGGAGTTGCCTCCAATGTTTCGAGATCGGCTTTTTGCAGAGCTGATAGACTGCCAAATGCTCGGGCCAGGGTGCGGGCGACTGTTGCGCCGACGTGGCGGATACCCAGCGCGAAAAGCACCCGGTCGAAGGGGCGTTCCTTGCTGCGGGCGAGGCCGGTGAGGAGGTTTTCGGCCGATTTCTCGCCCATGCGCTCGAGGTTGCTTAGCTCGGATAATTCCAAGTGATATAGATCGCCCAGATCGCGGACCAACCCCTCTGCTACCAATTGTTCGACTACTGCCGGCCCCAGTCCTTCGATATCCATGGCGTTGCGCGAGGAGAAGTGTTCGAGGCGACGGCGGAGTTGGGCCGGGCAGGCGGGATTATCGCAGCGGATTCTCACTTCGTCGTCGTCGCGGGTGAGTGGACCGCTACAAGAGGGACAGTGCTCCGGAAATTGATATTGCACTGCATCGGCAGCGCGCAATTTGGGATCCACCGCGATTACTTTGGGGATCACGTCGCCTCCCTTTTCTATAAGTACAGTATCGCTGATTCGGATATCCTTGCGGTGGATCTCGTCCTCGTTGTGGAGGCTGGCACGCGAAATGGTCGAGCCAGCTAAGGGCACGGGTTCGAGAATGGCGACTGGGGTAATCGCGCCGGTGCGACCGACTTGTAATTGTATATCGAGGAGTTTGGTGCGGGCCTGGTAGGCGGGGAATTTATAGGCCATCGCAGAGCGGGGGCTCTTAGCGGTGGTACCCAACCGCTCTTGCTGGTCATGGCGATCGACCTTGATGACGACACCGTCTATCTCGTAGGGCAACTCGTCACGGGCAGCTAGGTAGTGTTCATAGAGGGTGAAGATTGACGCGAGCGAGGTGCATTTCTCGGTAGACGAGTTTACGACCAGGCCCCATTTGCGCAAGGTTTCGAGGTTCTCTGAATGTCTGGTTTGGTCCCGGTTATCGCGGTGCATCCAATAGGCGAAGAAGCGCAGGTTGCGTTCGGCGACCAATTGGGGATTTAGGAGTTTGAGCGATCCGGCGGTGGAATTGCGCGGATTTGCAAAGAGTGGTTCGCCTTCGTTTTTGCGCTGGGCGTTGAGTCGGGCGAAATCGCCGCTTTCCATATAGACCTCGCCGCGTATTTCGCAGTTGATCCCGGGCTGGCGCAACCTGAGGGGAATTGTGGGAATGGTACGGGCGTTGGCGGTGATCTCGTCGCCCTGAATGCCATCGCCGCGGGTGACGGCGCGGACCAGCAGGCTGTTTTCGTACGTCAGGCTCAAGGCTACGCCGTCGATTTTAAGCTCGAAGACGTATTCGAACTCTTCGTCGGGTAGTCCTTGACGCACTCGCCGGTCGAAATCCTCCAGGTCCTCGCGCGAGTAGCTATTGTCGAGGCTGAGCATCGGTCTGGCATGGTGGACGGTTGGAAACGAAGTAGTCGGGGCCCCGCCGACGCGCTGAGTGGGGGAGGCAGGGCGCACAAATTGGGGATGGGCTTTTTCTAGTCCTTGAAGCTCTTCTAAGAGGCGGTCGAATTCCCGGTCGGATATAGTTGGGGCGGCGAGGACGTGGTAGTGGTGGAGGTGTTCCTCGATTTCGTTAGAGAGTGCGGCGATGCGTTTTTCGGGATCTTTAGTCATGGTGTGAAGTACAATAGGTGGTGGGTAAAATAGAGTCAACCCGCAACTCGTATTGTCCGTTTGTTGATCACAGTTTATATTTTTTACAATGGGACCGGATAGACCAACGACTGCAACCTGGCACGACTATTGGGAGATGACCAAGCCCCGGATCGCCTTTCTGGTGCTGGTTACGGCTGCCCTGGGTTTTTTTATGGGGGGGCAGGGCATACACGCGCCTTGGCTTTTCTGCAGCACGCTGATCGGCACGGCACTGGTTTCCTGTGGTTCGGCGGTGCTCAACCAGTACCTGGAGCGCGATGTCGATCGCCTGATGGAGCGCACCCGTAACCGCCCACTGCCCACTGGGCGGGTCAAACCCGGCGTGGCGATGTGCCTGGGGTTTGCGTTGGTTTTGGGTGGGGTTTTCTTTCTGCTTTTCACCGTGGGTTTGTTGACCGCTTTCCTGGCTTTGCTTTCGGCGTTCCTCTATGTGGTGGTCTACACGCCGATGAAGCGCTATAACTGGCTCAATACTTCGCTGGGTGCGGTGCCGGGTGCCCTTCCCCCGGTCGGGGGGTGGACTGCGGCGACGGGTTCGATTGATCCGGGGGCAATCGTGCTTTTTCTGATTCTCTTCGCCTGGCAACATCCCCATTTCTATGCCATTGCTTGGATGTGCCGCGACGATTACCGCCGCGGCGGCCTCAAGATGCTGCCGGTGATCGAACCAGACGGCAAGAGCACCTGTTGGCAGATCGTGGGTTTTTCGGTGCTGCTGATTATTTTTTCAGTCCTGCCCACGTTTATGGAATTGACTGGATCGCTCTATCTGGTTGGTGCCGTAGTTTTGGGAGTATTATTTCTAGCCTCGGGCTTGGAACTCAGTTTATCGCGTTCGATACCCAGTGCTAGAAGGGTACTCAAAGTGTCGGTGCTTTACCTGCCGTTGCTTCTGGCACTGAGTGTGGTAGATGCGGGTTTTTAAAACCGCCTGTATGCTGTAAATCCTTTATTGCCGCCATAAATCGCCAGATCTCCCGAACGCACCGTCTTCGCTCTTTCTCTACAAGATCTCCCCACGAACTATATTAGCTGCTTGTTGATATTCCTCAGGGGTATTGAGGTTGGCAAAGAGCAGGCCGCGTTCGTCGTAGGGTTGCCAATCCTCGCTAGGGACTTCGTGCAGATTCAACTGGCCGAGGAGGGCACGCATACTCAACTGGCCGAACTGGATGGCGCTCTCTATGGTTGCGAGACAGCAAGGCTCGTAGAGGGCACAGAGCGGTTGCAAACCGTTATTGGTGCGAGGCACCACAACCTGGTATGGTCCCCGTTTTCGAACTAGGAAACGCAGGAAGTCCGGGGTGAGAAAGGGCAGGTCGCAGGCCAGGAGAAGTATGGGGCCTAAGTCCAGGCTAAGGGCGGTATAGAGGCCGCCGATCGGCCCGATGGCGGGGTGCTGGTCGGGATAAATGGCCAGATCGAGATGGGCATAGGTGGCAGGATCGCCGACGATAAAGGTTGATCGAGCGAGAGGGCGAACCGCGGCGATGACGCGCTCGATCAGCGTCTGACCTTCTAAGTGCAGCAGGGCTTTATCGCGTCCCATGCGCCGACTTTGACCACCGGCCAGTATGGCGATGTGGGTCGCATCAGGATTCATCGCTGGTACGGCGGTTGATCAGTGCAGCGGCGTAACCCGCACCGAAACCGTTGTCGATATTGACAACGACCACGCCGGATGCGCAGGAGTTGAGCATCGCCAGCAGTGCTGCCAGCCCTTGGAAACTAGCTCCATAGCCGATACTGGTTGGTACCGCGACGACCGGTATATCGACCAGACCACCAACCACACTGGCCAAAGCGCCCTCCATCCCTGCGACGACCACGATCGATTGGGCCTGGTGCAATTTTTCGCGATACGCCAGGAGCCGATGCAATCCGGCGACTCCAACATCGTAGATTTCTTCGACCCGGGCGCCCATGGCGCGGGCGGTGACGACCGCCTCGCGAGCGACGGGCAGGTCGGAGGTGCCGGCAGAGACCACCGCAACCAGGCCTTCTGCCGCCGCTGGTGCGTCTGCGGTGGATACGAGTACGGTGCGGGCGAGGGGGTCGTGTTGGGCCTGGTCAAAACGCTCGACTAAAGCCTGGGCGGTAGAGGCTTCAAGGCGGGTAGCTAGGACCGGAGATCCCCGTTCGGCGATGCGTTCGGCGATAGAAAGGACTTGTTCACAGGTTTTGCCCTGGCCGAAGATGACTTCGGGAAAACCGGTGCGCAGCGCGCGGTGGTGATCGACATGGGCAAAGCCCAGATTCTCAAAGGGCAGATCGCGGAGTTGGTCCAGGGCCTTTTCGGGAGCGAGAGTACCCGAAGCGACTTGTTCGAGCAGATGGCGGATTTGTTGCTGTTCCATAATAAGGGCTCAGGCTATTGGAGTGAAGGCTTCTCGATGTTAGCGCTGTTATATCTTTTACTATATAAGATATTGTAAAATAAAAAATTGCAAAGTCACAAAGTCAATTCTAAGCAGTGGTTTGACCGATCAATACGCATCTGCTTTTCAGATACCTATTGGTGCAAGGGGTGTTTACAACGGACCGATCTCGATAAGAATGAGATCTTGAGAATTGGTTGCGCTGGGGCTGTTGCAAATGAGATAAATGAAATTCGAGAACGCTCGCAATCAGGTCCATAAGTGATGCCTGGGAGCCAACCCTCGTGACTCGCTATGGGCTTCGTGACTCTTGCTGGTTCATGAGCGGGAAGCATTGGGTCGCGCTGGGAAGAATTTGCTCGGCAGTGACTTTGGTTGGGAATGCAAAACGCCCAAAATTAGCCCAGATTGTTTTTTTAAGTAGTTGATTTTCAATGAGTTATAAGGGTTGCGGTGAAAATCATAACCTTTTGTTTTTACATCATTTATGCTTTTGAGATTGTTTGAATCGGCTCTTGTTTTAGATCATTCACAATATAGAAATATGGCGATTTAAAGAAGATGGCATAGCGGTTGCTTGAGGGAGATGACCCCTTTATTGGTCCAGGAGCATTGTATAGATGAGTGAAGTGAGTTTCATCCTGATCTCGGCTTTTTGCCTGTCCGTGCCGCTCGGGGTGAAGTATTTGATTGCGTTCCAGACTCGCCACCTTTTGGACGATCTAAAAGGCCGGGAAAGAGAAGTAGAGCGTCTGGTTGCTCAGGCCGAAGCGCTGGAAAGTCAGCGGATGGTAATGCGTCGTGCCGTAGATCAGGTCGGTTCGCAGTGCCGCCAGGCACAAATACGAGGCGAGCGGCTGAAAGAAAAAATCACCCAGATGCAGCACCGGGCCGAAAAGCCGGTCTCGAGAAAAATCCCCCATCAAGTCCTGACCTGATCCCAGGGATCATCAACGGCAACAGCGGAAGCCGACCAATTCTTCATGGAAGTTGTTTGCGAGGATTTCGTCGAGATTTTCTATCTGTTGCTGGAGGACTGCTGGATCGTAAATGTCCTGACCTTCGATGGGCAGCGTTCCGGACAGTCGAAAGAAAGTACAAGTGCCTTCAAAAATCACATTGCTTCTCATGACGAATACTTCCAGTGCGCTGGAGTCATTCAGAGCGGCGACCCACTCGTTCATATTGCCTGTCAGATCGAAAACGCCGGTTGTGCTGCCGCAGTTGGGAAAAGATCCGGACGGGGAATTTTTTTCGCGAACTTCGTTAGTGCTATGGGCAAAGACCGATCCAGGTGTATTGCAGAAACGGATTCCGAAATGGTCCAGACCCTCGTAGGTCTGGGGGTCGTCGGTTGACGAAAACGTCAATTCCTCTCCTTGACAGGCCGCTTGCCACTCGGCTGGGCTGCAGAGTCGTTTGCCCTGGGCCGCGCAGAGGCTTGCGGCCCCGAGGAACGTGGCTTCTTGCGGCAACTCGCCGCGGGTATTGGGATATTCATAGGTGTCGATCTCGTATTCCTGGCCGGTGTCCGGCAGGGTCAGGCGTACCATTTCGCTTTCGGGCGGGGGAGACTCGACCTGGATATCAACCCCGATTTCGCGTTCAACGGTTTCTACGCCGTCGCTGACTGAGACGCGGAGGCGATAGTTGTCCGGGAAGAAGGCGATGAAGCTACTGCGCGAGCCGATTTGCTGGTTGGTTTCTGGTTCGAGGATGGATTGTTCTGAGATCTGCAGGGTATTTTCGCCTGCCACTTGTTCCCAGCGGTATTCGAGCGGGTCTTCGTCGGGGTCTGTGCCGAAGGCTTCAATCGTGATCAGGGGCTCGTGGAATCCGATGATGGTATCGGCGATGGCTGACATGGTCGGCGGGAGTTGGACGACTTCGATGAGGAAGTTCTCGACGAAACCCTCTGCACTATCGATGCAGCGCTGGTGGTCGTCCGGGTCGGGCACGGCACTGCAGTTGCGGTCGACGACGGTGACCTGGATTGGGAATCGCTCTCTTTTACCGAGAATGTTCTCGGGTGCGAACCAGGTGTTTTCCGCTCTCGCCAGAGTATCGCGGAAGCTACCTGCCGAGAACGCATTCCAGTGGTAGACCAACGGATCATCGTCCTCATCGGTGCCGCGGATTTCGAAATATACCTCGCCGCGGCGCCGCACCTGGCAAATTTCGTCCGAGCCGCTGATCAGAGTATCCGGAGAGGTCTTGCCCGGAGCTTGGCAGATAGTTCGCGAAACCTCTACTGTGGGGGGCTCGTTGGGTAGGTCGTCGTGGACTAGGCTGCAGCCGGGAAGAGCTAAGAGGAGAACAACGAGAGGGATACAGCGGGTCATTCGCCGTCTGTAAGCAGCAATTCGAGAATGCGCTCAAGATCTGAGTCGTCGTAGAATTCGACCTCGATCCGTCCTTTTTTGGTGGCGCGACGAATATTGACAGCGGTACCGAAACGGTGTTGGAGCCGCTCTTCGAAATCGCGTATATGAGGATCGACATCGGCGGCTTTGGCCGGTTTCTGCTTTTTGCTGCGGCCTGTACGTTGGTTGGCGACTGCTTTTTCGACTTCGCGAACGACCATTTTTTCTTCGACGGCACGACGTCCCAACTCGAGTTTATCGTCGTCGTCGTCGAGACCGAGGAGTGCACGGGCATGACCCATTTGCAACTGATCGCGGCGCAAGAAATCCTGAATTTCGTGCGGCAATTGGAGCAGGCGGAGAAGGTTGGCTACTGTAGAGCGGTTTTTACCCACTTTGCGCGCGACTTCCTCCTGGGTCAGAAAACACTTGTCGGTCAGCGCACGGTAGCCTTCGGCCTCTTCAATTGGAGTCAGGTTTTCGCGCTGGATATTCTCGATGAGCGACAACTCCATCAAGTCCTGTTGAGACTCAATTTCGTGGACTATGGCCGGTATTTCCTGAATACCCGCTTTTTTGGTGGCCCGCCAACGGCGTTCTCCGGCGATGAGTTGGTAGCCCTGGCCGATGCGGTTAACGGTGATCGGTTGGATAACCCCCTTTTCCTGGATCGAGTGCATCAACTCCTCGATTTGCTCTTCGTCGAATTCGGTACGGGCCTGGAAGGGGTTGGGCTCAATCTCGTCGACGTGGAGGTAGACGATCTGACGGGTGGTGTCGCTCTGGCCGCTGGAATCGGGGAATTCGGGGATAAGGGCATTGATGCCCTTGCCGAGTACCGGCTTCTTACCCATGGTTGATGACTTCTCCTGCGAGACTCATGTAGTCCTGTGATCCCTGCGACAGAATGTCGTAGAGTACGATGGGCTGGCCATGGCTAGGGGCTTCGGCCAGGCGTACGTTGCGACTGATCGAGGTATTGTAGACTTTGTTGCCGAAATAGGATTTGACCTCTGAAGCCACCTGGCGGGAGAGGTTTAAGCGTCCGTCGTACATGGTGAGCAGGACGCCGGCGATCTGCAATTTGGGGTTGAGATGGCGCTGGATCTGGCGCACGGTATTGAGCAGTTTTCCCAGCCCCTCGAGGGCATAGTACTCGCATTGGATCGGAATCAGCACCGAGTCGGCTGCAGTCAGGGCATTGATGGTCAGCAGCCCCAGAGAAGGCGGGCAGTCGAGAATGATATAGGCGTAGTGATCTTTGACCTGATCGAGAATTCCCTCCAGCTTTTGCTCGCGAGCGATCATATTGACCATCTCGACCTCGGCCCCCGTCAGGTTGATATGCGAGGGGATCAGCGAGAGGAAGGAAATCTTGGTTTGCAGAGTGACCTCTTGCGGCTCTTTTTGTCCGATTAATGCGTGGTAGATATTGGCGGATTCGACTTCATCGACAGTTTGGAAGCCGCAACCGGAGGTGGCATTGGCCTGTGGATCCATATCGATGAGGAGGGTCTTTTGTTCGGCCACAGCCAGGCTGGCCGCCAGATTGACGGCGGTGGTGGTCTTACCGACACCACCTTTCTGGTTGGATATGGCGATAACCCGCCCCATATTTCCACTCACTGTTCTAGGGCCGCCTGAGCAGCGGCCAAGCGGGCGATGGGCACGCGATAGGGGGAACAGGAGACGTAGTCGAGGCCAACCTTATGACAGAAATGTACCGAGGCCGGATCGCCGCCGTGTTCGCCACAGATGCCTACTTTGAGATTTTTGCGGGTTGAACGCCCTCTCAGGGTTCCCAACTCGACCAATTGGCCGACTCCTTCGGCATCTAGGCTCTGGAAGGGGTCTTCGGGAAGGATGCCCTTATCGACGTATTCGGGTAGGAAGGTTCCCGAGTCATCTCTGCTATAGCCAAAGGTCAATTGGGTCAGATCGTTGGTTCCAAAGGAGAAAAATTCTGCCGATTGTGCTATCTGATCGGCAATGAGGGCGGCGCGTGGAATCTCAATCATGGTACCGACCTGATAACTGAGACGAACTTTCTTTTTAGTCGAGATTTCCTTGGCGACGCGATCGATCATCATCTTCAGATCGTCGAGTTCACGGACGGTTCCCACCAGCGGGATCATGATCTCGGGCAAGGCCTTGATCCGCTTTTTGCCGGCGTTGATCGCTGCTTCGAAGATGGCTTCGACCTGCATCTGATAGATTTCAGGATAGGTCACACCGAGTCGGCAGCCGCGGTGTCCGAGCATGGGATTAAATTCGTGCAACGAGTCGACTTTGGCCTTGATCTTGGCGACGGGCAGCTTGAGTTCTTTGGCCATTTCTTTCTGCTGTGCTGCCTCATGGGGGACGAATTCGTGCAGGGGTGGGTCGAGGAGGCGGATGGTGACCGGTAGGCCTTTCATCTCCTTGAAGATGCCCTCGAAGTCGCGGCGCTGTATCGGCTTGAGCTTGGCCAGCGCTTTCCTGCGTCCTTGCTCGTTGTCGGCGAGGATCATCTCGCGGACGGCCAGGATCCGATCGCCTTC
Organism: uncultured Gemmatimonadaceae bacterium; assembly: GCA_964520345.1. GTDB lineage: Bacteria > Latescibacterota > UBA2968 > UBA8231 > UBA8231. Next base: position 318 of record CAZFMY010000093.1, on the reverse strand, counting down.
GAAGAACATATGCTCGGTGCGGCAGAGCCCGATGCCTTCGGCGCCGAAACGGCGAGCTACATCGGAGTCGTGCGGAGTGTCTGCATTGGTGCGGACTTTGAGCTTGCGGGCCTGGTCGGCCCATTTCATCAGGGTGCTGAACTCACGGGTAAATTTGGTTTCCCGGGTTGGGACTTGACCGAGCATGACTTCGCCGGAGGATCCATCAAGGGAGATCCAGTCGCCCTTTTTTACGGTCTTGCCGTTTGCAGTGAAGAGGTCTTTGCGGTAGTCGATCTGGATATCGCCGCAGCCGGCGACGCAGCATTTGCCCATGCC